>JAKVAZ010000006.1:0-600000 GCA_022447225.1 Fuerstiella sp. | reverse complement strand
AACATCGTAATCGGCTGCAGCAGCTGGCGGATCGAAAACTCTATACCCTGGTGCCGCAGCAGGGAGCAAAGATGAACGTCCTGCTGCGAGGCGACCCGTACAACATTGGAGAGCCGGTGCAGCCGTCAGCTGTGGCTGCGGTCAGAGGAATCGATTCGGATTTTCATCTGGCGGCGGATGCTCCGGAAGAATCGCGTCGACGCCAGCTCGCTGCATGGATCACAGATCCTTCCAATCCGCTGTTTCCCCGCATCATTGTTAACCGCATCTGGCACTATCACTTTGGCACCGGACTTGTCGATACACCGAACGATTTTGGTTTTAACGGCGGTCGTCCCAGTCATCCGGAGCTGCTCGAATGGCTGGCTGTTCATTTTCGAGACAGCGGTTTTCGTATGAAGGATTTTCACCGACTTCTGGTTACATCAGGAACTTATCGTCAGGCGGCGTTTTCACCGGAGTCTGATTCGGGGAACGGTGCGGACGTTGATGCCGGAAATCGGCTGTTGTGGCGGATGACACCTCGCCGGCTGGAGGCTGAATGTGTACGCGATGCGATGCTGGCGGTATCCGGCACACTTAACACTCAGGCAGGCGGTCCCGGTTTTGTTGACGTGTCGATCGTGAGCAACAACGGGACGACCTACTATACTCCGGTTTTTACCGACAGTGAGGACACTTTTCGTCGTACAGTCTATCGTTTCAATCCTCGGGGAGGACGTAGCGCACTGCTGGATACTTTTGACTGCCCGGATTCAGCCAGTACAGCCCCTCGCAGGGCAGTCACGACAACTCCGCTGCAGGCGCTTAGTCTCCTGAATAATTCGTTTGTCTTACATATGTCTGCCTTGTTTGCCGAACGTGTCCGAAAGGACGTGGGTGACGCTGCGTCTGATCAGGTCAGTCGGGCATGGCAGCTGGCGGTGGCTCGTTTGCCGACTGACCAGGAGCGTCAGCTGTCGCTGACACTTGTGAGCGAACACGGGTTACCGGCGTTGTGCCGCGGATTGTTTAATACATCTGAATTTGTCCTGATTGAATGAGCGAATGATGTTTTCAACAGCCAGTTTTCCTGCCGCAGATCCGGCGCGCCGTGATTTCTTCAACTGGGGAATCAATGGTCTGGGAGCCACAGCGTTCACGAGTATGCTGAGCCGGGAGGCGTCGGCTGCGGAGTTCGGGCGCGGTCTGCCGCAGTTTCCGGCAAAAGCCAAAAGAGCCATTCACATCTGCCTGATCGGAGGTATGAGTCATATCGACTCTTTTGACTACAAACCGGCACTGGAAAAATTTCACGGAAAGTCACTGCAGACCGATGAACAGCCTGACATCTTTTTTGGGCAGGTTGGACTGCTGAAGAAGCAGGAATGGAAGTTCGAGCCGCGAGGCGACAGCGGCCTGATGATCTCTGACATGTTTCCAAACATTGCTGAACTGGCTGATGATCTGACGATTCTGAGATCCATGGAATCGGAGTCAGCGAATCACACACCGGCTTTGTTTGTGGCCAACAGCGGGTTCGAAGCCAACGGATTTCCCTCGATGGGCAGTTGGCTGTCTTATGGGCTGGGTTCTGAAACTGATTCACTGCCCGCCTATGTTGTTCTTAACGACGAACGAGGGGCGCCCAATACCGGGACATCCACCTGGAGTAGTGCGTTCCTGCCGTCAAGCAGTCAGGGGGTGGTCTTTGAAGCTGGTGACCAGCCGGTTCCTGATCTGTTTCCCGCTCAGCCTGTTCCGGTTGCTGCGGACCAGGCGACAAGAGAATTTGTTAATGCGGTCAATCGGCATCAGTTGTCGCAAACGAATGCAGATGCCGCCCTGTCGGCCCGGCTCAGGAGCTATGAACTGGCCGCGAAGATGCAGCTGTCGGTTCCCGAGGTCGCTGATATGAGCGGTGAAACCCAGGAAACCGCGGAAGCCTACGGTGTGAATGACAAACAGACATCCGATATGGGGCGACGCTGTCTGCTGGGGCGTCGTTTGCTGGAACGAGGTGTCCGGTTTGTACAGCTGTTTTCCGGAGGCCCGATTGCGGGAAGCCCGCGTGCCAGCTGGGATGCCCATGAAAGCGTCATGGAGAACCATACGATCGAGGCGGGCCGAATCGACCGGCCCGTGGCAGCTCTGCTGCGAGATCTCAAACAGAGAGGAATGCTGCAGGATACGCTGGTGCTGTTTACCACGGAATTTGGTCGTACTCCATTTTCCCAGTCCGCTGCCGACAAAGTTGGCCCTGGCCGGGATCACAATCGTTACGGATTCAGCTGCTGGATGGCCGGCGCCGGTCTGAAAAGCGGATTTGCATTCGGCGAGACCGATGAGGTCGGCTGGAAAAATGTAACACGTCCGATTCCCTGGCATGACTTCCACGCCACAGTTTTACATCTCATGGGAATCGATCACGAGCAGCTCACCTATTATCACAATGGTATTCAGCGACGGCTTACCAACGTCCACGGTGAAATTGTTAAAGAGGTTCTGACGTAGCAGGTCAGGTGACGTCTTTTGGTTCGCGGGCTGCTCACAGTAGTTTGCGAAACTCCGCCCAGGACCTGGTATTTGCCACGTCGACGTTGCTGAGTCCGGCTCGGCGCGCCTGATCAACTCCGTATTGCAGGACGTCGAATCCACTGACACTGTGAGCGTCGGTGCTGATGACAATTGGAATCCCCAGGTCTCTGGCAGCGGCAGCATGAATGTCGTTCAGGTCCAGACGTTTGGGATGGGCGTTGATTTCCATCATGACTGAGTTGTCGGCAGCTGCTTTGAGGACATCAGTCATGTCCATGTCTGCGCTTTCACGACGATTTACGAGACGTCCGGTGGGATGTCCGATAATATTCACGTGAGGATTCGATATGGCACACATCAGTCGTTTCATAATCTGTTCGCGGGGCTGTTGCAGTCCGTAGTGCAGTACCGCGATGACCCAGTCCGCTTCCGCCAGCACCTCGTCTTCCAGATCCATGGTGGCATCTTCCAGGATGTCACACTCGATCCCGCACAGAAGTTCAATGCCTTTGATTTGTTCGTTTACCTGGCGAATCTGCTCCCAGTGAGTCCGTAGACGATCGGCATCCAGACCGTTCGCCATCGAGACCCGTTTGCTGTGGTCGGTGATGGCGATGTATTTGAGCCCGCGTGCTTTCGCCGCTTCGGCCATTTCAACAATGGAAGCTGTTCCGTCTGACGCGGTCGTGTGCATATGCAGATCACCTTTGATCTGGTCAATCGTCAGCAGTTCGGGTAGTTGATTATTCTCTGCAGCCTCAATTTCACCTCGGTTTTCGCGCAGTTCGGGCGGTATCCAGGGAAGTTCGACCGCTTTATAGATGTCTTCTTCCGTTGCGCCGCCCACCTGATGATCACCGCGAAATACACCGTATTCGTTGATCTTCAATCCTCGGTCTTTGGCTCGCTGTCGGACAATTACGTTGTGTTCCTTTGAGCCGGTGAAGTACTGCAGTGCTGCACCAAACGACTCATTTGGAACAACACGCATATCCAGTTCAATGCCTGATGTTAAACGGACCCTCTGTTTCGTTTCACCTCGCTGCAGAACAGACTCGACAAGCGAATGATCTGCCAGAGCATCCATGGGGGCGCGATGACAGGAACAGGTTACCAATACGTCCAGATCACCACAGGTTTCCCTGCGGCGGCGACAGCTCCCGGCTATTGAGGCCTGAGTAACCTCTTCAAGCTGCAACAGATCTTCCAACACGGCCTCTGCAGACGAGCGGGCTACGTCAATCCGAACTCGACGGCCCGCTTCAGCAGCCAGATCAATGTTTTGCAGAATTGCCTGTTCGGTTTTTTTGCCAAATCCTTTGAGTTCAGCCAGTTTGCCGCATTCCGCGGCAGCTTTGAGTTCCTCGAGTGATGTGAGATTCAGTGTATTGAAGAAAACGGCTACCTTCTTTGGACCAACCCCGGGGATTTTCAGCATGTCCACCACACCCGGTGGGACCTGTTGACGCAGTTCAGTCAACTTTGGATGCTGACCGGTGTCAGCAATTTCTGAAATCTGCCTGGCGAGGTCTTTACCGATACCGGAGTACTGTGTGAGATCCGATTTCTGTTCCACCAGCGCAGCAAACGAACGGGCCGTGGACTTAATGGTACGGGCCGCATTCCGATAAGCACGCAGCCGGAAAGGATTGGCACCCTGAATTTCCAGCAGGTCTGCCAGTTGTTCGAATACGTCGGCAATCTGTTCGTTGGTCATCCTGCTGATTGACTTATTCGGAGTTATTCCCGGTTTCAACCTGTTGCTGAGGAACTGCCGGTGGTTCTGCAATTTCACCGGGTTTGTAGATCATGACCATCGCGGCACCGGCCGCAGCCAGAACGAGTCCCAGATAGAATGGTGCAGAGGGGACAGCTGTTTTTCCGTGACTGAAGACTGTGATCGATGCGATTGTATTGATGATTGGGGCACCCGCGAAAACAAGAGGTGCCACATACAATGCAGCTCCTGGTCCTGCAGCTTTCGCTGCGAAAATCACACACAGTGCCCCAGCTGCACCCGCGACACCGGCAGCCAGTCCCCACATCATATTAGAAACCTGGAAATTGACCTTGGTCGGGTCTTTGACGGTCGGATCGCTGTTCATCAAAAAGATGAACAGGCAGGGAATCAGTACCGCCGTCAGAAAATAGGCAACTCCGACCATGAGAAACGCGCGGAGACTACTGCCCAGTTTGCTGGCTGCGCCATGGACCAGAGGAACGTAAACACCCCACGCCAGAGCAGCCATGGTGACGAACAGCAGAACATTGGGTTTGACCGGCAACGATGGCATGGATGAAAAACCATTGCTAAGGAGACTCAGAATTGAAGATACGGCAAGTACCGTGAAACGTCGATTGTAGATGGTTTGAATCGATCGTGCATTTCAGCGGAAGCTCGTGCTGGAACTGAGACCGATGTGAAAAAGTCTGCTATGTGTCCCGGTTACGGGGATCCGGATGTCATTTCGGCTCCTTTCATAAGTCCCTCCAATGTATAAAAACCCCTGCGAATTCGTTCACAGACCACAGACAGCGAACGTACAATGGTTGTCGGATCGACGGTACGTGTTGCGGTTCGTCTGCACATCTCCGTTTACCTCAAACTCGTTTCGCTCAACGGTTTACAGTCATGACCCAGGATTTGTTGGACCAGCCTGGTCCGAGTCAGATAAGCGATACAAAATTATCGGAGGACTTTGGTTGGGGGGAGAGCAGTCAGTCTGCCAGTTTTAGCTATATCCCGGTATCACCATGGGGATCCGTGGCAATTCTGCTTGGAATCTGTGGACTCACGGCATTTCTCGGATTGTTTGGAATTTTTGTTGCCGGTATCGCTGTGATTGTCAGTATTGCTGCGATTCTGCGAATTCGTGGTGAACACGGGATGGTTCGGGGCATGCTGTTGGCGGCTCTGGGGCTGGTGCTGTCGCTGGCCGGCGTCTCTGGTGGAATTGCCAGCCAGATTTACCATTACAACCACGAGGTGCCGGAGGGGTATCTCAGGGTCAATTTCCCTGAAGAGATTTCTGCCCGGGAATTTCAGTACTTCCAGGGGGGCCAGCGACGTTTACATCCGGAGGTTGCGAAATTAGTCGGACAGAAGTTGTTTCTCAAGGGATTCATGTGGCTAACTCAGACTCAAAAGGATTTGGAAGAATTCGTGTTTCTTAAAGATAATGGTGAGTGCTGTTTTGGTGGGGAACCAAAACCTTACGATATGATGCTCGTCAGAATGCAGGACGGCAGGAAGATTGATGGTCACAATGGAATGGTTTCTGTGGCCGGTATACTTAGAGCAAACGTGGCTGCTGCTTCCGGTGAGGCGGTGTACACGGTGGAAGCTCAAATGGTTGAACCATCAAGGACGCGATTTTAGTTCTTTGATGCGTTATTCAGGGGTTGTCATGACGGATTCATTGCCAACGCTTGCTGTATGCCGGATATCGTCTGTGAGACCTCCTTCCGGAATCAGATGTTATTTATTCAGTCTGGTTCTGAGTGTACTAACCGCGGGATGCAGTGGTTCTGAGTCCGGAGACTTCGTCAGGTTCGAAAATCTGGACCCCGGAACGATAACTGTTGAACCGGAGCAAAAGGTTGAACCGGAGCAAAAGGTTGAACCCCAGGCGACGCTCAGTAACCATCCGGACATCGATGTGTCTGTCGCTGACGAGGTTGATACGACTGATGTCGTGTCGGGTCCTGCGCCCGCTGCAGAAGCAGAAAAAGTCGTTGAACGTTCCGCTACGAGCGACAGGGATGATACCGGCGAAAGTGATTCGGCTGCTCCGTCAGTTGCTGATTCCGGAAATGCGAATACCATCAGACTTTTGATCCCTTATCGACAGTTTCGCAAAGAAGGCACGGCACTTCGAGTTACTTTCGACGACATTGATCTGCTCAAAATTCTGAACATGGATCCTGTGACGGTGGATGCGCCGGACCATTTTCCGGAGTGGCTCAGTCAGCTCAACGGGGCCAGCGTACGAATTCGAGGATATATGCGGCCCGGATATGAGACAGAGGATATCACTGAGTTTCTGTTTGTGCGGGACAACGGAGAATGTTGTTACGGCCCGTTACCGAAGATATACGACATGATTGCTGTGGTGCTTGAGGATGGCGCGTCGACCGATCTGATCGAAGGCACGCCCTTTGACGTTGAAGGAACGTTGCGCATTGAACCCCATGCCGATGAGGTTGACCTGTATGCGCTGTTCTTTATTGATGACGGCGTAATCACTGAATAACGAATGCCGGCAGGCTGGAGGAAGAAATGTTGTCACTTCGCTTACAATCACGTGTCGTTGTGTCTGCTGCACTGTTGATGGGGGCGTCCCTGGTATTCAGTGACTCAGTGAACGCCTGTCCTTTCTGCACTGCTCCGCAGCTTACAATGGCAGAGATGATTGATCAGTCGGATCATTTGCTGCTTGGTGAATGGGTTAAGGCGTCACGCCCCGATAATCAAACAGCCGGGAGTGTCGAGTTCGTGATTTTGGCTGTCGCTCGGTCGCAGGATGATACGTTTCAGCCTGACCAAACTCTGACATTGCCGTTTTATGCTGCCGGAGAAACGGGTGAGCAATTTGCCTTAATGGGGCCGGGGACTGACTATCTCAACTGGCAACCGCCAACCAAAGTGACAGAGAATTCATGGGAATACATTCGAAATTGTCCTGCTCCTGAAAAGGATCCGGAGCAGCGTCAGAAGCGGTTAGCATGGTTTCTCGGGTATCTGGAACACCCCGAGTTGCTGGTTTCCAATGACGCTTACGGAGAATTCGCGGCTGCTCCCTACAAGATCATTCGACCGCTCAGGGATCAGATGCCGCGTGAAAAACTGATCCAATGGGTTGCCGATTCGGAGACTTCTGTCACCCGTATCGCCCTGTACGGCATGATGCTGGGACTCTGCGGCACCAAAGATGATGCCGTAGTTCTGGAAAAGAAAATTATGACAGTCGACAGTGATTTCCGTCTCGGACTGGAGGGAATCATGTCCGGTTATCTGATGCTCACCGGCGAAGAGGGGCTTGAGAAGCTTGAAGATGCCAAGATACGCAATGAGTTTTATACGACCGAATCCGGTGTCGAGAAAAAACTGCCGTTTTCAGAAACCTATGCCACGGTCAACACACTTCGGTTCATGAAGAAGCACGAACCCGGGCATATTCCGATCGAGCGGCTTGCCGGTGCGATGTATCTGTTACTGGATCGTCCCGAACTCAGTGATCTGATTATTGCCGACCTGGCACGCTGGAAAGACTGGTCTGTGCAGAGTCGTCTGATGGGTATGTTTGACCAGGAAGAGTATCAGATTCCGTCCATCAAACGTGCGATTGTGCGCTACATGCTGGCATGTGAAAAGGCCGGTAAAAAGGATCCTGAGCAGTATGCTCAGGTCGCTGCATCTGCTGTCGAAAATCTGAAGATTCTGGAAGAGAAGGACGCCCGAATATTTCGGGATGCGAAGCGGTTCTTTATTCGCTAGCCGAAGTCCGCAGTCATTGTTCTGCAGATTGTGTTTGTCCTGTGAATCAATTCAGATCTGTTTGGCCAGTTTTACCGGAGAGCCGTCTTTTGTATCTGCCGGTATTGTCTTTGGCGTCCGTTCAGGCCGGAGGTAACAGCTCAAAGTCCGCCGGCCCGTGGCGCTGCAGCCTCGCGATCTTTGTACCGGGATCGTGCGGTAGTATCACAACGTGATCCTGGTCGGCAATTTCTCCCAGGATTTCGGGTTTGGTTCTTCGTGTCGTCAGCGGGAACTGATCATAAGCCATTGTCCACATCGGACGCAGGTGTGCTGCTGTAGGACACAGGTCCGCCACATAGACGGCAGTTTGTCCATGTGAAAACAGCCGGACTAACTGCTGTCCTCGGGTATGACCGTCTGTTCGACGGGTGGTGACGCCAGGCACAATTTCATGTTCTTCTTTCACGAGTGTCAGCAGACCTGCATCCTGCAATGGTACGAAATCGTCAGGATCATAGGCGCCGGCGAATTCCGCACGGCCGGAAACGGCGTCGTCCCATTCGAATTGCTGAACGAAGTGGCGGGCATACCGGAAGACCGGCAGAAGATTACCACTGTTGTCAATTCTGGTGGTCCCTCCGGCGTGGTCGAAGTGAAGATGTGTCAGAATGACCCAGTCGATATCGTCCGCTGAGATTCCGACATCATTTAGATTCTTAAGCAGTGGTGCACCGGATTCCATGCAGCTGCGACGGCGTATTTTCTCGGGTGCTTTATCCCCGTAACCGGCATCGATCAGCCCCAGTGAATCAGGGGTTCGTACCAGCAGACAATTTGTATCCATTGAGATTCGATTCTGATCGTCCGGCGGGCAGATGCGCGACCAGAGAACACGCGGCACAACACCGAACATGTTCCCGCCGTCAGTACGCATTCTGCCTCCGCTGATCACTGAGAGCTCCAAATTGCCAATAGTGATTTGATTCATCTTTTAATTTCCGCAGATACAGAGGGACACAGCAGAAGACGGACTGGTAATCGGCGGCGACTAACCGTGTAGTCAGCCACCGGTTGCGTGTTGTTAAATCTGCTAAAGACGGCAGCATCTGTCCTCTGCAGAGAATCGGTTTGTCAGGGACGATCGTCTGAGTTGCTGCAGTCACGAAAAGACTCATCCGTCCCGGTTGTACGGACGGATTTACTGCACACGGTCGCAGGAATCCTTTGAAGGATCAATGGTCATACTGGTCGCTGCTGTTTGCGGTCATAGGTGAAGGCGATAGACTCGATCTTCGGTACGGACAGGAACTGCAGGGCATTCAGTACGCGGAGAAGTGTGATGCGTGTTCCCCGCACGGCTGTTGCGGTAACGGTCCGGTATCACACGCTGTAATTTGCATGGAGTCATCAATGCGTCCCTGGATTCTGGCTGAAACCAACTACTATCACGTCAAAGACTGCGAGTATCAGGTGGCGGTCCTGCCGATGGGGGCTACCGAACCCCATAATCTGCATCTGCCCTACGGGACCGATACACTGGAATCAGAAGCAATCGGCAGCCGTGTCTGCGAAGCTGCCTGGAATGGTGGAGCTCGTGTCATTTTGTTGCCGGCGATTCCTTACGGGACCCAGACCAACCAGTCGCGTTGCCGGCTTTCGATGAACGTCAATCCGGCTACGCTGGGGACGGTCCTCCGTGATTTGATCGATTCGCTTGCCGGCCACGGAATTTTGAAACTTGTGATTCTTAACAGTCACGGCGGGAACGAATTTAAGCCGTTGCTGCGCGAGTTCCACGGCAGCACACCGGTTCAGCTGTTCCTGTGTGACTGGTTTCGAGGCCTTACTCATGACGTTCAGCAGAAACTGTTTGAGTCACCTGGTGACCACGCCGGCGAAATGGAGACCGCACTGGGGCTGGCGTTTTTTGAGCATCTGGTTCGCCGGAACGAGGATGGAACCATTGCTGCTGACGACGGAACGGTACGTGAGACACAGTTCAATGCTGTTAATGAGGGCTGGGTGAGTATTACCCGGCCCTGGCACCTGCTGACAAGTAACACCGGGGTGGGTAATCCACATCCGGCGACCGCGGAAAAAGGTGAGGCGTTGATGAAGGTCATTGTGGAACGACTGTCCGCTTTTCTGATTCAGCTGGCAGAATCACCGCTGGACGGGCAGTTTCCGTTTTAGGCATTCCGCCACCGGTGTTTAGACGGGTGACTGAGATGCCAGCAGTTTGTCGACTTCATTACTGACGATCACGCCGTAGTTCACTGCTCCCAGCCAGCCCGACATTATAATGCCGACGGAACCCGCATGAAACAGACCACCAATCTGTCCGGGAAGATTCTGACTGACCCTGAGTCCTTCAAATTTTGTGCCGAAAGATGATCCGGCCACGTGGCGTGTGTAATGTTCAAACGTCCTTGGTGTGGCCGCTTCGATGTGATCAATTTTGGACCGAACATCCGGAACGTACTGTTCAAGGCAGTCCAGTGTTGTCTGTTCCAGCTCATGTTTGGCAACTCTGTAATCTTCATCGGAAAGATCGGCCCAGTCGCGGTAGTTGGCATTTGTCGAGGACACAACCAGCCAGCGATCACTGCCAGGACGTGTTTGTGGATAGTAGAAGCTGAACGTCCGACTGCTCACATTCATGCTCAGCATTGCGTCGATGTCGAAACCGGAATGTTCAGAGTGAAAAAGCAGATCACCAACGCCTGCATCAAATCCCTCACCGGGGTTAAGTCCCATGTAGACCTGGCAACTGCTGCTGTTGAGTCTGACAGCATGTGTGTCGGCTACAAAATCGGGATCAAAATGATCAGGGCCCGTCAGGTCCAGAATTGTTGAACGGATGTTGGCATTACTGACAACAGCACGGCAGCCAATGCGGCGGCCATTGACGACAACGGCCTGGACCTGCTGTGAGGCGCTGACTTCAATCTTTTCCACCAGGGTGCGAATTCTAAGGTCCACTCCATTGGCCAGAAGTTCGTCTTTCATCCGGCCAATCAGAGCATCGGTACCGCCTTCAAAAGTGAATACCCCCTTGTGCATGAAGTTGCTGAAGACGATTCCGTACGTAATTGCCGGGTCATCGAGTGTGGATCCGTTTGCATAGGTAATGGGTTCCATCAGCAGTCGGACAACATCATCGCGGCCCGGGAAAAATTCATCGAACATTTCACGCGTTGTTTTGTCCTGATCGTCGTAAAAGTTCATTCCGCGAACCGTGTCGAAGAACCCCTGAACTGCCTCCGGTGAGACTGCGAACTTTTCAGTAAGGATTTTTGTGAAATCCTGGCGGTCGAATGTTGTTCGTAACGAAAACTGGGGATTCTCGAAGCGGATTCCATGGAGCTGCACAATCGAGTCCGCGATTTCCTTCGTCCAGTACTTACGACAGCTCTTGATCATTCCGGCCGGAAAACCATGCAGAGAAATATCAAAGATATGGCCACCGCGTCGTTTGAACCACGTGGCCATTCCACCCAGTTGGTAGTGATGTTCCAGCAGCAGAACCGAATATCCCTGTCTCGCAAGAATATTGGCGCTTGTTAACCCGGCCAGGCCGCTGCCAATCACGACAACATCGTATTCGCGTTTTACGTCTTTTAAAAAATCTCTGGGCATGCGCCGGTCAACTGATTCTGATGAAGTCGGGTAAAAAAAAACTGCCGCAATCCAGGACAGCTGCAGCCAGCCGATTGAACCTTGGGGTTGAGATACAACAGCGTAACATTGTTTGCCGTTCCGAACTCAGGTGGTCAGGATATCTTCCGGTAGCGTTGATTCCGCCTGAAGAAGGGACTACGAACAGCAACACGATGCTGCAGAATTAAGAAACCTGTACCTCGGCCGGCGATACAACTTCTGTGTCGCTGGAACTGCCGGACCATTCAGGGACCCTGCACCTCAGCGACTTCCAGCCGGCGTGCAACAGCCTTCCGGAAACAGTTCGGGACGATTGCCCCATGTTACCAATGAGATGCCATCGGGCTGATGCAGGGTCAGGTGCGAGGATGTCCCCGTCCTCTTCCCGATCAATGATTGGCCTAAGATCGAACATACGTTTGAGGACATCACGAAAACCGCAGTGCCCGTCGCGAACTGCAGCTCCGACCTGTGCGTCGTTGTATCCGTCAATTGATTCCTGAACAAAATCTACACACCGAGTATCACGCCGGAACGCGGCCAGTAAGGTTACAGCCTCACTCCGGGTCGGTTCGGGAGTAGCCTGTTGGGTGACGGGAGGCGACTGGCGGGACCGCGCGGCGTCGAACTTTCTCGCTGGATGACCATTGAACAGGATTTTGAGTGCAAGACCAAAACGTCCCATCGTCGAAACTTCTGCTTTCGCAATGAACCAATTGACGCAGTCAGTGTCACCAGACAATCTGTTGGATGTTACTGCCAACCGGATCTAATCAGAGTCCGGGATGGTGACAGGTTGATTTGCTTCCTTCCATCCTCGAAATCCACCGTCCATGGAGATCACGTTAGTGTATCCCATTAACTGCAGATTCAGTGCTGCAAGTGCCGAGCGATATCCGCCTCCACAGTAGAGAAAAAGTTCTGTGTCGGTATCGGGAAATTTCTCTTCGACATCTCGCTCAATTACGCCTTTTCCAAGGTGAACAGCACCCGGGATGTGCCCTTTGTTAAATTCACTTTCTTCCCGCACATCGAGTAGCCTTAAATCGCTGCTTGTCTTTTGCCGTTCAGCGATGTCCTCAACGGTGCACTCGCGAATTTTACCTCGAGCGAGGTCCACGATTTTTAGAAAACGGCCGGAATGTGCTTTACCCACGAAATGACTCCCAAATGTTGCGCGAGGTTCGACATTCTATCGTTATGCGACATTGAAGGAAGAAAGACGTCGGGCCAGGTTCGCAGTAATGTTGCCTGGAGCGGGACGTGAGAGGTCCTTTTGTTTCCACTGTCAAATTACTTTATCAGATTTCTGATATCGATGTGATGAGATTTGTTTGTGGATTTGATCACGTTCGCAATGTCTGAACAGAATTCACGAAACACGCAAGGTTTGTTTGTAACTTTGATTCATACACAGAGTTAGGGGGGATATGGGGAATGCGACTCGGAGCATTCGTAACGGCAGACTGGTTGCAGCGTACCACATTTGGCTTCTCAGGACGGAGGACTTACCCATGCAACGTTTTTTTATGCAGGGAGCCGTCCTCGTAATTTTAGCCGTAATTGGAACTTCTGCTGAAGCGGGCTGGCGCAGTTGCTGTGGGAATGTCCGCAACGCATGACGCGTTCAATATGTGGGATGACGAAGCAGCTGTTGTTGAAATCACTGCTGACTGCGATTTCATGATATATGGAATGATGAGTTGGAGTCGTTCAGGGTGGGGCAAGAAGGAACTCCGGGCGCGGGGCACCGTTGTGTTTGTGGACGTGCGTCTGAGTGGCATTGTCCGTAATTTGCGATCGGTGGATGTCATGTACAATCGCTTCCCGGAGAGTCTCAGAGTCATATCACTGGCCAACGCGTACGAGGTCAACGTCGCAGCGCAAAAATACATGAGGCACGTCCCGTTAACTGTGTCTCGGAAGAGCAGCGTGGTCTTGCGTGCGAAGGCGTCAGATGTCCTGCCTGCCATCGGCAACAGCACGAACTGCAGCACCATCAGTGCGACAACAGCGTGCTCAACATCTGCCAGCAGAGGCTTCCGGCCGGGCTGATGTCCTGATCAACCCGACCGGGAAATTTCTCTTCGCGGACATCGTCGGGACTTCGATCGTGTTTTTCGCTAACGCGTGCTGGAAGACGGTAAGGCCGACAAGATCCCCCGGGGATTGACACCCTCACCCGGTGGGAAAATTCTCTTCGTTTCTGCCGCCACCGGGGCCAGTCTGACCGCCTGCCGGATCTCCCTCAGAGGGGAACCTCAAGAAAGTGGGCTCCCCTGCCTGGGGCCTGAGGATGTCCGGTTTAGTGCCTCGGTGAAAGCTTTCCAGTAAGCTGATAACGCTTGTCTGCGACCGCACATTCTGCAAAATAAAGAATCCGACCCAGGCCAGGAACCCCGCTAATGGACGTAGCGGCGTGCAAATCACCCTCCGCTTTAAGGAACTGCTCAGGAGTTGTCGTCCCGGATTCTGTGCGCAGCTGAAGGCCGACAGTTGAAAATTATTCTCTACGCCAATCGAGGAACGCATCTGTTCCATCAAGTAACAAAAGCACGGCCCAACGATGGTCCTGCCCATTTACCGAACCCAACTCACCGATGACCATGAAAACAATCATCCTGTCTCTTGCTGTTGCTCTTCCTGCCATGGCACACTCACTCCAGGCCGCTTCCGTCGTCGAACACGGGACTAAGGTCAGGAAACTGGCCGGGGGCATGAAGTTCACCGAGGGCCCCGTCTGGCTGCCGCAACAAAACAAGGTTGTTTTTTCCGACATCCCGAACAGCAAGCTCATGCAGTGGAGCGAGCAGGGTGGCTTGTCTGTGTTTCGCAAAAGCGAGGAGGCCAACGGTAATATCCTCGACCTGAAAAACCGTATCATTTCGTGTCAGCATGCAGCCCGGAACATCATCCGCATCGAGAAGGACGGCAAGGCAACGGTCCTGGCCGACAAGTTCGACGGAAAACGCTTCAACTCCCCTAACGACGTGGCCGTCTGGAAGGACGGCAGCCTGTGGTTCACGGATCCCCCGTGGGGTTTGAGCGGACCGCATGAAATCCCCGGCCACTGGGTCTACAAGCTGGATCCGGAAACGGGCAGAGTAGAAGCCCTGATCAAGGATCTGGCCATGCCCAACGGTATCGTTTTTTCTCCAGACGGCTTGCGGCTGTACGTTGCCGACACAGGCGGGCACAAGCGGCATCCGGAGCCCAAGTATCACGACTATCCCGACACTGTGACCTGCTATGCCGTGAGCCAGCAGGGAGCTCTTGGAAAAAAACTGTTCACCATCGACGAGGGAAGCGACGGTATGGCGGTGGACGTGAAGGGCAATCTCTACCTCACCCATGGGCAGGTCCTGGTCTATGATGCCGACGGCAACAAACTGGAGACCATAAAGGTTCCCGAAAATCCTGCCAACGTTTGCTTTGGCGGCCAGGACTACAGGACTCTCTTCATTACCGCCCGCACCTCCCTGTACCAGGTGCGTGTCGTCCACGCCGGGGCGATGTCCCTAAGGAACAAATGATGGGGCATGGCTACCGTCATTTCACGTGGACTTGGTTTCTCGCCGGGTCACTGTGTTCAGCGTGTGCGCCAAGGACCGTGTGCCAAAGGCTTTTGTGGAACGGAACTGCATGGAGTGTCACGATGCCGACCTGGCCGAGGGCAAGTCACGCATCATCGAGGTGAAGGCGGATCTTACTCTTATCGCCGGCGAACCGTTTTCTCTTTCGCCACGAGAACTTAAGTCGTTTCGGGCCTGACTCAAAGACCGGCCGAAGACCGAGGATCCCAAGTTCGAGGGCCCTGAACTGGCGATCGAGTGAGTAGAACCGGAAGGCTCCTCAGTTGGGGAAAGCGTGCGACGGTTTCTGCGAACAGGTCAAGCGGGTGTCAAGAAGGTGCCCGACTGGAAACGCACTCCTCCCGGTGAATTCCTAAAGCCCCGAAAAACGGATCTACTCGCCACATAGCGCATAACCCGACCAGCAGGTTGCAGGTCAACGTGAGTGGTGTAAAATTACAGGGTGAAATTTATTCTTTTTTCATGCAACCTGTTACTGCCGGACAGATACTTACGAAGTAACACTTTTCTTCGGCTGTTTGACAGATCTATCGTCTTCTGATTTCTCAATCCCTATGATAATTCCACTGACCATGCGACAACGTCACTTCGTGTTCATCGGTGTTTTCGCCGGGCTGACGTCCCTGACTGCGGCAGCGGACGACAGCGTGAGCTATTACAGACAGATTCGTCCAATTTTTCAGAATCATTGTCAGGGATGTCACCAACCGGCCAGACAAAGCGGTGAATACGTCATGACCGATTTTGTCAGGCTGCTCGCCGGTGGCGAATCGGATGTCGCCGCAATTGTCCCCGGAAAACCGGAAGAGAGTATCCTGGTGGACCTCATTACGCCCGCTGACGGAGAAGCGGCGATGCCCAAAGGAAAGACGCCACTCTCACAGCCGGATCTGGACTTGATTAACAAGTGGATCGCTGCCGGCGCAGTTGATGATACCCCTGACAACGCAAAAGAAAAGTATGACGTTGATCACCCTCCGGTTTATTCCCGACAGCCAATTGTGACGTCGTTCGATTATTCTCCGGACGGGTCGCTGCTGGCGGTCTCAGGATTTCATGAAGTTCTGATTCACAGGGCTGATGGCAGCGGGCTGGTTGGCCGGCTCATTGGTCTTTCTGCCCGTATTGAATCTGTCAGTTTTTCGCCCGACGGGAATCGTCTGGCAGTGACCGGTGGTTTGCCCGAGCGTACCGGTGAAGTTCAGGTTTGGGATGTCACGACTCAGCAATTGACTCTTTCGTTACCGTTGACTTATGACACTGTCTACGGTGTCAGTTGGTCACCGGACGGGGCGTTGATTGCCGTTGGCTGTACCGACTCAATTGTGCGTGCATTCAATTCGCGTACCGGTGAACAGGTTTTCTTCAATGGAGCCCATGGCGACTGGGTACTGGACACCGTGTTTTCCGCTGACGGTCAGCATCTCGTTTCTGTCGGTCGTGACATGACCACGAAACTTTACAATCTGTCGACGCAACGTTTTATTGACAATGTCACTTCAATTACT
Organism: Fuerstiella sp.; assembly: GCA_022447225.1. Lineage (NCBI taxonomy): Bacteria > Pseudomonadati > Planctomycetota > Planctomycetia > Planctomycetales > Planctomycetaceae > Fuerstiella > Fuerstiella sp. The sequence continues at coordinate 583,243 of JAKVAZ010000006.1, read as the reverse complement.
CCTGGTGCACTGAAGGGGGGCATCGGAGCGGTGGCTCGTCATCCACAGCGGGATGAGGTGCTGGTTGGTGGGTCTGACGGGACGCCCCGAATTTATCGGATGCATCGACAGACAAAACGCGTCATTGGCGATGATGCCAATCTCGTGCGTCGGTTTCCTCCAATGCGAGGCCGAATTCACTCCGTTGACTTTGCTGCAGACGGCGGAATGATTGTGTGCGCCAGCAGTCTGGACGGTACGGGGCAGGTGTTCGTCTATACGAGTGAATACGACAGCTCGATCAGTGACGAGTTCAAAGTGATTCTCGGTAAGCAGCCGCGGCGGTGGAACGACGAGGAACGGGAGAAGTACGAAGAGTACGTGACTGTCGGGATCGAGACGGTCATGCAGGTCGAACTTCCGACAGCGGTTTATGCGGTTAGGTTTGCCCCGGACGGGAAAACGATTGCGGCGGCCGGTGCGGATGGTGTCATTCGCTTCATCAATCCGGCGGACGGGGCAATCATGCGGGAACTTCTGCCCGTCGAAGTTGACCCTGTTGCTTCCGAATCCATGGGGATCGTCGCCGACGAGTCTGTGAAGGAACTGGATGCTCTGTCGTCGAATGAAAAACTGCCGGACGGACTTCCGCTGACCGCAATCGAAGTTTCACCCCCTGTTGCCAGATTGAATGGTCCGTGGAGTTACCAGCAACTGCTGGTAACCGGAATTCTGGAAACAGGGGATCGAGTCGATGTGACGCGCCTGTCAAAGTTCTCTTTGCCGGCAGACATTGGACAAATCACGGCGGCCGGACAGTTGTGGGCACGGAGTGACGGAGCAGCGGCCGTGCTCGTACAGACAGGCAACCACATCAAGGCCGTGCCGCTGATTGCAGAGGGGACGACGGCAAAAGAGCCGATCAGCTATGTCCACGACGTCATGCCGGTGATCTCTCGTCTCGGTTGCAACGCAGGCACCTGTCATGGAGCTAAAGACGGTAAGGAAGGCTTCAAACTGTCGCTTCGAGGCTACGATCCGATTTATGATGTTCGTGCCTGGACCGACGATCTCAAGGCACGACGTATCAATCTGGCTTCACCCGATAACAGTCTGATGCTCTTAAAGGCTATCGGAGCGGTACCACACGTTGGTGGCCAACTCACCACCCCGGGGTCCAGGTACTATCGGATCATCCGTCAATGGATTGCTGAAGGTGCCAGACTGGATCCGGATGCTGTCAGAGTGGTGGGAATTCAACTGGAGCCGCAGAACCCGGTTGTGCAAACCATTGGAGCTCGCCAGCAAATGCGGGTGATTGCCACCTATTCAGACGGAACAACCGGTGATGTGACAGCAGAGTCGTTTCTTAGCAGTGGAAACACAGACATTGCGGCCGTCAATGTTGATGGTGTCGTGACGACCTTGCGGCGGGGAGAGGCACCTGTATTGGCTCGATTTGAGGGGTCTTATGCGGCGACCACAATCACGGCCATGGGTGATCGTACCGGGTTCGAATGGAAACAGCCGGATAGCTGGGGGCCGATTGACAAACTGATCGCTGGAAAATGGCAGCGCATGAAAATCAGTCCGTCTGAGCTGTGTACCGACGCGGAGTATTTACGTCGGATATATCTGGATCTTACCGGTCTGCCGCCGACGGCGCAGCAGGTGAAAGAATTTCTCGCCGATGAACGGGAAACCCAGGTCAAACGAGGTGAACTGGTGGATCAGCTGATCGGGTCAGAGGCCTACGTGACGTACTGGACTAACAAGTGGGCGGATCTGCTGCAGGTTAACAGCAAATTCCTGGCGAAAGAGGGAGCCACGGCCTTTCGTGACTGGATACGTGAACACGTTGAACAGAACACGCCATATGATCAGTTCTGTCGCGAGATTCTGACAGCGACAGGCTCCAGCAAAGACAATCCGGCCGCATCGTATTACAAGATCCTTCGCGAGCCCGATGCACTGATGGAGAATACGACACATCTGTTTCTTGCCGTTCGGTTCAACTGCAACAAATGCCACGATCATCCGTTCGAACGCTGGACTCAGGATCAGTACTACGAAACGGCTGCCTTTTTCGCCCGCGTTGGGCTGAAGAAAGATGAACAGAGTGGCGACAAGACAATTGGTGGAACGGCGGTTGAAAATGCGAAACCTCTGTACGAGGTTGTCTTCGACAAAGAAGAAGGCGAAATCACGCATGACCGTACCGGTGATGTGACGGCTCCTGCATTTCCTTATCCCGTTGATTTTACGTCTCAGGAAGCGGCATCAAGACGGCAACAACTGGCCGGCTGGATCACGGCGCCGGATAACAGTTATTTCGTTAAGGGATATGTGAATCGTATCTGGGGCTACATGCTGGGCACCGGTTTGATCGAACCACTGGACGACGTTCGCGCCGGCAATCCACCGTCCAATCCGGAACTTCTCGATTATCTGGCAAACCGATTCGTTGAATCCGGATTCAATGTTCAGGATCTGACTCGTGAAATTGTCACCAGCCGAACTTATCAGCTGTCCATGGATACCAACGAATGGAACGAAGACGACCAACTGAACTTCTCTCACGCGAAAGCCCGACGACTGCCTGCTGAAGTTCTGTATGATTCCATTTACGCCGTGACCGGGGCGAAAATGAATATCCCCGGAGTTCCGGAGGGCACGCGGGCTGCAGCGTTGGCCGATGCGGCGACAAAACTCCCGGATGGATTTCTGGCCAACCTCGGACGACCTGTTCGGGAAAGTGCATGTGAATGCGAGCGTTCCTCTGAACTTCAGCTGGGTCCGGTCATGGCACTCATGAACGGACCGACTGTCAGCAGTGCTATCAGCGATTCGAATAATGCTATTACGAAACTGCTGGAAGAAAATGACAATGACAAACAAGTGATCAATGAAATCTTCCTTAGAATTCTGAATCGTCCGGCACGTGAGGAAGAGATTCAGGCAACGCTGGAGATCGGTGCAGATGCCGGTCAGCAGCATGAAGCACTTTTGCAGACCCTCTCGGAGTACCGAGCGAAGATAGCCGACGAACAGAAGCGTCAGGAAAAAGCCAGAGAAGAATCCATCGCTGCGGCCACGGCAGATCTGGAGAGTTTTCGAATCGCCAAAGAAGCGGAAATTCAACAGCAGCAGCAGCAGCAGATTGCGCAACTGTCAGCAGAACTGGAAGAATATGATAAAGAGTCGCTGCCGGCTGAACTCGCTGAGTTTGATTCAGGCTATATGAGATCCACTACCTGGATCCCGCTGGAAGCTGCAGAACTTGCCACAGATACGGATACCCGGTTAACAAAGCTTGCTGACGCCAGTGTCCTTGCAGACGGACACAGCACCAGTCCGGTCAAATATACGATGAAGGCCGGTGTGAATCTGAGTCGCATCACTGCGGTACGACTGGAAGTCCTGCCCCATGAATCGATTGATTCCTTCGGTCCGGGTTTCGGAGACAGCGGGAAGTTCGTGCTGACTGAAATTGCAGGACGGTGGGTACCTGCATCTGATGTGGCAAAGGCACCCACCGATCTGGTGTTTGGCAAAACAGAAGCTTCAGGCAGCCAGGATGGTTTTCCGGTCACCGATGCAGTCGACAATGTACGAAATGACAACGACAACGGATGGGCCGTGTCCGGTGTTGGGGGACAGCCTCAATCGGCAGTGTTTCACCTGAATGATCCACTTAAGTTCACGGAACCGGTGGTGTTGACGTTCGTACTGGAACAGCTGTTTAAACAACGGTCGCATGCAATAGGGCGGTTTCGTATTTCGGTCACCGATGACGCAAATCCGGATTTACGCGGCGTACCACAGGACATCGACCGGATTTTGGCCATTGTCAGTGCAGGAAGAAGCGAAGAGCAGGATCGTCGATTACGTGACTGGTTCGGGGGCAGGTCACCCGAGCGTCGCAAACGAGTACTGTCGATCGCAAAAAGTAAACGGCCGTGGCCGAAAGACCCCGGAATCATAGAGAGAGAAGAAGAACTTCAGCTGGTCAGCCAGCCTCTGGCACAGGATCAGCTGTTGTCGCGTCTTGAACGGGCAGCCCGACTGAGTCAAGAACAACTGGCTGATGGACGGAAAACAATGGTGCAGGACCTTGCCTGGGCCCTGGTAAACAGTCCGTCATTTTTATTCAATCGATGATTAATTCCCGTAGAATGGGTATCCTGTCAGCAGCAGTTGCCTGCTGACACGTGATCAATTCACATTTATTCCCATGCGCGGCCGAAATCTGATATTATTAAGAAGACCTTCGATCTTCTGCCTGTCCTGTTTGTCGTCGACGTTTTGTACAGGAACTAACTATGCTGATTCGTATTCCAGGCCAGCCGGGTAAAGACCTGTGTGACTCCAGTTTGGGTGTAACTCGCCGTGACGTTCTGCGAGTCGGTGGCAGCAGCATGCTGGGATTGTCTTTGGGTGGTCTGCTTCAGGCGCAGTCTGTCCAGGCCAATGAGTCTGCCGGTGGAGGCTGGGGAAAAGCAAAAAGCGTGATTCTCTGCTATCTGCAGGGAGGGCCCAGCCATCTTGATTTGTGGGATCCCAAAGAAGGGACTCCTGACAACGTGAAATCGATATTTAAACCTATCGATACAAAACTGCCTGGTGTTCAGTTTACGGAGTTGCTTCCCCGACTTGCTCAGGTGGTGGACAAAGCAACCCTGATTCGGGCTATGGCGTACACGCCGAATGGTCTGTTCAACCACACCGCTGCCATTTATCAGATGATGACCGGTTATACGACCGACAAAGTCAGTCCCTCAGGCCAGTTGGAGCCACCGAGTCCCAAAGACTTTCCAAACTTTGGTTCGAATATCATTCGACTGAAGCCTCCAGTGGACCCCATGCTGCCGTTTGTGATGCTGCCGCGACCGCTGCAGGAAAGCAATGTGGTTGGCAAGGCCGGTACTGCCGGGTTCCTCGGAAAAGCTTACGATCCATACTATCTGTATCCGGTCGGTGACGACATGGACATGAAGAAGATGGATCGCATCAATGTGTCTGATCTGGAAATGCGTGCCGATGTTTACGGCGGTCGCATGAAGCGTCGAGCTCGATTACGTGACGTGATCAACAAAGGAATGCCGGCGGTCGAGAATGCCGTGAAGGATTACAAACTCAACCAGTACTACGAGCAGGCGTTGTCTTTGATTTCATCCGGAAGAGCCCGGGACGCATTTGCAATCGAACAGGAATCACGCGAACTGCGTGATCAGTACGGCCGTAATACATTCGGTCAGTCTCTCCTGCTTGCTCGACGTTTGGTTGAAGCAGGAACCCGAGTGGTTGAAGTGGTCTGGCCCAAGGTGGCTAACAGCGATAATCATTCATGGGATGTCCACACCGGATTGTCCAAACGAATGAAGACTCAGTCCGCTCCGATGCTTGACGGCGGGCTGTCTACACTCCTGACTGACCTGGACGAACGCGGATTGCTGGATGAAACCCTGGTGATTGCCGTGGGTGAATTTGGTCGTTCTCCTCAGCGCGGTGTCAGCACTTCAGGAAATGTCAATTCTGATGACGGCCGGGATCACTGGCCGTACTGTTACACGGCTCTGGTAGCCGGTGCCGGGATTAAGCGTGGATATGTACACGGCAAGAGTGACCAGACGGCATCCGCCCCTCTGGAAGATCCGGTCCATCCAGGAGAGCTGTTGGCAACAATCTACGAAAGCTTTGGCATCGCACCCGATACGATCGTCCACAACCACCTGAATCAGCCTCGAGAGCTGGTCAAGGCGGAAGCGGTCTCGGCGCTGTTTGCTTAGGGGACCGACTGATGACGGACATCGCCTCCGTGGGTGATGGTGGCGTGACCTGAAGCGACAAAACTGTGGTTGTGTCAAGACGGGTTGCAATTCCGGGTCTGCTGTCCACATTGCTGTGTGCTGAGTCAGTGGGTCTTATTCAGGCGGAACAGACTCCTTTTCTGCGAACAGAATGAGCATCCGGCAGTTCAGGTGCCGGGCCCGTCTTTGTGTCAGATGGAAATGACGGGAACGACGTCGTTCCGGACAGCCACCGGCGAAACTTGACCGCCCTGTCTACTGTATTCGGTAAACACGATTCCGACGCTGCTCTATGACAGTGTGACATGCCGGCGAAATTCATGTACCACAAACAGAAATACCACGAAGTCGTAACCGGCGTGGGCCGTGATCGGAATCAACAGATTCGGCGAGGGATCCACGGCAACCAGCGCGGTGAGATAGAGTCCGGCGATTGCGGCGAGGAACGCGTAAAGAGGTGTCACCAGATGAGCAAGTCCGAAAGCCATATTGCAGATCAGAATTGCCAGACCCTGATTAAACTGTCGCACATACCCATACACGAATCCTCGAAACAGCACTTCTTCGCACACCCCTGCCAGGACCGCAAGCAGCAACAGGTCAATGATCCTGCATCCGGACAGGAAGGGGCCTAATGTGTCTCGCAGGAATTCACGGATCCCGCGAATTCCGGACCCCGGCAGCAGCAGCATGGCTATGAGTACGAACAGCATTGGCAAGGTTGACAGCAGTCCATAGCCCAGATCGATCCAGTTCCAGTACAGATCCTCTGTCGGGTGGAATTCCATCAGCCAGCCGAGAAAAAACGCAGCCAGGAGCATCAACCCTTCAGTGACACCTGCTCCGACCAGGAACTGGCTGTGTGTGATTTTTGATGGCGGACGAATTTCGGTCATGCCTGTTTATTTCTTCCCCAATGTCCGCTGTTCCCGGAAAAACTGCTGCAGGATCGCCCGGCAGTCTTCCTGCATCACTCCACCCAGCACGGCGGCCTGATGATTCATACGGCTATCTCCGGTGATGTTAAACAGCGAGTTGCATGCTCCTGCTTTGGGATCACTGGTGCCATAGACCACACAGGGAAGTCGAGCCTGCACAATAGCTCCGGCACACATGGGGCAGGGTTCAAGAGTGACATACAGTGTACATTGCAGCAATCTCCATGACCCCAAAGCATCAGCTGCCTGGGTGATTGCAATCATTTCTGCATGAGCCGTCGGATCGTTGAGTGTTTCACGCTGATTGTGGGCCGCAGCAATGATTTGATTTTCGTATGTAATAACCGCCCCCACCGGGACTTCTTCGGAGTTGTATGCAGCTACGGCCTGGTCGAGTGCGCGTTTCATCCAGTGGTCATGCGGATGAAGAGGGTCCATTATCGGAAATTCCGGCATGTGTCTGATTTTGTTCAGGTCAGTAAGGTGAACCTCTGTGGAATGATAAGGACTGCATTGTAATCTTTTCACCGTCCGAAGATTGTAGAATATGCAATTGAGCTATTACGTAGCGTTCCGGTTCGGTGACGAAAAAAAAAAACAGGAAAGGCGGCTGGACAGAAAATTTTCAGTCTTCCTGCGTGTTTTTGTCCCCGTCCCCGACCTGCGTGGTCCTGGATCAACTGGTTTTGGCATCAGTGTTGCTTAAGGATTCTTTCGAGAGAGACTGACCTGGAGTTGAGATCCCGGGTCGCGCTGATGTGAGATGTCGGCGCCGCCGCTTACAGGTGCGGCAAACTGAGAGAGACGGTGGCCCGCGTGAGAAACGGGCCTGTCTGTTAATGTGAGGTTGGCAGCCTGAGAAACTGTGCAACCTCGGCGAATGAGAAAGAGGCTGATCGGATCTTAAGAATCCGATCAGCCTTTTTTCGTGCGGTGGCTATGTGATCGGAAGGAGATACGCTGCAGTGTTTCCCGATGGAGCAGAAGATCCATGCTGTGATATTTCCTGTGTCGATGCAGAGCAGGCTGATGCGCGGAGCAAATTGATCCAGGCACGGACGGCAGAATCTGCCGGTTTGTACACCGTTCGTGAAGCTGCGAATGGTCGGATTCGTACGAAAAAAGAAGTTTGGCTTAAGTGCGTTCAAACGGCCTTGACGCAATTCAACAGGATCCGATACATCACCCCTGCACGGGGTACACATCTCGGCAAATTCAGCCACATGCCACGTGTTTACGCTTGTTTACTCCATTTCTCGCGTTTGCGGCCAACCTTTCGGCATATCTTCTTCGGCTTACCTCTAAAACCATTCAACCTTCAAACCATCTCACCGGATTCGAAATTCCCAGCTCATGTTCGCGGATGAACATGAGTAACTGACGGGGATCATTCGCTTCGGTAGTCCCTCCTGTCTCTCGACACAGTCAACACCTGCGCTGGCTGCTGCGCGAGAAGAAAAGTCCTTTCAGGGAAGAAAACGCTATGTTTCCCAGCCAGATGTTCCGTGCTGCTCTCATTACGGCTGTCGTCCTGAGTATGTCAGCGGCAAACGCCCAGTATTTCGGAGATGGCTGTTCCGACTGCGGCGTGGGTGCCCCGCCGGTTGCTTCATGTGTTCCGATTCAGCCTGTACAGACGACCTGTTATCAGCAGGTGCCGGTCACCACATTTCGTCGCGAAAAGCAGACTGTTCGCGAGCCGTATTACCGAACGACGTATGAAGACCGCGAAGTGACGGCGATGAGGCCGGTGACGACTCAACGTGAAATCGAGATTCCTACGCTGTCGTATCAGAATGTTACTGAGCACCGTACGGTAACGCGTGACATGGGACGCTGGATTACTCGCTACACGCCAACTCAAAAAATGTCTCCCTGCCAGGTGGATGCACGGCCGGGAGTGATTGGCTGGCTTAATCGTACCGGCTACGCGTTTCGATCTTCATTTACACCCAAATACTACACGTCTCGCCAGTATGTGCCCAAAATGATGGCCTGCACGGTTCCGGTAACCAGGCAGGTGGCTGTTCGTGGAACGCGTCGAGTGTCCGTCAATGAAACTAAAATGGTGGCTCACAAAACAACAGAACGTGTGGCTGTTCAAAAGCTGGAGTATCGCAACCGCGTCGTTACGGTTATGAGACCTCAGACAGCCTACCGAACAGTTCCCATCGGCAGTCGACTGGCTTACGGGTACGGCGGCTACGCACCGGGTAGTGCGGTGGCGTTCGCGCCGATCATCGAAGACAGCCGAACGGCACAAAATCCCGAACCCGATCCCAGTTTTCAGCGTTCTGCCAGTCGGGACAATGATGAAAAAGCACCGTTTGCTGATGACGGAGAGGGTGTTGATCATGACGGACATTATCACCGTTCCAGTAAATCACGGGAAATGGTCCCACTGGACACGATTGAGAATTTCGACGGCGGTGTCTCCAGCGATCCAAAGAAAATGGTTCTTCCCGCCGGAGATTCCCCACTGACAACCGCTAAATCCGGTGGCTGGTCACGTACTTCGTTACGGACAGCCAAAAGAAGTTCATCCAGGACAGGCAGGGATGATTCTCACGTAACATTGACGCAGCGTTCAGGTAATTGAGATAGGGGGCGGTCGTGTAACGATCGACCTGTTGAGACAATCCTCCCCTCCCCTCACTCACGTCTCTTCTCCCCCCCTTCCCTCTCCCTCAACTGCCTGATGAAGCGTCATCCTCGCGGCACCGGTATCACACCGGTGCCCTTTTTTTTGGGGGGCTGCATCGCACCATTAGTAACACGTGGTACGGTTTTTGACGTCAGATGAGTAAGGCCGGGTGTCCGGCAAAGTGAGTGTGTAGAGAGACACTGTAAACGTGGAAGCACCTGTCAAGTTTGGACAGAGAATGTCTCAGAAGGGCAGGTTCCTGTTTATCGCGCCATGCAAACCAAAATACACAGTACCGCCGGTGAATTTCGGTCGCACAATGCGTGAACACGATTTACTTTATTTGTCTGTTACCCGATCCACTGCTTCGAAGTTGCATTCGCGGTGAAATCCGTCACAGAACGGACGGTTTTTGCTTGCGCCGCAGCGACAAAGTGCGATCGTTTCTTTACCACCTGTGTCGAACGCACTTCCCTCAGCGTCTTCAACGACGCCGAAACCGGTTAGCAGCAGGGGACCATTGTCTCGCACCGTAACTTTTGTGTTTGTCATCTAAATATTCCTGAGTCACATCATGGAAACAAATCGTGGTGTTGTGTCAGTGACATGCGTGCGATACGCCCTCACTGGCGGACGTATGCTGTCCGGACATATTCAGAGCGGCATAAGCACTGCAACGTCACTCTGATTCATATTGTAGTTTAATGGATGCGAAGTCGCAGTTTTAGCGTGCACACCAAATCCGCAACCGGTTGAATTTACCGATTAACGTTTTAGGACGTCAGCATCGCGGAGGTTTGGGTAATTTATGATTTGTATAATCGATGCTGACGTCACCAGTGACAGATTCCGATCAAGTCGCTGATTTTTTGCCTCCGATACAGATTACGTCTGAATAGATTGAAGCTGGCTTTGACGAGCTGGACGTATTGATGGCTGCACGGCCGTTTAGACGTCCGGGTACGACACGAAGGAACGTCGGGATGAAACTGTACAGGATCACTTCCGCAGCGACGGTCTCGGTTTTGGCCGGGTTGATGGCGGTCAATACTGTGGCTGCAGACCCGGGGCTTACCAGGTTGACCAATTCAACGAGATTTCGGATACCCTTCGTTGTCGATTTTGACAGTGACGGAACGAATGAATGGTCTGCTGTGTTGTTTGGTTCCAGAGACGGCGGACCTATGCGGCAATTGCAGCGTGTTCCTCTGTCTTCAGGCGGTTTTGAATTTTCCGCTCCAACTGACGGTGCATGGCAGTTCGCCATTCGTATGACAGATCCGGCCGGGAAGATGGACGAATCTCCCGGGCCGCTGACACCGGAGATCCAGGTGGTGGTTGACACGACGGCTCCAACTCTTAACCTGGATCTCAGCGATGCCGGCAACGGCAGCGTCGAAGTACGCTGGACCAGCAGCGATGATATTGTTCCTGAAACACTGGCGATTGAATACGCGGAAGGGCCGGAAGGACGCTGGAAGATGCTTGACGTTCCTCCGTCTGCTTCCGGTCTCACAACGATTCAGTCGCGATCCGGAAGTTCAATGGCTGTTCGGGCGCAACTGTCGGATCAGGCGGGTAATACCGGGACGGCCAGTCGCGAAATTGTGCTGGCTGCAGCCCCGGCTGTGTCTCGTTCAGTTGTGCCGTCTGCAGACGGTACGAGTCGGCAGGACGGATCCGGCTTGACACCGTCGGAAATCGGAATCCCTGTAGGACCATCGCCCTTCCGGCAGCAGGGACAGCGTCCGACGCTGCCTGTTTACGGACAGCCGCTGCAGATGCCCTCCGGTGAGGGTGGTCTGCCGCCCACGATGATTCCTTCACAGCAGCCAGCCCCCGCCAACCCTGGTGGTTCACGTCGGTCGGTGCTGCGTTCACCGTTTCCGGTACAGAGCATCGCGGACACTCAGGCACCGGTCATGAATTCGTCGGGTCAGCCGTGGCAGATGACCGGGCACCAGTCTGTCTCGACCAATCCGACGTTGGCCAGGCCGATGTCACAGCTGGTTTCAGACACTGTATTCAATGTTACCTACAGTCTGGAAGATGTAGGACCCTCCGGAGTGAGTGCTGTCGAATTGTTTGTGACTGAAGATAACGGTCAGCAGTGGTTTCGGTATGGTAATGACCTCGATATGCAGAGTCCCATGCAGGTGGACGTTCAGGGGGAAGGGACGTTTGGTTTTGCGATTCGTGTTCGAAACGGAGTCGGTTTTGTTGATCCACCTCCGCAGCCTGGTGACCGACCTGAAATTGTGGTTACAGTGGATCAGACGGCTCCCGGTGTGGAATTTGGTGAGCCTCAGGTTCTCGCCAGCGGAACGGCATCCCTTAATCTGACATGGCGAGTGTTTGACACTCAGGCGACGGTCGTGCGACTGGAGTGGGCCACGTCACTGGCCGGTCCGTGGGTACCTGTCTTTGACTGGCAGGCTGATCGTGGTCGTTATGAATGGCCGGTGAGTCCCAATATGCCGCACAGTATGCATTTCCGGCTGCTCGCGAGAGATATCGCCGGAAACATTGGCTATGCGCAGACATCTCAACCGGTCTTAATTGATCTGCAGCGTCCAAAGGCCCGCGTGCTGGGTGTTGAAAAGGTCGGGCAGACTATCGGTTACTGATTTCTGAATCCCTCGGCAGCCACTCTCAAGGTGGCTGTCTGACTCGCAGCTGCCGGTGGACAGTTCGTGTGGTTCCGCCTGACGAACATTCGGCAATCAACTAAACTGCTGCAGCACAGATTCTGTCTCTTTGACCGGCGTTTCCTTGACGCAAATTTCCTGCTGCCGGCAATCACCGCCGGTGTTCCGTTTTGATCTTTTGACCTGAGGGATGTCAATGGGCATTCGATTCTACAATACGTTGACAAACTCTGTGGAATCCTTTGAGCCGGTCGACAGTGAATGCGTCCGTATGTACAGCTGCGGGCCGACTGTTTACGACTTTGCTCACATCGGGAATTTTCGGTCATTCCTCTTTGCCGACCTGATTCGTCGCACATTGGAGTTCTTTGGACACAACGTTCACCAGGTGATGAATATTACTGACGTCGGTCACATGACCGATGATGCTGTGGCTGACGGCGCGGGTGAAGACAAAATGGAAGCCGCTGCCAAACGAATCAAAGAAGACAAGAAGTCAGGCAAAGTTCCCGAAGGTGCTGTCGAAAATCCTGATGATCCTTATCAAATTGCAAACTTCTACACCAATGCGTTTTTGGAAGATGCGCGGCAGCTTGGAATGAAGGTCGCTTTTGAATACGACGACAATATTCTGCACGCAACTCAAAATATCGATGTAATGCAGGAGATGATCAGTCAGTTGATTGACCGGGATCATGCCTACGTCGGACCGGACGGCGTGGTTTACTACAGTGTGGAAAGCTTCAGTGATTACGGGAAGCTGAGCGGAAACACCCTGGATCAGCTGCAGACGGGGGCCGGTGGTCGAATTCGTGATACCGATCAGGCCGGTAAGCGACACCCGGCTGACTTCATGTTGTGGAAAGCCGACTCCTCTCACATTATGAAGTGGGATTCGCCGTGGGGAACCGGCTACCCCGGGTGGCATATCGAGTGTTCATGTATGGCCCGCAAACGCCTCGGCAGAGATGTGATTGATATTCACACGGGGGGTGAAGATCTCATCTTTCCGCATCATGAATGTGAAATTGCTCAGTCCCGTGGTGCAACAGGCGCTGATTCGTTCGCTCGATTCTGGATGCACGCTCGTTTTCTCATGGTTGAAGGTGAGAAAATGTCCAAAAGTACCGGCAATTTCTGGACCGTTCGGGATGTCCTGGAAGGACGTGCGACCGGTAATGACGTCCATCCGGCAGTCCTGCGTCTGGAACTCATCAAGTCACACTACCGATCGAATATGAACTTCACAAAGAAGGGACTGCAGGATTCGGCCGGTGTGGTAAAGCGACTGCATGAGCTGAGATCACGTCTGGAATCGCAGACATCCGAATCCGCCGTCGTTGACGCATCACATCCGATACTGCAGGCCTTCGGTCAGTCTCTTGCAGACGACGTGAATGTTGCTGGTGCGCTGGGAGCTGTACTGCCCTGGGCGTCCGGTGATCATCCGGATGCGGCTGAATCTTTGGGAGTACTTGATCGCATCAATTCGGTCCTGGCGGTGGCTCCGTTGGGTGTTGCCGGCAGCGAACAGACCGAGTCCGACGGCCAGCCCGATGTGATCTCACTGTGTGCGATGATGGATGAAGCACGTGCTTCAAAAGACTGGCCCAGGTCGGACGAAATTCGTGCACAGCTTGAACAGGCCGGATATGACGTAAAAACCACGCCGGCCGGTACCGTGGCAGAAAAGAAACTGGCCTGATCCTGCAGTCACTGTGCTCCGGGCCGTTTGCCGTTCCGTTACCGTACGCACTGTCAGCACACTGCATTTAATCGATCGAATGAACTGTCGGTCTTTCAGAAGAACGTGTCAGATGTCACTGGAGTTGCCATCTGGCCATTTGCAATTGAGCCATTCTGCTGTCAGGTAACACCTCGTACCAGACAGTGACCAGCCGGCCAGGGGAGATTTCCACCGTGGACGGGTATCCCAGGTCGCGGGTCGAACCGTCGCCGTGAAGCATTACAGGATCTGACCAGGTGATCCCGTTGTCATCACTCACTCGGGCCTGAGTTCCAAAGGGAGGTCGGCGATGACCATACGTCATCAGCAGTCGATCATCAGTCAGACGCAGCAGATGAGACGGTAAACCCCAGACCCCAATTGAATACGGTTCAGCCCACGTTTTTCCGCCGTCCATCGAGTGCGTCTGAAGAGTTTCCAGGTTGTTGGCGGAATTGTGATTTCTGATATGCACAATCCAGCGTCCGTCAACGGCTTCAACAGCATGCAGTTCATGGTATTCATGCGGATCGTCGCCTGCCCGGGCCGGCAGTTCTGCATGCAGATTCCAGGTTTTACCATCATCTTCTGAAATCCACACACCCACTCGCTGCGTTTGGCTCAACAAATCGGCGCCTGCGTACATCAGTCGACCGTCGCTGAGACTGACGGGACCATGGGGACTGTTTGCCGGAACCCTCCAGGCCGGAGACCAGGATGTGCCTCCGTCTTCCGAACGCAGCATCCAGCAGCCCAAATGGGTTGCGTGCCGTCCGTCCGGCAGTCGGTGCCACGCGGCCTGCCATCGGGCAAACTGCCCGGAGGACATCGTCGGGTTTTCAGATCCCACAGTTTTTAACGCCTGACGGTACGACGCTTCAAACGCCAGAGATGTGAAGGTCGTGACCAGCAGAGTCCCTTTGGCCGTTTCCACGATCCCTGCATCACGATCATCGATCGGACCGTCGAGAATCGTACGAGCGTAGCTCCAGGTTGCTCCGTCATCGTACGATCGAATCAGCTCGATTCGCCCAAACGGGCAGACGTGAGATTCCCGCCCGCCGGAACACACCACCAGCAGTTCTCCATTGCGGCGACGGATGAGGGTGGGCCAGCCGTGATAGCGGTCCGACTGTTCACTGATGGTTCGAATCTCATGGATCGTGAACGCCTGTTCGGAACCGGCCGCACCGATCACACCATTCACTCCTGCCATCATGCCGGCTGCCGATGCCGATAACATTGTGCGTCGGGTCAAAACTGACATGGAATGTCTCCAGACAATCGGAAAACTGAGGAATAGACAAACGGACTTTTACACCGGAACAAACCTGCCGGCGAGATTCAGGCATGACAGTGGCCAATAGCCGAGCTGTTCACTGAGCACGCGTTGTCAGCTTACGTACCAACCTGAACCGGCAAACGGTACCACGCGTTGTAGAGATAGCCTTTCAGATTCCAGTCGACTGTTGCCGGCTGCACGGCACCGGTGGAATCCACGGCTCGTACAATCAATTGTCTGGTCATGGAGTTCAATGACACGGTGGCTTCCCAAAGTCGCCAGCAGAATTCGCGGGCAGGAGACATCAGTGCCGCCCGATGCCAGTGGTGTCCGCCATCGGTGGAAATCTCAACTCGACGGATCGTCCGCCCCGATTCCCCCGGAGGAAGTGCGTAACCCCGTACGGTCAATTGACCGCCGGCCAGCTGTGCCGGCGCACCTGGCAGACAGATTGCGGAATTAATCGGGAATGAATAAACAGGCGTGGCAGCTGATAACTCATCCGGATCACCATTCACAACCAGTTTGTAAGCGTTGGCAACGTAATGATTCTCCGAAGGCCGGTCGCTGACCACAATTCGACCAAGCCATTTGACGCTGCGAGCACCCACATAACCAGGTACCACTGTGCGTACGGGATATCCATGGTCCGCCGGCAGTGGAACACCGTTCATGTTTGTCGCCAGTAATGTACTGTTTCCGTCCCTGGTCTTCTCCAGGGCTTTCGCTATGGGGATGGAGGCTCCGAACGGAAATGTACGACCTTTTTTCTCAATTCGGTCAATACTCTCGAACCACACATGCTTTGCCCCGGTTTTCAATCCGGCCATCCGTAACACATCGGCCAGCCGCACGCCGCCCCAGCGGGCATTTCCGATCGGACCGGCATTCCACTGTACTCCGCCTGTTGGTCTCACCAGACTGTGTTCACTCCGTCGATTCCCCGCACAAGTCAGTGTCGCAGTCACCTCGGCAGCGGGGATGCGGCCTGCCAGTTCATCCATCGACAGACTCAATTCCTGATCGACCATGCCTTCAACCTTCAGCCGAAAGGTCTCCCGGTTCACCTCCGGAACCGGTGCATGACTGCGAACGTAAAAATGTTTGACCGGAGTGTTCCACGATTCCACCAAATCGTTCAGCTCCGGTTCCGCGTTCAAAGGTGACCGGCTGTGGACCCGCAACTGTTTTTCTGAGGTGAGTTGTTCAGATGTGAAACCTGGTTCGCGGCTGATTAATCCTGCGGCAGCACCGACTGAGGCAGCCTGGATCCACTGCCGGCGACTTAGATGTTCCTGGAAGAAAAAGGGAAACTGCATAACCGGACTCCGTCGCACAATACGTGCGCCTAAGTTGATTCAAACAAATTGTTCCGAGGAGGAATGAAACCGGATGGTCTGTTGAGGACACAGAATAACGGTTTGTCACATACTGTTCATCCGGTAATTCCTGATGTGGCTGGCTTCATGGAATTTGGAGCCACAGATCGTCTGTGAATCCCATTGCCGTGCATCAGCATTCGGAACCGGCGGCAAGTGCCACTGCTCCGTGTACCACCACTTCTTCGCCCAGAGTCGGAGCAGCCAGCTGCCAGGCACCTTGGATGGGCGGAAACAGATATTGAGAAACGGCCTCCCGCAACGGAGCATAGAACAGGGCTTCACCCATGAGTGAAACTCCGCCCCCGACCACCACAATATCCGGGTCGATCAGGGCCATCACCTGAGCAATTCCCCAGCCGAGTACATCCGTGGCGGTGGCGAGGATTGATCGAGCGCCCGTATTTCCGGCTTCCGCCGCCTGAGCAATCATTAGCGCCGTCAGGGCGTCTGTATTTCCTGCGCAGCGTTTCAACAGGTCTGCTTTGTCTTCGGTCGCAAGCCGGGGGAGACCGCCTGCCAAAAGCCGATCGTGGATGCCATCAGAAGGACCTCGCAGACACGCGCGGGCAGTCGCAGCGATACCCGGACCACTGGCAATGGATTCGATGGTGGCATCAGCAGCTTTGGCATGCAGGCCAGGTCGCAAATGCCCGATTTCTGCTGCTGCCGGTCGATCTGTACCGTGGATGTGTCCGTTGATGATCAGTCCTCCTCCGACACCCGTTCCGACCGTGATATAGTACACCGTGCGGAAGTTGCGGCCGGCACCGTATTTGGCTTCAGCCAGTGCTCCGCAGTCACAGTCATTTCCCAGTAATGCCGGGAGGTGAAGCTCGTCCCGGAACCAGTCCACAAACGGAAAACCGGTCCAGCCTTCAATCTGGTGGCTGGTGGTCACACGTCCGTTTGCTCCATCGACCGGACCCCCGAAACCAATGCCCACGCATTCGATTTCAAACTTCCGGGTCAGTTGTGTGACGCATTCCTGAATCTGATGCAGAATTCCCTGAGCACCATTCTCTGCGATCACGTCACGACGCAGCAAAGTCTCGAACTTTGCCTGATTACCACGTCCGACACCCAGCTGTAGCTTGGTACCGCCAATTTCAATTCCAAGGATCATTGCGTCAGATGCAACTGTTATCAGGTGTCAGTGTCGTCAGGTGTCAGTATCCGCATCGGGAGTTTGCAGGTGCAGCGGAAAAGTCACTGGTGTCAGGCTGCGGTCACCGGTCCCCGCAGCAGATGTTCAGCCCGCGTAACGACCTTCACGGTTAATTCTGGCAAATACGTCGTTGAGCACCCAGTGGAACAGACACAGGTGAATGCTTTCCACCATTCCCATGTCGTCGAGGGCGACATGCAGACCGTCCTGCTGCATGTCTTTTAGTTTTCCTCCACTGTAGCCGGTCAGACCAAACGTCTTCAATTCATGTCGATTGGCCCAGTCAACGGCGTTCAGTACGTTCCGGCTGTTGCCTGATCCGCTGATTGCCAGCAGCACGTCTCCCGGCTGACCGTAATTCATCAGCTGCTGTACAAAAATCTGGTCATACGCGAGGTCGTTCCCGACAGCCATCAGCCAGCCGGCGTTGTCTGTCAGGCTGAGTACTTTGAGTCTTTTTTTCGACTCATCATTGAGATCGGTTTCGTGAAGGGTGCTCTTGCCGAGATCTTCGGCCATGTGACTGGCCGTGGTCCCGGATCCGCCATTACCGATGATGTACACAAAATTCCCGGACTGCCACGCCTCATAGATCGCATCGGACCAGCGTTGCATGTCGGACCGATCGATGCGGTCCAGTTCCTCGTTCAGTCGCGTCATGTAGTTGTTGGTATCAAGCGACGCACCCAGCATGTTGTTTTTTCCTGCAGATTGAGATTATGAATGGAGCATCACCCTCCGGACATGCCACAGTTTCTCTGAAGCGGGCACTGGTTCAAGCATTCCCGGGTCCCTGGGAAATATTCTATGAATCGGTGTGACTTTCCTGACTGGCGGCGGACTGTGTCATCAGCAGTTTGCCGGAGCAGCGATACCTGCCAGTGACTCATCATAGAATTCACGTACTGTACGCGAACGTTGGCGGTTTGCGGTGCAGAGACCTGCTGTGGTTATCTCCGTGTCTCAACAGTCACATCCCCGTCCGGAGATTCCTGCTGTCCATCATCAGCTGAATTCGAATTACAGATGCGACGGCAGGGGCCGGATATAAGGACAATCGCGACGGCAACGGCGGATCGGCCCGGCTTGTTACAAAGTCGGGCTGTCGTCTGTGAACCGCGTCGCTCATTTATCTTTTATCGCGCCACAGCCACCGCAGAGAATCGGGAAGAATTGCACCGCCATGGATACCGTTATGAGCGCCTTCACCGTATTCAAACCGGTAATCATAGTCGGCATAGTCCAGTGCCGACGCCATTTGCTGATTCGCCAGCGGCCAGTTCCCGTGAGCATTGTTGAGGTCTTCTGAACCGCCCTGAAGGAACACGCGAATCGGGCGCCGAGCCGACTTGCGAATCAATGCCGGATAGACATGTCCACCCCGAATATTTACGAAACTACCCACATGGCTCAGCACTTTACGGAACGCGTCCGGACGCTGCCAGGCTGCGGTCCACGCACAAATTCCGCCGGAACTGATTCCACAAATTGCCCGCTGGTCGGGGTCATCGGTCAATTGATACTGTTGACCAACTTCCGGCAGAATTTCCTCCAGCAGAAACTGAGCATACAGAGCCGACATTGAGTCGTATTCGAAGTCTCGATTTGCCGCGCGGGGACGCCAGCCGGCTTTCTGCGGTAATGTTTCCGTTTTGTGCCCGGGATCGATAAAGATACCGATGATAACCGGCAGTTCACCGGCATGAATCAGATTATCGAATACGACCGGAGTTCGGAACCAGCCGTCCTTATCTACGTAAGCATGACCATCCTGAAAGACCATCACGGCCGCCGGCTTGGAAGCATCATACTGGCTGGGAACGTAGACCCAGTAGCGGCGAATGGTTTCCTGAAAGACTTTACTTTTCCAGGTGTATTCGGTGAGTTCCCCTTTGGGAACATTGTCCTGCGGCAGCGACTCCTTTCCCAGACGGTAAATTTCGTCGCCCGCTCGCGCGAATGAAACAACCGTCAGTAAAACAAACAGAAAATAAATAACCGATCGTAATTCAAACCGTTTCATGTTGGTCCTCAGAAAAATAATACGGCTGTGCCGGGATTCCGTGAACGTACCATCAATCACCAGCGGTCTCTGTTACTCCTGCGGCAGCTGAACGCACTTAAGAGTTCCGGCTGCATTGCGCCCGTAGATTCGACCGTTGAGCAGCACCGGAACCGTCCAGCATCGTCCTTCAAGAAATGGTGACCGAGCCAGTTCTTTGTACTCACCTGGTGTTGCTTCTGCTACAACCAGCATGCCCTTCTCACTCAGTATCAGCAGGCGGTCATTCGCAATCATCAGTGAGCCGCACCCCAGACCACGCTGCTTCCATCTCACTTCGCCGGTTTGGTAATTCATGCACGTCAGTGTGACGACTCGACCCAGGTTGGAGTTGCCGTCCATTCCGTAAAGATATCCGTCCAGCAGAATACTGTTATTAAAATGGTTTCGCATTCTTCGGCTGCGGTAGACCGTGGTGAGTTTCCCGTCCCCAAATCGAAACAAACCGCAGCCAACATTGTATCCACTCGATATGTAAATCGTGTCTTCCGTAACAATCGGTGTGGTGGAATTCGTTCCGAAAGGTGATTTCCAGGTTTCGAAGGCCACCAGACGGCCGTCCTCTGCGGCACTGATTCGCAGACCATCGCAGTCCAGACTGGCGAGCAGCATTTCACCGTTGTGGGAAAAGGCACGCACCGATCCGTATCCGGCCCGATGTTTTCCGGACTGCCAGTTTTTGCTTCCCGTTGTTTTATCAAAGGAAACAATCCGTCCCCCCTGAACAATCAATTGCTGTCCCAGAATCAGCGGGGAAGAATTAAAACCCCATTCGTGCAGGCCGACACCGAGTTCGTGCAGCAGACTGGTCTTCCAGACTAGGTCTCCTGTGTTCCGTTCGAAACAGGCAAGCAGACCATCCACGCTGAGCGTGTAAACGGAGTTTCCGTCGACCGTGGGAGTGGAACCGGGGCCGCCTTCATACAAATTCGAATTGCGTTCTGCCCGATACGATTGTTTCCAGACAACGTCTCCCGTTCCGGCCTGCAGGCACCAGACGGTCTCTTTTCCGCCGGAGTGGCCCATCGTGTACAGTAACCCGTCAACAAGACTGACAGAACTGAAACCGATTCCAATTTCCGTGGACCACACCTGAGGCAATCCGTCTTTCGGCCAGTTCGTTGACCAGCCTTGTTCTGCAGAGACTCCATTGAGATTCGGTCCCATCCACGTGGGCCAGTCTGCAGCCGCACCGTGTGATGACAGAGACGCGGTTACCGACAGCGCGATGAACGCCTTCAGATGCAGCTTAAGTTCTGTTTCCATCCAGGAATTCCGGCAAAGTAAAAGGTGTTGTGACTTTTTGAGTGAAATGCCAGGCACTTAGATGTCGACCGGGGCGACCCGGCAATCGGCCTGATTCGACGGCATCAGTTTCGGGAGAATCAATCCGTCGTCCGTCTTTCGGAGATCCCCGCTGTCCGGATTATAGCCGAAAATTCCGACTGTAACGGATTCCTTCGGTAATGGCCTGCGACTGGTGCACAGACTGATCGTCGGGACACGTATTACAAACTATCGTTATTTGTTCGGCGTCCGGTTCCTCCTGAGGGTCACGTTCAACATTTTCAACCGGCCAACCGGAGTTGCGGTGCTTTTGCTGTTCACGGTTGCCGGTGTCTGCAGGCGAATACTACACAACCTCGTCTGCAATGCTACGATCCGTGGATGTTTGGAACTGCGGTGGATTTCCATCGCATCGAGCGACTTCGGAAAAAAGCCGGTAGAATGACCATCGTTGTGATTACGGGTGTGTCACGGGGCATTGGGCGAGCGATGGCTGCGGGATTCGCAGATGCCGGGTGTACGGTTTGTGGCTGTGCGCGATCTCAAGGAGGCATTGAAGAACTGCGGAAACGACCAGGACTGCAGCATCAGTTTGATGTTGTGGATGTGTCCTCCGATGCTGAGGTATCATCGTGGGCCGACCGAATTCTTAAGCAGTACGGGCCACCTGATTTTCTAATCAACAACGCAGCAACCATCAACGCCAATGCACCGCTGTGGAAGATCACGGCCCAGGAATTTGACCAACTGACAGCAGTGAATATCAACGGAACCGCCAATACGATTCGGCATTTTGTTCCGGCGATGGTGCAACAGTCCGCAGGAGTCGTGATCAATCTCAGCAGTGGCTGGGGCCGATCCGTGTCACCGGATGTGGCCCCGTATTGCGCCTCAAAGTGGGGCATCGAAGGTCTGACACGCGCCCTGGCAGAAGACCTTCCGGCCGGGATGGCGGCAATTCCGCTGAATCCAGGGATCATTAACACGGATATGCTGCAAAGCTGTTTCGGCAGCGGTGCTGACAGTTATCCATCGCCGGACGAATGGGCTGAGCAGGCGGTGCCATTCATTCTGGCCATGAGCTCCCGTGACAACGGTCAGCCTCTGACCGTTCCTGGCATGTAGTTCAAACCGGTCGATATCGAAGAAGTTCTGCTGACGACTGTGCCGAGTTTCCTAAGCGTGCTGACAGTGACGCTTCCTGTGATTTCGGGTAACCGGGCTGTTCGGTTTTGATTTTTGCGATGGCTTTTGTGCTTCTGCCCGGTTTTCTCTGTGGCCGGCAGCGGTTCTTCGGTCAACCGATGCCGTGTTGGGCAGGTTTGGATTCGAGGATTTCTCTTCTATTTACTCAGACCGCGTGTGGGAAAGGAAAGTCTGGGTATGAAGAGACGCTGATCTGGATGACTGATGATTTCACAATCCGATTCCCTGCGTGGCAGGGAACCGGGTGTGCAGTGGCTCTGCTGGCGAATCTTTCACCGGCGTCGTATAGTCGGGAACATGTACAGCCGCCGTCACGACCTCATCGCCTGCCTGATTATTGCCATTGCTGCACTGGTGGTCTTTGCCGGCGGACTGTCGCTGCCGCCGCTCGATGGCTTCGATGACGATATCTATGTTCTCAACAATCAGTCGCGTCTGGTTATTTCCACAGAGAACATCCATTTCTGGCTGACGTCAGCGTATTTTAAGATGTACATCCCGCTGACGATGTTCAGTTATATGATTGACAGCGCGATTGGCGGCGTCGACGGGTTCGTGTACCACCTGCAGAATCTGTTGTGGCATATTGTGTCCGCCTGCGGTCTGCTGGCTCTGTTGCGATTGCTTAAGGTGGGCCCGTGTATTGCCCTGATAACCGCATTAATCTGGACGGTGCATCCTCAGCGGGTCGAATCGGTTGTCTGGATATCCGAACGAAAGGATGTCCTGTGTGCGGCCTGGTACATCTGGGGCTTGGTGCTGTATATCCACGGTCGTAACAGAGGGAAGCCGCGCACGGTGCTGACGCTGATCTTCTTCATCCTGGCGCTGCTTTCCAAACCAATGGCTATCTCGTTCCCGCTGATTCTGGTTCTCTATGAATGGCACTTGGCCAGGAAGGTTGACATCGGAGGCTGGGTACGGCGGCTTTGGCCGTACATCCTGATTGCTGCCGTCTTTGTGCCGATTACGATAGCTGCTCAGGGCGACGCCGTGCAGGCACACGTCCCTGTCGTTCGCCGGGTGGCCGTGGTTGTTCATAACCTGTTCTGGTACATCCAGAAGATGCTGGTTCCCGCCGGGCTGTATCCGATGCACTCGCGTGTGACATCTGATTCAGCCAGTGTACTATCTGTGGGCATTGTGGCTGTGCTTTGTGTTGTCTGCGGGGACCTTTACCGTCGGTGCTGCCACAGCAGTGGCTCACTGCGTAACTGGTTACCTCTGTTGCTGGCGTATCCCGTCGTTCTGGCACCCGTTGCCGGTTTCTTCCCGCTGGGCGCGATTGACTACGCTGATCGCTACAGTTACCTGCCATCTGCTGCTCTGCTTTGCCTGCTTGCTGTCGCCGCCAGTCGATGTCGCTGCCCTCGGATCAGTGAGCACCCTGCGTTCGGATCGATGATGGCCGTGGGATGTGCGGTCGCCGGTATTGTGATTCTGATCCTGGGGACACTTTCCTTTGTCTACATTCCGACCTGGAGTTCGATCCGTCAGATTCTCGTCATTTCAGCCGCACATCCGCATCCTAATCCGATGGTGGTGCACAAACTTGGCGAATTGAACCTTACAGACGGCGACCTTGAAGCCGCGGATGCGCAGGCGAATCTTTTACTGGCAGATCGTGTTGCGTATATCAGCGACGAGCAGCGTCAGCTTGTCCACGCACATGCGCACTATCTTAAGCTGTGCATTGCGGGCCGGCAGTCGAACACTGTTGCAGTGCTCCGGGAATTTGAGGAGTGCAAAGTATTCCTGCCGCAGGTCATCGGGGGTGATGCAGGTGAACTGGCGGAGTTTCTCGTCATGATCGGAAACCTTTATGTCAGTCAGCAACAATATGACGCGGCGGCGTCCTGCGCTGCGAGTGCTCTTAAGATGGTTCCGGCGAGCGGACCGGCCCGGGCTTTGCTTGAGTCGCTGAAAAACAGGCCTCAGAAGAAATAGTGGCCTGACCCTGCGGATCGGATGCCCCGCGGGTTTCCGCAGAGTCATCTGAGGTGACTGAGGAGCGGACTCACTCGTAGGAGTTTTGTGTTTCAGTCAGAATGAGTCTGGGTGCCAGACAGATTGTTCGGTCTTCGCCTTCGTTTGCACCCGGTGGTTGCCGACATGGACCATCCATCGGCTCTGCGACGTGATCTTCAGGAGTATCAGGCCGGCGGGTACCGCGTTCGCCGCAGAGCGGGGCAGTGCCGACAGTGTGATCGAGGTATCTCCGCTGATTGTGAAAGAAACTCTATCGGATCGATGGGCGCGGAACACTCAGATTTGCAGTTGCAAGTGAGTTCAATATTGCGACCATAAGGTGAGAGCATCGCACTCAGTGAATTGCACGTTCCAAAAGCAGCGAAGGGTGAGCACATGTCTTACATGAAACCGGCAGCGATCGTACTTGGATTTTCCTCGATAACGACATTGCTCTGGGCAGATGAAACTGGTGAATCCCCTGGAAAATCAGACGTCGTACCGCAGGAGTCGGCTGAGGTCGATGGAGATGGTCTGATTGCCGAATCGGGTGAGGAGACTGAGGCGTTTGTGGATGAAGCTGAACGTATTGAAACGCAGGGACAGAACCGGCGCCGATCACTCCGACGTCAACGAAATGTGAATCAGGATTCTGATCAAACCGAACGACGGCAATACAGAAAGCGACAGCGCCATGCAGGACCGCGAACACAGGAAGGTCAGGGGTTGCGGTTTGCACGTCGATTGCTCGAACAACTCGAAGGCGACCGTCAGGACCGGGATCGTGAGGAACAGGAAAGACCGGAACAGCGTCGCAGGCATCGAAACCGTGCCAGGCGTTCCCGCCACGAATCGGAACACAGTCGACCACATTCAGATAGTCACCGCCGTCTCGAACATATGCAGCGTGCCATCATGCATCTGCGAGAGGCGGATCTGCCTGAATTGGCTGAACAGGTGGAAGAGCACGCACAAAACTTCAGGCAGGAACTTAATGAAATGCGTGAGCATGCACGGGAAGAACATGCCCGCGGTTCTCTGCAGGATGTGATGAGACAACTCAAACAACTCCAGACTCAGGTCCAGCAACTCCGTGAAACGATGGACTCGCTCAACGATAATCAGTGACAGAGCGAATTGAGATGATCCGTGCCGGCTGTTGTTTCAGCCGTGTCGGTCACGTTTTGTCTGATGACCTGGTGGAGACCTGGCAGGATGAATCGTCGTTTTTTTTCGAAGTTGTTCAAACTGTGTGCCGGACTGTTCGCTGGGAGAAGCACTGAAACGATAGACACGAATGATCCGTCAGAACTAACTGATTCAACACATTCTGCAGTGCCACCCGAGCTTGCCGTGACTGTCAGTGACTTTGTAGGACAGGCAGCGGCGCGACTTCCACGTGCCAGCTTTGAATATGTGACCACAGGCTCAGAAGACGAAGTCACTCTCCGCGACAATGTGGAAGCCTTTCGTCGAATTCGTGTTCTGCCCCCACTACTGCACGGAGTGAATACGACAGATCTGTCGACCACAGTACTGGGACAGAAAATCTCAATGCCGGTTATGTTGGCACCGGTGGCCGCTTTGAGAATGCTGCATCCTCAGGGAGTTCTGGCATCGGCGCGAGCCGCTGCACGGGCCAACACGATCTGCGCCGCCAGTTCCAGCGCTTTGAGCTCTGTGGAAGAGATTGCTCAGGCGTCAGACGGGCCGAAATGGTTACAGGTGTACATTCCGCGCTGCCGTGATGTTGCTCAGCGACTTGTGGCGCGGGTGGAAGCTGCCGGGTTTAGTGCGATTGTGGTGACGGTGGATTTGGGTGAACGCAAGGATGCCGATTTAAGAAATCGTTTTACTGTGCAGAAGGACATGCTGCTGAAACATCTGCGGGACATCGGATACACACATCTGACAGATCAGATCAGCCATCAGGATCTCAATAAATTCAATGCTGCAGCTTGGGACATATCGCTGAACAGGGATTTCTTCCGCTGGTTGCGCGGTCAGACGGGGTTGCCGATTCTTCTTAAAGGGGTTCTGTCGGCTGATGCAGCGCGAGAGGCTGTTGATTTGGGTTTGAATGGTATTGTGGTGTCCAATCACGGCGGCCGGCGACTGGACGGCATGCCCGCATCGATTGATGTGCTAAGTGATGTCGCTGAGGCCGTTGACGGGGAACTTGAAATTTTGATGGATGGTGGGATTCGCCGCGGCGGTGACGTCATGAAAGCTGTCGCCCTGGGGGCCAAAGCGGTCATGATCGGACGCCCGCAGGCCTGGGCTCTGGCAGCGGGAGGTGAGGAAGGCGTCAAACGTGTTCTGGACATCCTGCGTGACGAGTTGACGAACGCCATGATTGCATCAGGCTGTTCTTCGGTGGAAGCCGTCCATCCGTCACTGATGCGAACATGACAATTCCTGTCCGGTATTTTTGACACACCAGTGAGGCAAAACATGAGCAATATTCCAGCGGTCATCGACCGGCGGCGCTTTGTGACAACTTCGGCCGGTGCGGCGGTGGCTCTGGCAACTTCAAATCGTCGCACGGCTGATGCGGCACCTGCGAAACGGTCCGGCCTGAAGATCACGCAGCTGAAGACTTATCTGTTCAATGTCTCCACCGGCCCGGTGCGGCTGGACCCGAAGACCAGACTGCCAATTTCCAGCGGCTTCAAGACGTGGCTGTTTCTGAAAATTGAAACCAATGCCGGGCTGTCGGGCTGGGGGGAAGGCAGCGGGGAATGGATTTCACCGATCGTTCGCACGGCACTGCACCAGTGGGACGAATTGCTCATCGGACGCGATCCGGTGAATGTCACGGCCATCTGCGATGACATCACCAACCGACTTCCGTGGAAGGGCGGTCCGATCCTGGGGAGTGCTGTCGCGGCGGTGAACATGGCATTGTATGACATCGCCGGTAAGGCTCTGGATGTGCCTGTCCATCAGCTGCTGGGGGGACGCCAGCGTGATCGTATTCTGGTCTATGACAACGGCGGATTGAGTTTCGATTCGATTGAGCAGGCCTGCGAACAGGCTCGTGAAGCGGTCGCGGCCGGGGCCCGCGGTCTGAAGGGAAATCCGCTGGAAGGACGGACCTGGGCGATGGATCGTCGCGAACTGGAACACTGCGTGGCGGTTGTCAAAGCGGTCCGTGAAGAGGTGGGGCCGGACATTGAACTGCTGCTCGACACGCATGGCAGTCCCGCGCCGGAACTGAGTCTGGCCTTTGCACGTTTGGTGGCGCCCTATCGCCCGTTGTTTATCGAAGAACCCTGCAAAGTCGGATCGGTGGAAGTTCTGAAAGAGATTTCCGAGAAAAGTCCGGTACCGATTGCCACTGGCGAAAAGCTGTTTTCCTATCGCGATTTCAAAGAAGTCATTGACGCGCGTGCCTGTGCTTTTCTGCAGCCGGATGTCAGCCACAGTTTCGGTATTGATAATTTCCTGCACATCTCACGTCTGGCGGACGAAGCCGGGATGCTGATGGCTCCCCACAACGCCAGCGGCCCCATCCATTTTGGTGCTTTGCTGCAGGCTGATGCGGTACTCCGTAACTTCCTGATCCAGGAAGTGTCCGGAAGATGGTTCCGACGGTTTGACGAATTCGTTGACCACGATTTTCGACTCAATGACGGATTTGTGAATCTTCCCGATCGACCTGGACTGGGCATGGAGGTCAAGGAGCAGGACATCGCGAAGTTACCGTACGACAAACGGATGAACTACCGTGAATACAGGAATGCCGATGGAAGCTGGAAAGGCTGGTGACCACTGAATGTCCTGCAGACATTGATGTGAGCTTCTCCCGCCAGGGGATCAGTATGCGTAACGAAGCGAAAATCGGAGGCAGATTCTGAAACCAGTCCGGCTGACAAGAGATCTGCGGTCCTGCGTGAGCAGTTCCATCACCGGTCGACCAGCGCTGATGCGAAATGGTCGACCCGGCGAATCGTGTGCTTCCATTGTGGGATCAATAGCAAATAACTGCAGGATCGGCCGTCGTTAGAATCGCTCCGTGGCGAGGCTTTGCGGCAAATTTAAAACCTGCAGTGCACCACTCGCCTGCGGAAAGCTGCAGGTGGCAGAAGCAGAATGTTTCGTCGAGTCGCATGATGCTTCTGATCGTGGTTTCGTTCTATTCGGGCAGCTCACACCTCGACCAGACGTTCGCGTGAGTCTCCGAATTCCGGCAGATGGACACCACATTTGTCCATCATGGACAGGAACAGACTGCACATTTTTCGGTTGGATTTTTCACCGTAGTTGAGCACACGTCCCGATTCCAGGTTTCCGCCGCCGCGACCAAGAATCACAACCGGCAGTTTTGTGGCGTCGTGAATTCCGGACATCATGCTGGAACACATCATTAACATGGAGTTGTCGAGTGCCGTTCGATCGCCTTCCTGGATTGCGTCCAGTCGGCGGGCGATGTAGCCGAGTTGACTCAGGCAGAACTGATTCACCTTCAGCCAGTCCGGTGACTGGACACCGCGATCCGAATGTGAAAGCTCGTGGTGTCCGACTTCCACGCCCAGGTGAGGGAACTGCAGGTAGCTGTGGTCGTTGTTGACTTTCAGTGTTGCGATGCGTGTGGTGTCGGTTTGAAAAGCCAGCACCAGAATGTCGCACATCAACCGAGTGTGCTCAGCGAAATTCTGTGGAATTCCGTTCGGTGGACGTGGGATGTTGGGTCTGTCGAGGGTCGGTCGCCAGCCCTGCAGCTCACCCAGTTGTCCGGCCTGTTCAATGCGTCGTTCAACTTCGCGCACAGAGTTAAGATATTCGTCTAGTTTTTGTTGATCTCGCCGGTTGACTTTGGTCCGGAATCGAGTTGCTTCCCCCAGTACGGCGTCCAGCACACTCTGTTCGCCGAGTTCGCCCTGATCCTTAAACAGGCGATCGAACGCAAGAGCCGGATAGAGCTCCAGCGGAGTCGGAGCAGTCGGAGAACTCCATGAGATGTGAGAACTATAAAGCATGGAGTAGTTCTTATGAATCCCTGGATTCGACCGCTCGCAGCCCAGTACCAGGCTCGGTACTTTTGTGGAACGTCCGTAGTGCTGTGCAATCATCTGGTCGAAGCTGGTTCCACTGCGGATCTCTCCGCCGTCAGCCAGCGGGGCGCCGGACAGTAGATTTCCCGTTTGTGAACTGTGGATGTTTCCTTTCAGAGCTTCCTCGTTGTACAGACCGTCGATCAACAGCAGTTTTTTGCGGAAGTCATTCAGTGGTGTGAGCACCGGCCCCAGTTCCATTTCACTGCCGTTTCCCTTTGCCCACCAGTGGCCGGCGTGGAACCCGCTGCCGGAAAACAAGACAGCCACACGTACAGGAGCCTGACTGGCGGGTTCCGGTTTTGGTGATGTCGCATCACCCCATACCGTTACGGATTCCATCCACGGCAGTGCCATGGAAACTCCGGCACCACGCAGGAACGTTCGGCGGGAAAAATGATGTTGCATTTGTGATTCCCTAACTTCGTTTATCCCACAGGTGCCGAGGTGCTGATGACGATACGACTGTTTCGATCGAATGTCGGTTCTCCTGTTGCTCAGCTGAGGCATTTATGTCAGCGCCGCTGTGGAATCGTCTTCAGTCATTGAGAGGACACCGGCCTGAAGGTGAAAAATACCTGGCTGACCTGCTGTCATTGTCTTTGGTGTTATTCCGTAGCGTGCAGATGAAGTTTTCCGTCGAACGTGTTCCACAGCTCCGTGGAACCGTTGTTTCTGTTTATGATGTCAACGGCCTGAAACTGATTCGAGGTTGCAATTCATGCTGACTGATGTGGAAGAATAGTCTACCACTGACGTGTACCTCACGTCTATTCTCATACCGGTAGCGCGAGAACATTGTGGGCCCCAATATTCATCACGATGCGCGAGACGACTACCCATATGCGGAACAGGGTCCGACTGCTTCACGGCAGTTGCCGACAGGGCGATCGGTTGTATTCGAAGTGACCTGACAGTCAGATGACGCGGTAACCGTTGCCACACGAAACACAGGCATAAATAGAAACAGAAATTCCACAACAACTGTTTTGAGAATGTGGATGTTTATCCGGTCACGTGTTTCGTAACTGCATTTCAGGCAGCTCATAGACATGTGTCGAGTCTGAGATACAATCACTGACCTGGTGATGAAGTATTTCAAACTGTATGTATTCATTTAAAGAACGGTGCTTTAACGCGGACGCTGACTGCAGGTGAGAGTTATGACACCACCAACGAATTTCAGTTCCAGTCGGTCGGGCTTGGAGGCTGCAGACCGCAGTCTCAGTCGCCGTGCATTCAACACCGCAGTGTCGTCTCTTGCCGCTGGTGTGCTGGCGGGACATGCTTCGGCTGCTTCGGCTGCTTCGGCTGCTTCCTCCCTAGAGCGTGTGCGATTCGGAAAGACGGATCTGCACGTGACACGGTACTGCCAGGGAACCGCCTTTCGCCAACTGCCTCGCGATGACAACACGGCAGCTCGAAACGTGCTTTACAAGTGTCTGGATGTCGGCATTAATTTCTTTGACTCGGCGGAGGCATACGGCTGGGGAGGTTCGGAAACAGTGTTGGGTCGTGTGATTGAAGGACGTCGCGACGAGGTTGTGATCTGCACGAAGGCCACTCCCCACTATCAACTGATCAAGGATCCTGATACCAATAAATTCAGTGTGGGTGAGAAGGTGCATTTCACCCCTGAAATGCTGACCAGCAAGTGTGAGGGAAGTCTCAGCCGACTGGGAACCGATTACATTGATCTGTTTCTGCTGCATGGCGATGACGAACACACATCACCGGAATCAATCTCCGATACCATGGAGCGGCTGGTGAAATCGGGAAAGATCCGTTACTGGGGAGTGTCGAATTTTACTCCGGAAAACGTCGAAAAATACGTGCAACTGCCCTCCGATGAAACGAGTCATGGCATCGCCGGAACGGAAGATTATTTCCATATCGCCGCCGGATCACGTATGAACAGTGATCTGCTGCAGGTCATTGAACGTGCGGACCTTGGAATCCTTGCGTTCAGTCCCCAGGACTGTGGACGGCTCTCTCCTGGTCGCAGTGAGAATGCCCGGTACGGATTTTTGATTGGAGTCCTTGATAAGATTGCCGGCCAGCTTGGGACGACACGACCGAGGCTGTTGATTGCATGGAGTCTTTCGCATCCGGCGGTGACCACCGTTTTGGGGGGAGCAGAAAGTCCCGAACATGTCGTGGACAACATTGGCGGGACTCATCTTGAGATCCCTGACGAGCTGCTGGCAGAGCTCAATGCGGCCAGCCAGGCATATACAGAGCAGGAACTCGTCCGGGCTCGGGGCTAGCTGCAATTACGGCGACAATCATCGCCATTCTGTCCGGACGACTGACGATGCCCCGATCTGAAATTCCGGCCGCAGCCTGACATCAGTCAGCAGGGCGGCTGGGAATTAAATGATCGGGGAAATTTTCTGTGCTAGGGCAGCAGATCTGTTCCATCAACTGCTCCAGTTGCGCCTTGAGGATGGTAATGGTGTGATCCCCGCCTGAATTTCCCAGGGCACCGACACCGTACATAAACGGCCGTCCGAGGAACGTAAACCGAGCTCCGCATGCCAGCGTTCTGGCGATGTCCGGTCCCGACCTGATGCCGCTGTCCATCATGACAACCACCCGGTCACCATACTGTTTGGCGAGTCTTTTGAGGGAATTGATGGACGATTCAGCCGGATCAAGCTGCCGGCCACCATGGTTCGAAACAATAATTCCGTCCACTCCAAGATTGATTGCTGACTCGGTGTCCTCTTCGCTGGCGACGCCTTTCAGGACAAGCTTGCCCTTCCACAGATCCCGGATTGGTCCAATTTTGTCTGCGTTGACTCTGCCAACGAACGAATGTTTCATAAAACGTCCAAGGTTTGCCAGGTTCAGGTTTTCCGGCATGTATGGTTTCAGGACTTCGAAATTGGGACGTCCGTGAAGCAGGGTTCGCACGGCCCAGCCGGGTTTCGTCGCAATCTGCAGCATATTGCGCACAGTCATTTTGGGCGGCATGGCCAGTCCGTTTCGAATATCTCGAGGTCGAAACCCGACTGTGGGGACGTCGCACACCACAACCAGTACCGGACAACCTGCTTTGTCGCATCTGACAATAATTTTGTCTCGCAGACTGTTTTCTGTTGGATGATAGAGCTGAAACCAGGCGTGACCGTTTGTGATTTCGGCAACCGTCTCGATACTGCTGGTCCCCGCCGTACTCAGTATGAACGGGACATTGTGCATTGCTGCTGCTTTAGCCAGAATCTCGGCAGCCTGCGGCCAGATGAGTCCCTGCAGCCCCATGGGGGCAATCCCAAACGGTGCATCATAGACGTGGCCGAAAAGTTCGGTTTTCAGGTCGATTCCGGAATGATCACGTAAATAGTACGGTTCCAGCTGTACTTCACGAAGATCGGTCGTGTTTCTGTGCACGTTAACGTCTTCATTGCAACCGCCGTCCAGGTATTCAAAGGCAAATCGAGGCACCCGCCTTTGGGCTTGAACCCGCAAAGAGTCAACGGTTGGATAGTTGGAGTCGTATTCGTATTTCACCGGAAATCGTGCTTAGACGCGAACTGGAAATCATCAGTCTGCACGCGCGCCGCTGTGCGAGCCTGAGCCACGGATCCGGTCAACCGGAATCCCGCAGACGGTCTCCATTGTTCCTCATTCATCGGCATCCACTGTACCAGAATCCAAATCGCAGAGTGCACGCTCATGCCGGGCACTGCTAAGATCTGTCCCGATTCCTGTGCGCCTCTGCAGGAGCGGTTCAACTGAGCCACACCACAGGATTGCGTCAGTTGTCCGACGATATGAGAGACAACCCCGGTTTCCGTGATGACACGGAAACGTTTTTGCTGCGACATTCGGAAAATGACATCTTGGGAACGCCATGGTCGTCTGTCGTGAAATCGTCACCAGTCAGGGGATGCTGCTATGACGGGAAAATCTCGCCGTCGGGAATTTCTGATGACAGCTGCTACTGCTGCCGTGCCGGCTGCGCGGTGAAACAAAACCCCGGGCAACCGCATTGTTCAACGGGCCGTGGGGCAACCGCTGTCTGTTCAAGGCACTGTCGCAGGCGATCCAGTACACATTCACCACGGGCAACGAATCGTATCCGGCGGAACGCACACTGTTGACCACCGGTGCGGTGGATGCCGTTATGCAGTCCTGGAATCAGGGCGGTCAGCCGGTTGCAACCCCGCATTGTGCGGTGAGCTATCAGTCGCTCGACTTTACGGCCTTTCGGGAATCCGGGGCCACGTGGTCGGTGATCACAAAAGACGTACCACAGTCAGCAGGATTTGAACCGCGAGCATTCAGTGACCTGGTTCAGTGACGTAGTGGTTTATCCGACGTCGGCCGGAGGAGATCGGATCGGTTGCTGATGGTCCGATGTGCACCGCTCAAAACCCTCGAAAGGGTAACGGAATCCATTTGGCGATCTGAGAGACCTGAGTTGCTTTCTTCTCTGCAGGCGTCTTGTTTACTATGAGTGCACCGGGGCATCGCAAACACAATGATCCCGGACCGAGTTCAGGGGCATTCAATCCAACTCAATTTAGCCGTCGGACAATTGTCGTGATCCTTTCGGGGTTGTCTCCGGGACGTTGATCATTGACCGAGTTGTTTGCGGGCGGTGTTGTTTCCAGTCAATACAACAGGCTTTAAAAGAGGTCACCATGAAGTTGAAGTTAACTGATTTTTTCCCGCAGATCCTGATCATTGGTGCTGCCGGACTGCTTTTGATAGCTCATGCAGAGGAATCGACCGAACCGCCGTCGGGTGCGATTGACTCTCCGGAGACGGCTCGGGAACTCGCAGTGGCTGCGCAACGGTTTATGGATGCACTTGATCCGGGCATGAAAGCGAAGTACCTGTTTCAGGATGCCGAACGCGGAAACTTCCATTTCTTTCCGATTTCTCGTCGCGGTTTATCGTTGAAGGACCTCAAAGACGGCCAGCGGCAACTCGCCTATGCATTGATGAATGCCACACTCAGTCATGTCGGCAGCCAAAAGGCGTTCACCATTATGAGTCTGGGAGACTATCTGCGTGATAACGACGACATGCCCAATCAGTACCGGGATTCGAATCAGTATTATTTCACGATTTTTGGTTCTCCATCCGCACATGGAACGTGGGGATTCCGTGTGGAAGGATTTCATCTGTCGCTGAACGTTACGGTTGTTGAGGGACGCTGGATCTCAGTCACCCCCTCGTTCTTTGGTGTGATTCCTGCAATTGTCCCGGATGGCCCGCGTCAGGGGCTTCAGGTACTGAAAAACGAAACGGAACTGGGGCGTGCTTTGGCGAAATCGTTCGATGCGAAACAGCGCACAAACGGTTTTGCAGACATTCCCGACTTTCTGACCGAGACAGTGGGGGGACTGACAACAGGCAATCTGCGCAGAATTCGCCGAGCAGATCCGCACGGTGTTGCTGCGTCGGACATGACGAAGTCGCAGCGTCAAATACTCATGAAACTCGTGCGAGAACACATTGGTCGTATCCGCAGGTCTCTGGTGGATCAGGATCTGGCCCGTATTGACCGGGCCGGAGTGGAAAATATCCACTTCGTCTGGGGCGGGAGTCTGGAACCCGGACAGCCACACCACTATCTCATTCAGGGCCCGACGTTCCTGATTGAGTATGACAATACACAGGATGATGCTAATCACGTTCATTGTGTTTATCGTGACTTCGACAATGACTTCGGCGATGCCATGCTGGATCACTATCAGAAACATCATCTCCGTCGTTATCGCCGGTAACGCGCTGTGTGTCTGTCGGTTCTGCCTGTGAGTCGTTCGGGCCGTCTTGCGTCAGGTACTCCGCGATCTGGCGTATGGACAATCCACCTGCAATGTGTGAGAGACCAGGGTGACGACGTGCTTTGGATTCATCAATGAGGTCGCCGTGAAATGCCGAATTCGTCAGCCCGTGGTCGCGATTGCAGTGGGTATCTGTGTGGCGGCCGGGCTGATACCTGGTCCTCTGACTGATTTGACGGCTGCTGAACATGAGGAGTCACTGGCAACGCTGACCATTCGTGAAACTCATGACTTGAATCGATCGAACGTGGCTGTCTGTTCGGGGTTGCCGTTTCCCAGAGGGAGCCTCGGGCACGTAGCGGCTGTTGTGGCGCAGAGCAGTTCCGGAGACGCTGTCGAATGTCAGTTCGATGTACTGACCCGATGGGACGACGGATCAGTGAAGTGGGGCCTGATGACCGTTGTTGTTCCGGAATTGACCGCAGGAGGCAGTTTTGAATTTCAACTGGTCAGGTCCGACTCACCTACGCAGACGGAGCTTCCGGAAATTCAGCGGCTGGATGACGGGTTCCGGGTCGATTATCCCGGTTTTTCCGTCACGACAAACCGGCTCGGCCTGCCTGAATCTGTTTTGCTTCGGAAAAGGGAGCAAGACCTCGAATTTGTTGACAGTGGATCGCAGTTGCTGTTGCTGGGAGAACCTGTGGACCCGGCTGCAGTTCGGCTGGAGGATGTTCAAATCGAAGAGCAGGGCCCCGTACGTACGGTGGTTCTTAGTCGGGGAACAATTACCGCAGATGAGGACAGATCGTCCAGTTTTGTTTCGCGGGTTTCTGTGTTCTCTAACGGACAGGTTGCAACCAGCTATACTACCATCAACCATCAGGTCGGTGGGTTTCATGGATTTGGAGTTCAGCTTGGTCTGGCCACAGGCTTTCGTGATGTCCAGCTGGGTGAAATGGAACCGGCACTGTCGAACTCAGCCGGCAACGCCGCACAGGCGGAACGGTGTGTGCGGGTTCGGCAGACCGGCCCCGAAACGGCTGTCTTTGACGGTAGCGGACCGGACGGTCGAACGGTCCAGGCACGGTACCATGGTGGTCTGCGACTGAGCGGTGACTCGAAATGTCTGGGACTGGCGATCCACGATTTCTGGCAGCGATATCCGTCTGAGCTGACAGTGAAGGCGGATGCCGCTCAACTGTGGTTTTATCCACCTGAAGCAGAGGACGGTCCGCCGCTGTATCGGGTTGGTCGCGCGGCCTGTGGTGAGTTTACCATCCGGGTCGCCGGCTCAGCATCTGCCGACTGGTCGGCTGCTGAACTGGGACAGACCGATCTGCACGGTTTTGCCGGGCCTGAGTATTATCGTGATTCCGGAGTTCTCGGCAGATATATTTTGGGTGATTACCCATTGCCGCAGGGAACTTATCACGGGTACGTAACCGCGCACATGAGTCATCTGCAGAAACGAAAATTCCGGATCAATGAATTCGGGTTTTGGGACTATGGTGACGGGCGAGGTTCCGCGGACAGCGCATTCCGCCGCAACAACGAGTTCGGGATTTCTTATGCGATGCTTTTCCATTTTCTTCGCACGGGAGATGTGCGGTTCTTTGAGGAAGGAGTGGCGTTTGCAAAGCATTTTCGGGATGTTGATACTTTGCACTTCGGTGACATGTCGGGCAAATCGATTCGTCATACGGATTATCATGTTGAGGGCAGCATCTACGGGACAGATCACCAGTGGGTCGAAGGTATGTTGCTGGAGTATCTGCTGACCGGTGATCGACGCAGCCTGGAAGTGGCACGCGAGATGGGGGTGCCGCTGCTTGAGTTTGTCCGGGAGATTAGTCCGCAGCTGTCTGCAAAACCTCATGTGATTCCTACCACTGAGCGACATCTCGGCTGGACACTGATGTCGCTGATGTTCCTGGAAGATATTACCGGTGATCCGCAGTACACCGAATCAATTCAGGCACTTGTCGCGGGTTTGGTTGTGTCACAGGATGAGCAGCGGGGACACTGGCCGCGATCACTGGCACACAGTGATTTTCCGACAGGCGGGGCGCCATTCATGGTCGGTGTGCTGACGGAAGCGTTGATGCGCTACCACGAAAAGACAGATGACCCGGATGTCCGACGGGCACTCATCAGAAACAGCTACTGGCTTTCCGATGAGATGTGGAACCCGGAGGTCAGGAATATCCGCTACAAACAGTGGGATCGTTTCTGGGATTCCTACAATGACGGACGCACCATCCCCATGATACTTCCGGGAATGGTTTACGCGCGACATCTGGGTCGCAGCGACGAACGTTACAGTCAGATCATTGACGACACACTGAAAGTGTACGCTCGGTCCTGTGCCGACCTGGAACGACATGGTGAGGGCCGAAACTTCAAGAGTATGGGAATGATGAGTCGCTCCATGCCGCGATTTTTCTACTATTATGACAGAACGCGTCAGCGAAAAAATGATTCCAACTGATGGACGCCGAGCGGGCGATTCAGGACACGATTCTCAACACTGCCGGAACACCGTTGATCGAAGACAACAGAACGACTCGTAAAAGTGGCCCCCTGTTGTTCAATGTGCGTGACAACCGACGGGCTTTTCCAATACGAAGTCAATCAGCGGCCCGAACGGATACAGGTTCTCATCAAACATTTGTGAGAACATGAGAAGTATCGGTATCGGTGATGGTTTGCCGCATCGGTCTTTCAGCGACTGGATTTCACCGAACGTGCGATTCAGGACCGGAATACGAATCACACGGGACATTGCCGGTGAGGTGACAGCCGGACGGGTATCACCGGCTTGACTGGGGCTGGCAAAATGTGCATCGTGGTTTGATGTGTCTGTTGAGGTTAACGTGGCTTGCTTTGCATCGTTCTTCCGGATCTGTTCACACGGAATTACGGCGGAATGCAGCGGGGACCGTGACCTCAGGTGCTTTGACTTACCCCGAACGATGTCTCCGGAGCAGTCCGGGCCGGGACGATCGGTAGAGATTCAACAACCAAAGTCATGCGGGACAGTTTCTTTCGACTTTCCCATCACAAACCATCATTGGACAAATTCACTCGAATGTTCCAGATCACAAACATTCTCGACCACCCGGCGGTCTATCGGCTTTGGCAGTCACCTTTTTCCGATAAGAAGTTGCGACTACTGAAGAAATACAATGCTTTAGACCAAATGCGACGTGTACTCGACGTTGGCTGTGGACCGGGAACAAACAGCTCGCTTTTCTCTCACACCGATTACCTGGGGTTAGATCTCAACGATCGCTATATCGAAATGGCGCGTGATCGCTACAAAGGTCGATTCGAAGTGGCTGACGTGCGCCGCTACAAGTCCCCAACCGGCGCAACCTATGACTGCATCCTGCTGAACAGTTTTTTGCACCATATTGATGATGACAATACTGCGAGCATCCTCGCAAACATGAGTTCTCTGTTAAGTGACGACGGCTACATCCATATTATTGACCTGGTGCTGCCAAAACGTGCCTCAATCAGTCGCTGGCTGGCGCAAAACGACCGTGGCGATTATCCTCGTCCACTTGAACGGTGGACCGAAATATTTTCGTCCCATTTTGAAACTCACACACTGGAAGCGTTTCCGGTTGGCTGTTTCGGCGTGACACTTTGGAATCTGGTCTACTTCAAGGGACGCCGAAAAGATGCCTGAAACGCCAAGAATTTCGATTGCGATTCCGCTGTACAATGAGGAATTGGTGATTGCCGAGCTTCTTCAGCGAACGCGCAGTGTGCTGGACACGTTATCTGGCGGACCTCATGAGATTTTGTTTGTGGACGACGGCAGCACTGATGCGACTTTCAGCAGAATCGCCGAGGCTGCAATGGAAGACTCTCGTATCACTGCGATTTCTCTTTCCCGCAACTTTGGTCAGCAGGCAGCCTACTGTGCGGCGCTCAGACATGTGAGTGGAGATGTCGTGGTGATGATGGACGGTGACCTGCAGGATCCACCGGAGCGAATCCCTGAATTGCTTGAAAAATATGCAGAGGGTTACGAGGTTGTGTATGCGATACGCATCCGGCGCAAGGAAGGCCTCATGTTTCGAGCCTGCTACAGCATTTTTTACTGGCTCATTCAGAGAATTTCGTTTCCTGCGCTGCCTCGTGACAGCGGTGATTTTTCTTTGATGTCTCGCAGGGTGGTTGACTTAATTAACCAGGCACCGGAGAGAAGCCGGTATCTGCGGGGATTGCGTGCCTGGTTTGGATTTTCCCAGGTCGGAGTCCCGGTCGAACGCGAACAGCGAAGCACAGGAAAGTCGAAGTATTCTGTCCGACGACTGTTTAATCTGGCCTTTGACGGAATTTTCTCGTTTTCTCTGGTGCCACTGAGACTGGCGACCATGCTGGGGATGCTGTCGATCCTGTTTTCTATGTGTTTTGTGACCTACTCGGTGTATGCCAGACTGGCGTTTTCCGCCGCTGCCCAGCCCCCGCCGGGCTTCACTGCTCTGATTGTTTCCATCGCCTTCTTCGCCGGGATTCAGCTGATTTTCCTGGGAGTTGTCGGAGAATACATCGGTCGCATCTATGAAGAAGTTAAAGGTCGGCC
Organism: Fuerstiella sp.; assembly: GCA_022447225.1. Taxonomy (NCBI): domain Bacteria; kingdom Pseudomonadati; phylum Planctomycetota; class Planctomycetia; order Planctomycetales; family Planctomycetaceae; genus Fuerstiella; species Fuerstiella sp. The sequence continues at coordinate 543,748 of JAKVAZ010000006.1, read as the reverse complement.
GTCGTACGTTGTCAAACAGATCTGCAAAGCAACATCATCATGGATCGACAATACGCAGAACAATACCGGGAGCTCCACCAGCGACACTGGTGGTGGCGATGTCGCGAATCACTGATTCTGCGAACGCTGGATCAAATCAGCCACGATCAGCCTTTGGATTCTGAGCGACAGATTCTTGATGTCGGATGCGGGGATGGTCTCTTTTTTGATCAGCTGGCGCGCTTTGGCAGAGTGAGCGGGATTGAGCCGGACCGGGATTTGGTCGATCCTCAGGGACCTCATTCCGAACGGATTCATATTGGATTGCTGGACTCTGCGTTTTCCACCGAAAAACCACTGGACTGGATTCTGATGCTGGATGTGCTGGAGCACATGAATCAGCCGAGTGTGTCACTGCAGCAGGCCCGCAAACTGCTGCGGGGCGGTGGAAAACTGATCGTGACTGTTCCTGCTTTCAATTGCCTCTGGACGAGACACGACGAAATCAACCATCATCAGACGCGTTACCGGATCGGACGCCTTAAGCAGCTTGTAAGTGACCACGGATTCGTCGTTGAATCGAGCCGGTATTTCTTCCACTGGACGTTTCCAGTCAAGCTGTTGATACGGTTGAAGGAATCGCTCCGTTCCGGTGATGCTCAGCCGCCTCGAGTCCCTTCCAGACCAGTCAACTGGGTCTGTCACCTGTTCAGTGTCATCGAACAGCGACTGCTCGGACGACTGCCAGTTCCTTTTGGAAGTTCCATCCTGCTCGTCGCACGACGGTTGGCGGAAGAAGTCGAAGAAAATGTCAACCCGCCATCTGTTGACGAGTAAACCGCATCTTTGACCAGCCACATACGCGTGGTCTATTCCTGTTGTTTTGTCAGAACAGACAGATAATGTTCACGACCGGTCGCCCAGGAATGCCAGGTTAATCTGTCGGTATCGTTCCACCCAGGTCTCGGTCCGACGGTAATACACCGCTGTGCTGAACCGTTCCACCAGTTCGATGTATCGCCAGGCCGATTATGGGAATGCGGATCTTCTGCCAGTCGCAGCCATGCATTGACATCGCGACCACCATCGAATTCAGACGGCTGCAGACCGGAATCTAACCAGGTTTGTACCTGTTGCCATCTCAGATTGTTCCAGGTCAGCAAATCATGAACGTAGACAACATTAAACGCATACAGTACCAGTAAAAGTGCGACGGATCCCGAAACCGAAATTGCCGTGGGTCGCCAGTCGCTGAGTTTGAGTGTAATGACCATCCCCATAAGCAGGGGAGCCAGAATCACCAGCAGATATCGATCCAGAATAGGATCGATCAGAGCAAGCAGGATCACCAAAGAGACTGCAGACATGGCAAACAGCCCCACTGCCACTGAAATCAGTTCCATCCTGCTGTCGTTGGATAACGGGAGTTTCGCCCTATCTGCAACTGCTCCACCGTTACTCAAGTCGCTTTCAGATTGGTCAGATTCAGGTCTCTCCTTTTGCAGACCACCGCAACCCGTCCAGGTCGTGACCAGCCACATGACCCACCAGATCATTAAGCCGTCGATGGCGATCATCACGACCGTAAGAATCTGCCAGACCAGTAATGGCCATTCCACGCCGCCGAGTTGTCCCCATCGTCCCGGTTCGTCCATGTCCGCGAGGAAAACAGGTCCGGCATGTCCGTTCTGAATATAAAATCCGGTCGAATTTGTCAGGCAGGCACCTCCTCCGGAAATCACAAACGGAACGGCCACCAGGCACATGAAGACTACGGCCGCCATATCACAAATTCGCCGCTGACCGGCAGGAAGCCTGGCACGACAGCGAAGTGCACCGTCGAGTAACATCACACTGATCGGCAGCCCGAACAGACCGATATTCAAACACATTGCATAAACCGAAACGGTCAATTGTTTGAGACGGCTGATTCCTTCCAGGTCAGGTATCACGGCAGGCATACGGTCACTCGTTGTTTGGACGATCCAGCCGCTCTCCAGAAGTCCAAATGACAGGCCCGCAGGAATCAGCAGCAGCAGCGAGACAGTGATCAGCGGAAACGATTGCCATCGTTGCAACTTCAGCAATACCAGAGTTGCCAGAGGCGCTCCCAGAACCAGCAGGTTTGTCTGTCGAATCCAAAAGCCCCACGCCACTGCCAGCGAACAAAGCAGCAACATCGACATTTTTTGTTTCGTGAAAGCCAGTGTCGATGCCAGGCATGCGAGCGCCACCCAGGACGCTGCAGGGGTGTCCGTCATAAACGTGAAACTATTGCCGAACACGAGCGGTTGCAGGGCAAAACCAAATCCGGCGAGCAAAGATCCCCATCGACCAATTCCGGAAAGACGTCCAGTCCCGTAGACCGACATGGATCCGATCCACTGCTGGATAATGCAGGCCAGAAATAAACTGCGGTACGAGAAACCAAAAACCAGAGAACTGCAGGCGCCTGCTGCGACATGAGAAACGATGCTGGCTGCCAACACTCCGTTCTGCAGAGCCATCTGAAATTGACCGTCCTCAATCAGCCACTGAACCGGCCTGGCATAGTAAGGGTCATCGTTTTGAGGCCAGCCGTTCAGATCGGCAAACACAAACCATATTACCAGAGATGGTAACAGGAGCAGTATTCCATCGACGATGGTTGAGACACGAGGGCCTGCCATAACCTGGTCTCTTTCTGACAGATAACCTGGTGTTGGTTGAGCTGGATTATTCCTGCCGGAATCGATGCGACTTTAATTTCCGGCATCGTAGACAATACCGTTGAGTGCAGCCATTGGGAAAGAAGTCAGACCAGTGGAGCACCGCTGAGGCCACTGTGTGTTAAGTCCGTAGTTTGGCGACCGGAAAGGCACTGATCCGCTTCGGCAATTCCGTGGAAGCCCTTTCATAACCCGGTCGAGCACAACAACAGCAAATCAATTCGAAAACAATTCAATTGCCTGGCAAAACACAACCGTGTCAATCAACATTCTGTCAGAACATCAATCTGTTCACCTGCTGTTTTCCAAAGTGACCGGCGACGGCGGGGCTGAACGCGTCTGCGGACCGCCGGAATAAGTGAATGCGAAATACCGGACTTGACCTTCTAAGAATGTTCGCAGTTCTGCTGGTGATTGGCCGACATCTCCGGTTGTCCGAATCCAGTTCCCTGGTACTTAAAGGACTCGTTCGAGGCGGCTGGACCGGTGTCGACATTTTCTTTGTGCTGAGCGGGTTTCTTGTTTCTTCGCTGTTGTTCGGAGAGTACCGACGCCAGGGTTCGGTGAACATCAGGCGGTTCCTGATACGCAGAGGATTCAAAATCTACCCGGCATTCTGGTTGTTCCTGACGTTCACACTGGTGATGACGCAATGCTTAGATCAACAGCCGCAAACCAGCCAGATTCTTGGTGAGCTGTTTTTTTTGCAGAACTACCTGGGGGGTATGTGGAACCACACGTGGTCGTTAGCGGTGGAGGAACACTTCTACATCGGGTTAGCGGTCCTGGTGACTTATCTGCTGGCGGTCAATCCGAGGAAACCCTTTCGTTACGTACCCGCAATGTTTGCGGTGGTCGCAGCCTCCTGTTTTGCACTTCGTCTGGTCAATCTCATTTTTTTTCCGCAGTACTCGCACAGCACATACCTGTATGGCACCCACATTCGTATCGATTCCCTTATGTTTGGTGTTTTGCTGTCGTATCTCTGGCATTTCCACGATTTAGAGAATCGCACCGTTCGTATTCCGTCCTGTGTGCTGATCCTCATCGGGCTGGCGTTGCTCTCACCGGCCTTTGTATTTCAGCTTGAAACCAACAAAATGATTTCCATTGCCGGTGTCATTCTTTTTTATCTGGCGGGTGGATTCTTACTGATCGCAGCCGTCCGCCTGAAGACATCCGATTCGGTCGCGGTTCGTGTTGTTGCCGAACTTGGCGCCGCAAGCTACTCAATCTATTTGTGGCATATGCCGGTCGCGACCTGGGGGTACCCGTTGCTTTCGAAACTTTTTGGTTTTGAAAGCTTCTGCTTGTATCTGTTCAATGCCGTGATTGGTGCGTGTGTGTTTGGCTGGCTGCTCAATCGGCTGATCGAAAATCCGATCCTGCAGGTTCGTGATCGTCTGTTTCCGTCGCATTCATCGGCAGTCGTGACTGGCGAACAGATCCATCCGGAGCCGGCGGCCGGGTTGACCTCGAACGAAAAAAAAATTCTCCGCCCCGGTGATCCCGGTTGTTGATCTTAATCGCTTCGTATTGTTCGTGTTTTTGAAGGAACGTGCCGGGTCCGGTACTTCAGAAACATGTGAATGGTGTCCGCCGGATACCGTCGTGTTTCTACTGATTTGACCGAATGCGACAGCGACAACATAATGATTCTGGCGGACCATACCGTCCAGAGCAGACACGTTCTTTCTGCCAACATCATTCGACAGGTTGTTTGCTACCCGCGTGCTGATAGGGTTGTTCACCGTTTGATCGATGCGCCGGCTATTATCCGCATCGAATTCTACGGCTCTACTGACAAACCAACGATTGCATTCCGGATTTCACTCGCCTACTTTGTGGGGCATGTCAAACCGGATATTTGAGTCCCCAATTCAACCAGCTTCACTCTGAGAGGAACAGCATGACTAATTTCGCATCGGACGATCAGCCAGTCGACGGCCTTTCGAATACTCAACTGGGGCGCCGTTCATTTCTCACAGCGACGGTAGCTACTGCGGCATCGGTTGCGCTGGGCAGGGAATACGGTCCGAATGCGGTGCCGGTACGATATCCGGAACCCGATGTAGTCGTACTGGATGACCGGTTCGCCCGGTACAAACTTGGAAATTCACCAATCCTGCGTCTGTTTCACAGCAAGAAAATGCTGTGGGCGGAAGGCCCGGCCTGGAATGGTTCCGGCCGCTATCTGGTGTGGAGTGACATTCCAAATAATGTTCAGTACCGCTGGATTGAAGACGATGGCCACGTATCAATCATGCGTCATCCATCCAACAACAGCAACGGCAACACGTTTGACTTTCGGGGTCGACAGGTTTCGTTTGAGCATCTGACTCGCAGTGTCGCACGCTACGAATACGACGGTTCACGGACCGTGCTGGCGAACAAGTATAACGGCAAGTCGTTCAACGGACCGAATGACGGTGCCGTGCATCCAAACGGTGACATCTGGTTCACGGATCCCGGATACGGCGGCCTGATGAATTACGAAGGGCGACGCGCCAGCACGGGATCACCACAGCCCTATCAAAAGGAAGCGATCTATCGAATTGATTCCAGCACCGGCAGGGTGTTCCAGGTTGCTGATGATATCTTCAAACCCAACGGACTGTGCTTCTCACCCGATTATAAAAAACTGTACGTGGCCGAAACCGGTGCTTCTCACTACAAGGACGCTCCGCACAACATCAAAGTGTGGGACATCGTTGAGAACGACACAAAGCTGTCGAATGGTCGTGAGTTCGCCTCAATGATGCTGGATATGAACGGTGAAATGAAGGGTGGCTTCGCCGATGGGATTCGGGCGGACGAAGACGGCAATGTCTGGGCAAGTGCCGGCTGGGTTGGTGACGGCTACGATGGCGTACATGTATTTGAACCGGAGGGAGGCCAGCGAATTGGCCAAATCCTTCTTCCTGAGATCTGTTCCAACGTTTGCTTTGGAGGAACCAAACGCAATCGTCTGTTCATGACCGGGAGCTCATCGCTGTACGCTGTTTATGTGGAAACCCGAGGGGCACACATCACGTAGTAAATCAGACCTGGGTCACCGGGTGATGATGTCATCAACCCGATGCCCTCAGAGTTTGCATGTCCATCAGGCCGGGGTCTTTGTTTCAGATTGAACTGCAGGTCAGACCCTGGTGTCTGGAGGGACTGTGCTGCAGGCAACTTCCGCAGGCCTGTTTGTTATGGAGTGGCATATCCCGGCCAGGAGGCTAAATGGGTGTGTCCGTTACGCCGTCAGGCGGCGGTCGCCCCCATACATGCTGTTTGAACCTGCTCTGCGGAGTTGTGGTCCTGCACGGCCGTTTTGATTTCAGGCTGGACACTTCCGTTGTTATTTGTGGCAGATTCAGTCCGATTGCCATCCGGATTCCGATGTGCAGACTGGTTAGCAACGGACGGCGGAGTGACGGACACTCTGCAGGGGTGGGGTGACATCCAGTAGAAATCGGCAGGCTGTCAGCCGTGCTCAGTCCCGCTGATTCAGGCGAAAACTCAGCGCACTCAATCAAACCAGCCGGCTAAGATTCCACAGAAGAATTCGCTGGTCATGTCCGGCTGATGCCAGCGTTTGGCCATCGGGGGCAAACGCCAGTGCCTGCACGATGTCCTGATGACCGACCATTGTTGCCAGCTCTTTTCCGTTGTCCAGATCCCAGAGTTTCAGTGTTCCGTCCCAGCCACCGGACACCAGTTTTGTTCCGTCCGGTGAGAAGGCGACTGAGTAGACCCAGTTCCGATGCCCTTGAAACGTATGGACCTCCTCGCCATTTGCGATTTTCCACACTTTGATCACCCCGTAAGGGCGGCGCTGATCCGGTTGGCGAAAACCGTAACCCGCAGCTGCAAGGGAAAGATCGGGAGAAAACGCGAGCTTGTGGGCCCACTTCATTATCGGTTTGCACTCGACCTGAAGCTGTCCGTCCGGATTCCACGTCCGAACCGCCGTGTCAGCGGTCGCTGCGCCAAGTTGTGTGCCATCAGTGGAGTAGGCAACTGAGTACACCACCTGCGACTGACCGGGCAGAAGATACTTCTGTGTACCGGCGGCAACATCCCACACTCGAACGGTTTTGTCATAACTGCACGAAGCAATCCGGGTTCCATCCGGTGAGAACGTAACATCATGAACGACATTGGAGTGACCGGAAAAGACCTTCAGTGGCTTTCTGTCCGGAACGTGCCACAGTCGAACCACGCTGTTGTTGTTGGCACTGCAGGAAGCGAGCCTGGATCCATCCGGCGAGAAGGCAACGCCGTACACTTCCGTTTGGTGTCCGCGAAGCACGGCAAGCTGCTGACGTTCCGCCGTATCCCACAGTCTTACCGTGTGGTCCCAGCCACCTGTTGCCAGTGTTTTGCCGTCCGGAGAAAACGCGGCATCGTACACCCAGTTGGTGTGCCCTCTAAGTTCGGCTGTCGCTTGAATTTCGCTCATCGCCGTAGTCGTCAAAAGTAAACACGCATACAAACCAGTCCGAAACAGACTGATGTCGTCCTGCTCAACTAGGCAGAACCATGGGGACCGATGTGAGCTCTAAATTAACCCGGATATCGCGTCTCCGTGACACACATAATGCGGCCGACCGGAGGCATCTCGCAGCATCTGATTCGTGTCAATTCCCAGTAAATGAAAGATCGTTGCACCGATGTCATGCGGTGAGACCGGATAGTCTTTTGGATAGGCTCCGATCTCATCACTCGCACCGTAGACCTGGCCGCCACGAATTCCACCCCCGGCCATTACAACCGAGAAGACTCGCGGCCAGTGATTGCGACCGCCTCTGGAGTCAATCCTTGGGCTGCGGCCGAATTCTCCCATCCAGACAACGAGTGTTTCGTCAAGCAGGCCGCGTTGCGAAAGATCTTCCAGCAATGCCGAAAACGCGCGGTCCACCGGTGGCAGCTGCCAGTTTTTCAGGTTCGGAAAATTGTTGATGTGATTGTCCCAGCCGATATCGGTCCTCGGCGGTCCGTTACGCCAGTACACGGTGACAAGCGGTACACCGACCTCAACCAGACGACGCGCAAACAACACTTCCTGTCCAAATGTATGCTGTCCGTAACGATCACGCAGTTGAGGCTCTTCTGCCGACAGATCAAATGCGTTTCGGACTCGCTCAGAACAGAGAAGCGAAAATGCCTGCTGCTTCAGACTGTCCAGTTCACGTGCTGCCAGACTTTGGCCGAGTTCACGAGCCCGGCTGTCCAGTGTTTCCACCAGGTTCCGCACACCATCAAGACGCACCGACGTGTGACCGTCTTCGAACTGCATTGACCTGGGTACGAATTGAGTGAATTCCGGATCTTCTGTCGGTTCCTTGTTCGGGACGGCATCGATGATAAACGGGTCATATCGTTTACCAAGAAAACCACCGTACTGACCAGTGATGACTTTTCCGGAATTGCTCTTCAACAGGCATGGTAACTGTACATAAGGCGGCAGATCGCGAGCCTGTGGCTTTAGTTTTGCAAGTACGGCACCAATGTGAGGGTGATCAGTGCGTCGTGCCGTAATAAAATTTGATACTCGGGGATAGGTGTTTCCGGTTAACAGGTCGTGACTGGCTGAAATATGATCGGAATCTGCATGATTCACCGACCGCACAATGGCGTACTTATCGGCATGCTCAGCGAGCCACGGTAAGTGATCTGATACATAAACACCGGGAACATTGGTCTCGATCGGGGAAAACTCACCGCGAATGCCGACCGGAGCTTCCGGTTTTGGATCGAATGTATCGATATGCGGCGGACCGCCCCACATATACAGAAAAATACACCGCTTGGCGCGGCCGAAGGACTTGCTGTGTCTGGCTGCCACACCAGCCTGCGCTGAACGCACCTGGAGCATGTCGTGCATGGTGAGCCCAAGTGTACTCAGACCACCAACACGCATTAACTCACGTCGATTGATCGAGTCACACAGACGCACTGGATTACTTTGAAGCGAAAACAATGGGCGCTGTCTCAATGTTGTCCGAAAACTGTTCTGACATTTATTTATAATAGTAGACCAAAAACCAGAGCAAACGCAACTCGAACGTAGCTCGGATGAATGTTCTGAGAGCTCACCGTTGTCACAAATTTGGATTTTTATACAGCCTTCAGCAGTGTCTCAGGCCACACGGTCCGGATTGCAATTCCAATTGATAAAATCAGATTTTTCGGTCGCCTGCCATAAGCACAGCAGGATCAGGTCGTGACTCAAGCGGTTATCTGCCGTGATGTCGCCTGGAGACTGTGTGACGTGTGAGCAAAACCCACTACAACTTGGGGCGATTGTTATGTGTTGAATGAGGCCGTTCACCTCAATACCCGCAGACTGACTCCCGTGGCCGGCTGTTTGATCGGATGCGTAATCGAATGTGCCGGCAGCATGCTGAATTTTGATCGGGTACAGAGTCCTCGTGATTCAAATCACTTCACACATGATCTTTGGTTCCCGAAAGAGTTTTGCGTGTTGCGAGGACGCCGAGTCCGGACAGACTCTTGACGGCGGTTGAGAAAGTGTGTCTAAGAAAATGCATGTTTCAACGCTCGTCTTATAAAGCACAGGCAATATCCCGCCGTTTGGGGATTCAGCCAAAGCACATTGCCTATCCCGGCGGTGAGTGGAGCAGTGAAACGGAAGCTCTCGTTGTTCGACACTATGAAACCGCATGGTACTGGGGCTGTGACGACGTTCCGTATCAGCCGAACACATTTGTGACCAATCCGTATCGTCTGCAGACGATCAACGTGTCGATGCAAATGTCGGAGGCGGTATTCCATTGAGAATGCGGAGTGAACGATGCTGCCGTTCACCGGAGACTCGGTTGAGGTTGATGTGTAAGGCCCCTGTATATGGATCAAGACTCTATCGCCAGGTTTGTTGTTTGTGCTGTCAATTGTCAGACAAATAATGACGGACAGAATAAATGGTGCAGTCAGGGGCTCAACTGTTATGTTTTTAGCTGTTCCGGAAATTATCAGTAAGAAAAATCGCTGATGTGTTCCAGACATGTCGTCTGTCAGTCTGCTGACCATTGGTCTCGGCCCGTTACCCCGGAAACATGATGACTCCTGCGACAGCACAACAGAGATCGGTTTAGTAAGTAGAGAAAGGTCTGCCATGTCCGGGTTGTTTGATGGTCAGGCCAGTCTGAAGACTGGTCGTGCGCTTCTTGTTTTGGTGGGCGTGGTTCTGATTTTGGCCGGTGTACTGAAAATTGTGAACGTGGGGGCAGATGACATGCTGGAGGGACTTGAAAAAGCAAATCTCCAGCAACACCGGACGCTGATCAGTGTCACGGCCGTGGTGTGTGGTGTCCTGCTTCTGCATCCACGGCTGTGGAAGATTGGTTTATACATGTCTTCCGCCTATTGGGGCGGAGCCATTGTTTCCCATATGACCTACGATGATTCTGTGGTCCTTCCTGCGGTCTTTTTAACCACGATGTGGCTGGGTGCAGGTTTGTGTCGTCGCGTTTGATGCCCTGAATCAAATAATTGGTTTCCGGGTCGGTCTGCACTTGGGGAGCCGGTGCACCAGGACAGAGGGGGAGCCGGTGCCAGTTTTCCAAATGTTCATCGACGGCGTGCGACAGGACGTCCACACAGGTGTTTCGGACCATTAGCGAATAATCAACTATATTAAAGCGTTTGCTGTCTGAGACAGAGTGGGAGTTGGCTGAATTCCTGCAACGTCAGGTACCGATCCCGGTGACCTGCTTTGATGTTCTGAACCAGTCGCTCTGAGATTCGGCCTGAGTAAATTTTAGATGCTGACCGAACGCAGGCTCTTCATCAGCCGGAGCGGAAACAGAGAACGAGTTGCGAACTACCGTTCCGTTTGGGGATCGGCATCGTGCGCCAACGCTGCTTCTTCAGCGATATCGGTCGACGCTGAAATACTCAGAACGAGTACGTTTGAGCAAACCTGCCGGCAAAGAAGGTTGCCGGTCAGTACCGGCACTTGCTTCTGAGTTTCACCGAAGATCATCAGGGGGCATAGTGGGTTTTGAGTTCAACTGTGGTGTCTCCGTGAGCAGCGTGAATCAGAACCAGCATCTGTGTCCAGCCCCAGGGCCGGTGATACAAAGGTATTCTTCCCCGCATTCCGCTGCCCCGGGCAAATGTGTTCTGCGGGATCACGCCCTGTTCCAGTTGTTCGGTCAGCCTGAGCATATCAGCAATCAGGGAGGTCGGATTACCGGTATCCTGCCGAAAGACGTAAATATCCACCCGATGTTTACTGGATTTGAAAGTCAGATGGTGGGGCAGATACGGTATTCCCGGTCGATAGGGAATACCGGTGAGCCGGTTTTTCCTGTCCGAATGTTTTTCAGTCACGATTGCGCGAGACACCTTTCCCCTGAGGATGAGGAAGTTTCCATTTCGCTCAGGTAAAGGACGGCGCCAGAGTGAAATGATGAGCACGATCAGAATGACCAGTCCCAGTGTCACGGGACCGCTTACCCACAGGGGCAGCTGTCCGCGAATGTACTGTCCTGCCAGACTGCGAATGCTAAATACGGGTCGTTCGGAACGCCGTTTACCGGGTGTGGCAGATCTGATTTTGCGAACATGGAAATTCACCGCATCTCCATTTGTCGTAAACAGGATGCTGAGGGTTTTGATGTGTAGATCTTTATTTTATCGGTTTTGTTCGGCAGCGAGGGCTTCAGAAAATATGAATGTCGATTCACTTCTCGGTTCGGAACGCGCCGGCAGAAAAATCCAGCAGGGTCTGTTGGCAGAATCGACTTCTTGGTGTTCCGTAAAAGCGTTCCCATTTATTCATGAGACCAACTGTCTGTATTGCCTGGTTTCGTTGCAGATTCAGCAGTGTCGACTGACTGTGCTGCGATCTTGCGGGCGAAGGTTTTTACTCTCGAAATCATGCAGCGCAGAGAAGTCAACGGCGTCCAGAAACTCGAATGCCTGTTTGAATGAGGCAAGTAAATTTTCGGCCATGTCGCGGGTCAGATTGTTTTTGACCACAATGCGGAACATGGTTTGATCCGGGGTTGCATCCCGAAACAGGGCAATGTTTTCTTCGGTGATCGGGTGGTTGAGTGCCATTCTGTAGCCACTGACGTACCAGTGATACTGGGACAGTACATGCTGCAGATCAATGTCATTATAGGAAAAACGGCATTCCGGATTCAGCATTGCACTGACGACAGGCAGGCATTCAGTGTCTCCGTGATCAAGGAAAATAAAGCGTGGTCGACCCTGATAAGTCAGTGCCTGCAGTCCGTCACGAATAAACCGGGCATTGCTCATCATGTTGTCGCAACACTGCTGGTAGCCCGTCTGGCCATACCTCAGCAATTTGTAGTACTGCACATAAACGCCACTGGCGGGACGAGAGAAATTAAGTGTGTAAGAGTCCGCCCGTCCCCCGAGATAAGTGACTGAGGTTGCAACGTGTTCACTGAGATCTTTACGTTCGCGCCACACTACCCAGCCGGTGCCACAGCAGGATTCTCCATACTTGTGTCCGCTTGTGGAAATTGACAGCACGTGTGGAAGTCGAAAATCCCAGGCTGGAAGTGTGTTCTGAAAGGGGGCGATGAAACCGCCGGAGGCCGCATCAACATGGATTCCAATCTGAAAATCTTCGGCCGAATTAATTTCACCGACCATTTGATCGATGTCCCCTATCGGATCGTAATGGCCTCCATAGTGATTTCCCATGATTCCCACGATCCCCATGGTTTGTTCATCAATGGCGTCCCGGACACGATTGGGGTCAACCGTGAAAGTTCGCTGTGAAGGGTGAATCAGACGCGGTTCGACATCCATATATTTGAACAGTTTTTCCCAGACCGCCTGATAACAGGACGAAATGACCAGGTTCGGTCGCAGGCCGGATACGGCATCTGTACTCAAACCTTTGCGCTGTGCATACCATTTTCTCCAGCGAAACTTCAGTGCAAGTCCCGCCAGCAGACAGGCCTCCGTGGAACCGACCGTTCCGGCTCCGGCAAATCCACATTGATCATCTGTTGTTTGCGGTTCAGGACAGTTCCACAGACGTGCAATCAGATTCACTACCGTGTCGTGTATTTCATACGATCGGGGATAGACCGTCTGGTCCGCGAGGTTGACTCGCAGGCCCATCAGGGCAATTTCTTCTTCTTCCGGTTCCAGACTCACGTTGACATAAGATGAGGTGTTCAGTTTTTGATTGAAGTCAAGCAGATGATTGTTTTCGATAATTGTTTTTACGGTTTTGGCTGGCAGACCGGTAATCGGCAGTTGTGACGTTTTAGTAAACTCCTGCCGCGCCTGATCTGAGAAATAGTAGGCAGAGGCATCGTTCTGTCGGGCTTCATGAAGCTCTGCCCGTAACCGGGCCACTTGTTGTTTTAGCTGTTCGATTTGACTGTTCATCACGACACCCATTCAGCAACAGATGTTTTTGGCGCATTCAAAACTCGATAACGGGAAGGGATATCGTGACGGTCGATTTCGCTGTGTGAAATGTCCCGGTCCACAATTCGTTGAGATTTTGAAAGTCATTGGTCTGGATGAGAAAAAGGATTTTGGCGGATACCGTGACGATGCTGTTGACGGCAACTGATCATCTGCGGGGCAACAGACACCTCAAAAAATTCCTGAGCCGGAAATTTGGAGACAGCTTTCAGGGGCAAGAGGTATTCGAAACATGGCTCCAGGCGGAAGCTTTGTTTGAGCAGGGAGAACGCGGTTACATTTTTATCCGGTTTTGTCGTTGTTTGATGTGTTGCTGACCCGAGACGGCTGTCCGGTTGTTCACACAAGACCCCTGCGGGCTGCACCTGATCCCCGTTGATCCTCATGTCGGTTGATGCAGAGGACATCGCTACGGAAACGACCGGGTTGAATAGTGAAATTACTTTCCGAACCACAGCGCCCGACAATCGACTCTTCATCAGCCAACACGCTGTTTTGTTTTGGGTTTCCATGAGATTGTGGTCAGCACGCTGCCGGTGCCTTGCGTTTTTCTGCATTGTCACTCAGCATCTGATCTTCTCTGACAGTCACACGCACCGTGCCAGGAACCAAAGCTCCGCCGCTGCAGCACTGTCAGTCGGTGTCGGGATCTCAACGGAGCCACAAAAACATGACAGCCAAAGAACCTAACAGACTTCTAAAGCGAGTGGTTTTGTTTTGCATGACAACTCTGCTGATTCATGGATCGGGCCAAGCACGTGATTGGTCCGATGCTACGGGTCGGCATCACTGGAAGGCGGAATTTCTGGCTGCAAGTTCCCGGTTAGTTGTGCTTCGTGACCGCAAAGGTGAACTGCAGTCGGTTCAGATCAGTGAACTGAGTGAGTCGGACAGAATGTATGTCGCCAGGTACCTCGACAATGAAGGCTCACGTGTCAGTCGGGACATTCACACGTGGACTTTGAAATCCGGATTGAAGGTGAAGGGACAGGTGCATGGCTACAAAAGCGGCCCCGTGGAGATCGAAAATCGAAGTGGGGTTCCGTATGTCAACCGCCGACCATTCCGGGACATTGATCCCGTCTATCAGGCGATGCTGCCGAAACTGGTGGCTGCTACTGAAGACGAGTCGGTTAAGACGGTTGAGGACTTCAAAGAATGGACGAAACAGCTGCGCGGAAAAAAACGATCCATTCAGGTTGATGGTGTTCGGATGATGCTCGAAAGCGGGGATCAGTATGCCGTTCCTCTGTTCCTGTTTTCAGACGACGATCGTGAGGTGCTGGAGAAAGGGTGGCGACAGTGGAGCAAGAAAGAGGCCACTCAGGATCAAAAGGAACAGGAGGATCTGTTCATTCGCACGGAGGCTTCCGAACACCAGCGTCGTAAAAGGCCGGCGGGTGCAGGCAGCCGTCAGATTCAAATGATGCAGCTGGGGCTGCTGGCTGTTGATGCCGGTGTCACGTCACTGTGGGAAGTCCGGCTTGTGCCCGGTCGCGGCGTTTACGGTCGTCCAATGAAGGTCATTGTTCCCGCCAACGACAGCCTGGCAGCACAGCGGGCGGCTATGCGGAAACATCCGGGATACGTCGCCGGCAGCAGTCGACAGATCAGCCGGCGCTGAGTTGTGATGTCTCGATGATTTATGCATGGCGGTTTCCGCGAAGCTGTTCACCGTTTGTCTGCCATGGAGCACAGATGTGATCATCATTCAGTCGATCCCGGACGGGGGCGTGTCGCGTCCGACGCTGCGTTCTACCGAGTTTCAGACGTTCCTTTCGGATGAACGGGAGGCTTGTCAGCTGCCTGTGGATGGATTTGAGATGCCTTTTTTCGAGCCTGGAAAACACCGCAGGATTCGTGTGCCGGCCTGAAGTCATGGAAACTGTTGACCAGTCGAATTCCATTGTTGGCAGCTGGTTGACCTGTTTCTTCGGACGCTGGAATCTGATGCTGGCGACCGATGTCGTCTACAAAATGGTGGCGTTCGTCCTGTTGACGCCACTGGTGGCTGCATTGTTTCGCCTGTTTTTGGCATTGTCCGGACAGACGGTGCTGGCGGACCTGGACATCCTGTTGTTCTTTCTGTCGCCGGCAGGCTGGATTTGTCTGATTACCGTTGGTGTTCTGTGGGCTGCGATTGCTGCGATGGAGTTAGCTGTGCTGCTGGCCGTTCTTGCAGCAGACGAGTATCGGCACGTACGTGTCAGAGATGCCATCCTGTTCGCATTTGTCAATGCCTGGCGAATGAGTGTAGTGATCGTTCGTATGCTGGGAACGAGCCTGCTGATAGTGACGCCGTTGCTGGCCGCGGGGGCACTGACGTTCCGGATGTTGCTGACCGATTATGACATCAATTTTTATTTGCATCAGAAACCACCGGCGTTTCTGGCTGCCGCGGGCATTGGTGCTGTGCTTGTTGTCGTACTGGTACTGATGGGCCTGCGCATGATGACGAACTGGATGTTTGCGCTGCCGATCGTTCTGTTTGAACACGTCAGCCCGATTCAGGCGCTGCGTGTGAGTCGGGAGCGTGCTGCAGGTCAGCGTCTGAAACTGACGTTTTGGATTTCCCTGTGGGGAATCGCTGTGGCGCTGATTTCGGCCATGGCCCACGGGGCGGTCCTGTGGCTGGGGGAACTGGTTGTTCCTTCCGCTGCCTCTTCTTTGCCATTACTGACGATTGCTGTTGGGGTGAGCCTTGCTGTGTGGGCGGTCGTTCAGTTGTTGCTCAATCTGGTGTTGATCACAACGTTTGCTTCCCTGCACTGGAGCCTGTATCAGAGCTGTGGAAGTGTTGCAGACGCGAACACACGTCCTTTTCGCATCTCCGAAAAACGGAACACTGGCGGCCGGTTTCGAGTCACCCGAAGACGTTTGCAGTGGCTGTCGGGTCTTGGGTGTTTAGCTGCCGTCGGTATCGGTGTTCTTGCCCTTTACAATGTCAGTACTGACCGTGATGTCCGGATTGTTGCTCATCGAGGATCATCAAAGGTTGCACCGGAAAATACGATGGCTGCTGTCAGACAGGCTATCGCCGACGGGGCCGACTGGATTGAAATTGACGTTCAGGAAATCTCGGACGGACCGGTCGTGGTTTTTCATGACAGCGACTTCATGAAGCTTGCGGGTCAGGGGCTGAAGATCTGGGACGCAACGAGTGACGATGTTCGATCCATTGACATTGGAAGCTGGATGGACGCTGCATTCTCCGATCAGCGTGTTCCGACACTGGCAGCGGTTCTGGAGGAATGCCGCGGTCAGGTCGGTGTATTGATCGAACTGAAATACTACGGTCATGATCAGCAGCTGGAACAGCGTGTTGTTGAGGCCGTCGAGTCCGCAGGGATGACAGATCATGTCATGCTGATGTCGCTCAGTGTGAATGCAGTGAAGAAGGTAAAGTCTCTGCGCCCGAACTGGAAGGTCGGTCTGTTGTTGTCGGTCGCGGCCGGAGACATGTCGAAACTGGATGTCGATTTTCTGGCTGTTAATGCGGAATTTGTGACGCACGGAGGCGTCACAGCTGCACACAAACACGCTCGCGAGATTTATGCCTGGACAGTCAATGATGCAGTGACGATGTCCACGCTGATCGGTCGCGGAGTCGACGGAATCATTACGGACAGACCGGACCTCGGCCGCACGGTACTGGCACATCGGGCTCAGGCGAGTGTCCCCGAACGTCTGTTGCTGGAACTGGCTGAGACTTTGGGGGTCGTGCCTGATATCGCAGATCAATGATCCGAATCGTGTTCATCTTGGTTGGACTTCACGATGGCTGATTCGGGTAATGACAGGTACGTTCGTGATTTCTCAGCGAACCGGTTTTTCCTGGTAGAGGCTGTCAGTTTAAATCCAACCCGGAACTCAATGGTTTGGAACGGGGTTGTCTTTTTTTTTTGCGAGCGACCGGGATTTCCTGCGCCGCTCATCGACTTTACGAAACAACGAATAGGGTGCTTACCCGGAGGAAGGGATGTTCATGCCCCGGAGCAGGTTTCCACGGTTCGATGTCACCAGCTAGGTGGGGGTGGTCACCGGGTCGGTTCGTGGAATCGGACGGTCGGTTGCCCTTGCGCCGGGTTTGAGCGGGCGATTTGGTCGGCGCAAAAAAAAACCGGAGTCGACGATGGTTCGTGACTCCGGGTGTCAGTGGCGGGGGCCGGATTTGAACCGACGACCTCGAGGTTATGAGCCTCGCGAGCTACCAGACTGCTCCACCCCGCGACAATGTATGTTTTCCGCAGTGTACGTCTTCGACAAACCCTGCGAACCAACGCCTGGTTCACCGGAAAATGAACCGGACGAAGGGCAAGAAGTCTATCCACAAATGTTGGCTTGTCGAGACACTTTTCTGAGATTTGTCTGGTGAAAATATGGCCATCGCTGGTCACGCCTGTCGAGCAGTTGTCATTCTGCTGTTCGCTGGTTGAGCAGGTTTTTTGAGCCGGACTTCAAATCCATGGCGATCGGGTCATCAAAGTATCTGCAAATCAGCTGACCATCGCCGTCTTTACGCATCCTGTGTATTGATATTCGGGACTCTGATCAAACAGTCTGGATTTTCGTAAGTATTTCAGGAGGGGGATCCTTCAGTCGTGGGGCCACATTTGACAGGACGGTCCTGCTGACTCGTGGTCGGCTGTTGACAAACAACGATACCCGATCATATGGAGGAACATCTAATCGAATGGAGTCTGTGATTCTGCGCCCGGCCTGCATCAGACGAGTTGCAGGGTTCCGCGTTAAGCCGGCAACGATCTTGGTTCAGGATTCGGAGACAGCTTCGCGAACGTTCGAACTGATGAATTTTACTCGGTGACTGAGGTTCCTTCAGACAGCAGAGAATCGTCTGAGTTCTCTGGCAATTTCGGAAATTGCGGCAGTCGGCGCACGACAACTCCTGGAACTTCACGTTCCAGGTACATCGGCGGTTCCTGTGTTCCGTCAATCCGAAACCAGTCCGGCTGCAGGCGATTGAGAATAGAAAAGCCGTCGGCATCATAGGTTCCGGACTGAAACTGTTCATTCTGCCAGTCGAATGCTAACTCTTTGAGTTCAGACCCCAGAGTCCGTTTCCAGTACAGATTCCAGTCAATCAGTTTGAACGAGCGATAATCCCCGTCGGAGTTTGGGACTTTGAGTTTCCAGAGTGTTTCAAAACGGTCGTACAGGTTCGTGTCGCCGTTCCATCGCAACAGTTCGCTTAGTTCGTCCAGAAGTCCGGTTCCTTCGGAATCAACCAGAATTCCGTCCTCAACCGTACTGCAAAAGACGCTGGCGCGGCTGTCAACTTTGAGATTTGAAATCATGCGACGCGACGGTGAGAACTCCGTTTCGAAGATCCGAATCAGTGGTTCGCCTGCGATACATGTCACGTGATGAAGAACCAGCTCCAGTGTGCCCGGCAGTTCCATTGATGTGCTGCCGGTGTTGTTTAACAAATGTCCGTCAAGTCCGAACCCGCAGTTGTCAAGATATATCAGTCCGTCGGTCTGGCTTTCGAGATGGAACATGTCTGCTGTACCACGCACGACCACGTCAGTCAGACTGACATCTGTGACGTGTCGGGACTCTTTCTCTGAAGTCGATTCTTTTAGCCGGCAGACTTCCACCTCCGCCATGTCGGGATTGACGATGTCAATGGAACATCGTCGCAGGTCCAGGTGGGTTGACCCCGCACAGTTGAAAATGCTCCATGCCGAGTCCGTTTCCGCTCCATTCATCACGAGTCTCAATCCAATGCCTTCAAGCGACAGACTGCAGTTACTGAGTTCAAACATTCCGGTACTCTGTGAATCCTCCTCACTGCCGCGGAACTCCAGGATCGGGTAAACTCCTTCAGCCGCGTACAGCTGTATGGTCTCGTGATGTTTTTTCGGCAGTTGGCCGGTGCGCACCGGCTGCACGCCATTGAAGGCTAGTTCGATCGCAGCCCCTTCCTGCAGTTCCGACATGGCTTTTCGCAGTGTTCCGTAGCCGGTCCGGGTGCGATCAGCAAAATGGACAACGAAAGGCATTGGCCCGTCGTTTGATACCGTTGCTGAAGGGGGCCGGTCCTGATGATTGCGTAGATGTTCGTCCGGAATCGGTGGACCAACAACAGGGATTGTCACCTGTGTGACGGGTGCTGTCAGTGAAGATTCGAGAGTAACCGGTGGCACGTGGTGGCCTTCAGGATCACCGGGGACGGAGTGCAGGGTGAGTGCAGTCGCACAGAAAACGACCACGGCAGCCAGCAGGAGCATGACACCGGAAAGGCGTCGTCCCGCAGGTTCTTCCAGTTTCTGCCAGATGATCCCATCGGCAGGAACGCCCTGCAGCCCCCTGTTGGTGGCGACTTCAATCAGTTCGGCAAGCAGTTCCCCTGGCGTCTGATACCGATCTGCCGGATCGGTACTCATCATCATCAGAACGATGTCAGCAATGTCGCCCGGAACCTGGTTGTTGATCCGAGCCGGATCGGGTGCCTGCTTGCCCTGATGGTCCAGCAGTTTTTGCAGTGCGGTCCCCTCGGGATAAGGCGGCCGGCCTGTCAGCATATGGTAAAGCGTGCACCCCAGTGAATAAATGTCACTGCGAATATCGGCTTCACGAGGATCACGTGCCTGTTCCGGAGCGAGATAATCAAACGTACCCAGAGTGCTTCCTGCCACCGTGATATCACAGATCGAATCCGGACTGTCCCGGCGAGCCAGTCCCAGATCCACAATTTTTACCCGGCCCTCGTCGCTCACGATGATGTTTGAGGGTTTGATGTCTCGGTGGACAACGCCGAAAGCATGCATGTGGTTGAGCGCGAGAGTCGCCTGAACTGCATAGTTCAAAACCGAATCAGCCGGAAGCGTCTGATGAATGTCGATGAGTTCGCGAAGTGTCCGGCCGACGATGTACTCACAGGCGATGAAATATATGCCGTGGCTGGCACCGGTGAAATACACCTGTGCAATATTGTCATGCCGAAGCAGTGCAGCTGATCGGGCTTCATTTTGAAACCTGGCGAGCAGTGCAGGTTCTGCGGCCGAGACCGGATTTAAAACTTTTAAGGCGACGGGACGTCGTAATGTTGTGTCTTCAGCCAGGAAGACTCTACCCATGCCGCCGGAACCAATTCTGCGTTGAACCGCAAAATGTTCCAGCATCACGGAACCGGGAACGATGTCTGGTCCGTCTGTTGAAAAGAGAGCATTGACCGGATCAGGTGACACGGTATTTGGTGCGTTCGTTTCTACCGGGTCGATACCGTTTTTGTCGGTCGACGATGTCACCACAGTCTGCTGACGATCTGCTACCAGCGGGAGCTCAGCCATCGGAACTCTGGGTGGCGGCGTACGAGTCGCCGACCCTGAATCTTCAAGCTTTGAGCCGGACGGAATACTCATGATAGCAAGACGAATGAGGTTCGAGTCAGAAAGTTTGTGTGCTAAAGCGGAGCTACGTGAGTCGGTGACGCACAGACCGTGGAAGGGTTGATGATTCCAGCTGAGAACAGACCGTGAACAGCTTCCTGTTTGCAGGACCCGTCAACCATCATACGCGTGGCGGAATCACCGGTCAAAACGCGATTTGCAGAGAACAGGAAACCTTTGGGTTCTTGTTTTGCGGTTTGTACAGCTAAAACGGCCTGGTGCAGCCAGTTTGGACTGTAGATTCGGGTGCGAGGGATATTCTGAGGTGTCCCTGGCAGGCCGCAGATCAAACGGCTGTTTAAAGACGCAGAAATGAATTAAAGACGCAGAAATGAACGTTGCGCAGAATCATTCAGATTTGAGATATATGTCACCAGCTGATGACGGAAAGGCTGCAATCTGGTCTCGAATGACCCCACAGAGTCTGAATCTTTCAGCTGGTTCAGAAAATCAAGCAGTACCTGTTTCCCATCGGGACTGTCATGAAGCAGGAAGTGTATCCATCCCCATGCTTCGGCGTAATCGTGACGATTGAATTCCTGAAACTTGTCAATTCTCTCAAGACGTGCGATTGACGGGTTCCAGTTTTTGCGTGCTGCCCGCTGCAGTGTCTGCAAGTGCTCCAAATGCAGATTACCTGCGGTCGACCCACGCACCTCAAAATATTCGGCAAGACCTTCGTCGAGCCATAAAGGAACGCATGTGAGCGTCGCGTGCAGCAGTCCGTGCGTCAGTTCGTGGCGCAGATCTTCCTCGACATGCGGTCCGTGAAATGAGTAAACCGCCAATTCACGGGAGGTGCCGATGAAATACGCCCTGCGAGCCGGTAATGACGGCCATGTTTTTCGCATGTACCTGCGGTATTCGGATTCTCCGGAAAACAGATAAACGATCACCGGGTCGCGAGGTGTTGGTAGCTGAAGGGTCTGCGTGATATCAAGCTGCAGTTGTTCCAGCTCCTGGATAATTGGGGCCTTATCTGAAATGACGAAATTGCTGCGAATCGTCACATTACCGGCACGTACACTATGCGCCACCGGGCGTTTGTCATTCCAGATCTTTGGGCCGCTTCGGCACCCTGTCAGTGGAAACAGTGCCAAAAAGCACATTGCCGCTATCCACTGATTTCCCGGATACGATCGGACAGATTGAGCACGCACCGGTTTCGTATTCGGCGGAAAGCTCGTAAGGGACATGCGATGATGATTGCTGCTGGGCACGGAATCTGGCCTGGACCTACCGACATCTGCCGATGTTAAGCAGCAATCGTCGCAGAATCTTCGTACCGCAACAAGCCGGCTCTCAGTCTTCCCAGACTGCGTATGCTTTTCATTTGTCAGTGGCTGTTGAGTGCCTGTTTGCGGTGTGCGTGAATCAGCGAACGTTTCCGGCGTTGACCGTTCCTTCACCAATGACCGGATCTGAAAGTGACTGACTTCCGACTCGTACACGAACGTGATGACGTCCCGGTCGCAAGCATTTTCCTTTGATCAGATAAGTGATTTCTGACCCTGTTTCAACAGCATCAACCGAACGGAACATCACCACTCCGTTCTGGGTCAGAAAATCAACAGGGCCGTCTGCCGCTTCGAATTTTAAACCGGATGGAAGTTCACAGATCACGCCCACTTTTTCAGCGTCAGCGCTGCCTTCGTTTCTCAAACGGATGCGCACAATGGTTTCCTCGCCTACAATTGACACAGCGTCAGCCGTGTCAACATTCAGCAGCAAATCCGGAACACCGCTTATCAGTGTCGTGTGACTGACCATGGTAACGGACGTGTTCTCGGACTTGACACCGGCGCGATGGACTGCAGTTCCCGGGGCTCCCGGTTTCAGCGTGACCTGATAGCGGGTTGATTCTCCGGGCTGGATCGTCCCAACAAACCAGTCGATGATTTGTTCTCCTGACTGATGCACGCCGCCCCGGTCAGCTTTTACGAAGCGGGCGTCATTTGGAATTCGGTATTTGGCGCGTACATTTGTTGACGGGACATCTCCGGTGTTTTTCACAATGACTTCATAGTTGATCGGTGTACCGATGTCGGCTGTTTTTGGACCGTTCATTGAAATCGCCAGACTTGGCCTGGCAATTCTGATTTCTGTACGTGCTTCGTCACTGAGGTTTCCATCTGCGACGGCTCGCACAGCTAGGCGGTATGTCCCACCGTCCAACGCTGTCAAATTCAGCAGAGCCTGACGCGAATCACCAGGATTCAGTGTCCCGACATGGATCCTTGGAATACTGCCGCTTCGATGCAGCATGCCGTCGGGCACGTGCGCCTCGATAACAACGTTATGCGCAGTTCCGGATCCCGGGTTTTCAACCCGAATCTTATAGCCGGCCTGATCACCTACATTGACCGAATCTGGTCCCTGGACTGCCATTCGCAGCATCGGTTCCTGAACAGTCAGCACAGACGTTGAATATCCGGTGAATCGAACAAAAGCATTAAACGGGATGTTTCCCGGTTTTCGAGGAACCACGACCATTTCGATCGACCGTGATTCGCCGGCATTCAGGTCACCCACTGACCACCTGGAAGTAGTTTTATGCGGCACCGGAAAAGCGCTCAATACATCGACTCCGTCGGGAATCGCGGCCTCCACGGTGACGTTGCGAACGAGACTGGAACCGGTGTTGGTCACAATAAGGGAGCATTGGCTCTTTTGTCCGATGTTCAGCGTCCCCTTCAGCTGCCAGACAACTTCAACCGTCGGTTGTTGTGCCCCGGTATGCTCTGAAGGCAAACTGTTGATGCTGGAGTCCGGGACTGCCGAAAGAACCGAGTTTGAAGTACTGTCTTCGTCACGTTGGAAGGTTTTGGTGTCATCCGAATCACTCTGGTCGAATGCATGTTCCGGCTGAGGGTCTGTGACGTCAAAATGTGGCGGTTCCGTGTTCAGATTCAATGTTGACTCGACGGAATCCTGTTCCTCATGCCTACTGTCATCTTCGATTGCAAAAGTTGTTTCCGTTGCTTCCTCTGAAATCCGGAATTCCGGTAGATCAGATTCGTCAATTGATACGTCCGGTGTTTCCTCAACCTGACTAAAATCGAGATAGGTCTCATCCGACTGGCCGGCGACCTGTTGAATTAGTGAACTGTGACCCGAAGATGATCTCGCGGTCGTCGGCAGCGGGATGACGGGAGAACCGGTACCGATATTTTTCCGTTCAGGTGCGATCTTTGGGGGCGACTGCAGTGGCGTTTCCAGCGTCGGCTTTACCGTGATATGCATTCTTGGACGTTGCATGTCCGATTTGGTTTTGACTTTCAGCGGTGCATCAGTGGCTGCCGGTCTTCCGTGGGAAAAAAAAAACGGGCCGGCTGGGTTTGCTGACTGAGTATCGGCTGCGGATCGTTTGAGAACCGGCTGGATGTTCGTGCCCTGCGCGTCGGCCGAATCAATGTCTACGTTTCTTACGGGTGCTTCGGGCGGCAACGGAATTGATTTGACGTCTGCATTCGCCGGGCCGATCAGCAGGGCAACAACGAACAGGGACTTCAATCCAGAGTTTAGAATTGCCATTCCGAATCTCTCCGCGAAATCTTGGTGGGCCGTTAGATGGTCAGCAGCCGGACAGTTTCAATGCGCAGCACTCATGATGGTCGGACTCATGGTGACACTTTGTATCGATCGTATCGATTGCGACCAATCTGACACTTGAATCAATTTAGAAGAAGGCGCTGCGTTTACGAGGCTGTTGATGTCTGCGGCTTGACATCGTGAAGCGATATCCTGAGACCGGCAGATTGTGCCGCACGAAGGGGCTGCGCACCGGTTGAATGTACTCGGTTTTGTGTACAGAACCGAGTGCGGAGTGCCGTCTTATGAAGCTGGGTTCATGAGATTCACGGAGGTGATCCGACTTAGTCCCGTGGTCGGGCTGTCCAGTGTGGGTTCTGTTTTCTTTTCAACCGGCCGGACAGTCATCGGAATAGTTACGGTAAAAACGCTGCCTTTGCCGAACTCACTTTCCAGGCTCACGTCACCGCCCAGAAGTCGCGTCAGTTCGCGAACGATCGACAGCCCGAGTCCTGTACCTTCATATTCACGTTTCGAATGATCCGGCTGTCCCGGGAGAGTCGCCCCCTGACGAAATTTTTCGAAGACGTCTTCCTGCTGCTGCATGGGAATGCCGATCCCCGTATCTTCGACAGCGATTTCGACCAGATCGTCAGTGACAATGATGTTCGAAGATTGATCGCTGCCGGTGGAGTTCGCGGAGGCTTTTCCTTTTAACTGACGTGAACTGACCCGAACTCGTCCGCCCTCAGGTGTGAACTTGATGGCGTTCGACAGCAGATTGGTGAGAATTTGTCGGACCTTTCCGGCGTCCTGGTGAAGTTTTGGCAGAGTGGGCCAGGCATGTGTGACTCGCAGGTTGATGTTCTTTTGTTCCGCGAGCGGTGTCACCTGCTGGACCAGGTGGTTGATCAGTTCGGGAAGATCCAGACTGCCGGCCTGAATTTCCAGCTGACCGCTTTCAATTTTGGCCAGATCCAGCAGATCGTTTATCTGATTCATCAGGCTGCGACCGGACGACTGAATGTTGTCGACATAACGGTGTTGTCGTTCATCCAGATTGACGGCACCGGCCAGAATATCACTGAATCCGAGGATACTGTTCAAAGGAGTTCGCAGTTCGTGGCTAACGGTTGCGAGGAAATCATTTTTCAGACGGTTGCTGTTGAACATTTCCATATTTGCCTGAGCCAGCAGATCGACCTTGGCATCCAGGTTGTCATTGACTGTTCTTAATTCCGTATTCACTGTCGTCATGTGCCGCAGCATCCGGTTGAACGCATGGCTGAGCTCTTCAAATTCGTCACCTGTCGTAATCTCTGCACGCTGCGTAAGGTTTCCCATTGCGATGGCGTCACTGACGTCCTTAAGGTGCAGTACCGGTTTGACGACGATGTAGCGCACAATAATGTAGGCAGCAAGCATGGCCAGTCCGGTTGTGATAATTGCTGATCCCACGAACACAGCGTTACTGACACTCAGTTCCTGATCGACTCTAGCCATGGGGATCGTTACGGTGGCGACTGCAACAAACTGGTTCGGTGTGTACTCGGGGGCGTGGTACTGATTTGCGCTCTGATGACATCCAAGGCAGTCAACTGTCGCGCGAATTGCAGCCACGTACTTCAGCGATCGGGAACCGTCCGGTTCTTCTATGAACTCACTAAAATCGTCTTCTTCTCCGGATTCAAATTTACGACGCGCGTTTGAGTCGGCATCGTCCATTTGAGGATCTGCGGTCAGGCTGAGAAACCAGCGGGGCTGGCCCGGATCCGTGGATTCAGTCAACCTCAACGCTTCAGCAAAATCAGCAAACGATTGTTTCTGTGCCTGTTCGTTCAGAGCGGAAGGACGTCCGTGATCTTCACCGCCCGATTCGCCCTGTTTGTGATACAGGCTGAGATGGCGATTAAGAAAAAAAGTTGACAACAGCGTTTGGGCTCCGAGTACCTGCTGATTCCGAACGAGCTGTCGGGTTTTTGCAGCATGCAGCCAGAAACTTCCTGTGATCAGGCCGAGCAGAGCCGCACCAAACAGATATCGGCACTTGCGTTCCAGACTGGTTTCACCCAGGAGTTTCTTAAGACTTCGGTATGTGATCACGGAGTCAGTCGTTGTTCATCGGGAAATGTGTGTTCATCAGATGTTTTTTGAATTGTTACATTATTCTGAACCAGGTTACCCAACTGATATCGTAGTCTGTTCCACTGGTTGGACACAATCAGATCTGCGACACACGTTCTTTCGGACCATAACATGAAGCAGGATATCTCCGTCGTTGTTGCCATCACCGGGGCCAGCGGGGCGGCTTATGCCGTTCGACTGCTCCAGGGACTTCTGAAGGGTGATCATGCCGTCGATCTGGTCGTCAGTGAGGCTGCCAGACAGGTTATGCTGTACGAGACCGGTACGCCGTTTCCTTCTGACACCGCACCGGAGTCGGAATGGAAGTGTCTGATTGCCGGTTGTCTGAGTGACAGGAACTCAGAATCATGGAGTTTCAAACCGACCGAAACGGCTGAATTGAGCGGTTCACTGCGTATTCATCATGCTCTGGACTTTTCTGCAGGAATCGCAAGTGGTTCTTCCGAAACTCGTGGAATGGTTATTTGTCCCTGTTCGACCGGAACGCTGTCTGCCGTGGCCTCGGGCGCATCCACCAATTTGATTCATCGCGCGGCGGATGTTCATCTGAAAGAACGACGCAAGCTGATTCTTGTGCCCCGTGAAACGCCTTTGAGTCGAATCACGATTTCGAACATGTTGGCAGTCACCGATGCGGGGGCAGTCGTGTTACCGGCGATGCCAGGATATTATCATCAGCCGCGGGCCGTTGCCGATCTGGTCGATTTTGTTGTGGCACGCATCTGTGATCAGTTGCAGATCACACACCACTTCTCCAGTCGCTGGGGGGAGTGATTGCTGCCTGGCGAGTGTCTTAACGCATCCGGCATTCCAATTCTTTAACTTTGTACAACCGTTATAGTCAGGTTGAGTGCATCCACCTGCGTTGTCGCGCGCGAATCGGCACCCATTGCTGAAGTTTGCCGATTTGGAAAAATGCGTAGCCTGTAAATGGCGATACAGGTTTATGTGACTGCGTGATCTTCGTGGAGTGCGAAGAGTTTTCGGCCAGTCCGGTGAACGAAATTCCTGATGTCTGAATACATTCTTCCGGAGCAAAATCGTGAGCAATCACACGACTTTTCGCAGAACGACCACGCAGCAACAGCGGGGATTTCGCAGGTTCATGTCAGTGTCGATTCTAATGTCGCTCGCTATTTTATTCTTCGGAATGCAGCTCATGATGGTTGGGCCGCTGCAGAAGCGACTTGATCAGATCCAGAGCCAGCTGGACCAGTCTGACGACAGTATGCAGCGGCTTGTTTCGGTGCGAGATTCCGTATGGCGAACCAACGATCTGCTTACCAGTCTGGACATACAGGCAGATCGTCTGGAGGAAGTTGACGCTGCCATCGCGAAAATGGAATCTCTGAGAGAACGTGTTGTGCATGAAGCAGCTGCAGCTCAGGCCGCTCTCGCCTCTCTGGACCAAATCGAAGCTCTCAACTACCAGCTTTCCAGTAGTCGGGCTCTCACAGAAGGAGCCCGGGCCGAACTGGCGCGACTGGATGCTCTGCGATCGCACATTATTGACACAGGTCAACAGACTCATGTTGCGGACAACACGTTCTCCGGCATCGTTGCTCTTCAGAATCGTGTGATTGCCGCGTCGAACGGATATGAAAATGCCAGTGCAAGCATAGCCGGTCTGACAGATCTGACGCAGCGTATGATTGCGGGGGCAGCAGAACTTGAGGGCGCAGCCGAACAGTTTGACAATATGGTAGCGCTTCGCGATCGAATGGTCGCTTCCGGTGAGAACCTGGAATCGGCGCGCCAGAGTCTGGAAGGACTCGATGAACTGACAACCCGTTTGTCCGAGGAATCTGTGGGTATTGAAGTGGCGTCGCGTCAGTTTGGTCAGTTCGTTGGGTTGCGTGATGCGATTTCCGCGACAGCCCCGGGACTTGACGAGGCTCGATTCGCTGCCGGTCAGCTCGCATCACTCAAGGACCAGATTCTTGAAGGAGACGATGACGTTCAGCGTGCAGAAGAGAATGCCCGAATTCTTGTGGCGATGAACCAGTCGCTCTGTGAGCAGTCCATCAACACTGAAGTTGCTCAGGAAAATCTGGATGAGATTTTGAGCACGAACCGTTTGCTAAATCAGCAAACCGAAAAGCTGGCGATTGCCGCCGGCGATCTCAGAGCGATGGACACACTGTGTGCGGAGATCTCCCGTGATTTATCCGGTCTGAGTGATCTTCGTCGGGTACTGATTGAACTGGCGCTGTCGGATACCGGTATTGGACGCATTGCACAGGCGATTCAGCCACTGGTGGAAATCAGCAGGCTGACAGAATCGGGCGAGTCAAATATCCGTGCTGTCAACCAGGGAATCACGGACGGACAGCAAACACGGCTGACACAACGTGATACGACATCTGTTCTGGATCAGGCAGCTTCTGCCTTATCTGAAGACGATGGGGCCGTTCCCGTACCACCGGAATACCGCCAGTGATCGCGGTTGAAGTTGTGTATTCCGGAACGACGCAGCAGGCCCCGGCAGAGCGCCGGGGCCTGCTGTTCGTTGCTGTTCCGGCTGTGGTCCGTCACCGTCACCGGGGCCGGGTTAACCTGACTGAATCATTACAGCAAAGGGGGTAACCGCTTAACGCTGAACGAACACAGCCGGTTCATCGATGATGACGGGAGTCGACCAGGTGCGACCGTCGTTGTGGTTCACGGAGTTGAAAAAGTGAGTGGCGAATCGCTCCGCACGATAGCTGTACGGAAAGCTGGAATACAAATGGTCTTGTGCTCTCAGATCGTCGACGCCTTTGCGACCGTAGTAGTGCACTCGTCCGTCCGGTGTGAATGACATGCCAAGGGTCCACCAGCCCGGAGTGATCGACAGGCTGCGTACTTCATGACCACCGTTGTTTCCGCGAATCAGCAAAACGGCTTCATCCTGTACAAAACGGGGGTCGTGACTGCTGTGGAATTCAATAAAGAAGCCTGGCCAGTATGATTCGGCTTTCTTGACTGACTTTGTGAAAAACAAGCGTTTTTCTTTCTCGGAAGTCGTGGTTTTCAGGTCTGCCCGGTATCCGAAGTGACTGCCGGAACGGTTTTCCCAGTTTTCGAATGGAGGAAGCCAGATCCGGACTGTGCAGCTGGGACCTTTTTCCACACTCAGCGTACCAATGCGAGACGAGCACGACATAATGAAGTCGTCCTGTTCCATCTGATTGCTCGGCTGGCCGGGGATACCCGTATTTAGTGTCTGCAGACGCAGTGCACCCTGACTGCCGGGCAGACCGTTCGCCGGAGTGGTAACGCGTTCAATGATGTCCGGCATACCGCGTTTTGGACTTTCAAACCAGCGACGGTTTGCCGAGTAGCCGGACGGTCTGCGGACGTTACCATCCTGTTCACGGCTGGACTTGGGGCCGTTAACAATCCACTTCCAGTTGGGGTCTTCAAAGTCGTCTCCGACTTTGCTCAGCTGGATTCCACTGCCAGGCACGAGTTGAGCGTGCGTCTGTGGCAGAAATACGGGAATACTGATGATGAAGCAGATTGTCTGCAGCAGCGATGGGGACCTCATGTCTCCCGGCTCCGATGTTTGAGGAGTGTGAGTCGTGAACGTCCCGCAATAACACTGGCCGTTTTTTGTTTCGGCAGTGTCATTATCGGGCGATTTGGACGACAAACTGATCATGTTCGGCGGATTTCGCCGTTAAGTCCGTCCGTGACTCCGACAAAATTGAGTTCTGTCGCGGGCAGGAATCAGTCTGCGTCCGTACATATCGGTAGCGGCTGACCAGTCGGCACAGGCAAAACATCTGTTGTGAGGGCAGAGGAGACTGATAAGCTCATCGCAACCAATTCGTTGGCCCGGTCTGCCCAAACCGCAGGGTTTGACAATCTGTATCCCGGTGGCCAACAAGCCGGTGGACCACAAGCCGGTGGACCACACGCATAACGGGCGAGTCTTCTGTCAAACAAAATGGCACTGATAACGGTCAACTGTTGGGCTGGTGTCCGGAGTCTTGGGAAGATTCAGGCACAGCGACCTGGTGCCGGACCGTATTTTGGATCTGGCAGGGTACAGGTCCACCATGCTGATCCACAGCTGGCAGGTTGTCTATGCCGCCCGGCCAATTGTTACTGACCGCTGCTGAGACTACCGCTGAAAACTGCTTTAGGAGCGCAATATATAAAAAGGCGAATGACATGACTTGGGGGCACTTGTGGTGAACCTCATTCAAAAGGGCTGCGCACAGTCATGGGAGTAGATTCCGCCGAATGACACGGTATCCTCATCATCAATGGAGGGCTGGTCTTCCAATTTCTTCTTTCCTGCTGCGAGCTCATCGAACCTGTGAACGTCTGTCAATCACAGCCACCCCGTCTGCACATTGTTGGGCGTCGTAATGCGGGTAAGACATCACTGATCTGCGATCTGGTACGAAATCTGGCTGGTCGAGGGATTCGGGTGGCCACAATCAAGCACACACATCACCATCACGAGCTTGATACGCCGGGAAAAGACTCGTGGAAACATCGGGAAGCCGGTGCTGTTTCTGTTGGTATTCTTTCACCGCATATGATTGCGGCGTTTATGCCGTCGGAGCGGGGGAAATCTTCGACAGACGGTTACGATCGACTGGACCGAATGTTTTACGGCAGTGATCTGATGCTGATCGAAGGCGATCTGCACGCGGATGGATTAAAGCTGGAAGTCTGGCGTCCCGAATTGAATGAACCACCCTATGCAGCGACCGATACAGCCATTCGTGCGGTGATTTCCGATGTGCCCGTGGAAATTCAACAGGAAGTTTGGCCTCGATCGGATGTTGCGGACCTTGTTGACCGAATTCTTCGGGTGATGGATTACTGACGCACATTGCGGTCGTGAGTCTGTCGGACTTTGGCGGCTCTTGCAGACTTCACCGCCGGTTTCTTACGGTAGAGCGACTTTTCAAACCACCACTACCGTTCCGGATTCGATGCTACGCGTTTCCGCATAACAGATTTCCAGGGCATCCAGAGCCTTGCGGGCGTCCAGCGGACCTGCCGATTTACCGGTTGCCAGTGCCGCAGCCACCGTTCGCAACTCTTCGGTGAAAGCTGCACACCAGTTGTCACCGGTATTGAGTTCGGGATGAGTAATTGTGCCATCGTTATTCAGGAGTGAAAGCGGACGGTCTACGGTCCATTCACCAGCCAGGGTACCGGCCTCAAACAACAGAGTGCCGTTTTGAAAATAGAATTCAAATCCGTGGCTGAACTGTAGTCCGGTGGCAGCAATTCCACCGCTGAGACATGTTAAAGCCGGACCGCTATCTTTCCATGCGTAAGACGTGTGAACATGATTGACCAGCCCGTCTTCCAGCAGACCTCGCGAGTACACCGAATGTGGGCGCCCACAGGCGTAGGTAATGAAATGATTGTCGTGAATGTGCAGGTCAATGCCCCAGCCACCCAGATTCCTGAAGTCCGCCATATCGTCAGACCAGTCCGGGGGGCAGATCACTCGCTTCAAATGGCCTCCAATCAGCTTTCCGTGTGTTTCAAAACGGATTGATTGTGCTGCATAATGAAATTCCGGCATAAAAGGGAGCACATGTGCGACGAACAGCGGAACATTTGCTGCTGATGCCGCTTCGACCATCTCACGTGCATCGTCAAGGTTTACGGCAATAGGTTTTTCTACCAGGACCGGTTTACCGGCGGCGATTGCCGCCAGGACGACCTCTTTATGTTTTTCGGTGGGCAGGCAAACGTCAATCAGATCGACATTGGGGTCTGCTATCAAATCGTTGTAGTCCGTGTAGCGAGCCAGTAGGGAGACATCGACCTGTCCACCAGGTGGCCCGAAGTTACCCTGAATTCCGGTCCAGTCTCCGTCGAGTTTACTTTTACTGCGAGTGCAGATCGCGGAAACATTTACTTCTTTCAGGTCACGAATTCCCTCGAAATGGGTATACCCCATGAAGCCGATTCCGACGATTCCCACGCGAAGCATTGCTGATTTTTCCCTGATGGTCTTAATTTACAAACGGTGTCAATGATCGACGTTTTCACCTGAAGCTGTCCCGACAAGGAGCGCCCCACGGGAAAAACAGTCTTTCCTGGCCGTTGTCGTACACGGCCGGTTTCGAATCTTTATTGGATGATCGCTAAATCGCCAAGGTCGCATCAGGAGTTGCAGAAGAACATCTGAACTTAAAAAACACAAGTTTAGGGCTGCCGAAATGGCATTGTTCGGACTGCACATTTTTTAAGCACCGGCGGGATGCCTGTATTTTAAGCATGAACTGTTCGGGTTGCGTGGAAATTGGGGTTGGCAGGGTTTGCCGGCACTGCTATCGTTCTGATGTCGCAGTCAGGTTGATGTCAGTGCGATTGGGTGGCGGCTGCGAGTGGGGTGATTCGGGACACCGGATAATTGGCTGGTGATTTCGATCGGTACAAGGAAGTCCGAAACGGAAGGAAATGGTGAATCGCAATGTTGGTACTTTCACGAAAAGTAGGAGAGCGGATTCTTATCGGAGACGACGTGGCGCTAACGGTCGTTCGGGTTGGTCCGAATTCGGTTCGCGTTGGCGTCGAGGCGCCACGAAGCACAAATATTGTTCGTGAGGAATTGTGCGACTTCGGCGATGCATTACAGCAACCGGAAACGAATGAGGTTGTCTCTCCGCTGGTCGATTGAACTGGCAGGTTCAGTGACGGGCAGTGTCTACAGAAGCCGGGAGGAACCAGCCCGGCTTTTTCTATGCGCCTGGCAGTAATACGAACGGGTGCCGGGTTATTCGAACCCCTAAACATTTCTGAGTTGGCGGCCCTGGTCAGTGAATGAGTAACGGCCGTTGTGGCAGAAGCACAGAACCCGCAAAACAGCTCAACGGGGCATCCTGTGTGATAACAGGCTCAGTGACCCGTTGGATCGGTGGATATTAACAGTGTCGCCTGGCAGCTGCCTTGCCTCTGGTTCTTCGGATCGGTAAGACGATCAACGCAATCAGTTAAATTCGCAGTGGCAGAGCAGGGTACACGATCATGGTCGATCGCTTTGAGAGAGCTCGTCTGGAAAAACTCGAAAAAATTGAGTCACTTGGGCAGGATCCCTGGGGCCGGCGGTTCGATAGTCACCGGCCCATTAATGAGGTACGGGACGCTGTTCCTGATCAGTCCGGTGATGAGGGAATTCAGGTGCGTCTGGCAGGCCGGGTTATGCTGCGGCGTAAAGCCGGCAAGTTGAGGTTCTATGATGTTAAGGACCAAACCGGTCGTATTCAGCTGCTGTTTTCACGGGGTGAGCTCAGTGAAGATCAGTGGGCTCTGATGGGGGCACTTGACCTCGGTGACCTGATTGGCATCGACGGTGTCACGTGGCGAACCGATTCCGGGGAGCCATCGGTCAAGGTTTCACACCTGACCGTTTTGTGCAAGTCGCTGTCCCAGCCCCCTGAGAAATTTCACGCTGTCAAGGATGTGGAAACGCTTCTGAGACAGCGTTATCTCGACCTGATTTATAATGACGGTGTCCTGGAACGTATGCTCAGTCGATCTGCCATCATCGATTCGGTACGACAAACGCTGCGTGCCGGAAATTTTCACGAAGTGGAGACACCTGTTCTGCACTCGATTGCCGGCGGAGCCGCCGCGCGGCCATTCGTGACGCATCATAATACTCTCGACATGGAACTCTATTTGAGGATTGCCCTGGAACTGCATCTGAAACGACTGATGGTGGGAGGAATCGAGCGAGTATTCGAGATCGGTCGGGTGTTTCGGAACGAAGGGGTCGATGCGACCCATAATCCTGAGTTCACTATGATCGAAATCTACCAGGCCTATGGTGACTACCGCAGCATGATGGATCTGACGGAACAGATTGTGGTGGACGCTGCCCAGTCCGTCTGTGGATCTCCTGTGATTCCCTGGGGGGATGAGAAAATCGACTTCACGCCTCCGTGGTCCCGGCGTCCCTATGCCGAACTGTTTGCGGAATACGCGGGCTGCGACATGCAGGATTCTGCTGCAGTGGAGACGAAAGCCAGGTCGCTGGGCATTGACACGGACGGCAAGCACCTGGATGTGCTTATCAACGATGTCTTTGAAGAGACGGTGGAAGAACACCTGGACGGACCGGTTTTTGTGATCGACTACCCCGCCTCGATTTGCCCGCTAACAAAACGAAAACGGGACGACCCGAACATCGCCGAACGATTTGAGTTATTTGTCAAAGGAATGGAACTGGCGAATGCGTATACCGAACTCAATGACCCGATGCTGCAGGAGGAACTGTTTCGGACCCAGCTTGAAGGACTTTCGGAAGAAGAGTCTATGGCAAAAATGGACCATGACTTCGTGAAAGCACTGAAAGTCGGAATGCCTCCGGCCGGTGGTCTGGGTATCGGCATCGATCGTTTGGTCATGTTGCTGACCGACAGTCGCAGTATCCGCGATGTCATCTTTTTCCCATTGCTCCGGCACGAGTCTGAAACGGCGACCAGCCGACAATCGTAACAATGTACGGCAATGGTCTCCGGCGTTACACACAACAGACAACGCAGGACAATCGGTTTTCCGCTGCCGTCCATGAACCGGCGAGCTGTTCTTGTAGAGGTACCGCGTGATCATGATTCCGGGGTGTTTCCGTTCCTGGTCGATTTTGTCGGTTTGAATCGCCACACCGGTAGGTGTTCCGTGCCAAAATCCTGACAGTGACTGATCAGATCTCTGAAAAGCAGACCGAAACAGATTTCAGTCAGCCAAAATGCAATGGTTCGTCTCAGATTACGCTGCCCGCAGGAGACAAGATTCAAAAACAGCGCGATGTTGCTGTGGGGCGTTGCCGACGCCTGCCGCGCCCCAGGGATTGCACTCCTGTGTCGATTCAGGGGGAATCCCCACCGCGGCAGGCACGTGACTACCTGAAAAAGGATGATTGTCAGTGCGGGTGGCCACAGAACCGCACGTCTTTGAGTCAGGAAACGGTTGACGCGTCCATCACGATGTCGCTGTAGTTTCTGTTCGTCGAACGGGGAGGCGTCGGATGCGGTGCCCCGCAAGACGAAGGATTCCTGTCAGAGCACCGACGGCTTCCCGCCAGTTGATTTTTGTGACTCCGTGGCGGCGGTCTTCGAACATGATGGGGACTTCATCAAAAGTGCAACCCACCACGCGACACCGGTAAAGCACCTCTTCCAGAAAGACATAGCCTGTTGAAATTACCCGGTTCCAGTCGATTTCGGCCAGTTTTGTGACTCGGTAGCAGCGGTAACTGCCGCTGTTGTCCAGAGTTTTGAGTCCCAGCAGCAGGCGGGCGTACAGGTTGATACTGCGGCTGATTAATCGGCGATACCAGTTCCACTGAACTGCGCCGCCACCATCAACGTATCTTGATCCAATCGCGACATCGCAGTTCTGAATGCTGTCCAGCAGGTCAGGGATATATTTGGGATCATGACTGAAATCTGCATCCAGATTAATTAGTAAATCGTAGTCATGCCGGATTCCGTAACGGAATCCGGCCAGCACGGCTGTACCAAGTCCAAGTTTGCCGGATCGTGTCAGGAGGAGAACATGCGGATCGGTCATGCTGAGATCTTTGACGGCATCCGAGGTTCCATCCGGAGAATTATCGTCGATGACAAGAATATCTGCGGTCGGAGCTACTGCGCGCAAATCCGGAATCAGCTGGCGAATGTTCTCCAGTTCATTGTACGTACAGACGGTGATCAGCAGACGCGGCATGTGTAGATTCGCCGGCAGAATAAAACTCAGGAAAAATCTGGTGAGTTATTTCATAAAAGCTCAGCAGGTGATTGTAGCATTTCGGTTTCCTGGAACCTTTGTTGAAGCTGAAGATCAGGAATCCCGAATATACTGCGGATTTGCTTCAGTTCTTTGGTGATCTGTTCCATCTGTGGACTTTCGATGTTTGAGTTCCGTCGGACGGCTCGAATCAGCAGGTTTTTTGCGGTGTGTTCCATGTTGATGAATTCGAGGACCTGAGTCTGATATCCGACCCGTTCCAGCAGTGCGGCTCGAACAGCGTCGGTTGTCAGGGCACAAAAACGTTCCTGCAGGATGCCGTGACGGGAGAACAACGGAATCTGACCCGTCTGAACAGCGGCATTCAGTTCGTGCTGGCAACAGGGCACCGACAGAATGACATCTGTCTCCCATTGTACCGCCTGGGCGATTGCATCGTCGGTCGCAGTGTCACATGCGTGTAGTGAGACTGCAAGATGGACGTGGTCTGCGGGACTGAACGTGGCGATGTCACCCTGCTCAAAGTGAATTCCCAACAGTCCCAGTGATTCGACGATCCTTCCGCAGGTCTGCACAACATCGTCTCGGCGGTCCAGTCCGGTTATCGCCACCTGGCGCTGTGCGATCTGTGTGAGATAATAGTGGGTCGCAAACGTCAGATAGCTTTTTCCGCATCCAAAATCCACGATGTGAATCACTTCTTCATGTGGAAGCCGGTCGATGACATCGGCAATGAACTCAACATAGCGATTGATCTGCCGAAATTTGTGAAAATGTCTGGCCCGAATCTTTCCAGCCGGCGTCATGATGCCCGTCTCAATCAGAAAAGGTACGGGATGCCCCTCCGGTATGAGGTATTGCCGCTCTCGGTTATGACCGGTACCGATCTCAGTGTTTGACGGAGGGGTTACATGTTTCTCAGGGATCAGGCGACATTTTCCTCGACGGCTGAAGCGGGCCGACCACTGCCGATCATCGATTGCTAAATGAATGTGGCGATAATTCCTTCCGATCGCAGTTCGCAGCGCAGTCAGGGTGGACTGAGGATCGTGGTTTTCGTGGAATGCCTGTGAACCTCTTTGTTCCGACCACTGATAGAACTGCTTTTCCTTTAAGAAGACCGGTCGGATTTCCACACGGCTTGCGATTGTCGGACTGCGTCGGGTCGGCCGGCTCAGTACAGCTCGCCGGAGGTTCACTCCGCGGACTGCGCTTTCGATCAAATTCAACAGGTTTTCTGTGTCGTCATTCATGATCGCATTTCCGACGGTCCCCGGTACAATTTAAAATACTTCGCATTCGGCCGGTGGAACGTGTCAATGAACAGTTTTGCCGGAGCGGCCGGCCGTGAGTTGCGGCAGGGGAGTCGTTGTCACTTTCCTGGTTCTCCGCGTTGACTCGATTGGGACACTCAAAGTTGAGACTTCCCGCCACGTGGGCTGTGAACCTTCAGTTCAATGAAGCTCCGGAAACCTACACTGGATACGCTGAATGGCTCTGAACAAGAAGCAAAAGAAGCAGATTGAGGCTGCAAAGAACAAGATTCAGCGAGTTCAGCAGTTGTTGAATGCTGCTCGGCAGCAGCCCGACGATCCGGAAGATATTCCGCGAATGGAAGCTCAGATTGCTGAGCTTCAGGAAGAAATTAAGAAGATTCGCAATGGCTGAGCAGGATATTTCTCAAATCAGTCGATTGCCCACTGTGATGGTCGTTCATCCGCGGGAGAGGCGCTCGAAGTGTACCGTGGAGCCACTTCGCGGCCGGAATGACTTCCTGTTTGTACGATTTCCGAACAAAGCTCCCATTTCTCTCGACCGTTATATTCGTCTCGGGATCGGCGGTCAGGAACTGTCGGAATCGGACTCCGACAGCGGTTTACTGGTGCTGGATGGCACCTGGAAGCTCGTCGCACGTATGGAACCCTTCTACTCTGAGTTGCCTGTCCGATCCCTTCCCACCGTAGCCACTGCGTATCCTCGCGTGTCTCAGCTGTACCAAGACCCGGCAGAAGGTCTGGCGACGATTGAAGCTGTCTACGTGGCACATCGGCTGATGCGCCGGGATGTTGGTGGGCTGCTGGAACAGTATCACTGGAAGGATGAGTTCCTGGGGCTCAACGGGTGGACGGTCGATCAGAATCCACCGGTTGCCTGACCTTAGGATTGCCGGTACACCGTCCGTATTGGTTCAGTGAACTCGGAACGGCCGTTTTTCCTGCTCTCGAACCGACATTTCCTGGTCGGGCTGGCTTTTCGTCCCGACATCCGATTGCATCAGTGAATGGACGCTGTAATCATGCCAAGGGAGTGTTTGTCGGTGCACAGCCAGGAACCTGTTTTCGATTTGCGATAACGCTTGTCGGTGTTGATCCGTGGGGCAGCAGTTGTTTCAGTGCTGGATCGGTGGGCAGGCCGTGTCTCAGTTTTGTCTGTGTCTGAATAAGGTGAAGTCAGGTGTCGAAACCGGCATTGCAGCAAAAATCGATTTTGATTGTCGAAGACGAAGAAATCATTCGGGAAACTCTGGCTGAGTTTATCTCCGGTGAAGGCTTTGGCGTTGAAACGGCAGGAACGGTTGAAGAAGCGCTCAGGCTTGTGCGCGAACAGGATTTCGATGTGGCCGTCTGTGATGTGCAGCTGCCGGACGGTGACGGGGTCCAGCTGCTGCGACGTCTGCATCGCATCAATTCGGCAATGTTTGTGCTGATTATTTCTGCGTATGCGACAGTCGAAAACGCTGTGGAAGCGTTTACGGCCGGTGCATTCGACTATCTGGTTAAGCCTGTTAATTTCGACGAACTGGCGCGGCGGCTGGAACGATTGTTCAAGTTTCAGGAACTGTATCGCGAGAATCAGAAGTTGCGCAAAGACCTGGATCGTTCCGAGGGATTCGATCAACTCACCGGCAGCAGCAAGGTCCTGCAGGACCTGCTTAAGACGATTCGCAAAGTCGCCGCAACAAATTCGAATGTATTGTTGGTAGGTGAAACGGGAACAGGTAAAGAACTGTTTGCCCGTGAAATTCATAACGCGGGTCCGAACACGGATGCAAAATTCGTATCGGTGAACTGTGGAATCCGACCGGTTGAACAACTGGAAACTCAGTTGTTTGGTGTCAGTGACGGACAACCTGGTCTGTTTCAGACGGCGGGTGAAGGTACGGTCTTTCTGGATGAGATTGCTCAATTACCTCTTGGCACACAAACTGAACTGCTGCGATCGATCGAGTACCAGGAAGTGATGCCGAGTGGTGCATCAGAACCGATTTCGGTACATGCCAGGATTATTGCTGCAACGTCACGGGATCTCATGAAAGAAGTTTCCGAAGGGCAGTTTCAGGAAGACCTGTTTTACCGGCTGGATGGGGTGAAGATACGGATTCCGCCGCTGCGCGAACGTCTCGACGATATTCCCGAGCTGGTTGAGTACTTTACGGCCAAGCACTGTGAAACCATGAGAAAACGTGTCACGGGTGCTACCAGTGATGCCATTCGCACCTTAATGGCGGCTCACTGGAAAGGAAATATTCGTCAGCTTGATAACGCGATTGAACGTGCTGTCATGATGTGTGAAACCGATGAAATTCAACCAAGTGACTTGCCTCCGGACCTGCTGGGCGCCGGTACAAGTCTGCCGGACACCGATGACCTTCGGTCCGCCCTGCGTCACTATGAACGACTGCACATCACACGTGTACTCAAGCAGTGTCCCGACAAGAAGGAAGCTGCCAAGAGGTTGAGACTGGGGCTGTCGAGTCTGTACCGCAAGATCGAAGAACTAAAGATTGAGTTGTAAGGTGACAATTCCCTGCATGGATTCCAGCGAGATTCAAAAACGGATTCCTCATCGGGCCCCGTTTTTGTGGCTCGATGACGTACTGGAACTGAGTGAAACTCGTATTGTTGCGCGGCGATTTCTTTCGCCTGATCTGCCTGTATTCGCGGGGCACTATCCGGAATTCCCGGTGTTTCCCGGTGTTCTTCAGTGTGAAGCCTGTTTTCAGGCGGCTGCCGTACTGATTTCCGGGCTCGTCACTCCCGGTGCCGGCCAGGTTCCCGTTGTCACCCGCCAGGACCGGACACAGTACCGAAAGCTTATTCGTCCTGGCGACACCTTGTGCATCGAAGTGGAAATTACAGAACGCCTGGCCGATGTGTATTTCCTTAAGGGACGAATTTTGGTCGATGGCAAAGTGTCAACACGACTTGAGTTCGCCTGTGCACTGGCCGAAGCTGAGTCGTAGCCGGGACAGGTTTATAAAATCCACAGGGACACAGGCTGAGTTTGTTCGCGAAGGAGTTTCCGGACGCGTACATCAGTGACTCACCTGCCTGTGCCGCATGTCGGGTGTGTCGGTCTGATGCTCGGGCGAATTGTGTTTCGCTGTCGTTGTCATCAACGTCAGATTGATGAAGATCTCAGTCAGGCCGGATTTCAGGATGCTTTCATGGCCGCATTTCCAAACGATCTTGATCACAAATGGCGACAGACGGTTCGCCGTCGACTGCTGGCATGGTATCGCTTGAACGGGCGATCACTTCCGTGGCGGAAGTCCGCCGATTCGTATTGCATCTGGATCAGTGAAATCATGCTGCAGCAGACCACTATTGCGGCGGTGACGCCGTATTTTGAGCGGTTTTGCGAACAGTTTCCAACGGTTCAGCATCTGGCCGGAGCACAGGAAGCCGACGTACTGCGCCAGTGGGAGGGACTTGGCTATTATTCGCGGGCCCGAAACCTGCACAAAGCTGCGAGGATCATTGTTGATGAATATGCAGGTCAGCTTCCGGACGATGTCGATAGTCTGTTGAAGTTACCGGGCATTGGTCCGTATACCGCACGAGCGGTTGCCTCACTGGCGTATGGACGAGGTGTTGGAATTCTGGAAGCCAACACGATTAGAGTCTATTCGCGTTTGATCGAACTGGACGAGAACCCTCGTTCGTCTTCCGCCGGACGGATGTTGTGGAAGTTTGCTGACTGGATTGTCGCCCCACGTTCTTCATCATCGTTTAATCAGGCGGCAATGGACGTTGGCTCGACGATCTGTACTTCTGAGGATCCATCCTGCTCTCAGTGTCCGCTGCAGAAACAGTGCTGCAGTTATCAGGCAGGACGTCAGCACGAACTGCCGCGAACGCCGCCTAAGAAACAAATAACGGATGTTACCGAGGTTGCCCTCGTGCTGCGTCGAGGCTCCAGGATTCTGATGCGGCAGTATTCAGACGGAGAACGCTGGGCGGGGCTGTGGGATTTTGCCCGGTTTTCCGTATCGGTTGAGCAGGGTGATCAACTGATGTTGCTGCCAGGGCCGGATGCTGCCGGTGGTGCGACGCTTTTTGCCTCAGAGTCTGCTTCGTTTGCTGCGAAGGCTGCACGAGAGCACACCGGTCTTCAGATTTTCGACCCTTATCTGGTGACCCGGATTCGGCATACGGTGACCCGCTTTCGAATCCGACTAATTTGTGTGATGGCGACTCGGGTCCGCGGTTCGGCTGATCGAACCACGGGGCTGCAGTGGCAGCCGGAAACGCGACTTGGGGAACTGCCTCTGTCGACGACGGCACGAGCGATCGCAAAGCTGGTTTCCGGCTTAAGTTGAAACAAAAGAGCACAGCCAAATTCCGGCTTCCGGTGAGTGATGCTCGATTTCCTGCATTCTCAGGACAG
This sequence comes from Fuerstiella sp., assembly GCA_022447225.1. NCBI lineage: Bacteria > Pseudomonadati > Planctomycetota > Planctomycetia > Planctomycetales > Planctomycetaceae > Fuerstiella > Fuerstiella sp. Next base: position 502,152 of record JAKVAZ010000006.1, on the reverse strand, counting down.
GACCACGTTTGCTCCGATAGATTGTCAAATGTTTTCAGTGTAGGTTACCGAGTTCATGACTTGTGTACCTGATTAGATTTTTGTCTGCTGCCGGATCAGAATTTCCCTGCTGCGACGTGGAATTCCGACTGCCCGACGATTCAGGTGAAAAGGCTGATCAACAGGAGGAGAGAAAGAAATGGTTGCGGGACAGGCGGAATCGCTGGAAATGAAGCACGCACAGCTTTACATCGATGGTGCATGGGTTGATGGAGAGAAGGGGGCCACCCTGGAAGTAATCAATCCCGCCACGGAGGAAGGAATTGCAACTGTAGCTTACGGGACCGGCTCCGATGCTCGCCGTGCTCTGGAGGCGGCACAACGAGCGCTCCCCGTCTGGCAAAACACCAACGTTTATGAGCGAGCTGTCAAATTAAAAAAAATTGCTGATCTGATGCGGGACAATGTGGATTATCTGGCCACGGCACTCACGATGGAACAGGGAAAACCTCTGGCCGAATCCAGAGGCGAAACCATGGCTTCGGCGGCTACCTTTGAGTGGTTTGCTGAAGAAGCCAAGCGGGCCTACGGTCGGACGATTCCGGCCAGTGTCAACAACAAGCGATTGTTCACCGCGCGGCATCCTGTGGGCGTGTGTGCAGCGGTTTCTCCCTGGAATTTTCCGCTGGTGCTGCAGGCACGCAAACTGGCTCCGGCACTGGCTGTGGGCTGTACCACGGTTTCACGTCCGGCAAGTCAGACACCGCTGTCGCTGCTTCGACAGTTCGAGTTGATGGAGCAGGCTGACCTTCCTGACGGAGCGGTCAACCTGTTGATGGGTCCGCCCGCCGAGTTGATGAACGAATTCATGGGCAACCGCATCTGTCGAAAAATCTCATTTACCGGCTCTACAGAGGTCGGTAAAGAACTGGTGCGCAACAGCGCAGGACAGATGAAACGACTGAGTCTGGAGTTAGGTGGTCACGCTCCTGTGATCGTCTTTCCGGATGTTGATGTTGAAACAGTTGCCAAAGCGTCGGTGATCGGAAAATTTCGCAACAACGGTCAGGTCTGTATTTGCCCTACACGTTTCTACGCACACCGGGATATCGAACAGGACTATCTGGAAGCCTGCGTGGAAGAAACCAAAAAACTGGTGCTGGGCAACGGTCTGGACCCTGATGTGCACATCGGTCCAATGTTCGAGGACCGCGCGATGGACAAAGCGGATTCCATCGTGAAGGATGCCACCAGTAAGGGGGCTCAGTGTGTGACCGGTGGTGGGCGAAGTAATCGCTTTGATTGCGGCTACTTCTATGAACCAACGGTGATGACAAATATCACACCTGATATGTCGATCATGACGGATGAGCCGTTTGCTCCGGTGATGCCGATCATGGACTACAGGGACATTGATGAAGTCATCGCGAAGGCTAATGATACGGTCTTCGGGCTGGCAGCTTATGTTCTGACCAATGATCTTTCGGCCGCATTCAAAATGGCTGAAGGACTGGAGTTTGGAACGATCGGAATCAACGATACAGTGCCGGCTACCCCTCAGTCGCCGTTTGGTGGTTTAAAGGAATCCGGTATCGGTCGTGAAAACGCGATTGAAGGTATGGACGTCTACCTGGAAACCAAAGCCATTTCAGTCGCGATCAACGACTAACATCAGATGACGAAGGTCGGCCGAAACCTCAATAACATCTGTTTCTAATGGCAGGTGTCCATGTGCCCTGTTGGCAAATTCACCTGCGACGTTCCCGTTGATCACTGCAGGTACGGTGCGTGAGATGATGTCACGGACAGTCCGTGCATTACATACAGACTTTTGGTCGGGAACGGTCCGGATCTGAAGACAACCGTTGACTCTGTGTCGGGATTGTCTCACACCTGTCGCACTGTACGATCCTGAAACTTCACTGGCGCTGTTTGGCGACTGATTGCGGTGACCGGGTTATTCAGTCGAGCATCGATGTCTGCAATCAGGCAGCCCGACGATCCGCATCCGACGAATCCGGGAACGTAATTGTGGAACCAGACCGAACAGCTTCGGTCAGACCCGCCACTACGCGATGTTGATGCTCATCTGAGATTTCCGCATAGATCGGCAGCGACAGGACTTCCTGGCATGCGCGTTCGGCTTCCGGAAAATCACCCTCTCCGTATCCCAGATATTCAAAGCATGTCTGCAGATGCAGAGGAATTGGATAATAAACTGCACACCCGATACCGGCTTTTCTAAGAGAAGTCATCACTTCGTCACGCCGACCACCGCGAACCCGAATCGTAAACTGATTGTAGATGTGTCGACGGTCCGGCAGGGTCGGCGGAGCTTCTACTGCGGAACGTAGATTGAGTTCACGGAACAGCTCATGATACAGTTTTGCGTTGCTTCTCCGCGCTTCCGACCAGCGATCCAGTTTGCCCAGTTTGATTCGGAGAACCGCAGCCTGAAGCGCGTCGAGGCGACTGTTGAAACCGACCTCGACGTGGTTGTATCCACCCACGTCACCGTGGACACGCAGTCGTCTAAGCCGACTGGCGATGTCGGAATCATCAGTGACAATCATTCCACCGTCACCGGCACCACCGAGGTTCTTGGTAGGGAAGAAACTGAAACAGCCTACCGTTCCCAGTACACCCGCTTTTCGACCTCTGTACTGAGCGCCGATCGCCTGACAGGCATCTTCAACCACGGGAATTTTATATCGGGCTGAGAGTCGCCACAGAGGCTCCATTTCGGCGCACTGGCCAAACAGGTGAACCGGAATGATGGCTCGAGTTTTATTCGTCAGTGCTTTTTCAACCTGCTCAGGGCACAAATTGAAGCTGTTTGGTTCGATGTCGACGAAGACGGGCCGCGCACCAAGTCTGTGAATTGCACTCGCTGTGGCAAAGAACGTGAATGTGCTGGTAATAACTTCATCACCGGGTTCTACTCCGACCGCGAGCAGAGAAAGGATCAGTGCATCTGTGCCTGAGGCGCATCCGACAGCGTGTCGAGCATCACAATAGTCAGCAATCTGTGACTCAAGAGCAGAAACCTCATCACCGAGCACAAAAGACTGGGTTTCGAAGACCTGATCCACGGCCTCACGGACGTCACTGCGAATTGTCTGATACTGTGCAACAAGGTCGATGAACGGAACGGGCCCGGATGCATCGAATTTGTTTTCCTGGGCGGGCATTAAGCGACTCCATTCGCTGAAAAACTGCCACAACTCGACAGCTCACTTGAGATTATGGCAATCTTGAAAACCTGTCAATATGAGCAAACGAGGCTGGCCAGAAGCTAAATCAGTATGTCAACTGGCTTTACCGATTGTGTAAATCCTGCAAATCCGGCAACCATTATCTTCCTTATCGTCTATGCAATCCGTGTTTCGACACCTGTAGATAGTCTTTTTCCAAGCATTGTGCCTGACACGGTCTCAGGTCAGATACCGTTTCCGTAATTGAACGGTCCCTTGCTGACTGATACTGAGGCTTCTTTATTTAGGGTCTTTATGCTTCTTATGTGACCAGGGATTCGTATGTGGCCCACATGATGTATGTTTGTTGTGTTGCCTAGTTGGTGGTTTTTCCACCGGTCAAACACGCAGATTGATTTCCGATGAAAACCAGTCAGTTTCTTGAGCACTACGGGATCGGGATCAATCCGTTTAGTCAGGAAGATGCCCAGGCTGACCATATCTTTCAGCAGCATTGTGCTGACACGATCTATCATCCCGCGTGGGACAAAATTCTGGGCGATTGCAGTAATCCAGGAACTGCGGTCGTCTTCGGCGAAAAAGGGGCCGGTAAGACAGCTCTTCGAATTCAGCTGCTCAATGCAGTCGCCGATTGGAATGCGAAGCATTGTGATGAACGCGCGTTTGTGATCAGTTATGACGACCTCAATCCGTTTTTGGACGTCTTTCGAGATCGCCTGCGCGGTCGCAGGCGGCAGCCCGAGAATTGTTTGCAGGAATGGCGTTTGTGGGATCACATGGACGCCCTGCTGACACTGTCGACTCGGCGACTGTGCAACGTTGTCGCGGACGAACATCACGACGATCCTGATCTTACTTTCAGGCGGATGAAAGAACTGCCGAGACTGCGGAAGCGTGATCTTTTGATGTTGGCGGCTTTCTACGATCGGTCATCTGACCTGTCCCATTTCCGTCGCTGGAAACGCATCAAATGGCGGCTCGGTTTTTTGACACCGGGGACCGGCTGGCGCCTTTGGCTTGGTACTGCAGTGACTATTCTGACGCTTGGGTTCGCGCTGCGAAACTTCCCCACGGAAGGCCTGAGTACATTGGGGGCCCTTCAGGCGTGGTGGATTCGGGTGATTGTCGCCGCCGGATGGATTCCCTGGGTTCGAAGATGGTTGCAGTTGTGGTGGAGGTCCCGAGGGATTGCATCGCAGGTTCGAATTCTGGAGCACGGTACGTCCACACTTCGTCGGATTCTTGGTGCCTTTTACGCACGTGAGATTGATGGTCAACCCATGCCCTCACGTGATCGCAGTGATGACCGTTACGAACTGATGTCACGGCTACAGCGTATCCTGAAGCCGCTTGGTTTCACCAGTATGGTTGTGATCGTTGATCGAGTGGATGAACCTCATTTGATCAACGGTTCGCCCGAGCGTATGCGGGATTTTCTGTGGTCCATGTTCGACAACAAATTCCTGAAGCATCCAGGTATCGGGTTCAAAATGTTGTTGCCGAAGGATGTGGTCTACTATCTCAACCGCGAGAAGCGGGAGTTTTATGAACGGTCACGACTGGACAAGCAGAACCTGATCAACAGTCTCGAATGGACCGGAGAATCACTTTACGACATGGCAACGAATCGGCTGCGGGCCTGCCTGCACGATTCAGCGGATAAGAGTGTTTCGATTAGCAGTCTCTTTGCAGATGACGTCACTGAGGATCAGCTCATTGAGAGGTTCGGACAGTTGCGGGTTCCTCGTCACCTGTTTCGTTTTCTGTTCAGGCTGTTGACGGACCACTGTAACGCTTCCACGGAAGACAATCCGGTCTGGAAAATCAGTGCCAAAATGCTGGCCGGCACGATGGATGCTTACCATCGCGAACTTGATGCGCTGGACCGGGGCCTGGGAACCGGGTAAGAGGATACTTCGAGTATTGGACAGGGGGGCCGGAGGGCATGTACGGTAGGCTCATGAGTTCCACCCTGGTTCACGTTTGAAAGTCGTCTGATGCAGCGAATGAAGATGATGTCCGTTGTAACTGCAGCACTGGCTTTGTCGTACTGTCACGATCACTCTGCAGCTGACTCTGAACGTCCGAATTTTATTGTCATCAGCATTGACGATCTTGGTTACGGTGATATCGGGCCATTTGGAAACACTGTTAACCGGACCCCGAACCTTGATCGTCTGGCAATGGAAGGTTGCCGGCTGACGTGTTTTTATGCCGCTCCCGTTTGTTCGCCGTCTCGTGCCTCACTGATGACCGGATGTTATCCGAAACGAGTATTGAGTATTCCAAACGTGTTGTTTCCCGGTGAGGATACGGGGCTTGCTGCGGGTGAGATCACCATCGCTGAACTGCTCAAAGATCGGGGATATGCAACCGGAATCATTGGCAAATGGCATTTGGGTGACCAGCCGGAATTTCTGCCGACTCGACAGGGGTTTGACTACTTCTACGGACTTCCTTATTCAAACGATATGGGACCGGCGACAGATGGTGCCAGGAGCAATGCCGGACAGCCCCTGCCGTCAGCGGACAGAAATTCCCGTGGTGCGCAGCCGCCGCTTCCGCTGTTGCGCAATGAAACGGTACTGCAGAGCGTTCTTCCTGATGACCAGCACGCGATCGTTGAACGGTACACCCAGGAAGCTGTGTCATTTCTCTGGAATCACCGCGACGAGCCCTTCTTTCTCTACTTCCCGCATTCAGCCGTACATTTTCCGCTCTATCCCGGCAAACGGTTCCAGGGAAAATCACAGCACGGGCTGTTTGGTGACTGGGTCGAAGAAGTCGACTGGAGCGTGGGACAGGTTCTGGAAACAATTCGACAGCTTGGATTATCCGATAGCACACTGGTCCTCTTTACATCTGACAATGGTGGCCATCTGCGCCACGGAGCAGTCAATTTCCCGCTACGTGGCGGTAAGGGCACCACGTTTGAAGGTGGTGTTCGAGTCCCTGCGATTGCATGGTGGCCAGGACAGATCTCCCCCGGCAGTGTTGTGGGTGAGGTCACAGGAACCATGGACATCCTTCCCACACTGGTCAGTCTGGCAGGCGGAAATCTACCTGCCGACCGCAAAATCGACGGTCGGGATATCATGCCCGTTCTTGCCGGGCATGAGAATGCTCAGCCTCCGCATGAAACTTTTTTCTATTACCGAGGTCTCAGTCTGAAGGCATTGCGGAACGGGCCCTGGAAGCTGCACCTGGAATCGGAAGAACTCTACAATCTGGATGATGACATCTCGGAATCAACAAACGTTGCCTTGATGCACCGCGATATCGTTACACGGCTGCGAAAAATCGCTGAGGCGACAGACAGCGATCTGGGGCAGGCAGGGACGGGGGCAGGTTGTCGTCCGCTCGGCCGGGTCCAGGCGGCACAGCCGTTAATAGCTCATGACGGCACGGTGAGAGAAGGTTTTGAGAAACCGCTGATTCATGCCGGTCAGGGGATTATGGTTGGTGAAGTCACTTCGTCATCAGCGGTTGTCCAGGTCCGCCTCACGCATTCAGATCATTTGCTGGACGGTGATTTGCCGGGGCTTGCGGGAATTGTTGAGTTTTCTCTATGTTCTGCAGACAGTGCTGATGTTGTTACACGGATGATCAACACGTCCGATGAACAGGACTTCATTGCGAGGACCTGGTTTAACGGATTGCGACCGGGTGTCGATTATGTGTGCAAAACGCGAATCGGAACGGTCAGGAATGAACTGTATCCTGGACCGCAAGCTTCATTTCGCACGTTGTACGGAGTCGGTCGATCACAGTCCCTGAATTTTGTGGTTGTCACCGGGATGAATCACCGTGAATTCCACGGGGACGATCCGAGCCGTCTTAGTCGGCCTGTTCAGGTGAGTCCAGGACTGCCGGTGGAATACGCTGGTCCCGACAGGCATCTTGGTTACCCGTCACTGGACACCATCCGTCGTCTGAATCCCCTTTTCTTTGTGGGAACCGGTGACAACATCTATTACGACTTTCCGTCAGGAAAATTTCGTGCGCAGTCGTTGACGGAGATGCGCCAAAAATGGCATGAACAGTTTGTGCAGGCCCGGTATCATCAATTATTTGCAGTGGTGCCGACGTACTGGATGATCGACGATCATGATTATCGTCTCGACGACTGTGATAACAGTGGTGACTATGATCCGTCACCGGAACTGGGGCATCGTGTGATGCTGGAGCAGTTGCCGTATGGTCCCTCGGGTGACGACAGCCTGAAAACGTATCGCACTCACCGGGTCAGCAAAGATCTTCAGGTTTGGTTTCCGGAAAATCGACTGCATCGAAGTCCCAACAGCATCGCGGATGGTCCCGGAAAAACGATTTGGGGGGTCGAACAAAAATCCTGGCTGAAAAAGACTCTGTTAGACAGCGATGCTACATTCAAACTGCTGGTTTCACCTACGCCCATGATTGGCCCGGACGACAAACGCAAGACGGACAATCACACCAACGTCGGAGGATTTCGCCATGAGCGTGATGAATTTTTCCGGTGGCTGAGTGAGACAGGGGTTGCCGAAGATTTTTTTCTGGTGTGCGGAGACCGACACTGGCAGTATCATTCGGTGCACCCGACAGGAATTGAAGAATTCTCCTGCGGGGCGCTCGTGGACGCCAACTCACGACTCGGTCGTCAGCCCGGAGATCCGGAATCAACGGATCCCAACGGTTTAATCAGGCAGCCGTATACACAGACGGTGGCTTCGGGTGGATTTCTTGAGATCGAATGTTCACCGGACGCCGCTGATGAACAGACGTCACTTCGCTTCCGTTTTCGGGATGAGCGTGGAGTGATTTTGTACGAACACGTTCGGCGGCAATCCGAACCGTGACGGAGAACCGGGAATGAAGTCAGGCTGAAACTGTTGACGGGCTCGCCTGTTGATACAAACCTTCCGTGTCAAATATTCGACGCAGGAAATTTACAGGAACACAGTGTCCAGAGCGCTCAACGCTCGTTATACCACGCGGTCGTTGCGGTGCGATCAGGCGATGTTCGCACAACACCACCGTACCGTTGTACCCCGACAGTTGCTGTCTGTTGAAACATACGAGGATGCGCAATGAGTACACTGAGTGGCCATGTTGTGATTGTGACGGGGGCAGGTTCGGGGATTGGGAAAGAGACCGCACTGCTGGCCGCCCGGGAGGGGGCCAGTGTGGTGGTGGCTGAAGTCGATCCCGAAAAAGGAATGGCTGCGGACAATGAAATTCTGGAATCCGGGGGGCAATCGATATTCATCAAGACAGATGTTGCCGACGAGGTTTGTGTTGCTGCAATGGTCGCACAGACACTGGAGGCGTTTGGCCGCGTCGATTCTCTGGTCAACAATGCGGGGATCGATCTTGAAGGTCCCACGACGTCCTTTAGCCAGGAAAACTGGAAGCGGGTGATCGACGTCAATCTGGGTGGAACGTTTTTATGCAGCCGAGCGTGTCTGCCGGCGCTGCGCAGGCAGGGAGGGTCCATCGTGAACATAGCCTCTGTTCATGCCAGTTTCGGTTTTGCCGGTGCCGCTGCGTATGATGCCAGCAAAGGAGGCATGGTCTCACTCACCCGTTCACTGGCAGTCGAAAATGCACCCGATCAGGTGCGCGTCAACGCCATCTGTCCGGGATACATTGACACACCCCTGTGGGAGAATTTTCTGGCTCAGGAATCTGATCCGGAGAGAATTGATCGAATCACGCGAGTGAGTCATCCGTTGCGTCGGAGAGGGACGCCACTGGACATTGCCCAAGCTGTGCGGTTCCTGATTTCAAACGAATCGACCTGGATTACAGGAAGCACTCTTGTGGTCGATGGTGGGATGGGAGCCCAGTTTTTTCAGAGAGCCTTCGACTGAATCCCGATTCCAACTGTTCAGCCCGTACGGCAGCGTTGACTGGATGAATCGATATTCACGATGGACTTTTTGATCGAGTTACAGACAGTGGAACGGTGGCCGTTACCGGCCGTCGGATATTATGGAGAGCCCCGGTTCGGCTTGCGCACCGGTTAGTCGGACATAGATCCTGAAACCTGGACTGCTGCCTGTTTGAGTCGTTCAGTTGTCGAATCGGAGCCTCATCATTACAGCGTCAGCAGCAGGCCTCGTTTTTCCGTATTGCAGACAAAGAAATTTTGACAGATACCACAGTCGGCCGGGGGAAGTGTCGAGGCTTTGTGGAAAGCTTCCGGCGTTCTTCATCGGAGAGTCGGGTGATGTCGGGGCCGTCGATGTGAAAGCAGGCCGGCGCGAAGCGGTTACGGTTGTGAATTGATTCTGAAAGGTGTTTGGTTTTGCTGTCGTGGATGAATGGTTCATTGCTGAAAAATCAGTGTTCTTCTCGTCTCTCCACCATTTGTTGAGTTCTTCGACTGGCCGCAGTCCTCATTGTTCAGGGGCATGAATAGTGATTGGGCCGAGGGTGAAGTCAGGAGTGAATTCGGCAAACTGCTTGATGTCACAAAACAATAACCGTTTGTTAACGGTCTGCAATCTGGCTGATATGAGCAGGTTCGTTTTCGTCTGCGCACGGCAAACTTCGTGATATTTCAACGCTGTGACGGATCAGTCGATTGGTCAGGTTCCTAACCGGCCGTCCGGTATACCAGGAGTCGGCTATTTAGCAGTGCCATTGATGGAATTCATCTGAAGCAAAGGATGAATTCGCAGTATTTCGGTGGTATGCTCAGTAACCGGCACTGTTTAACATTGTACGTGGACTGATATTAATTCTCACTCTATGAAATCCCGCTATGCCTGCGATTACTTTCCTGTTTTCGTTTCGACTCGCTCAAATTTCCGGAGTTGCGGCAGCGATGCTGGCGTTCCTTGTGATGTGGATGCCGTCTGTGTCCGGGGCGGACACGGATGGTCGTCTGGACATCTACTTTATTGATGTCGAGGGCGGTGCCTGTACACTTTTTGTGTCACCGTCGGGAGAATCGCTGATCATCGATTCGGGTTACCCGGATAACAATGGCCGTGATCTCAACCGGATTCTGCACGTGGTCCGTGATGTGGCAGGGGTGAACGAAGTCGACCACGCGGCCGTGACACACTGGCATCTTGATCACTACGGTAACCACGCCGCACTGTCGACCAAAATCAGAATCAACAACTTTTGGGATCGTGGTATCCCGGATGTACTGTCGGAGGATGCCCAGTTTGTGACTCGGGTCGCTAACTATCGATCTGCGTCGCAGAATGCATCAATGTCCCTGAAGGCTGGTGACAGCCTGCCTTTGAAATCAGGCAAGACGCCGTACGGGATTCGAATCCTGACAGCAAGTCGTGAAGTGATCTCAAATAATGGCAAGCCTAATCCTTATGCAGATCTACATGTGCCGCAGGCGGAGGACACGACTGATAACGCAGCCAGTCTCAGTTTCCTGCTGACGTTTGGTGAATTTCGATTTCTTTGTTGTGGTGATCTGACATGGAACATCGAAGCAAAATTGATGATGCCGAACAATCCGATTGGTCAGGTGGATATGTTTATGGTCACTCATCACGGATTGCCTTCGAGCAATAACCCTGTGCTGGTTCGGGCCATTGATCCACGGGTAGCTGTTATGTGTAACGGGCCGACCAAGGGCGGTGCTGAAGGAGTGATCCGCACATTGCGGGAGTGCGAATCTCTGGAGACGCTTTATCAGCTGCATCGCAATGTCAAGCTCGAGCCAGGGTTACAAACACCGCCAAGTTTTATTGCCAATTCCGGTCCAACTCAGGGGTGCCAGGGGGTGTGGATCAAGGCGAGTGTCGCGCCGGGAGGCAGGGAATACACCGTGCAGATCGGCCCCGAAGGCAAACCGCGTCAGTACCTTTCTCGCTAAAGGTCTGTCGCGCTAACAGCTCCTTAACAATCAATCCTGCCCCGGTTTCGAGGTTGCGGACAAAAGCCGCATGGTTTCCCTGGGCCACCACATGATGCCGTTAAACGTTATTGCGGTTAGTGGATGCTGCTGCGATCACAGCGACGACAAGAGTGACTCAATTGATTTGTATCCGCCCCAGACCGCGAGAACAAATAATCCGCCCATCACGAGGTTTTCCCACCAGCGATTCTTATATTTGCTGCCAATATACGGAGCCTTGGCTGTGATACACCACAAGCCGCCGGCAATTAAAGGCAACAGTACAACCTGAGCGCTGTTAGCCACCAGAGTCAGCTTGACGAATCCGGGCATTCCGGGAACGGTCCAGATGAGTGGTGAAATCAGACACCATAGAGCGATCCAGCGATACACCGGATGCTCACGGTAGCCCGCCTGTGTGTGGTTCCCTTCGGCACCCTGCCATCTCATCAGGGCGTGCGTCCCGAGATAACCGAGGCCCATCGCGTGGCCAACCAGCGAGGTATAGACCGCGGAGAACACTCCAAGGTAGAACAGTACACGCCCGTTTGGACCCAGAATTTTACTCAACAGTCGCGGCAGATCGTCCATTTTTTCGATGGTCTCTCCCTTGGGATGGAGCAGTTCAGCACCCAGTGTCCATACCGCCAGATTGAGCAGGATCATAACGAACACCGCCAGGAGAAAGTCATAAAGCTGGACGCGTCGAAACTGCGGGCCGCGCCACCCCTTGGCATCCAGAAAATATGGATAGACCAGATTCATCAGAGAGCCACCGACAGCGCCGATCATTGCGGTTGCAACAAGCCACGGATTAAATTCGCCGGCCTGATCCGGAAGCTCCATGCGGTATAATCCCTGCACGATGCCTTCAGGACTGGGCCCAATCCAGATGGCTGTTCCCAGGAACGATACGGACAACAGCGCAAGAAAAACCTTGAAGCTGTTTTCGATGCGGCTGTACGCTGGCTGGAAGATCAACACCACAGCAATGCCATTCCACAGGACGGCCCAATGCCAGACCTCGCCGAGACCAGTGACGTTGCGACACGCTTCGCCGACTCCAACGGTCATGTACGATCCGTAGACGTGTCCCATTACCACAGCAGACAGCAGGAGCCCCGGTGCGTACCATGGATGTAATCGAACGAGGCCATCAAGGACCCCTTCCGAATGCTGATTACACAACTGGTACTTGGCAATCAACGAGACAAACAGAAATCGCATGACGACCGCGAGAACAAGTACCCACATCAGTGAGTAGCCATAGTTGCTGCCGGCAACGCCCATGTCGACGATATCACCCGCTCCCAGCCAGGTCAGCACGACGACGATTCCCGGTCCAAACGACCGCATGTATTCAGAAAATGTGCGAGGTGGCTCTCCTGCTGTTTGTTCGTTCGTGGATGAATTCGTCATTTCGAACTTCTTCCGGAATCGTATAAGGACGGTGGGGGCAGTGTTTGTTCAGTGATTTTGAACCACAGTATTAAGTGCCGGCACATTCTTAGACCGGTCAGTGCAGAACATTTAAGCTGCATGCTTCTGAACCGACAACCTGTTCGACTGATTTAGCGAGATTGTCGTAACTTGCAACTCAGTCAGGTGAACGATCGGCAGCCGGCAAAACAAACGCAGCCATCCCGCTGTATTCAGGCTGTGTGAACAACTCAGGCTGCAGTGGATGTCATTCAATCCATGTCAGAAAACGCTGAATCGGTTGCGGAATGGCCTTCAGATGGCGAGGATCGGCAGCCGCCGGACAATACGACATACTACGTGGTGGTTTTTGAAGACAGACTCGAACGGAGCAATTTTAGATGGCGAAATCAAAAACCGGAGCAATGCGAAATCGCAGCACTTCTCCGACCCGTCAACCCGGACGTGATCTCAAACAGGCATTGAGCAGCGACCGGGTGCTGGTTGGTGGAATACTCACCGAATATGCTCGACCGTCACTGGTCAAGCTGTATGTACAGGCTGGCTTTGACTTTCTTTACATCGAATACGAGCATGGATTCTTCGATCCAACGACACTGGCGGACACTGTTTTGTGTGCTCGGGACAACGGTCTGCCGGTGATTGCCAAGACACCGCAACTGGAACGAGCCGAAGTTGCAAAATTACTTGAATGCGGTGTGGTCGGCATTCAGCTTCCCAGAACCGAAAGTCGCGCCGAAATTGAGACACTTCGAAGCTATGTCAAATTTCCACCTGCCGGGACGCGGGCGATTGCCCCGGGCTATGGAAGCAGTGGCTATCTCCAGCCACCCGACTGGAAGACGTGGATGGCTGAACAGGACGAAGAAACTGCAATCGTCGTTCACATTGAAACTCGTCGGGCTTATGAGAACGCGGAAGAGATTGTCAGCACGCCCGGCGTTGATATGGTTTATGTGGGGCCAGGCGATTTTTCGATTGAAATGGGTCAGCCTGGCGATTACGACCATCCCGACGTAGCCGGACCCATGCAGGAGATCAATGATCTGTGCAGGAAACACAATGTGGCGTTCGGAACCACAGCATCTGACAGTGATGCGGCTCGGCAATGGATCAGTCGGGGAGCACGATTCTTTGAAGCCATCGATGAATTGTCTTTGATCTCAGCGGGCGCAACCAGGCTTGTGGATGAATATCGTGTGATGTCCGGCGAGCAGCAGCCGCAGGCCTGACTCGAACCGGATTGCAGCTGAATCTGGTTCAGCGAATGAAGATGTTCTTGTGGATTCCGGATTGTGTCTTTGCTGAATTACCTGCCGGGCGTCTGGTGTTTTGTGAAGCTCATGCCACCGGTTTTGTTTTCACGGTTCACGACGGGGACTGGGGTGAGCTGAGTTATATGGCAGGTCTTTATTGTATTGCCGTGTCTCAATTGGCACGCTGCTTCATACACCGCTGTTGTTATGGCTGTTGCTTAAAAGGAGACGATAAACCGTTTGAAGTCTACGATTATCGGCGGTTCAATCATGGTTTTTGATCCGGTGATTTGGGACAGATGTGTGGCTGAGGATCTGCAGCATATCAGTCTGTGGAAGGTTTTAATCGTTTCATATCCGTTCTCTGAGGCATGTGCCGGATTAGCGATCCCGCAGACAGCAGACTGTTGTCAATGCTCATAATTCGGCGGGACGCGGGCCGGCAGGGTTGACGGTCATCGGATGACGTTTTACACAGGTCTCGTCGTGTTGTTCGATCCCAATGATCCCCGCATCGACCATGGAATTCGTCTGTTCAACGAACGTGAGTTCTTTGAATGCCACGACGTTTTCGAAGACTTTTGGTCTGAACTTATTGGTCCGGAAAAAACGTTCTTTCACGGACTGATTCACGCTGCCGTTTGTTTGTTCCATTTCGAAGGTGGAAATCTTGGTGGTGCCCGCAGGATGTACGGAAGCTGTGTTGCTTACCTGCAGACATTCGAGCCTGAATTTTGTGGTGTTGACGTCACTGGATTGCTTAAAGATCTGGAATTCTGCCTTGAAGATTTGCTGGCAGCACACGATGGTTATCCTCACGGAGTTACACTACGGTCTTCACGTATCCCGTACATTCGTCGTTCTTCAAAGTCTTCCAACCGCAATTAGTTATGCCCACAACGATTACCGGCTTTGACACATTTGACCTTCGATTTCCCACGTCACAGCATCTGGATGGTTCCGATGCCATGAATCCGGATCCTGATTATTCGGCGGCCTATGTGGTCTTGAAAACGTCGTCTGACCAGCTCAGCGGCCATGGAATGACGTTTACGATTGGACGGGGTAACGAACTGTGTGTGGCGGGAATCCAGTCACTCGCGTCGCTGCTGACCGGAACCACCGTCGAATCGCTGATGGCAGAACCGTTAACTTTGTACCGGAAGATGACCGCAGACAGTCAGTTGCGATGGCTGGGCCCGGAGAAGGGCGTCATTCATTTGGCGGCAGCTGCAGTCATCAATGCGGTCTGGGATCTTTGGTGCCAGATCAATGAACGGCCGCTTTGGCGTCTCATCGCAGAAATGACGCCGGAGCAGATCGCGGCCTGTGTGGACTTTCGTTATCTCACTCAGTGTCTTAACAGGAGCCAGGCAACAGAGATCCTTAACTCGCGAGAAAATGGTAAACAGCAACGAATCGAAGAACTGCTGGAACACGGGTTTCCCAGCTACACCACATCTGCCGGGTGGCTTGGTTACAGTGACGATGATCTCCGGTCCAAATGTGCGGACCTGAAGAATCGCGGCTGGAATCATTTCAAGATCAAAGTGGGCCGCGAACTGGAAGATGATCGGCGACGTTGTGGGCTGCTGCGTTCCGAACTGGGGCCGGAGGCTCGCATGATGGTCGATGCCAATCAGATGTGGGACGTTCCGGAAGCAATCGAATGGATTCAGCAGCTGAAGGAATTCGATCTGTGGTTCGTCGAAGAACCGACTTATCCCGATGACATTCTGGGCCACGCAGAAATCTCCAAGGCCGTTGCACCGGTACGAATCGCAACCGGCGAGATGTGTCATAACCGCATCATGTTTCGGCAGTTCATGGAAGCCGGAGGGATGCAGGTTTGTCAGCTGGACAGCTGCCGTCTGGGGGGGGTCAATGAGGTGCTTGCGGTCATGCTGCTGGCCGAACGATTTGGTATCCCCGTGTGTCCTCACGCCGGTGGGGTGGGCCTGTGCGAGTATGTCCAGCACCTGACAATGATTGACTACATCTGCGTTTCCGGCACTCAGGAGGATCGGATTGCGGAGTATTCTGATCACCTGCACGAGCATTTGCGGCATCCCGTTACGATGAAGAACGGTCGCTACATGCCACCGGAGAATTCCGGATACAGCGTGGAGTTTCTCGATTCAGCGATCAATGAATTTTCGTATTTGCCTTAACAGCAGCGACTGTTGAAACCAGGGAGCAGATGAGTTTACAGACAAAATGGCATTGAGAACGGGGTCTCTGGCGCCGACCGGGCAGCGTTTCCTGCAGCAGCATTCAATTCAGTGCCATAGCCCAGTCTGCAGGTCAATTGCAAAATTCCTGTGTTCTCGAATCTGCCCGTGTTTGAGGTATCAAGCTGTGGCGGATTTGCCAGGTGCCGTTCACTGTTATATCCCGCCACTTGAGTTCGGTCCTTCCCTATTATGCCTCGGAGCGAGAGGCTGAAGCATATCGCATCCGGGAGGGGTAAAATGACACATATCGATCTGGAAGGAGTGCGGGTTCACAACCTTCGCGGGATCAGTGTCCGGATGCCTCATAATGCCGTGATCGTCATCTGTGGTGTCAGTGGTTCAGGAAAAAGCAGCCTGGCGTTCGATACGCTGTATGCGGAAGGGCAACGCCGCTATGTCGAAACATTCTCATCCCACGCTCGACAGTTTCTGAATCAGCTGGAAAGGCCGGACTTCGATCGAATCGAAGGGATTCCACCGGCTATCGCTGTGCGGCAGCAGCGGCGACTTGTGAACGCTCTGAGTACGGTCGGGTCACGAACAGAGATTTTGCGATATCTGCAGCTGCTGTTTGCTCAAACCGGAGTCCGGCACTGTCCTGGGTGCAAAAATTCTTTACGGACCTGGACACCCGACAGTGTGGCGCAGAGTGTAAGCAGTCTCAGTACATCGGCTCGTGCCATGATTGCACTGATACCTCAACCGCAGACACATGTCGACGAGTTCATTCGCCTGGGGTTTACTCGAGGTATTATGAGGCACAGAAGCGTCCGCCTGGAAGACATACCGGCTTCTGTCGATATGACACAGTTGCTGGTTGTTGTTGATCGGGTTCAATGTCGTGATCAGGATCGTGAGCGTATATCGGAAGCAACCCAACAGGCATTCAATCAGGGGGAGGCGTGTCATATTCTGATGGAATCATCAGACGGAGAAATTATGGTGGACGACCGTCGGTATCATCGCACGGTCTATTTTGAATCCTGTTTTTGTCCTGACTGTCAGATTGATTTTCCGCCGGTGACTCAGGATTTGCTGAGTTTTCATACGGCTGCAGGAGCCTGTGCCGAGTGTCAGGGGACCGGCACGGTGGTCAACCAGGTGCTGACGTCGTGTTCGGCGTGTCACGGTACGCGACTCAACCGATTTGGACGGTCTGTGTGGCTGAACGGGGCGAATCTGCCTGAACTGCTGAAGTGCGAATGTGGTGATTTGATTGTCTGGCTCAACAATGTTCAGCAATGTCTGTCAGAAGCGAAATGTCGGTCGTTGGTCACAGTCTTTCAGCAGCTTCGGCGGCGTCTGCAGTTCCTGACGGAGATGGGACTGGGATATCTTTCACTTGACCGCACACTGATGACATTGTCGGGAGGTGAAGCGCGTCGAGTCGTTTTGACCTCTGTGCTGGGCAGCGGTATGACCAATACGCTGTATGTTCTCGATGAACCGACCAGTGGTATGCATGAAACCGACATCGCACACGTGATTGAAGCCATCCGTCGATTGCAGATGTCCGGCAATACGGTTGTGGTTGTTGAGCACGATCTGGATGTGATTCGCAGCGCTGATTTGGTCATTGAGCTGGGGCCTCAGGCCGGTCAGGACGGTGGCGACATTGTTTTCGCGGGACAACCGCGTGCTCTGAGGAATGCAGATACTCATACAGGCCAGGTACTGCGGGAAGCCAATGTCGTTGAAGAGCGGCCACCGCAAACAGGGCAGCCTGATAAAGATGTTAAAGATCGGCACTGGCTTAAGATCAGAAATATACAGTGTCACAACATCCACGGGGCCGATGTGGATCTGCCGCTGCAGAAATTATGCGTGGTGACCGGAGTGAGCGGCAGCGGCAAGAGTTCCCTGATCGTCGATGCCCTGTATCCGGAGTTAAAACGTTTACTGGCAAACGATCTGCATTTCCACGATCCGTTCTGCGAAGTTGCAGACGGAGCTCAGTATCTCGGTGAAGTACAGCTGCTCGAACAAAATCCGTTACAGCGTTCCAGTCGAAGCATACCGGCAACATATCTTGGCGCATTTGATGAGATCCGCAGATTGCTGGCGGGTACACACGAAGCACGCAAACGGAACTTCACGCCCGGAACCTTCAGTTTCAATTCCTCTCAGGGTGGACGCTGTGAGCAGTGTCACGGGCATGGTTCGGTTACGATCGACATGCAGTTTCTTGCTGATGTCGAAGCGACTTGTGAAAACTGCCAGGGGCGTCGATTTCGCGGTGATGTGCTTGAGATTCGATATCGGGATCGTTCTGTGGATGAAGTTCTGGAGATGACTGCCGAAAATGCATTTTTGTTCTTCAGCGGACACCACCGAATCCAGAGAGCATTGAATGGTCTGCGTCAGATTGGTCTCGGTTATCTGAGACTGGGACAGCCGTTGTCGACTCTGTCGGGTGGCGAAGCTCAGCGATTGAGGATTGCAGCACTCCTGGCCGGAGTCCGTGATTCCAGGAAATCGGGAAAAGGGTCGGGAAGCCTGGAGCAGCACGGGGAAACAGGAACGTTATTTATTCTGGATGAACCATCGAACGGCCTGCATGCGCATGATTCAGATCTGTTGATGACCTGCCTGCAGCAGCTGGTTCAGGTCGGTCACACTGTTGTATTGATCGAGCATGACCGGCGTTTAATTCGTCAATGCGATTATCGGATCGAAATGGGTCCGGGAGCGGGAAAGAATGGCGGTCAGGTGATGGGTGCAGCACCGGTGTCATAGAATTTGCTCAACCGTTGGGTTGCCGCGTTCGAGTCGCTTATTTGCTCAGGGATTAGGGGGCGATTTTCGGTATGGTTTTTCCGGGAACATCTGCGCACGGAGGTAATGGTGATTCCAGCGATGACCCGCAGCGGCCGGCCGGTGTTGAGTCGCCTGGGACGCACGGCATTCTATGTCTCGATGTCCGGTCAGCCTGCACCGACCGGACACGGGTGCCCCATGCATTCCAGGTTGTCGTCCGGCGTTCCGTCCAAGCAGGTACCGAACAAGATTGCTATACTGGCAGGTGTTTTGTTTCCTCTGTTTTGAGTGATGCCCTATTCCGATGAACAATCTGCGACCTGTGCTGTTTTTGCTGCTCCCCCTGCTTCTTTGTTTGCCCGTTGCTGCCCAGCATGATCCCGAGCGAAATGCCGTTCGATATATCGCGAGCGGAGCCTTTGACAAAGCGCTGGCGGAACTGGAAAAGGGAGACCGGCCAACCTCCGAGACACACTATGTTCGTATGCTGATCGCTCTGGGGCAGCACCAAACGGACCAGGCCCTACAGCATGCCGGGGATGCGCTGGAAGCCGGTCTTCCTTTCGAACGCCTGGTGGCCGGGCCACGTATGCTGCTGGCCCCACTCTATGGGACCGATCAGTACCGCGAGTGGACCAGGCAAAACAGTTCGCTGCGAATACTACACGGCCCGATGCTCGGCGCGATTCGCAGTGATTCCGCCTTGATCTGGCTACGGACAGCGAAACAGTCATCTGTCCAGGTTCGGGTTATGGATGCACAGAGCAGCAGGCTAATCAGCACGTCTGAGGAAGTGGTTGCCAAACAAGAAAGTGATTTTACGGCCGTGGTCAAACTGACGGGTCTGAAGCAAGATCACGCCTATCGTTACGAGATCCAGATTGATGGCGAGCCGACACCAGTCCCGAACACCCGCTTTCGGACCTATCCGATAAAAGGAACGGCTGCCAGTTTCGCAGTCGGCTTTGGCGGTGGTGCCGGGTTTGTTCCGAAGTGGGAATCTATGTGGGACACGGTACTGGAATCACGGCCGGCCGCCTTCCTGATGCTCGGTGACAACGTTTACATCGATGACCCGACTCATCTGCTGACGAATCACTATTGTTATTATCGCCGCCAGTCCCGGCCCGAGTGGCGGCGCTTCACTGCGACCACCGGTATGTACTCGATCTACGATGACCATGATTTCGGACTGAACGACTGTGTGCCGGGTGCTGAGATCGAGAAGCCGGTCTGGAAACGGACGGTCTGGAATACCTTCCGGCAAAACTGGGTCAACGCTTCCTATGGCGGCGGCGAAAACCAACCGGGGTGCTGGCAGGATTTCACGATTGGTGATGTGCATTTCATTCTGCTTGACGGCCGCTATTACCGTAGCCGTGAGGGAGAACCGACAATGCTCGGCTCGGCACAGAAAAAATGGCTGCTTGAAACTCTCGCCGGCTCAAAGGGGACCTTCAAGGTGCTTGCCTCACCGGTCCCGTGGACCGCCGGAGTCAAGCCGGGCAGCCGGGACACCTGGGACGGTTACGCCAAGGAACGTGAAGAGATTTTTTCTTTCGTGGAAACAAAGAAAATAAACGGTCTGTTTCTCGTCGCGGCGGATCGACACCGGACGGACCTGCGAGTGACCTCGCGACCCGGGGGCTATGACCTTTACGAGCTGGAAAGTTCCAGACTGACCAACCGTCACACTCACGATGTGGTGAAAACACCCGGGCTGATCTGGGGCTACAACAAGATGTGCTCCTTTGCACTGATGCGATTTGATACAACCATTGCGGACCCCACCGTGACTTTCGAAGCGATCTCAATTGACGGTGAGAAGATTCACACTCACCAGCTCAGGCTGAGCCAGCTGACCCGTAAGTAAACCAGTGAAAAATTTGAACAGGGATCATCCACACTGAAGAAGCGGACACTCACGTTTCCTGCCAGCATGATTATGCACCTTTCGAGGGGCATCTTCGCCGGTGTTTGGTGACGTTTTTTCATGGCAGGAATCTGACCGCCCGGGGCGCGGGAAATCTGCAGTCTGTGATCATCTCAGAACCAGAAACATGGCGACGACTGCCAGGAGGGCTCCCCATCGAGCCGGCACGGTTACGGGTTCTTTCCAGATGAAATGGGCTGAAAGCTGGTCCATTACCACAACCGTACATCCAACGGCAGGAAAAAAGACAGTTCCGGGGATTTGGCGGAGTGCCAGTAGGATGACAACCAATGCCATCAGATTCAGGAGTCCAATGATGGCCCCCATTTGAAGTTCCTGACGCGTTGGTTTCCCGGAACACAGCAGCACGGCGATCGAACCCAATGTTCCCGCAGTCGCTCCGACAAAAAACAGAACACTAAGCAATACGTTATCCAGGCCGGCATAATGCACCCATCGCAGACACGAATTGCTCAGCCCCTGGGCACAAAACACCAGTGGAATGAGACACAGGGAAATCCTGGTACTGGTATGCGTGATCGCTGGTGCTCCACGTGCCATCAGGCCAAGGGCGATTAGCGCCGAACCGATCCCTGCGGCCTGAAGCAGGCTGATCTGTTCACCCCAGATCTGCACACTCAGAATCACAGGGATTACCACGGCCAGGCGAAATGCTGTCAACACGGGAGCCACGCTCAGCAATCGCAGGGCTGTCGTCATGATGAACATAGAACAAACAAAGACGGTTCCTGTGATCATTCCGACCCGAACTGTGGCAGTCGTCATGTCAAATCCGCTGCCACACAGATGAAACACTCCTAGGGCAATTGCCATCGTGACATAGTTTGTTGAAAATACGACGGGGGCCGAGTAACCCTTCTTTTGCGAGAATTTGAAAAGCTGAGCAAACCCAAATTCACCGAGACAGGCCAAACACAACCAAAACACTTTTGTTCACCGTTTATAAAATTGTTGAATCACACTCTCGGAAAATCACCGGAACCGTATGTCGGTTGAGTGAATGCCATTGTGAGTGAGTTCGGGCGCCGGTACCACCGTTGCTGTCTCACTTGTTCGTATCAGACAACGCATCTGCGAACTGCCGTACGTCGTTTGAATTGTTGTACAGGTGGGGGCTGATCCGCACGTGGTCGTGCTTCAGACTGACTGTGATGTTGTGTCGTCGCAGTTGGCGAATCAGCACGATCGTTTCCAGCTGTGGATGTGTGAAGGTCAAAATGCCCGACTGAACCTGCCTGGGCCGGTTTGCGCATTCCAGTCCGGCAGTACGTATCGCCTCATTGAATTGACTGCGCACGGTCAGCAGGTGTTCGGCGCGGCTTGTTGCAGGGATTTCTCTGAGGAGTCGCAGGCTGGCATGCAGTCCCGTGAGTCCAAAAGTGTTGTGCATTCCCGATTCAAAACGAGTCGCAGTGTTACTCAGTGTCAGTTCCTTTGCCCCAAACTGCAGAGGATTCACTGCACTGGCCCAGCCGGGGCGAGTGATCTCAAGGCGATTCTGCTGATTTCGTCGAACGACAAGGATTCCGGCGCCATCCGGACCCAGCAGCCATTTTCGGCTGTCGGCGACCAGTACGTCGATATTGTCGGCATCCATATCGATCGGAAACACACCAAGGGCCTGAATGGCATCCAGTACCAGCAGGGCACCGTGTCGGTGAGCGACTTCCGCCAGTTGTGCCGGTTCACGCCGAACGCCTG
The DNA here is from genome assembly GCA_022447225.1 of Fuerstiella sp. Classification (NCBI taxonomy): domain Bacteria; kingdom Pseudomonadati; phylum Planctomycetota; class Planctomycetia; order Planctomycetales; family Planctomycetaceae; genus Fuerstiella; species Fuerstiella sp. The sequence continues at coordinate 479,764 of JAKVAZ010000006.1, read as the reverse complement.
TGGAATAGTCGACCCAGCTGCAGGTGACGATACGTGTCTTGGAATCACATGCTTTGTCCAGCGAAGCGAGGAACTGTTGCGGATCATCAGGAGCATTTACCTGGCGGACTTCAACGCCTCGACGCTTCAGATTCAGCCACGGGAATCGATTGCTGGGAAATTCTCCGGCGGAAAGGACGACGTTGTCTCCCTCCTGCCAGTGAAATCCTTCCGCCACGGTTCCTGCGGCATCTGCCGTATTTGCAACGAATGCGACTTCATCTTCGTGGCCTCCGATGAGTTCTGCCATTAGCCTGCGTGTTCGCTGGACTGTCTTTTGCCAGAGATTCCAGTGACGAATCCCGTGTGTAGCCGCGCTTAGAATTCGGCTGGACATTGCATCGACTGTAGGGCTTGGCAGGACACCGGCTGCCGCGTGGTCCAAATACAGGCCTGGCTCGTTGACGATCGGCATCAGTCCCCGGAGTTCTTCCAGATTGCTGATTGGTTGCGTCAGATACTGGTGGAAGTCAGACGAAATACCCACAGTCGAAACCTTGAGACGTGAAGAATTAGTGTTTGTGCGACTTTGTTTGAAGTCCGTTTGCTGACAGCATACCGTGTCCCGGCCGATTGAAAGCTATCCCCATTACCTGACAGGCTGCGAAAATCGCGTCATGGATGCAGAAATTCCGTCGTCGGAAGAGATTGCTCTTAACTATCTCGACCAATTGCCCTGGGAGCCTTATCCATTTCAGGAGCAGGCGATTTTGGCGTGGTTTGAAGGCGAGGACGGAATTCTTGTTTGTGCTCCTACCGGCACGGGTAAAACGGTCATCGCCGAAACAGCGCTTTACGAAGCACTCGTCACAGGACGGCGAGCCTACTACACGACTCCACTGATTGCGCTCACGGAACAGAAATTTCATGAGTTGCAGGAATCGGCTGAAAGGTGGGGATTTTCACGTGATGACGTGGGACTCGTCACCGGCAATCGGCGCGTGAACCCGGATGCACGAATTCTGGTTGTGGTTGCCGAAATTCTGCTCAATCGATTACTGACGCCCGAGGAATTCCCGTTTGACGATGTCTCTGCCGTGGTGATGGACGAGTTTCACAGCTTCAATGATCCGGAGCGAGGTATTGTGTGGGAGCTGTCGCTGGGCATGCTTCCGAGTTCAACCCGCGTGCTGTTGATCAGCGCCACGGTGGGAAATGCTCCGGAATTTGTCGCGTGGCTCGGACAACAGCACCGCCGTCGGCTGCGTCTGTTGCAGAGCGACGAGCGTCGCGTCCCTCTGGATTTTCGCTGGGTACCCGATCAGCTCCTTTCCGAGCATCTGGAATTGATGGCCGAGGGCAATGAACAGGCGCGGTATACCCCCGGTTTGGTGTTTTGTTTTAATCGGGCCGAATGCTGGAGTGTTGCGGAACAGCTGAAAGGAAAACGCCTGCTGGCCGACGGACAACAGGATCAGTTGGTCAGCGCTCTGGATGAGCATGACTGGTCGATCGGAGCCGGGGGTAAACTTCGCCAGATTCTTCTCCGTGGAGTTGGAGTTCACCATGCCGGAATTCTGCCGCGTTATCGACGGATTGTCGAAGATCTGTTTCAGAAAAAACTGCTGTCGATTTGTGTTTGTACGGAGACACTGGCAGCCGGTATCAATCTTCCGGCGCGATCCGTCGTAATGGTCAGTCTGCTCAAAGGTCCTTTCGGAAAGCTGAAAGTCATCGATGCCAGTTCGGGACATCAGATGTTTGGGCGAGCGGGCCGACCTCAATTCGACAGCCGTGGCTACGTATTTGCCGTTGCCCATGAAGATGATGTTCGGATCTTTCGCTGGCAGGAGAAGTATGATGCGATTCCTGCCGACTCGAAGGACCCGATGATTTTGCGGGCGAAGAAGAAGCTCAAAAAGAAAATGCCCAAACGACGTGACGGGCAGCAGTACTGGTCCGAGAAACAATTTGTCACCCTGCAGCACGCCGCTCCGGCGAAACTGGCCAGCAAGGGACGTTTTCCCTGGCGGTTGCTGGCATTCCTGATTCGGAAATCAGGCACTGTTCAGGACTTACTCGACGCCGTGTACAGGCGTTTGCTGGACCCGACTCAGAAGGAAGCCGCGATTCGTCGACTTAGACATATGCTGCTGACTCTGGATGCAGGTGGCTTCATCAAACTGGAACCCCCGCCCCCTTCAGACGGTGATTCCATGCAGTTTCGTGTCAGTGCGGCTTTCGCGACTGCTCCACTGCTGACGGCCGATGTGACGGAAACAGAATCGATCTGGCTCTCACGAGGCGATGACGTCAGTACCGGAGAGGAAGAGCAGGACGCCGCCACAGATCCAGTTCCGGATGAATTTGCCTCCGGATTGATGGAAGAGGATGACAATGAATCTTCGAGTGTTGAGGAGTCGGAGCAGAATTCTGAATCTGAAGTGCAACCAGTCAAAGCAGAAGAGGAGGAAGTTGAATCAGCAGGTGTTGTCGGATTGTTCGGACAGTTACTTGCTGAAGCCCGCACATCAGCAGGAACAGCAGGCAGTGATGTGAATCCGCAGGTCACCAACGAATCTGACTCGGTCAAGTCTGCGGAACCGGACAATCAACCCCTCGACGAATATGACCCTCGCTATGCCATCGCAACAGAATCGCTGGATCTGCTGTTCAACTTTCGCAGTATCAACGCGATTTTCGGTATCTTTCTAGCTGAACACCTGCACCGGGCGAATTACGAGGAACGATTGTTGCTGTTGGAAGGTGCGCTGGACATGCCTCGATCCGTGGCTTCGAAAGTACGCGTTCCATTTCCGGAGCATATGCCGCCGGGGCCCATGGCGACCAGTTGGCTGACTCCTCTGTTGCTGTCCAGCGGGCTTGCGACTCAGGAGGATATTACGGGCTATCGTGACGAAGAAAGCGGTCGCCGAATTCCTCCTCTGGACCTGGCGGTTCAGATGCAGATGTTGTTTCGTTCCGAATTTCCCGCGGCCAGTGACGCTCGTTGCTCAGCCGTATGGTGTGTCGGTGACCTGTTGACTTTTGGCGGGGACTTTAACAAGTACGTTCGTGCGCGAGATCTGACGAAACAGGAAGGTGTGATCTTTCGTCATTGTCTGCGGATGATTCTGTTGTGTGGAGAATTTGCCTGCGTCCAGCCGCCCGGGATTGCTCCCGCGGAATGGCAGCGTGACCTTGCCGACCTCGCCAGTCGACTGACGAAAAGCTGTCGTGCCGTTGATCCGTCCAGTACTGATGAGACGCTCACGACTTTGGAACTTCGACAACAGGAAACAGAGATTTCACTGTAGTTGAATCGATGCTGTCAGTATTCACAACGTGGCTGACCTCGCCAGTTTCAGGCGGATTTGAGCTGGCCAGACGCTTGAATACCATAGTCACTGCAATTGCGAATGTGGATGTAGAAACAGCGCAGAGTAAAACGAAGACAGCTGTGCCGCAGTCGGTGCTCTTTGCTGTTTTGGCGAATCGTGCGGAATGTCTTGTAACCAGTCCAGGGATCAGTCGGTCAATAAATTACATTGATTTCTTCAACCCCTGACCGGATGCCTTGCGGTAAGTCTTAAGAGTCTCAATTTTATTGCTGTTTGTCAGAGATTCTGTGATTTCATCAATCAGATCCGGATCCAGGTCGATGTCTCACATTCCTGTTGCTCGCTGGTTGCTATTGGCCGTCTGAATTTGGAATTCACGATCAGAGGTGATAGACGGTGCGTATAGGGACGTTTACCATATATTGTGGTAGTTCCGGGCCGTGATCCGAAACCAGCAGGACTCAATTGAAATGAGCGTGATGCGTCCACATATTCTTCGTTCGGTAGGGCCGATCGGGCTTGCGCTGCTGCTTACGACGATTTGTGTCTTTGGGGACGATCGCGTTGACTTTGATCGTGACATTCGCAGGATTCTTTCGGACAACTGCTTTCAGTGCCACGGTCCGGATGCAGAGAATCGAGAGGCAGAGTTACGGCTGGATCTCAGGGATAGCGTGTTCACCCATCAGGAGGGTGAGCCGCCGCGAATCGTTGCTTTAAGGCCGGATGAGAGTGAACTGTATCGTCGAGTTACGTCTCCGGATCCTGACCTGGTGATGCCGCCTCCGGATTCCGGGCTAAGTCTTACAGGGAGTCAAATTGCGCTGATCAGACAATGGATTGAGCAGGGTGCGGAATGGAAGGATCACTGGTCGTTTGTGATTCCTGAACGTCCTGAAGAGCCACAGGTGGCTGATGTCGATCGGGTTCGCAATCCCGTTGACTCCTTTGTCTTGGCTGGTCTCGAGCGGGAAGGCCTGCAACCTTCTTCTGAGGCATCACGATCGACTCTGATTCGACGTGTGTCACTGGACCTGACCGGGTTGCCACCGACGCCGGAGGAGGTTGATGCCTTTGTGACGGATGATTCGTCAGATGCCTGGGAAAAAGTAATTGACCGGCTGCTGGATTCGTCCGCTTACGGGGAAAACATGGCCGTTCGCTGGCTGGATTTGGCCCGTTATGCTGACACCAGTGGTTACCAGAACGACGGCGCACGTGACATGTGGCGTTGGCGGGACTGGGTCATTAACGCCTACAACAACAACATGCCTTTTGATCAGTTTACAATTGAACAGTTGGCCGGGGATCTGCTTCAGGACGTACCGGAACCAGGTCGTATTGGTCACGGAAGTCTGACTCTGGACGAAGAGTCCCTCAATCGCTGGATTGCGTCCGCGTTCAATCGAAATCATCGAGGTAATTCAGAGGGCGGTGTCGACCCGGATGAATACCAGGTTGAATACGTTGTTGATCGTGTGGATACGACCGCAACGGTGTGGCTTGGACTTTCGCTGGGCTGTGCGCGTTGTCATGACCACAAATATGATCCGATTTCGCAAACGGACTTCTATCGACTGTTTGCATGCTTCAACAACATTCCTGAGTTTGGCCGAGCTCTCAAAAAGGGCAACTCGCCTCCGTACATCAAGGCCCCGACATCAGCGCAGCGAAGTCGGTTGGATCTGCTGGATCAGCAAATTGCAGAACTTCAGCAACAGTGGAGCCGCAGCCTGGCCACACGGCGTGACGCTCAGACAGAGTGGGAAAATTCACTGTCTTCGGACAATGCCACATGGTGGGGAGTGTCGGACGGACTCACTCTGCATCTGCAGCTTGACGGAGATCTGAAGAATGTCGTTTCGGAGACGGAATCGTCTGAATCTGCACCTACTGCCGCTTCAGACACGCATGCGAATCAAAAGCTGACATTCATTGACGGCCGAATCGGTGACGCCCTGCGGCTGAATGGTGAAGAGTCGATTGCGGTCGGTGACTTTGGTGTATTCGGTTATATGGGCACTGTCACTCTGGCGGCATGGGTCAGGGCTGAAAGTGACGGAACCATTCTTTCCCGCAAGAGCCCTGGTAAAGAAGGCGGGGGGTATTCGATCGGGATTCAGAACGGGCACGTCTATGTGAACCTGATTAACCGCTGGCTGGATGACTGTATTCGGCTTTCGACGGTCGGCTCGCTGCCGTTGAATGAGTGGCATCACGTTGCTGTCACATACGACGGAACACGTCAGGCGGCCGGAATTTCAGTGTATTTCGATGGTCAGCCACAGAAGATTAACGTCCATTTTGATTTTCTGAATCAGACAATTGCCGCAGACGAGCCGCTGCGAATCGGTGCCGGGATCACCAATCTTTCCGGTGCCGTTGATGAAGTGCGGATTTTCGACCGGGAATTGTCCCCACGTGAAGTACGCATCATTGCGACTTCGCAGACACTGGAACAAGTGGCGAGGTTGCCTGAATCGGATCGGACAGTGGCGCAGCGGGATGTGCTGGAATCCTGCTTTATGCAGACTGCGGCTTCCGAATCATTGCGGACGCTGTACAAACGGCTGAATGCACGTCAGCAGGAGAGAGCCAGACTGGTTGAGACAATGTCGACGGTGATGGTGATGTATGACGGCCATCCCCGGACGACACGCCGACTCAATCGCGGTCAGTTTGACCAGCCGGCCGAAGAAGTCACGGGGGGAGTTCCTGAGATTCTGGCTTCGGGGCGATCAACAGACACCAGGGACCGGCTTGAGGTGGCTCACTGGATTGTGTCTCCCGATCATCCGTTGACAGCGCGAGTTGCAGTCAATCGGTACTGGCAAATGTTTTTCGGCGAAGGACTAGTCAGGAGTATGGAAGACTTTGGGGTACAGGGAAATCGGCCCAGTCATCCTCAGTTGCTGGACTGGCTCGCAACCGAGTTCATCCGCAACGGCTGGAATGTGAAGGACATTCTCAAAGTGATCGCAATGAGTGCGACCTATCGTCAGTCTTCGCTGGTCTCCGACGCACTGCGTGTACGTGATCCGGAGAATGAACTGCTGGCCCGGGGGCCTCGGTTTCGCCTGTCGGCTGAAGTGGTGCGCGATCAGGCTCTTGCAGCGAGTGGCTTGCTGCACCTTGAAGTTGGTGGTCCGTCAGTAAAAAGTTACCAGCCCGAAGGTCTCTGGAGTGAAATCGCCACAGACGGTGTTTACGAACCGGCAACCGGAGACGATCTGTACCGCCGCAGTCTGTATACGTACTGGAAACGAACAGTGGCTCCACCGACAATGGTTACATTTGATGCCACGACACGAGAAATGTGCACGGTTCGCCGGGCTCGTACAAATACGCCGCTGCAGGCACTGGCTTTGATGAATGATGTTACTTATGTGGAGGCATCGCGAGCGCTGGCCCAGCGAATGATTACGGAAGGCGGAGCAGCGGATGGTCAGCGCATCGCCCGTGGCTTCCATCTCGTGCTGGGGCGTCCGCCGCAGGAACAGGAATCCCGTATTCTGAGTGCGGCAGCAGTCCGTTATACGAAAGAATTTGAGAACAGTCCGCAGGCAGCGGAACAGTTGGTTTCCGTCGGTGACTCCCTGGCAGCGAAGGAGATTGCTGCCGGAGAACTGGCAGCATGGACTGCAGTGGCCAGCGTCATTCTGAATCTGGATGAGGCAGTGATGAGGCGGTGATTTAAGAACAGTTCTGTGTGCTCGTCAATTCCGTATTGAACGTTGCCGCAGTTATCCGGGTGCGGTTTCGGAAAGTGTCTGTTACCTGCGAAGGTGAGCATCAGAAGGAACACAGGTATCTGCTATGAGTCCGGTCAGCGAATACATTAGAACAGCGAATCGTCGCAGGGTATTAAAGTCGGGTGTTGTCGGCATTGGTACGGCTGCTCTGAGCAGTGTCCTGCAGCGTGACGTGGCAGGTGCTGCCGGTGACAGCCTGGCTCAGTTTCCTCACTTTGCTCCCAAAGCAAAACGGGTGATTCATTTATGTCAGTCTGGTGCGCCTTCGCAGCTGGATTTGTACGACTGGAAACCGCAACTTGCACGCCGGCGAGGCATGGAACTGCCGGATTCGGTTCGTGGGGGGCAGCGCTTCACCGGAATGACGAAAGATCAGGCCAGTTTCCCGGTAGCACCTACGATTTTCCAATTCAGGCAGCATGGCGAAAGCGGAGCCTGGTTGAGTGAGCTTCTTCCACACACATCCAAAGTAGCGGATGAATTGTGTTTTGTGAAAACACTGCATACAGATGCAATCAATCATGATCCGGCAATTACGTTCATTCAGACCGGCAGTTCTTTGGCCGGGCGACCGAGTATGGGGTCATGGCTCGCCTACGGACTGGGCAGTATGAACGAAGATTTGCCCACGTTTGTTGCCATGACGTCGGGTGACGGGGGGCAGCCACTTTATGACCGGTTGTGGGGAAGCGGATTCCTGCCAACCGTGCACTCTGCTGTAAAGTTTCGACGCACCGGCGATCCGGTATTGTATCTGTCAAATCCAGCAGGGATTTCCAGTCAGCTGCGGCGTGAAATGCTGAACGACCTGGCAAAGCTCAACGAGATTCAGCTGTGGCAGCAGGGTGACCCGGAGATTGCGGCACGAATGACTCAATACGAAATGGCCGCTCGGATGCAGTCGTCGGTTCCGGACCTGGTAGATGTCTCTGATGAGCCCGAGCACATTCTGGAACTCTACGGTTCTGACTGTCGGAAACCCGGTACGTATGCCTCCAACTGTCTGCTGGCTCGGCGTCTGGCGGAGCGAGGTGTCCGCTTTGTGCAGCTGTACCATCGTGGTTGGGATCATCACGGAAACTTACCGGACAAGATTAATAAACAGTGTCGGCAAACCGATCAGGCTGGCTCTGCCCTGGTTCAGGACCTGCGCGCGCGGGGAATGCTGGAGGACACACTGGTGGTCTGGAGTGGTGAATTTGGGCGTACCGTTTACTGTCAGGGTGCTCTGAATGAAAAAAATTACGGGCGTGACCATCACCCAAGGTGTTTTACGATCTGGATGGCTGGTGGCGGAGTCAATCGAGGCACAACATATGGGGAGACAGATGATTTCTCCTACAACATTGCGAAAGACGGGGTTGAAGTGCATGACCTCAACGCAACCATTATGCATTTGATGGGTATCGAGCACACCCGACTGACCTATCAGTACCAGGGGCGACACCATCGACTGACCGATGTGCACGGGAATGTGCTGCCGCAACTGCTTGGTTAAGCCGTGGTCAGGCGGGCGAGTTGAGTGAATCTGTCCTGGTGCGTTTCATTCAACCGCATTTGTCAGGTCTGATTCCGCAATTGTTTGTGGAAATTTATCATGTCGGAACGATTCTGAATGCGGCGGTTGATCGCACTGTCGATAGCGGCTCCTCGACGGGCACTGGTTGTTGTACTGATCGTTGTCAGTGCCGTGTCTACGGGGGCACTGCGGCTGCATTTTGATTTCTCACCACAACAGGTCTACGGAGGTCAGCATGAAGCTGTTGCCTTCAGCGAAGAACACAAACGTCTGTTTCGATATGAAGACAGCATCGCGTTCATCGTACTCGAATCGGCAGACGACAGGTCGCTGATTCGATCCGAGGTCCTGCACTGGATGAAGAAGCTGAGCAACCACGCTTCTCGACTTGCCGGAGTCACGGATGTCACGTCGCTGGTCACCCTGGAAACGCCGCGACTCAATCTGCGGCAGAGGGAATTGCAGTGGACGCCTTTGGTACCCGAGCGTCGATTCGACGACGGTGTCTGGCTGCAGCGACGGTTAAATCACATACCGTTGCTCAATGAACTGTTGATTAGTGAAGATCGTACGTTGCTACTGACACTCGTGTCGCTGGATCCTTTCGGTCGTGACATTGATACGACACGGCGACACATTCACGATCTTCGTCACGTGCTGAACGAGTTGGACGTACCGGAAGGTACGCGTGTGTCTCTGTCCGGGGTTCCTGCCATTCGTGTAGACGTCATCCACAGTCTGGTCAGTGACCAGTTGATCATGACGCCGCTGTCAGCATCGCTGTTTGTTGTGATTTCGCTGATGATGTACCGGAGCTGGAGAGTTACCGCAATTGCTGTTTTGTCTGTGATTGCCGCAGCGGGGCTGACACTTGGGATTATGGGATGGTGTGAGCTCACATTCTCAATCCTCAGCAACGTTGTTCCTGTGCTGGTTATCATTATCGGTGCTGCCAACTGTGTGCACATCATTGGTCGCCTGCAGATGATGCTGAGCGTGACAAATATCCCTGTTGATGAATGTGTACGTCGAGTGATGAAGGAAATGTCGCGCACATGTTTTCTCACGCTGTCCACAACGGCCATCGGTTTCGGGAGTCTGTTGATGGCCCGATCTGAAATGCTGCAGTTACTTGCGGTGCAGGCGGCCATTGGAATGATGTGTAACTATGTTTGTCTGATGCTCGTGTTGGCACCCGGGCTGAGGTTGACAGCTGACCGGTTTGTGCGAACCGAACACCTCGTTGATACTTCGAAACGTGAGACGCGTGTGTTTCGGTTGTGGGACAGGACTGCACGATTTGTGTGCCGGCGAGCCGGTATGATTGTTGTGGTACATTTGACAGCAGCCGCTGTTGCTTTCGCTGCATCAATGAACATGAGTGTTAATTCCTATATGTTCGAAACTTACGACTCTGACCATCCGGTTGTTCAGGTGACTGAATCCCTGAATGAAAAAATGTCGGGTTTGATCACACTCGAGGTGCAGTTGCAGTCAGATCGACCGGATCGCTGGTTTTCCGCAGATATGGTTGATTCCTGCGCCCGGATTCGTACGGAACTGCAGCAGGACGATCGGATTACTTTCACACGGGACTATGTGGAATTGTTGTCTGCTTTTGATGATCGTGTCGTGGATGATGACAGGCACACCGTCGAAACAGCTCTTCGGCGAGTTCAGCGAATTCTGTCGCGGATTGATCGACCGGAAACCATATCTTCGTTTCTGGCACATGAAGATTCAAAAGCCCGGATCATGTTACGGGTACGGGACATTGGCAGCAGCCGGTTTAAGGAACTGTTTGTGGCCGTAAAGGACGTGATGCGACGGCAACTTCCGGCTGACGTCAAATTTAGACTCACCGGTGATGCCTGGCTTCACACGATTTGCATGGACCAGTTTGTGCGGGATTTGTTCTATTCGCTGCTGGCCGCTTCCGGAACAATTTTTGTCATGATTGGCCTGTTGTTTCGGTCAGTCCGGACCGGACTGATTTCAGCCGTACCTAATCTGTTTCCGCTGACAATGACACTTGGTTACATGTACCTGCGCGACTATGAGCTGACGGCGGGTAACGTCATTGTCTTTGCGATCAGTCTGGGAATCGCCGTGGACGATACGATTCACTTCCTTGTCCGCTATCGCGATGAGGCGAAGCGGATTACCGGGACTCCGACTGCCATTGCTGCAACACTGCGGTCCAGTGGCCGTGCTATTCTGATGACCAGCCTGCTGGTTGTTTCGGGGTTAAGTGTCCTTGTCTTTTCTGACTTCCTGCCGACTCGCAGGTTTGCTGAACTAACGGCGGTCACAATGCTGGCTGCACTGCCGGGTGATATTATTCTCCTTCCGGCGCTGCTGTCTTTGCGGGGCGCACGTCGCTCGACTTGAGTCCTGTCGAAATAATCTGTGGCAGGATGTCATGATCCTGCCATGGCGTTCCGATTGTTGGGGTCCTGTGATTCGCCGGTGTCCTGTGGACTGTGCGTGTGCAGAACGGAATTGCAAAACGTCGGACAGCAGGTCGACGATGTAGTAAGCTGTCGGGTATTCGTCAAACTCAGCCCGGTTCGCCCCGTCAACGATGCTTCGCCGGGCTTTGCATCAGTTAAGACCGATAGATTTCCACGTCATGGTTGCTACCGTTTCTCCGGTTCCGTGTTCTGCTGCAGCTGATGTTTATTCATTGGATCAGCTGAGGGAATTTGTACACCTGATGCTGTGTCGCCGGGAAAATCTGCTTGAGTTCCATTTTCCGATGTCTGAAGTCGAACTGAAGAAAAATGGAACATTGTGCGGAATTCAGTTTTTGCTGCATGGTCCTCGGCGAGTCAAACTGGCCGCGGTATGGGCTGCTGACCGCAATGAGATCCTGATGTATGCAGCGAGCGGACAACGGTTCAGCCGGTTGCGACTCCCAAATCCGGTTGTCTAATATAACAGATAGCACTCTGTTCCCGGTTACTTCAGGCACGAAGGCGCAGCTGTTTCTGTTGTTGGTCGACAGAAGGATGCCGTCCTGGAGCGGTACCTGTGCCGCTTGGACACATGCTGATGTGTGCCGGTTTTCTTCAGAAATAAAGCCGTAATCCTGTCCTGGATCGATGGCTGACCAGCATTTCTGAACGAGCGTGGCTGATCGATCGGGACCGCCGACCCGTTTTCTGCTGACCATCGATGGAAGCGACAGGACGATATCCATCGTGTTGCATTCGGCCCTTGATGCGGATCAATACCGGATCGGGTTTCAAGGTAATATTGCAGTACGAATTTTGGTGTTGTTCGCAGACGGAGCCCGATTTGGAGAGCTAATTGTCTGTGCGAATCCACCGACCATTACCCGTCAGTTAATGACTGTCCCAAGTCGGGTCGGCGTTTTCCATGAGATCATTTCGGGAGCGTTGTGGATTCTGTGGATCGAACGGGATAAGGGCAGCTGCTGCGGCAAAAGTCTTAATCGTCTGGTCGGTGGTACTGTGCCGACTGCATCGTATGAATCACATAATCGGGGTTACAGGCAGGGTTGTTGTTGCAGTCGTCGCTGCAGTCTCAGGCGTTAGTCAGTGCAGGTCTGTTAAGAAGGTTAAAGTCGGCCCTCAGGAATTGACGAAACAAAATTCAGGCGTTTGTGGTTCTGTTGTGGCAGCAGGTTACCGAATACCTGCTGCAGGGGAGGCCAGGAACATGACGGGCTCAATCGCCAGGGGGAAGATTCGAATTGATGCTGGTATGCAGCAGTGCAACCGTCGGGCTGCTCACGCAGTTCTGGTGCATCGGTTTCCGATCCGACTCCGCCAAAGTGTCTTGTGAAGACACGGGCTGTGCCGCACACAGCCATAATGACCCTAGTCACGACCCCATCCCGCAATCTGCCGTGGTTCACGACCATGGGCTCAGTGAGCCGACCACGTCGCAGACCAGGGGCACAATCGTGTGAATTCAGGATGAATTTACGGATTGTGGAGTGAGAGAAGTTTGGAGAGCCCGCCCATGAAAACGATCTTTACTACTGGACAGGTAGCCAAGATCTGTAAAGTTGCACCTCGTACTGTATCGAAGTGGTTCGATTCCGGACGGCTTCGAGGCTACCGGATTCCTGGATCTCAGGACCGTCGTATTCCTCGCGAACACCTGATTCGCTTTCTTAAGGAACACGGCATGCCTCTGGGAGAACTGGAAGATGAAGCACTCGGGAAAATTCTTCTTGTCGGTTCTGACGGAATGACCCGTTCCAGTCTCGATGAGATGATGGGGAATGATGACTTTAAGATCGAAATTGCCGCAAGTGGATTTGAAGCCGGTATCCAGGCAGAGTCCATCCATCCCGACTGTGTGGTGGTTGACTTTGTTATGGGCCGCGAAGAAGCACTGATGATCGCTCAAAACCTTCGCAGGAACAGCGAATATAATGAAACTGTTCTGATTGGTTTGCTCAGCGACGAAGATAATTCTTCCGGATTTGACCGTACGATTTTTAATGAAACGTTCCGCAAACCGTTTGACGCAGCACTGCTGGCAGAACGAATTCGGACGCTCGTTAATCGTCGAAAGCAGCTTGCCTGAATTAATACACTGCGTTCTCCAGACGTGGTTGTTCAGACAGTAAAAAACAGCCAGAAGGTAAACTGAGGTGTAGTTCACACACACACCGGGTTACCTCTGGCTTTTTTTGTTTTGTGTTGGGATTTTTGTTTTCAATGGTTTCACCGTCAGCGAACCAGTTTGCGGTTGTGACTGTCATCGATCGTTGTAGGATTCGGCGTTTTGTGAACGGATTTCAGGTGCCGGCCGGCTATCGCTTCTGAAAAAATGAGCAACTGAAGACTGAGCAATGCACTCGCAGGATGATGTTAATCGATTTCAGCGGCGCCTCGCTTTTTCATGGTTCGTCATGGCCGCCCTGGCTATCCTCCTGCTGATCCCGCAAATCAGTAGGTGGATGGGCGACGGAATTACCGGTGATCCCCGCCCTGTGACGGCTCGCGGCGATCTGGCAGATTTCGAGAAAACCAGTATCAACGTGTTCCAGTCAGCCGGTCCGTCGGTTGTCTACATCAACACAAGGCAGAGGCGATTTGCCAGCCGTTTTACGCGCCAGACAATAGAAGTCGAGTCCGGGACCGGGAGTGGATTTGTCTGGGATGAATCCGGACATATCGTGACCAACTATCATGTCATCAAAGACGCGTCTTCAGCAGAAGTTATTTTTGCTGACCAGTCGGCTTTTGAAGCGACTCTCATCGGAAAATCACCGAATCATGATCTGGCGGTCCTGAAAGTTGACGCGTCGGCTGACCTGCTGCGGCCGGTTATGATTGGAGAGAGCCATGATTTGCAGGAGGGGCAGTCGGTTTTTGCAATCGGGCGACCGTTCGGACTGGCACAGTCATATTCTGCAGGCATCGTTTCCAATCGGAGCCGTTCCCTAAAAGTTCCCGGGGGCAGGGGACGTGAAATCGATGATGTGATTCAGACAGATGCGGCTATCAATCCAGGTAATTCCGGGGGACCGCTGCTGGATACTGCGGCCCGACTGATCGGCGTCAATACTGCGATTTACAGTCCGTCCGGGGGATCAGCCGGAATCGGTTTTGCTATCCCGGTTGATACTGTCAATCGTGTGGTTCCGGAACTGATTGCCAATGGTGAGTACAAGCCGCCCGGTCTTGGAATTGTTGTTGATTCGTATATTAACTCTCTGGCTGCGACTCAGGCGGGCGTGAGTGGAATTGTGGTCGTGTCTGTGCAGCCTGGAGGTCCTGCGGAAAAGGCCGGACTGCAGGGTGTGACGGAAACAACGAGTCGAATGATCCTTGGTGACGTCATTACAGCGGTCAGTGGAGAAAAAGTGCAAACCCTGAACGATCTTTTTGGGATTCTGGAAAAACACGTCGTTGGCGATCTGGTGCCCGTGACCATTCTTCGCGACGGGACCGAACAGACGCGGGAATTGACGCTGCAGCAAAGGCCAGGAATGCAGTGATTGGCGGGCCTGCAGAGACCGGTCCCGTTAGCAGGGCTGGATAACCGGAGCTGTTTTTCAGCCGAACGTCTGAGGTTCTGTGACGCGTGTTCCAAGGTTCATGCGGAGTTAATATTGGAAAAGTCAGGAATCAGCCGGCTGCTTTGTCTGATTGACGTTGTCTGAATTCGGTTGCCTGTGATGTGGAGTATTCCCTGTGACGGGGATTCTCGGACATTTTTACGGGCAGTTTGAATCGGCAGAGTGAGGCCCGTAACATACAGATTTCCGCTGTAGTTACGGGTAACTTCAAATGAGTGGTTCCGAGAATCACGCCTCCCAAATTGATCTGACGCTGGCCGCCGGTGCGACTCCTCCGGAGGCCAGAAATATCGATCAGCCTCGTATTGAAGCGGCCGTTCGGGAGATTCTTGCTGCAATCGGGGAGGACGCCGGGCGCGACGGACTGAGGGATACACCGGCGCGGGTGGCCCGGATGTATGCTGAAATGTTTGGCGGACTGCATCTGGAACCGGGACGGCACCTGCGGCGTGTGTTCGAAGAACAATACGATGAAATGGTGCTGGTTCGGGACATAACCTTTCACAGTATGTGCGAACATCATTTGTTGCCGTTTATCGGACAGGCGCATGTTGGCTACATACCTCGTGGTCGTGTGACCGGGCTCAGCAAGCTGGCGCGCGTGGTGGACGAAGTGGCCCGTCGACCGCAGGTTCAGGAGCGGATGACACATACGATTGCCGACCTGATCGAATCGGATCTTAATCCGAAAGGAGTGATTGTGGTGCTGGAGGCAGAACATACCTGCATGACCATTCGTGGCGTCCGCAAACCAGGGGCATTGACGTTGACGAGTGCAGTGCGTGGATTACTCAAGGAAAACCAGTCCAGTCGTGCAGAAGCGATGGCACTGATTACCGGCAAATGATTGCTCTGTTTGTGCTCAAGCTTTCAGCCGGCATCACGCTCATGTGGTGCCTGATGCCTCGTCACGAAGTCACAGACGGATTCTTTAGGATTCAAATGAGGGTTGTTCTGGGACTTGCAGTGCTGTCATCACTGCTTTTGGCAGACACTGGAACTTGGGACATCCGGTGGAATACCGCGACGGTCACAAAACAGGTGCAGGCTGATCCGACAGTTTTGACTTCCGGGGAGGAGTGTGTTGAGTCTGCTACTGTCGTGTGGAGATGGCTGCAGCGCATCCAGATCGGGATCGCGTGTGTTGCGTATGTCGGGTCGGTTTTTTGGACACTGGGACGCCGCTGGCCTGGCAGCATCTGTATTTATCTGTTGGCGGCCGGCTGTTGCGGGAGCGTACTGCTTCATTCGATTCAGGTGCCGAGTTCGTGCGTGTGGCTGCAGCTGCTTTCCGATTTTTCTTCGGCTGCTGTGTGTGGCAGTATTCTTACCGGGATGCTGCTCGGTCACTGGTATTTAACAACTCCGACAATGAGCACGGGACCTTTACGATGGTTCGTTACGGCGATTGCCGTCGCCGCGTGCCTGCGACTGGTCGGTTCAGCGACCGCACTGGCTACGGCCGGAATACAGATACCAGGAACAACCCATGGGATCTGGCTGGGAATACGCTGGCTGGGAACGATTTTCGTTCCGCTCCTGGTGGCGCTCCTGGTATGGCGAATTCTCCAATATCAGAATACGCAGTCCGCGACAGGAGTACTGTTTGCCGGACTAATTCTCGTCGTGATGGGGGAAATGTCGGGGGCCCTGCTGGAACGGGATCTGCACATACCGTACTGATATGCATCGTTCTTCAAATCTGTTTCTGCCTTCGGTGATCGTCTCCGATGCAAATCATCTTTCAGTGTCCACGGTGTGAAGCCCGTTCAGACTGTTGTCCACAGCCGGACGATGGCCCTGTTCAGTGTTCAAGCTGTGACTGGCGGCGTGATGCCGGAGCCGGGGACTTTGACAGTATCAAAACTGGAATGGTCAGTCGCTGTCGGGTCTGTGGCTGTGATGACCTGTGGCGTCAAAAAGATTTTCCGCCGGCACTGGGATTGTTGTGTGCCGCGACGGGAATTCTGTTAAGTTCACTGGCTTGGGGATGGCACTACCCGGAATGGGCAATCGGGATCCTTATGCTATTTGCTCTTGCGGACATGATCCTTTACACCTTCATGAGTGATATGCTTGTATGCTATCGATGTAGAGCACGTCATCGAAAAACGGAAATGCACGATGATTATCAGACGTTCAGTCTGGAACTCAGCGAGCGTTACATTCAGATGAAGAAACGACAGGACGAAGAGTCGGCGTTGCGCTGATTCTGTGTAAACCCCAGGAGTATGTGCTGTATTGGGAGTCGAGGGCGGTGGAGGACATTCACCGGAGAATATTCGAAGAACTGCCGGATCTGCTTGAAGGTGAGATCTGTGCCGATGCCGTGACGACAGCGCTGTACTCTGCGGATGCGAGCCTGTACGAGATCGAACCGCTTGCCGTTGCATTTCCCGAATCGGCCGGCGATGTCGAGACACTGGCCATGTGGGCCTCGGACAACGGCGTCCCCCTGATTCCTCGTGGAGCCGGTACGGGCCTGGCGGGAGGTGCTCTGGGTCGTGGAATTGTGATTGACTTTTCGCGTCATATGACACGCGTCCTTGAAGTCGGCAGCCATTCTGTTCGTGTTCAACCGGGAGTCATTCATGCTGATTTGAATGCATTGCTGCGTCAGCACGGTTGTTGTTTCGCGCCGTCATCCAGCCGTTCGGCATGTTCCACGATCGGAGGAATGCTGGCGGTAGACGCGGCAGGTGCCCAGGCCATTCGTGTAGGATCAGCACGTGATCACCTGATGGAGGTAGATTGTGTGTTGATGGGCGGACAGAGAGTCACGTTTTCATCCAGTGAACCGATTGATCGACGATTTGCGATTCGTCAGCCGCTTAACGCTCGAACGACGGAGGATACACTGCGCGAGTCCGGGGAACTGTTTCTTCCGCCGGTTCACAATGAATCGCTGTCGCTGACCAGGTTATTGCCATTGAGTCGTCGATCCGACATTTTGGAACGGCTTTTGGCAGTTCTCGACGAATCCGCCGAACAAATTGATTCTTTGCAGCCGGTGATGCTGCGAAATGCCTGTGGTTACATGCTGCGGGGAGTTCGTCGATCAGATTCACTTGACGTCACGCGTCTGCTGGCCGGGTCTGAGGGCACATTGGGGATCTTCACTGAGGCCACACTGCATCTGCTGCCCATTCCGAAACATCGTGCTCTCGCAGCAATCATGTTTGGAACGACCGATGATGCGTTGCGAGCCATGCAGCTGCTGCTGAATTTGGAGCCGAGTGCGTGTGATCTGCTGGATCGTCGGCTGTTGAGTGTCGCGCGGGAGTCCGGGACAAAATGGACTTCAGTGGTTCGCCAGGAAGCCGAAGCAGGCCTGTTTCTTGAATTCACTGCCGGCGGGTCCGCGGAGATCCGACAACGCATGGCCGATTCCGAGTCCTGCCTCAGGGATGCGGGAATCAGTCACATCGTTACACAGATTGCGATGACTGAAAGCGACGTCGACAAACTGTGGCAGCTTCCGCTTCAGGCCGGATCGTTACTGGCACGATTGAAGGGCACTTCACTGCCGCTGCCGTTCGTCGAAGATATCGCTGTGCCCCCGGCAGAAATCTCGCAGTTTCTGACACTTGCGCAGAAAACCTTTCAGAGACATGAAGTGACCGCAACGTTGTCGGCTCACGCTGCGTCCGGACAGTTACATTTAAGACCAATGCTGCCGTTTCCGGGGCCGGAGACGGCGTTACGAATCGAAGCTATGGCACGCGATTTGTATCATCATGTTCGAGCAGTCGGTGGGACGATTTCCGGACAGAATGGTGACGGACTTTCACGCACTGCATTCATTCGATCACAGTACGGGGGGCTTTATCGTGTTTTTCAGCAGGTGAAAGACATCTTCGATCCGCAGCGTCTGCTGAATCCGGATAAAATTATCAGCGATGACGGTCAGTTGACGATACGTCATCTGCGGAAAAACCGCGTAGCATCGGTTGTCGATACTGCGGATCAGGCCACGGTGCAGTTGCCGGTACTCAATCTGAACTGGAGTGCCGAAGAGGCGATGCATACGGCAACCCGCTGTGACGGATGTGGTGAGTGCCGAAGTACATCGGCTGCGCTGCGGATGTGTCCGTTCTTTCGTCAGGAGTCGTCGGAGGCTGCGAGTCCGCGTAGCAAGGCAACGGTTGTTCGAACAGCTCTGGCGAACGGTACTTCTGAAGAGCTGTTAACAAATGAGGTCGTGCAGCAGCTCGCAGATTCGTGTTTTAACTGTCGGCAGTGTCAGCTGGAGTGTCCTTCCGGTGTTGACATTCCTCATTTGATTCTGGAGACGCGGGCCCAGTTCGTCAGTGCCAACGGACTGTCACGTACTGACTGGCTGCTGTCACAATTTCACAGGTATGCCCGATTTGCCTCCAGATTTACAAGACTTACCAACCGTTTGCTGCGGCATCGTATCTTTCGTCGGGTGCTGCAGAAAACACTGGGAATTGCCGAACAACGCCGTCTGCCTCGATATGCAGGCCGAACATTTTTGAATTCTGCGGTTGCTCGACGTGAATGCAGCGACGGTCGGCCTGGAGACACTCGTCGTACCATCGTCTACTTTGTGGATTACTTTGCGAACCATCACGATCCGGATCTTGCGACGGCCTTTGTGCGGATTCTTCAGCACCACGGGTTTCGGGTGTATGTACCGCCGGGGCAGACGGTATCCGGAATGGCAATGGTCAGCGTAGGAGATACTGAAGCAGCTCGCGAAGTTGCCGAAACAAACGTGCGTGAACTTGGTGAACCGGCGCGTGAAGGATTTCCGATTCTGTGTACCGAACCTTCTGCCGCCTTATGTCTGAAGCAGGAATACCCGCTGCTTGTGGATCATCCGGACACCGCGGCTGTTGCGGAGCAGACGCAGGACGCAGGATCATTTCTGCTGGATCTGCACGTTCAGGGACGGCTTCGTACGAATTTCCAGGAAACCCCGCTCAAGCTGGTATATCATACACCCTGTCACCTGAAGGCGGTCAGTGACCAGCGCGGTCTGCTGGACCTGGTGAAGCTGATCCCAGGTGTCGAAGTCACTGCCATCGATCATGGTTGTACGGGAATGGCGGGAACATTTGGAATTGCCGCCGAACACTTCACACAGTCGCTGGAGATTGGTGATCGGCTTCTTCAGAGTTTGCAGACCGTCAGTGTCTCGGCCGGATTGACCGAATGCAGCAGTTGTCGCATGCAGATGGAACAAACGGTTGATTTTCCGACGCTGCACCCGATTAAGATTCTTGCTCTGGCATGGGGTCTTATGCCCGGCAGGGACCATTTGCTGAATTCTCGTCCTTCCGGACTGCTGATGTCATGATTTTCGATGTTTTGTTGTTTGCCGCCGCTCGCGATCTTGCAGGTCATTCGGTCTGCACCGTCCGGGTCGCTGAAGAAGCAACGGTTTCTGATCTGAGGTCTGAATTGATTCGAACCTGTCCAAACCTGGAATCGATGGCGAAGGTCCTGTTAGTTGCAGTCAACAACCGGTACGCTGGAGACTTACAGGTTTTGCATGACGGTGACAGTGTTGCATGTTTTCCTCCGGTGAGTGGGGGATAACGGCTTTTTCGAACTGGCTGATGATTTACTGTTTGTCGTCTGACTGTGGCAGCAAGATCGAATTCTCAAACTCATACGTATTTCATTCCGCTCGTCTCCAATCCTGCGAGAAACCGGCGGCCGACAGTCAGAAACGGAATACCCGTCTGTGCTCTCGATTACACCAGATCCGATCGATATCAACGGTGTGATGAACGCCGTACGCGACCATCGTGCCGGTGCGGTGGTACTGTTTCTTGGAACAGTACGTGAGTTTACGGGGGACCAGCAGACGTCCTCGCTGAATTACGAAGCGTTCGAAGAAATGGCCCTGGGCTCGCTGGAGGAGATTACAGTCGAGGCACAGACACGCTGGTCTCTGGTGGAATCCGCTGTTGTTCACCGTGTTGGGGCACTGGATTTGGGTGATGTTGCGGTTGCAGTAGCAGTCAGTTCGACTCATCGCGGACCTGCATTTGAAGCCGGACAGTGGATTATGGATACGATCAAACAGAGGACGCCGATCTGGAAAAAGGAATGCTATGCTGACGGACGTACAGAATGGGTTCATCCGGTAAACAAATCATCGACTCCTGGTTCGAGTCGTCCCGGGGCAGTGCTCCCGTCAACGGAAGGTGACGACCGATGAGTTCTGAATTGAAAAGACGGGAAGAAAGTCGGCTTGTCGATTCATTTGGGCGTGTACACAACAATCTGCGTGTCAGTGTGACAGATCGCTGCAATCTGCGTTGCTTCTACTGCATGCCGGAACATGATCCGGAATTCATGCCGAAATCGGAGTTGCTGACATTTGAGGAGACTGAACGGGTTGTACGTATTGGAACGAGTCTCGGGATTGACCAGGTGAGACTCACAGGTGGTGAGCCGCTTGTTCGCCGCGAGTTGCACAAACTGATTGAGTCGATTGTCGGTTTACCCGGGATTCGTGATGTTGGATTGACCACCAACGGGATCTTTCTCTCGGAGCAGGCTCATGTGCTGCGTGATGCAGGGTTAAAGAGGCTCAACATAAGCCTGGATGCGCTGGATCCGGAAACATTCCGCAAAATGACTCGTCGCGACGGATTCGACAGGGTCCTGTCAGGCATTCAGGCAGCGAAAGATGCCGGCTTTCAGCCGATCAAACTAAATGCTGTTTCCGTCCGCGGACTCACAGAGGATCAAATCATTCCGTTCGGTGAACTGGCGCGTGCAGGTGATGTTGATGTCCGTTTTATCGAGTTCATGCCGCTGGATGCAGAAAATGAGTGGGAACGCGGAAAAGTACTGTTTGCCCATGAGATCATCGCGATTCTTGAATCAGAATTCGGGACGCTGGATCCTCAGCCCGGTACAGATCATCGGACGCCGGCCACGTTGTATCGTTTTCGGGACGGCTGTGGCACGATTGGACTGATCGCGTCAGTCAGTCGCCCATTTTGTGCAGGTTGTAATCGGTTTCGCCTGACCGCAGACGGCAAACTTCGCAATTGTCTGTTTAGTCACGAAGAAACCGATATTCGTGATCTGCTTCGCGATGGCGGTTCAGATTCTGAAATTGCACAGGCGATGCAAAACAGTATTGCCGCCAAAAAAGAGGGGCACGAGATCAACACTGCCCGCTTCATGCAGCCGGTACGTCCCATGCACTCGATCGGTGGGTAGGGGCTCTGTTCAGCAGATGTCTGCTGATGTTGCTGAATCACGTTCCCGGCAGATTATGCGTTGTCTGATCGGTGCGGATTCCACAACTTGCCGTGGGGTCAGCGTAGCCGTTTCGTGAGCTGTGATCCGTCTCCAGCAATTTTGGAACCAGTGAACTGTAATGTGCTGCGTACGAAATCGGCATGTTTTCGTTTGGCTGTCAATCTTTCGAAATGTCCGGTCTTGCTGCAGAGATTCACTCAAAGAGGTAACGTTATCGCAGTCCTCAGTCAGGGGCCGGTCTGAGGATTTTCCCAAAGTAACCCGTTGGCTGTCGTTGTGAATCACAGCTCCGGGAATTCGTGGTATATACTGAGACGGCTGCCGCTGATGAGGTCATGAAGTTCGAACGGATTTGGAAAGACCAGCGACACTTGGTATCGGAAACGGTGCTATGCTGACGGAAATCCGTACGTTGTACGTGTGCAGCTGTCAGACCAAATCTCCTCGCAGCTTGACGGACTGAAATAAGATGTGTTTTTCAGACCTGTTTTCGAACAGCGGTCTATTCTGGTGACGATTGTTCTGCCCGAATGGCGTGGGCTCTGGCCATTGCGTCTTCAGCTTCCATGATCAGCCCGCATCGCTGCATTACCACAGAAAGCTGAACATAGGAAAATGCGTCCTGCGGCTCAAGCTTCGCGACTTTCGAAGCGTGCGCGACCGCAGCCTCATTTTGTCCAAGTTTTTGCAGGTGGACTCCCAGTGCCAGGTGAGACTGTACGTGGTCGGGAAAGTCGGCCACGATATTTTTCAGGGCTTCCACGGCAGCTTCGAGATTCCCGTCTTCCTTCAACTGGTTTGCAACATCGTATAGGTCGTCCGGGTCGGCTGTACTGTCTGTCATGAGGCTGGTTTCATTAGTAGCGTTAGTTGAATCAGGAGTATTTACCGTTCACGTGGATCAGGCAGATTGTGTTTCGGTATCATAAGTGGTGGTCAACGATACTCAAGAATCCGCCGTGCAATCTGTGTCCTGTCAGTTAGTCTTCCCGAGGCTGAGATTTATGCTGTTCGGTTCCACGTGAAACCACAAACGAAGAAGAGGAGAAGATGAATCAGAGCCTGTCAACGCAGGAATTCGTATTTGTTGTCTGCGCTGCAGCATTGGGATGTTTTCTTCGATTGACTGCCATCGACGAGTTGGCTGTTGAGCATTTTGACGAGGGAGTCTACAGCTCCACCATATGGTATGCACCATTGTCGGGTGAAGTGTATCCGGCACGGCACCTGTACGCGCCTCCGGCGCTGCCTGCGATGATCCAGGCCGCCGGTACATTGGCAGGACCAGGTCTGGCACCTTTCATTCCGGCATTGCTGATGGGAACTGTGACCATTCTTGTCATTTGGCGTTTTACGCGCGCCGCGTTCGGCATAGCAGCCGGAATGGTCGTCGTTCTGCTGTCTGCTCTGAGTGACTTTCACATTCTTTATTCTCGAATGGCTTTGACCGATGTGCCGGTATTGATGTGGATCATCCTGGCGGTTTGGCTGGGAGTGACCGGGATTAACCGCCGAAGCACGGCAATCATGCTGGCAGCCGGGGTCGCCTGTGGTTGTGCCTGGTGGACGAAATACACCGGATGGCTTCCGATTGCGATTATTAGCAGCGGTTCTTTGCTCTGGTGGTTGATCGGGGGGCGTCACCGTTGTGGGTTTTGGCGGCTGGTCGGGCTGGTTGCAACCATGACTTTGTCTGCGTGTGCGGTGTGGAGTCCCTGGCTCATCGCGCTGCGTGATGTGGGCGGATACTCGGCCGTGGCAGCCAACCATGGTGCATACCGCATGGCTTTGAATTCATGGACGCATAATCTGGAGACTCAGATTACCTGGTATTCATTGACCGAAAGCTGGATGGCAGCACTGTCCCTCGGTTTGGGAATGATGCTGGCAGGCAGTCACAGATGGATTGATGCACGTGGTTCCACGTGGAACCGTTCAATTTCCTCCGGAACCGGGATTACTCCTGCATTACTCGTTCGATTCATCGGAGCGGCGGCAGTGATGGTTATCGCTACGCTTACGATTGGTTCAATGGGTGTCCTGACTGCTTTGGCTGCGGGGGGCAGCATCGGTATCCTGTTGTATCCGGATTTCAGTGGTCTGAAGATTAAGTCGCACCATGGCTCCCCGGAAAAATTTCCTTCTTCGGGCGGGCATCAGCAGATTGATCTTCCTGATTTTCGCGCGTCACCCGGCCTGGATCCCAGGCTGGCGATCTGTGTTCTGGTAGCGTGGTTCTTCGGGCTGTTGCTGAGTATGCCGACGTATAGTCCGTTTCCACGACTGTTTCTGCCGCTGCTTGCGGTCATCTGGATGATGGCATCAGCCGGAATCGGCTGGTGGATCGATGGGTGTATTTACGTTGCCCGCCGAAATGCAGCATCAGGAAACCGGCCGCAACGTTCACTGCGGAAGATGGTTCTGACCGGTCTGGTTCTGTCGGCAGTCGGACTGGGGCTATGGCAGCTCAATGCCACGATGATCCCACGTTCCCGCATTCATGATTCGCGACTCGGACTGAGGAACGCCTCATTTGAAGTCGCTTCAATGTGTCTGACGGCGACTGGTTTGACAGATGACGAAGCGAAAGCGTTCGGTCTGGATGACAGTCCGCCTTGTGTTGTCTATGCGTTTGGCGAGCCCGCTGTATTATATCATATCAGTCAGACCGGGATTCCGGGGGCACCTGTTCAGGACCTGCTGTTTAATGCGGCAACACTGCAGGGTAAGCCTTTGCCGACATTTCTTGTGTTTGGCCCGAATGCATTGCGGACGCCAGATTTTATGTATGACTGGATCCGTGTTGAACAGCGCTTCGAGCACGTAGGAGATGTGCATTATCCCCCCAGCGCCGTTGTCCTGTACAACCTCTTCCCTCCGCGTTGGGTTCTCCAGCACTTTGGCGAAGAGCGGGAACAGCGTCTGGAAGTCTATCGTCTGCGGTCAACAGATGAGATGTAAATGCGGTGAAAACTATTGGCCGGTAGACGCAAATCCCCGTTGCCATTTGTATTACGATCAATTGGTGACCGGAGTTCCGTCATCTGGATCCGATTTCGGGCTGTTTGTGTCGTGTTCTGAGTTCTGAATCTTCACTGCATCATTGTCTATGTTCTTTGAAGACCAGTCGATCCGTCCGGCATCAGCCCATAATTGTTCGAGGTCATATAGTGCCCGTCCTTCGGCTGTGAATATATGCACGACGACATCACCGTAGTCTGTGAGCAGCCAGTTGCCTTCAGTTCGGTAGCCCTCAATATTGAGGCGTGCGTTACCACGGTCCCGTTTCAACAGCCGGTTTACATCGTCTGCGATCGCATGCATTTGGCGCTGACTTGTCGCCGTGACGATCACAAAGAAGTCGACAATCGATGTCAGGGAAGTGAGATCCAGTACCACAATGTCCTGGCCGCGCAGTTCATCGGCACACCTGGCAGCATTAATCGCGTTGTCGAGGCTGGCTGCGTAAACATTGCTGTCCCGAGGAGCCGGTGCTGACTGAGTAGCGAAATCGAGGTCCGGGTCCTGGTGGACGTTCTCTGAGAGTTCATCGGACATAAGCAGACTGCTGCAAAATGACTGCCATGAATCCGGCAGCACAAACGGAGTAACTGAGGTCAGGACCTGCATCGGAAGAATGGGGACGAACATAACACACACAGTGATGGACTGCTCATTTTGATCCCTGAATCCGAACTGTCCCGTTTTTGGATGATTTGCCTGTCTTGCGGCGTGCTAATACCGACCGGGTCACATGGACCAGTCGAGCTTGCGCTTCACGAAACTGAGTCACCATTTCGTCAATTGTCTGCCAGCGATCATCAGGGTTACGTTTCAGTCCCTTCATTATCACTTCGGCAATCTGTCCGTCAATTTTTGGTACGGCTGCGGTGATTTCAAGTGGTGGCTGATTGATGTGTTGGACCACCGCATCGAGTGTCATTGCTGCCTGCCAGGGATGTCGCTTGGTATACATCTCGAAACAGGTGACCGCGTACGAAAATACGTCCAATCGCTGATCAGTCGACCTCCGCTGAATCAGCTCGGGGGCCATATAATTTGCCGTTCCGGTCCGATTGCCGGGTTTGTGAAATACAGGCTTGTTGGGCACAAACAGGCCAAAATCAATGAGCTTGACATCGTTTTCTTGAGTAACCAGAACATTTCGTGGACAGAGGTCACGATGGATCCAGCCCTGGCGATGAATATATGAGAGTGCATCGCCAATTTGAATGATGAACTGAAGTCGGTACTCCTTCATCAGTTGGCCCTGAAGATCAAGAAGCAGGCTCAGCCCGGATCCGTCAATATAGTCCATGACCAGAAAGACTTCATCATCGGTCGTCATTCCAATTTCATGCGTGCGCACGATGTTGGGGTGAAACAGTGACAGTGCGATCTCACCTTCAGTCGGTTTATTGAGGCCCTCAAAACGTGTTTCGAAACGGCGGGTTTTTTCCCTGTCCAGGACTTTGATTGCAACGCTTCTGCGTGACGTGATGTCTTCTGCTTTCCAGACCTTGGACATGCTGCCCTGACCAACGCGACCCATCAGATTAAAGCGTTTTCTGATGTCGACACGTTCCAGAGGCTTTTGCTTCTTTTGTTTCTTGTCAAACAGGCTCATTCATCCCCCCCCCCGGGAATGTTTGTGGCCGCCGCACATCCTGATGTTCAGCGCGAACAATAGTCAATGATACGAGCGACTTCCGACCGCAACTGACGTCGGTGGACGATGCGATCGACGAAACCGTGTGACAGCAGGAATTCACTCGTCTGAAAACCATCCGGCAGATCGATGTTGCATGTGGCCTGGACAACACGTGGTCCTGCGAAACCAACCAAGGCACGCGGCTCAGCCAGAACAATGTCGCCCAGAGAAGCGAAGCTCGCGGCAACGCCACCCATGGTTGGATTGGTCAGTACCGAAATATAAAGGCCGCGGGCTCTGCGAAATCGAGCGAGTGCGGCTGAGACCTTACCCATCTGCATGAGTGAGAGGATGCCTTCGTGCATTCGTGCCCCACCACCGGAGCCACTGACCACTACCAGTGGTAATCTTCTTTCTGTAGCCTGTTCAATGGCTCTGGTGAGCTTCTCACCTACAACCGAACCCATGCTTCCCATGATGAAAGCCGAATCAGTCATTCCAAAAACCAGTGGACGGCCCCTCATGTATCCCCGGCCCACGGTGCAGGCGTCCTTCATTCCTGTCTTTTTTTGTTCGTTCGACAGACGATCCTGGTAGCTGACTCGATCCGTGAATCCCAGGGGATCGACAGGACTGAGTTCAGGATACCATTCCTCGAATGTGTCCGGATCAAGCAGCTGCTTCAGGCGAGATGCCGTGGGTACGTGGAAGTGATGGTCACACTCGGGACATACGTAAAGGTTTTCTTCAACCTGATTTCTAAAGACCGTTGCCGAACAGGCATCACATCTCAGCCAGAGCCCTTCGGGGACTCCACGTTTCGGCCGTTTCAGAAATTGCAGCCATGACTGCTGACTGTGTTTACGTGTAGTGCTCATTAATGTCTCCCCGGACCAGCAGCGTCGGTGGTCACCCCAACCGCATCCGAGACACACTCGAAATTCACAAAAATTTCCGGATCGAACTCTGACGCTTCAAAACATTCCACTAGCTTACGATGTTCTCCGCACAAACACGATGCCAAAGTGGGGCCGCGGTGCTGCAGAGTGCAGCGAATAACCGTTGCAATCGGTTCAACCGCAACAATCGCAAAGACTTCGTATTTGTGGATCGCCCTGTTGAGGACCCGCGCCACCCTCTCACAGGCATCTGACAGGCTCTCTCCTTCCGGTGCGCAAATCGCCTGGGGCTTTTCACGGCAAGATCGAAACAGTCTGGGATATCTCTTTCGAACCTGGGATTCCGGCAGCCCCTGCCAGAGCCCCTGATTGACATTTTTTAGCTCGTCCAGTTGACGAACCCGAAGACCGGACAGGTGATCAGAGATTGCCTGGGCTGTGCCAAACGCCGGATCCCCTGGAGTAGTAAAGATGACTTCAAGTTTGAGATCACTGGCGCTAATCTCTGCCAGGACCTGCTGGATTTCTATGAGTCCTGCCTGGTTGATCGGCATTTCGAGCATGCCCAGCAGTCGTGAGTCTGCCGCGTAATCTGTTTGACCGGGACGTATTAACACGATTTGACTCATATCGACTCCCCAGCCGGGCTCAGAGTGTCGCGAGTCATCTCAACCAGTTGTTTCCTGGCGGCCCCGTAGTCCGCTTTGTCAAAGACTGCACTGCCTGCGACAAAGAGATCGGCTCCCGCATCTGAACATTTCGCTATTGTTCCGGCGGCGACACCACCGTCGATTGAGATAATCAGCCGCTCTCCTGCGATTTCTCTTGCGCGGCGGACTTTTTGCAGGACTTCAGGCATGAATGTCTGTCCGCCAAATCCCGGCTGAACGCTCATAACGAGCAACAAATCACAGTGTTCAAGCCACGGTTCGGCCATTTCGAGTGGGGTGTCCGGATTGATTGCCAGTCCGGCGACTGTGTCTCGTCTTTGAAGTTCTAACAGCAGATCCTTAGGATCCGGAACCGCTTCAAGATGAAAGGTGACTGCCTCACAGCCGGCGTCCAGATATTCATCCAGATAAAAGGCGGGATCTGAGATCATCAGATGAGCATCAAACGGAATGTTCGTCAGTTGTCTCAACGAACGAATGACCATTGGGCCATACGAAAGGTTGGGCACAAAGTTTCCATCCATCACGTCCAAATGCAGCACTGAAAATCCAGACCGGTCCAGCAGCTTCACTTCGTTGTCGAGATTGCCGAAGTCGCATTTGAGCAGAGACGGAGCGATCACCGGAGAGTGCGTCCGAAGATGCTTCAACATCGCATGTCGTTTTAACATAGAGCCTGCTGTGCAACGGGGCGGAGGAACGCAGGTCAGACATGCTTATCTGCATCGCGGCATTCCGATTTCTGCCGTGACCGTTCCTTTTAACGAAGGCGGGATTCTCATGGCAGGTGCGAGACAAGTCCAGCCGAAGCACGGGAATCACACAAAAACAGTTAATTCCGGGACGGTTTGTATGAGATTTGTATGTGTTAATTGACGCAACATGTTGATTTAAAACAGCTTGTGTTGAATGGGTCGTGTTTTGCTGATGGTAGTCGGTTTTTTATAAACCGTGTTATGCAATTGATTTATGTCAGAAATTATATTCTCGCAGTGTTTTTCGATGGACTTTGTTCTTAACAGCGCCATTTTCTGATCGGCCGTTCAGTGTGTCTCTGAGGGAATTGTGTTGCATTGTGTTGGACGCTGGCTTTGCCGGTGATTCTGGGAAATTTCTCCAGAGTGCAAATGACCGCATCCCCAGCTTTGGCTGACGCCATGGTTGGGCCGGAAACGACGTTGCAGTATGCACAGGCGTTGGTGTGGCAGAGATCGACAAGGAAAGTTGGAAAAACCTTATGGGACACCCAGCATCAGGCATTGTCGCTACGCGAGCAATTTACTGAAATTGGTCGTCTTGAAGGTGGCACACCGTGAACCTGCAGACAATTGAGCACAGGCAGTCAAGCTACAGTCTCTGCTGTAAGTGCCAAGTCAGGTACCACCCCGACAGGTGATTTCAAAGCCATTGGTAACGGTACGACACCAAATTCTTTAGTGGGGCGGGATTGGCAAATCCACAGAGAAAAAATGCGACCATCAAGGCGTCGGTCATCCCACAGTCATTAGCTCTGCCATGTATGGGAACTCTGTTTGCGGAACCCTTCAAGTTGAATCGTTCCGTCGGCAAAAACCGAGGCGACACTGAAACCATTACTCGCTTCAAATGAGCCCTCTACCATTGCCACCAGCGTGCAGTAGTGAATGTCGCCGATGATCTGGTGCTCATTTTCATGGCTATGGCCCTGGAATACGGCCAGTACTTTACCGGAATCCTCCAGTACTTTGCGGACCCGGTCCGCATTCCTGATGCCGTACGGTCCCGCGACATCCAGGCGTTGATGAACCAGTACGATCGTCTTTTTGTCGGTACCGGTCAGATCCTGTTTTAACCATTCGACTTCCCGTTCCTGGATATTGGGATCGGTCCACTCAAAATTTTTCCTTTGATAAGCCACCCCGTCACTGCGGAAACAGGCATCCAGAACGACGAAATGAATTCCTGCCTTGTCAAAGGAGTAATACGAATCTTCCTGTCCTATCCCGGCAAGGAACTCTCCTTTGGTGAGCGTATCGACACAGTGATTTCCCAGCACATAATGCTTGGATAGTTTGATCTTGTCCATCTCCTGGGCAATTCGCTTCAGGTAACCGAGTTCCGTCTCGACCTCTTCCGCCGCATCAATCAGGTCACCCAGGACCGCCAGGAAATCCGGTTTCTCGGTCTGGAACTGTCCGGCTGCCTGTGCGAGTTTGGCGATTGTCTCACGGTAATAACGGGTACCGGCCGGATCCTTGTCCGCATAATGCAGGTCGGTGACCATTGCAAAACGCACCTCAGGGGTCTCACCCGTAACGGCCTCCCGTCGAGCACTGATGCAGGGGCTGGCCATGCCGGAAAGCAGCAACAAGCTTCCATTGCGCAGAAACAATCGCCGGTGCATTGGGTGGAATCTCCCTGGAACCATACCATCCTTTCAGACACAGCCGCATTGTAGCCATTGCGGGTCCTGAATGCTCCGGCGTTTCTTGAATGACCCGGATCACCGGTGCTGAACGATTCGTGAAGAGTAGACTCCGTGTCACCGTCGGTTTCGCGACTATATTCGTCTGTGTCTATTCGCCGCTTAAATTTCGATTTAGTTTTTTCAGTGCTTCACCTTCGATCTGCCGAACGCGTTCACGAGTCAGGCCCAGTGTTTCTCCAATTTCCTTCAGGGTGCGGGGTTCACTGTCGTCCAGGCCGAATCGCATTCGGAGAATGGTGGCCTCACGGGAGTCCATTTCATTTAGCAGTCGAAAGACATGTTTCAGGTTGTCACTGTTGATCAGTTCATCTTCCGGGTCTCGTGTCCGTTCGTCGGGGACGACGTCGCCTAACGTCAGGCCTGTCTCGTCCTGATCTGACTGAGGCGTAGCGTTGTAAAGTACAATCGCTTTCTTCACGATTCTGAGTTTCTTTTTCGGGATCTCCAGTTCCCTTGCGATATCTTCGGCCGTTGGTGTGCAGTTTGTTTCTTCTGTGAGTTTGGCTGCCGCACGACGCCATTTCGACAGCAGTTCAACCATGTATGCCGGGATTCGGATGGTCTTGGCTGAATTGACCAGAGCACGTTTGATTGATTGCTTGATCCAGTAACTGGCGTACGTACTGAACCGCGTGTTCATATCCGGGTCGAAGCCTTCCACTGCCCGCAGCAATCCCAGATTACCCTCTTCGATCAGGTCGGGCAGCGGTAGGCCCTTACCTCCGTAACCTCTGGCGATGTTGACAACCAGACGCAGATTGGCACGCACCATTCGGTCTCGTGCGGCGCCATCGCCTGCTGAGATACGGCGTGACAACATTTTCTCTTCATTTGCTGTCAGCAAAGCCGTTTCGTTGATTTCGCGAAGATATGTTTCCAGCGGTGTCTGCAGACGGGACGATGAACGTGACTTGGTGGCAGTCTGAGGCATATTGGCGTGTTCCGGCTGGGCGGTCCATTACAAAATCGTTTTCTCGTATGGGGTATCGTCCTCCGGTCGCTCTATGCATCAGTCCCAAACACGCAGAATTTGCCGAAGCCGGGATTGCCACGGCAACAAATGAAAGATTTGCTTCGATCTTTGGATCGGGAGAGACTGAATTCTTCGTCACAATGCGGATAACCGGTGCGCAGGCGTAAGATCCCGCGTCTGACAAAAAAGCGAAGAAAGGTGGTTATGCCGCCTGCGGCATCAGTTCAGCCACGGCTTCATGTACCAGAGCCGCGTCAATTGGTTCTGACTGCATTGATGTGACAGCGTGCACAATCTCGCAAACCCGCAGCAGTTGTGCAGGCAGTCCACCACCCAAATCAGCAATGGCATGCCAGCCGGTGTCGGTAACCTTGTTCACCGGACATTCAAGGTGCGCCAGTCGACGCACCACGAATTCAATCGCTTCCTGTTTTGACAGAGGTTCCAATCGTATGTTCAGCGACGAGCGTTTCTGTAGGGAAATGGGCAGCGGTCGCTCTGTGGATGCAATGATGCTCAACGCCCCGCGGGAAGATTCAGCGATGGAGGTCAGAAGATGCAGCACGTTGTCTGTGTCTTCCTGGGCGAAATCAGCATCATCCAGCAGAATCACTGTCTGGTGATGACAATTCTCACGGGCGAGCAGTTCATCCCGAACCAGCATCATCAGCGCTGAGGTATCTGTCGAGGTCTGGCTGAACACCGAAAGTGCCCCACAAAGCTGCCACAGGCTGGCTCGACAGTCCAGAGACGCCATATTCTGCCGGATCGTCCGTCGGCCAAGTCCGGTAAGCTCGTCAGCGGTACGTTGCAGGACGGTGGATTTTCCCGTCCCGTAGCTGCCTTTGAGCAGCGCAAACGCTTCACCGTTTTCCACTACGTACAGGAGTCGGTTGACAGCTTCGGTCTGGCCTGCGGTGTGGAATTTCCAGTCTTTTGGCTGTGTTGAGTTTCCAAACATCCGACCGCTCCCGTGTCGCCAGTTCATTCACTACAATTCGTGATATCGGCACAAATTGAATGGATCAGCCAGCGAATCGCGAGCGATTGCTGCCGAAGACGCGAATCAACTATGGGAATATCATGACAGGACTGGACTACCGTTCGGCAGGAGTTGACCTGGATGTGTACGAACAGGCAATGAAGCGACTTCCTGCGCTAATGGATGCGACACGCACGCCGGGAGTCATCGGGCTTCCTGGCGGTTTCGCCGGGCTGTTTCATCTGGGAGCTGTACGAAACTGGAACGATCCGGTTCTTGTCTCCGGTACCGACGGCGTGGGGACAAAGCTGCGAGTCGCAATTGATGCCGGATTGTATTCGACGGTTGGAATTGATCTGGTGGCCATGTGCGTCAACGACTGTCTGTGCTCTGGTGCCCTGCCTTTGTTTTTTCTCGATTACATCGCGATGGATGCGGATAATCCTGAGTTGCTTGAACAGCTCGTTCACGGGATTACCGATGGATGCTGTCGGTCCGGTGCCGCACTGCTGGGTGGCGAAACTGCGATTATGCCGGATATGTATGCTGCTGGTGATTTTGATCTGTCCGGTTTTTGTGTCGGAGCCGCGGAACGATCAGAACTCATCGATGGTCGTGAACGAATTGAAGCCGGCGATGTGGTGATCGGTCTTCCGTCGTCGGGTTTTCACTCCAACGGATACAGTCTGATTCGCAAAGCCGTGTTCGAATATGCCGGACTCAGTACCACGGATCGACTGGGACAGTTTGACGGCAGAACCGTGGGTGAAGTCCTGCTGACTCCGACACGTATTTATGTGAAACAGGTGGCAGCTCTAATGGAAGTGACCGGCAATGCCGGTGTTCACGGTATTGCTCACGTGACAGGCGGAGGAATTGCTGAAAACTTACAACGTATTCTGCCTTCAGGAATTCAGGTTCAGATCGATCGAGACTGCTGGAAAATGCCGCCGGCATTTGACTGGCTTCAGAGCATCGCTGAGATCGAAACGACAGAAATGTATCGGGTGTTCAACATGGGAATTGGTCTGGTCGTGTTCGTACCCGAACGTCTGGCGGATGCGGCGTTGACTGCTGTATCCACGGAGGAATATCCGGCAACCGTTATTGGAAAGGTGCTGGACTCCGCATCGGATTCTCCCGGAAACGTCCAGCTGAACCACTGAACAGGGCACTACTGACTCAGAGGACGATTCACAGCATGTATCATGCCCGCGTGTTGTTCACGTTCATACGCAATGGCGTGATCCGTGAAACGATGTTTCAGGCAAACTTCCTGATTCAGGTTCTCACGCGCGGTTTTTGGTTTTTTACACAGATTGCTCTGTTTCGTGTCATTTATGCGAGTGTGCCGGAGATCAACGGATGGAATGAAGATCAGTATTTTGTTTTCATGGCCACCGGGATGATGGTGAACGGCATAGTGGAAACATTTTTCATGCCCAACTGTGCCGTGTTCAGCGAACAGATTCGCACAGGTCGACTCGATTTCGCCCTGTTAAAACCAATCGATTCACAGTTTTTGGTATCCCTGGAGCGAATCAATCTCGCGATGGTGAGTCAAATTATTTTGGCGCAGGCGCTGCTGCTGATGTCGCTTTGGAATATTGGAGAAGCGGTTTCTCTGCTGCAGGTCACGATCTATACCGTTTACGTTCTTGCAGGCGTTGTATTTTTTTATTCTCTGATGATCACGATGGCCTGCAGCAGTATTCTCCTTGGGCGCAACCAGGGACTTTATGATTTTTGGTTTTACATCACCGTCTTTGCCCGATACCCGCGATCAATTTACGAAGGGTATGACGACTCACGAACTGAGGGCGGCGAAGTGTTGCAGTTCGCGTTTTCCTATGTGATGCCGATACTGCTGGTCATTACGGTTCCGGCCAGGGTGATTCTGGGCACGCTGGACGAGCCTCGCTGGGCACTGATTGCGGCCGCAGGTTCAGTGGCCAGCATGATCATTTCACGAGTGGTGTTTCACTGGTCACTGAAGTTCTACCGCAGTGCCAGCAGTTAAGTGAGATGTTCCTCAGTCACAGCAGGCGTCCAAACGACAGGCACTGTCTGACTGAACCTCGATGTCTGTCTCGGGGGCTCAGCGTCACCGTCTGTGAAAAACAGCTCAAACGAAGTCTTCGTCGTCATCGAATTCTTCAAAATCGACTTCGACATCGTCACCGGCCTGAAAGTCATCGTCGTCGTCAAAATCATCCATCTCGTCTGATGACGCAACTTCTGTTTCTGCGGAGTTGTAGTCTTCCTGAATTTCTAAATCCTCGCCATCCTCAATGTCATCCGCGTCCGCAAACTCATCGACCTCCAGATTCGCATCAGAATCCTGAGTTTCTTCGTCTCCATCAGGCTCAGTTGTGGCCTCTTCTGTGTCTTCTGCTCCTGGAATCAACAGAAAAGTGACAACGGGAGATGCCAGGGCGCCAATAGACATCAGCAATGTGGCACCAAACAGTCCCCACATTCCGGGAGTCTGTGCTACGCCCCCGATCGCACCGATTACCAAGGCGGCAATCAATCCGACAGCAGGAATTACGGCCAGAAAACTGGTGAGAATCAGCTGTTTTTTCGACATCCTGGAGTCTCCGCCGGGTCTCGCATGAAGAGCAGGGATCGGGAATGGCAGGTAAACCTGATGAGGGGACGCATATCCTGCCTGTCAGCATGTTA
This sequence comes from Fuerstiella sp., assembly GCA_022447225.1. NCBI lineage: Bacteria > Pseudomonadati > Planctomycetota > Planctomycetia > Planctomycetales > Planctomycetaceae > Fuerstiella > Fuerstiella sp. The sequence goes on along the minus strand of JAKVAZ010000006.1, from coordinate 444,530 downwards.
TCGACATCGTACGCCTGCCGGTTCAGTTCCTGCAACAATGACTCTGCGACTTTAGCGGTTTCACCCCATAACAGCACCGGTTAAACAAGTTCGGAATCGTTACAGACGACCGGCTGAATTGATCAGTCGTGATTTTCCGATTCAGGGTCCTGGTTCGGAGTCCAGCCGGCGGACATCATTCGGAGGATATTGATGGCCTCTTCCGGCTGCTGAACTTTTCTCCCGCAGACGCGGCCCTCTCGGTCGTGGGCGGCCAGTATTTCGAGTTCGGCCCATGATTCGGACAGTACCAGGCGACGTCGAGCCCGAATTCCCAGTGTTCCTTCAAACATACGATGTACGGACGGGAGATTTTCGATCAGCCACCGTGTTCGTTCGGTGATGAAGCCGCTGAGTGCCGCGAGACCGGACAAGTGGCTGTCCCGCGGGTCAATTCCTTTTCCGACGTCGTGCACCAATGCGGCAGTGAGCAGTTCTTCGTCCCACGGGTGAGTCACACGCGTCAGTTCGAAGACCTGCAGACTGTGATAGAGTACGTCCCCTTCCGGATGTAGGTCTGCGGGTTGGATTACTCGATCCAGCGGCAGCAGCAGAGCCAGATAGTGCTCAAACCGATCTTCCGGCAGGTCCGAATCTTCCGGTGTGTCCGGACCGGGCAACGTAGCAGGAAAAGTACCCGAAGAACCCATTAGCTGCTGCAGATGGACTCGTATTTCCATATCGGTCGGCAGACATTCAGCCGGCAGAAAACTGCCGGTGATTGTTCGAGCTGCCTGCCAGCGGGCGTCGTGATAATTACTCACACGACGCCCGTGTAACAGCCGGGCTGCATCAAAACTGATACGTTGACGTAATTGAACGCGATCCATTGGTGCACCGGCTTGCACCGGAAGATTTCATGACGATTGGTCAGGGACAATTTACTCAATGGTGAGTGCCCGATGGCACTCATGTTACCGTGCTTGCGGACCCTGTCATTGTTGGTGGAATGATGAACAGGTGCAAGGATTGTAATGTCCGAAAAAATGGACGGATTGCGAGAATACATACGGAATATAATCAGTCCGGGCTGTGTTCAGCTGTCAGTCAACAGTTGTTAATCCTGTCCGCTGGATTGCGGATCATTTCGTTGAACGTCCTAAAGGCCGAAGTTGCTGTATCTGACCATCCGCGATCGAACACTATGGCTGAGATCCAGTCACGACGAGGGGGCACTCCGGCGTTCCAGTCAAACGAGGGGGCCGAGGATTGTCGAATGGTGAACCTGGCAGCGAGCCCAGCGAATCGAAAATTTGGTCTTTCTGTTTGAAACGATAGAGACGGTCTTGGCGGTTCGAATTGGGTACACTGATTCACAGATTGACACCCAAATTCTGACGACCAGACAAGCAATGACAGATTCTGACCGGAACTCAGTTGAGACCATGTCACCAAACGAACCCCAGTCAGGTGTGAGCAGAATTGTGATCAGATTCATTGTCCTGGCCGGTGTCCTGGCTGTGGCAGGCTTCGGTTACAGGAGTTTTGAGGACTCACTCAACCTCGAGAGTCTTGTCACTCATGAACAGCAACTGAAGTATTACCATGACGCGTTTCCTGTCTTTGTGTTCGTTGCTGCATTCGTGATTTATGTTGTGGTGACTGGTCTGTCGCTTCCCGGTGCTGCAGGTTTGACACTGGCGTACGGTTGGTTCTTTGGATTTGTTCCAACCGTGATCCTTGTCAGCTTCGCGTCCACCACCGGAGCGTCGATAGCGTTTCTGCTGAGCCGCTATATTTTTGGGACAGCGATTCAGGAAAGATTCAAGGACGGTCTGGCCACGTTCAACGTGGCACTGGAGACGGACGGTCCGTTTTATCTGTTTACTTTGCGTCTGATTCCACTGGTGCCATTCTTCGTGATTAACGTGGTGATGGGACTAACACGGCTCCCGTTACGTACGTTCTGGCTGGTCAGTCAGGTTGGGATGCTGCCGGGAACCATGGCTTATGTTTACGCCGGATGCAGCGTCCCGGACCTGCAGACGTTCCAGGTTCAGGGATTCGGTAACATCGTTTCTCCGCAGCTTCTGAGTGCCTTTGTGATTCTGGGACTCCTGCCCCTGGTGCTAAAAAAGGCGGTGGAGTTCTTGGGGAAATTCGAGAAACGGACGGGATCTGCGGCGGATACCGAAGTCGATTCTGATGCGTCATCGGGACATTAGTCAAACATCGATCGTCCGAACGAGCCGTTCAGATGCATCCGGCGACTCGTCGGTTGCCGGACGTATGATCGTGGTTGCTGCCTCAGGACTCCGTCATGATTGATGCGTTGCGATGACTGGTCAGACGCGGTAAAACGCAGTTACTGATGCCTTTATGTTTTCCGCAAGATCAATCGTGGCGCACCGTCAATAGCCGGGATCGATTTTTCGGGTTGTCAGGATCACTGTTGAACAGGCGATGAGATCTCTATGCCTGTATTGCCCCCAGCCTCATCTGATGATTTTGTTGCGAGATCTTTGCCGTCTGCACTGGGCGCAGAAATCGGGGGCGTGAATCTCGCGGCAGGTGTTACCGACGATCTGTTCCAGCAGATCTACGACGCATTTTTGAAGTATCAGGTACTCGTTTTCCGCGACCAGCATCTTACTTCGCAGCAACAGCTGCGGTTCGGACAGCGTTTCGGTGAGCCGCAGGTCCATGTCCTGAATCAGTTCCACGATCAGCAGTATCCGGAACTGTATCTGCTGACCAATCTCAACGAGGATGGACAGCCGGACGGCAGGCATCCGGACCCAGGAACATTGCACTGGCACACGGACGGATCATGGACTCAGCGTCGTACTATCGCCACGATGCTGTGCTGTCTGGATGCACCGTGCAAAGGTGGTGAAACGGAACTGGCCGACATGTACGGAGCGTACGAAGCGCTGAGCGAAGCGATGAGACGGCGTGTTGAATCGTTGAGTGCTGTCCACCACCTCAATTTCCATAAAAAGCGGCGTGATCCCAGTCCGTTAACCGCTGAGCAGGTGCGGAATTCTCCTCCTGTCGAACACTCAATTGTGAGAATTCACCCGGAAACCGGACGACCGACAGTCTACCTGGGTGATATGGCGGAATTGATTGCAGGAATGCAATATGGAGAAGGTCGCGCTCTTATCGAACAGCTGAATCAGCTCATTACGTGTTCGGAGTTTGTCTACGCTCATCAGTGGCAGGTTGGCGATCTGATGGTCTGGGACAACCGCTGTACGCTGCACCGTTCTATGCCATACGACACCGCTTCCGAACGACGTGTCATGCGGCGTCTGACGATACTTGATCAGCCATCACTTTGAATGTGCGCGGAGACTACGGGCAGTGTCGATCGACGCTATTCGGGAAATGAATCGTCACTGATGAGTTCATCATCGTAGTCGCGTTCCATTTCGCGAATTTTTTCAAGCAGTTCGTCATTTTCTTGGACGATTGTTGAGACCTCTTCTTCCCAGTTGTTACTCGCCTGGCGGAGCGAATCGAGTTTTAGGGGCAACTGTAGAATTCCCGCCAGCTGTCTGGTGACCGCCTCAATACTCATTGGGTTCCTGCCATGCAGGTACCCGGGGATTTCCGCAATCAGAGAAATCATCTCCAGACCCGCGGAGGGCACCTGGGTCATTAGATAGCTCATAAATGACCCTGGCCCTTTGTAACTGGTCCGGCGAACACCAAACGGCTGCATGGCGTCGAGCAGTCGTTCCTCTGAGGCTGTGATGTAAAGCCGTGGCTGGCGTGTATGAGGTACTGCTCCGCCGAACGAGCCGGAGAACAGAAAACGCGAGATACCGATCTGATCAGCGAGAAAAATGAGTGTATCGCGAAAAGTTGGCCAGCAGAGGTGCGGCTCGGCGCCGACGAAAAATACCAGATTGGATGTTTCATCAAGATAAAAGGTGTTTTTCGGCATTTCTACATTCGTGACCAGGCCGTTGGCGATTTCGATCTCCGGCCTGAACATGGCTGCTGTCTCCATCGATCCGGGAAAATTGAAGATATAAAAGGGTTCGGGATTTAGTTCCGCAAACGGTTTTGCTTCCAGCAGATCAATGATTCGGTTGACGGTTCCCGTTGATACTTCGCCCCCGTCCATCCATCCGGTGAATGCCATCAACAGCGTTGCATCCTTCAGTGACGGAGTTTCACGGAATGTGATTACTTCCTGCGGACTCATCGACATCTTTTCCATGTCTGTTTATTTCGGCTGAATTTTGGGTTTGGAATCACTCGAACATTCTGGCCGTTTTTCGTCGTAAAGTCACGATCCGCACGATCAACTTTTACGGACTGTCGTTTACTGCGACATTCCTGGGATTCGGATTTATGGTGTCCTGAAGTTAACTCTGCTGAACGTGTGGATTGCCGCTGCCTGAAGATTGAATAACCTGTTTCCTGTCGGTCAGTCATGGCGTCTGACCAATGCCGTACCGGGAGAACTCCCCGGCCGGACAGGCATTGACGTTACAATTCAGATATTAACAAGCAAATGACAGGTGTTCCTGATGCTGATCTTTGACGCTCATCTGGACCTCAGCCTCAACGCGATTGAATTTAATCGGGACCTGCGACGTTCGCTGGACGATGTGCGAAATGCTGAAGCAGAAACAAATGATCATAAGTCCCGGGGGCGAAATACCGTCACCTTTCGCGAAATGCGCAAAGCAGAAATCGGCGTCTGCGTTGCTACCCAAATTGCCGGATGTATGAAACCGAGGGCTTCGGTTGCCGTCTGGGAATCACCTCCACAGGCGTGGGCAATGACTCAGGGGCAACTGGCATGGTATCGCGCCATGGAAGACATCGGTGAACTGAAAATGATTCGCACGTCCGATGATCTTTCATGTCATCTGGAATCGTGGAATGCTGACGCCGACAACACGCCAATTGGCTACATTCTGAGTTTGGAAGGGGCTGATTCCATGCGAACTCCGGACGATCTGGAAACCGCCTGGAATTACGGACTTCGGGCACTGGGCCCGGCGCACTACGGAGCCGGTCGTTACGCCCTTGGTCACGACCAGGTTGGTCCACTGTCTGAGCAGGGTAAAGAACTGCTGCGGGAAATGGATCGTCTTGGGATTCTGCTGGATCTGACTCATCTGTGTGAGCAGACATTCTGGGATGCGCTGGACATTTATCAGGGACCGGTCTGGGCCAGTCATCACAACTGTCGGGCACTGGTCGACGATCCTCGCCAGCTGACAGATGAACAGATTCGGGCGATTGCAGATCGAGGGGGAGTTTTGGGACTGGCGTTTGACGCGTGGATGATCGTCCCTGGCTGGAAACGGGGAACGACGACTCCCGAGTCAGCCGGATTGACGATCGAACACGCTGTTGACCATGTGGACCACGTTTGCCAGTTGCTGGGCAATGCCAGGCATGTCGGGATTGGAACCGATCTCGATGGTGGATTCGGTACAGAACAGACACCACAGGACATGAACTCCATTGCGGATCTCCGCAAGGTGCTCGACATTCTGACGGTGCGCGGATACTCGGATGAGGATGTTAAAGCAATTGCTCACGGCAATTTTATCGAGTGCGCCATGCGTGCTCTTCCCCGGTCAAATTCTTCGCAGTAAAATTCTTCGCAGTGTCGGTCAGAGGACAGATGTGAATAACACAGGACGCATCGGTGATGCGGACCAGGTGATGCGGACCAGGTGATGCGGACCAGGTGATGCGGACCAGGTGATGCGGACCAGGTGATGCCCGCTTCCAGCCGTCTTACGGTTTTCGGTTGAGCAGTGTGATGCCCCGAATAACGTAGATCAGACCACTCCAGAGAGTCACACAGACAGCCAGCCACAGCAGAAAGTCACGAACCGGAATCAGCCACGGCCAGTCCAGCTCGGGAGCGAGGGAGATCAGAGCCACTGTCACGGCCACACATTGCAGAACCATTTTTGTCTTGCCGATGAAACTGGCAGAAAAGTCGTGGCCAGACTGCTCCAAAAAACCTCTGAGGCTGGACACAAACATTTCACGACCGATGACTGTGATAACCATCCAAGGGGTGACCCCCGAAGATCTTTCACCACCGGGGCTCAGCAGAAACAGAAATGTTCCACCGACAATGATTTTGTCAACGAAGGGATCGAGGATTCTTCCAAGTGTGGTGATCTGACCGGAGCGGCGGGCCAGCCAGCCGTCGAGCGCATCGGTCGATGCAGCGAACACGAACAAAATTGAACTGGCGATCCACCAGCGACCACTGTCAATGAGGGCAAACAGGACGGCTGCCAGCACAAGACGGCTGAGTGTCACCAGATTTGGCAGGTTAAGTGATTCCCGGCCGATGTGAATGGAATCTGATCTGACAGAATCCGAATTCGTGTCCTCCGTCATTCGATTATATTCCTGCTCTTCCGAACTGCAGTGTCAGTCGCGAATAGACCTGGTTCCATGATGATCGATCCGGAACCCCATGTCACCGGGTCGGAAATTGACAGCTTTACACGAACCGTCGGTCGGTATCTTCGCTGGTCCGGGGCCGGCCGATTGTTCTCAGAGTTTCCAGCTGACAGATAATATACCAGGCCCCTTCAGGGGGCAGGCGTATCAGCTTCAGCAGCAATTCCGATTAAATCGTATTCATCACGCCGCAGGATCTCAACGGGGATGAGAGATCCAGGATCCAGCTTCTCTGCAGAAACATATGTACACGCATCGATTTCAGGGGCGTCGGCAAATGATCTTCCCACCCAGACATTCTCTTCGACCTCTTGGTCGATCAACACATCGATTTCGTATCCGACGAGTGACTCAGCATGATCGAATGCAATCGACTGCTGCAGTGTCATGAGTTGATTGTGACGTTCAACTTTCACAGCTTCCGACAAATGTTCGTCCAGGCGGATTGCCGGAGTACCCGGCTCTGCCGAATATGTAAACACACCCATTCGCTCAAAACGGGTTTCTGCGACAAAGTCACACAGTTCCTCGAAGTCTTTGTCTGTCTCACCAGGGAACCCCGTAATGAACGTGGTTCGCAATACAAGATTGGGAATTGTCTCCCGTAGCTTGCTCACCAGTTCGCGTGTTTGTGTGCCGTTCACACGGCGCTGCATGCGTTTCAGTACCGGAGAACTGATGTGCTGAAGAGGCATATCCAGATAAGGCAGAATCTTTGATGATTCGGCAATTGTCTGAATCAGCTCATCATTAAAATGAACGGGGTACAGATACATGAGTCGGATCCAGTCGATCTGATCGACGGTTTCCAGCTGTCTGAGCAATTCCGCCAGTCGCACTTCCCCGTAATAATCGAGTCCGTAGTAGGTCGTGTCCTGAGCCACTATGTTCAGTTCGCGAACGCCGTCAGTTGCCAGTTCACGGGCTTCTTCCATTACCATCTCGATGGGTTTCGTAACGTGTTTTCCTCTCATCTTGGGAATGGAGCAGAACGTGCATGTCCGATCACACCCTTCGGAAATCTTCAGGTAGGCGTAGTGGGAGGGGGTGATTCTCAGTCGAGCCCGGTCGTCCAGCGCCTTCATTGGTGCGGGGCGGAACAGTTCCCGATGTTCCGTAATTCCACCCACCAGTTTATCTGCGGCCCTGACGATCTCGTCCCGGCCAAACACACCGACGACATGGTCGATATCCGGCATCTCATTCAGCAGTCCGCCATCGTCTTCGAGACGCTGGGGCAAACAGCCGGCAACAATCACCCCGCCTGTCTGTCCTGACGACTTAAGGTCCAGCATTTCCTGAATCACAGACCGAGATTCGTCACGTGAACTTTCAATGAACCCACAGGTGTTGACCACCACGAAGTCCGCACCATCGGCTTCCGGTACCAGTTGGTAGCCGTCCAGTGCGAGCTGTCCCAGCATTTTCTCACTGTCGACCAGATTCTTGGGACAACCAAGACTGACAAAAGCGTACGTTCCTTTTGTCGGACCGACAGCGTTTTGTGGACGAGATGGTTCAGGCCTGGAGTCAATGATTGGCAGCAAAGACATGTTCCAATACCTGTCGTGAATGTAGAATACAGCAGCTTAACCATGTCCCGGCACAGCCGGGACAACAGAGCGTACAGAATCACTGAGGATTCCCGAAAATGCGCGAACGTGAAAAATGCCGAATCATGGATTCTGCCTGACATCATTGCAAAACCCGCCTGAAAACCACGGTAGCGCTGGCCTCCTGCCATCTGGTCCATCAGAATGACGGCGGGATTCGTACCTTGAGAGGTGATTCCAGCGTTTCAATCAAAGGACGGGCAGCGTGTCAGACGTCGAAGAATCGGAGCAGGTACTCTTTCAGGGGCCCATGTTCGGACGTGAAGCTAATCTTAAGAAGAATCCGCGTCTGGTGCAGGCCGGTTTGATTCCGGTCAAACGTATGATTTCTGACGCTTTGTCCCGACGTGCGCATTCTGTCGTCACTGAGTCCAAAGGACCAAGGCTGATCGTTCGGTTTGTGGTGGACGGAATTGCCTACCCGGCGGGGGCATTTCCCGGAAAGCAGGGAGTGGCCATTGTTCAGATTGTTAAACTGCTCTCAGGGCTGGATGTTCAGTCACGAGTTAAACCTCAAAAAGGCGGGATCCTGGCCGAGTTTAACGGTCAGGAGTATCGACTGCTGGTTGACACATTACCGATCAAAGGTGCAATGGAACGGTTGAGGATTCGCGTGGAGGATCCCAGAGAGTCATTCGTTACGCCCACCGAAGTTAGTTTTCCTGCCCAGCTCAAAACCAAACTGCAGACAATGTCATCACCTCCACCCGGGGATGATGCATCCGGAATCATCCTGTCCTGCGGAGGTCCGGAATCAGGAGTGACGTCGTTGTCGCTGGTGGCCATGCATTGCATGGACCCGTATTTGTACTCAGTATTTAATTTTGCTGATGTCGGTGAAAAACGCTTGGTGAATGTCAGTGATTCGGATGACGAACCTGGAATTGATCTGGAAATCAGGCTGGATCGAGTTATTCGCAGGGAAGGTGATGCTGTTTACCTGGGTAAGTTTGATGACCCGCAGCAGGTTCAGTTGGTGTTTGATTACTGTGACCGACTGTGCTTCTTTGGGGAGATGGCAGCTCGAACGCCGGCAGATGCTGTGAGGCAACTGATCGACTGGGTCGGTACAGATAAAGTATTAAGTGGACTCAAGGCCGTAATTTCTCAAAAACTCATTCGGCGGCTGTGTAAAGACTGCAAGCAGGCATTTCGTCCAAGACCTCAGTTATTGAAGCAACTGGGCCTGCCGCCGGAAACCACGGTTCTGTATCGTGCTCCGGTTCCACCCCCGGAGGATCACGCGGAAGCCTTGTCAGTGGAAGAACTCTGCGCTAAGTGTAACGGAAGTCCGTATCACGGACGGGTTGCTGCGTATGAGGTGTTCGAAATGACGGATGAAATGAAGGAAGTCATCGCAGAAAGTGGTGACGTGAAAGCGATTCGCAAACAGATGAACACTGAAAAACAGCTGACAATGCAGCGGGACGCACTACGTCTGGTGGTGAACGGAACGACATCACTGGAAGAAGTCAAACGCGTTTTTACCTCACCGCGTGGCGGACAGGACAAACGCCGTCCGGTGAATCCACGGCCACGTCACAGACAGTGAGCTAGAATTTGCAAGGTGAATTACCGATTGAATTCGGTTCGCAGGAAGCGGCCGAGACCTACCGTCATCGACTGAAGCTGGCCACTCGACAGGTGCTGTTACTTCAGCGTCGTGACCGCAGGTTTGTGCGTGTTCGCACAGCACTTTTTCTGGTGCTGATCGTACTGGGAACGTGGCTGACTGCAGATCACCGGGCCGTTTTGCCGTTCTCGATTACGGCTGCTGTTCTGGTTCTGGCAATGGTGGTTCATCGGCCAACTCTGCAGCGTCTGAGATCAACCGTTCGTATTCAGCGGTGGTATTCTTCGTGTCTGCAGCGACTGACCAATCACTGGAGGCAGCTTTCTGAATCCGGTGAAGAATTTGTTTGTTCGGAACATCCCTGGTCCGGTGACCTTGACCTGTTTGGTCCAGGATCGTTGTTTCAGAAACTCTGCCAGTGTCGGACTCTCCCGTCTCGTCGGCTGCTCGCACGCTGGATGACAGAAGTGCCTGCAGCGCAAACAATCATTCACCGTCAGCAGATGGCTGAGTCTCTTCGCAATGAACTGGATCTTCGTGAACGTCTGGCCATCATTGATGATGCGGCCAACTGGAGTGATACGGAAGTAACTTTGAATCGGTGGGCGGCAGAAGCGGCCCGGACTGTGCCGACGTGGATTGTGCTTTGTTCGGCTGTGTTTGGGTTTGCGGGAATCGTCCTGTTTTTGATGGCCGCAGCAGGTGTTGTGGGGTATTCAACATTGTTGCTGGTTCTGCTTGCGCAGATGCCGCTGATGTTACTGGTTCGTTCGCAGATCAGAGCCATGGCAGCTGCCGTGGACAGTGTGAATCAGGCACTCAGGCAGCTTTCACATATTCTTGCAGAACTGGAATCTCATTCATTCGACGATCCTCATGTTGTTGAACTGCAGCAGGTGCTGAAAACTGGTGGCCACCGGGCTTCCACACGGATTCGTTCACTGAGCAACCGGATTGGCTGGCTGAACAATTGCCTGAGAAATCAGTTTCTGATTCCGTTCGCCTGGCTGTTTGGACTTACCGTACTGCTGACCGATCGTATTGAACGCTGGCGAGTGCACTATGGCGGACTGATTCCCGGTTGGATTGATGCATCGGCAGAACTGGAGGTACTGCTTACGATCGGGGCCTGGAGTTTTGACAATGCAGATACAACGCTTCCCGAGATTTCGGACGGATCGCCTAGGATCGCTGCCCGTGACCTGGGCCATCCACTGCTGTCGAACCAGGAATGTGTACTCAATGATGTTGAGCTGACTCAGGACAAGCGGTTGATGTTGATCAGTGGGTCGAACATGTCCGGAAAAAGTACGCTGCTGCGTTCAATCGGAACAAATCTCGTCCTCACATGGTGTGGAGCTCGGGTCAACGCCAGATCAATGTCAACAACGCCGTTTCGGATGGGGACAGTGATGCGCGTCAGTGACTCTTTGATTGAGGGGCGTTCGTTTTTTTTTAGTGTTGTTCGGCGACTGCGTCAGGTCGTCGATTTGACCAACGGCACTCATCCGGTTCTGTTTCTGCTGGACGAGATCCTCAATGGAACAAATTCGAACGACCGACGCCGGGGTGCTGAGGCCGTCATTCGATCGCTGCTTGATCGCGGAGCGCTGGGGCTGGTGACCACACACGATCTGGAACTGACCCGAATTGTCGATTCACTCGACGGACGCGCGGCAAACTATCACTTTGAGGACCAGATTACGGACGGTGCGATGACGTTCGATTATCAACTTCGTCACGGAGTAATCGAACGCAGTAATGCAATTGAACTGATGCGGATGATGGGACTTGATGTTTAGTGTGATTTACGGAAATTCACAGACTGCTTCGGCCGGACTCAATATTTTACAACCACCGGAAGACGCTCCGCCTGATGAAGCCCCCTTCCCGACCAGGGCCGTCCTTCTTTCTCAATCGGGCCGGCGGAGAACGCCCTCACAGAGCACTCCATGCCGGAATACTAATCCCAGCTCAGTGAACCACCGGCCTGGTATTCGGTGACCCGGGTTTCGAAGAAATTTTTCTCTTTGGAAAGATCAATCGTTTCGCTCATCCACGGAAACGGGTTGGATGAGCCGTATTGAATCGGCAGTCCGATACGCTGCAGGCGGCGGTCGGCGATGTGCTGGACGTAGTCCCGGAACAAGGCTGCATTGAGTCCAAGAACACCTCGCGGCAGACACGATTCTGCATATTCGATTTCCAGTTCCACAGCTGTACGGACCCGTTCAATCATGGCTTCCTGAAAATCTGATGTCCATAGTTCAGGATTCTCCGACTTGATCCCGTTGATGAGATCGACGCCAAAGTTCAGGTGAATTGTTTCATCGCGCAGAATGTACTGAAATTGTTCCCCGATACCTGTCATCAGATTCCGACGGTGGAACGACAGCATCATCACGAACCCGCTGTAGAAGAACACTCCTTCCATAATTACATAGTAGCCGATCAGGTTTTTCAGGAATGTCTGCCGTCCTTCAAATGTTTCGGTGGCAAAGTCGGGATCGAGCACTTCAGCGGTGAGCTCCATCTCGAAGGCATCTTTCTTTGCGATCGTTGGAATCTCACGATACATGTTGAAGATTTCACTTTCGTTCAACCCCAGCGTTTCCACGACATACAGAAAAGTATGCGTATGTACGGCTTCTTCAAATGCCTGTCGGAGTAGGTACTGCCGACATTCTGCGTTGGTGACATGCTTGAAAATTGCCAGCACCAGATTGTTGCCAACCAGTGACTCTGCGGTCGAGAAGAATCCCAGATTCCACATGATGACGCGACGTTCATCGTCTGTCAGTCTGTCGGATTTCCATGTTTCGACGTCTCGATTCATGGGGACTTCTGTTGGCATCCAATGGTTGGCGCAACCATTCAGGTAGTGTTCCCAGGCCCATTGGTATTTGATCGGCATCAGCTGATTGACGTCGACCTGTGCACAGTTAATCAGGCGTTTTTCATCGGCCTGAAATCGTCCGTTTGTTCCTGTGGAAAATTCCTGTTCGGTCGAAACGGTTGTGGTCATCATGACACCTTTCAATGGTTTGATACTGACAAATAAGAATTGCGGAGGCCGGACAGCAGAACACAGTGTTCAGACGTGGTGTGAGACTTCCCGACGGTTGACAACCATCCAGCGTCCGGAAATCGATGACCACGATCGTTTACTGACAGGCGTCACAGTCCGGGTCATCCAGGCTGCAGGCTTTGACGGATGACATATCAGTGGCTGGTACCACATGAGGCCGAGCGACAGCTTCTTCCGGGCCGTCCTGACGCTGACCTGCATCCGGACCGGGATCAACTGTAATGTCGCTGGACGCACTTCTGTGTTTCATCCAGCGTGGCTGGACTCCGTATTTATTTACGTCGACTGTCGATTTTTCGATCTGAGTCGCCGCCAGCGTTCGCAGGTAATAGGTTGTTTTGAGTCCCTTGCTCCATGCTAAAAAGTACATGTCATGCAACTTGCGACCACTGGGCTCGCACATATACAGATTGAGTGACTGGCCCATGTCGATCCATTTTTGGCGGCGTGAGGCACATTCAATCAGCCATTTGGCATCGATTTCAAAGGATGTGAGATAGCGAGCCCGGATGTCAGCCGGAATTCGATCAATTTCAGAAAGCGTTCCATCGTAGTATTTGAGTGCATCCAGCATTTCAGCATCCCACAGGCCACGTTCCCTGAGCTCATTGACAAGTGATGTATTCACATGAGTGAACTCGCCGGAAAGATTGCTCTTCACATACAGATGCTTGTAGATAGGTTCAATGGACTGTGACACACCAATGATCGTCGAAATTGTGGCGGTCGGAGCAATCGCCATACAGTTACTGTTTCTCATCCCGTTTTCAGCCACAACTTTGCGAACAATGTCCCAGTCCATGGAGGTCGATCGATCGACGTCTACCGGCACTCCACGTTCCTTTTCGAGTTGTTCGACAGTGTCGATCGGAAGCAGACCACGATCCCATTTGGATCCTGAGTAAGAATCATATGTGCCCCGCTCAGCTGCCAGTCGGGAAGAGGCCATAATGGCAAACCACGAAATTGCCTCCATACTGCGATCTGCAAATTCAACGGCCTGTTCGCTGGCGTAACTGTAATTCATCTTCGCCAGGGCATCTTGGAATCCCATCAGTCCCAGACCGACAGGCCGATGTTTCCGGTTGGAGACACGTGCTTCCTGTGTTGGGTAGAAATTAATATCGATCACATTGTCCAACATCCGCATGGCCGTTCCGACTGTTTCTTCCAGCATCCGGAGATCCAGCCGGCCATTCTCAATATGAGCAGGCAGGTTGATCGATCCCAGGTTACATACAGCCGTCTCTTCCGGGGACGTATTCAACAGGATTTCTGTACAAAGATTACTGCTGTGAACTACTCCGGTGTGGTCCTGTGGCGATCGGAGATTGGAAGGATCTTTGAAGGTGATCCACGGATGTCCCGTTTCAAACACACGAGTCAGCATTTTTCTCCAAAGTTCCACAGCAGGAACACTGCGACTCAGCTGAATACGCCCCTCCTCTGCCATCCGCTCGTATTCCGTATAGCGTTCCTCAAAGGCTTTGCCGTACAGATCGTGAAGATCCGGAACCTCGTCGGGACTAAACAGAGTCCAGTTCTGGTTAAGCTGAACCCGTTTCATGAACAGATCAGGGATCCAGTTGGCGGTATGCATATCATGAGTACGCCGCCGGTCGTCGCCCGTGTTCTTACGGAGTTCCAGGAACTCCTCGATGTCCATATGCCAGGTTTCAAGGTAGGAACAAACAGCGCCTTTCCGTTTTCCTCCCTGATTCACGGCTACCGCAGTGTCATTGACGACTTTCAGGAAAGGAATAACGCCCTGGCTGCGACCATTCGTGCCTTTGATATGAGCATTTGTCGCGCGAATACCGGTCCAGTCGTTACCCAGACCTCCCGCCCATTTACTGAGTTTGGCGTTGTCTGATACACATTTGAAAATGTGTTCCAGATCGTCGCTGACCGTCGACAGGTAGCAGGAACTTAACTGAGGATGATTCGTTGCTGAATTAAACAGTGTGGGAGTGGCAGATGTGAAACGCATTGACGAAAGAATATCGTAGAACTCAATGGCTCGCTGCTCGCGATCCGGTTCATTGATCGCAAGTCCCATGGCGACACGCATCCAGAAGTATTGCGGCATTTCAATCCGCCGACCTTCAATGTGCAGCAGGTATCGATCGTAGATGGCCTGCAGCCCTGGATACTTAAACAGTGAGTCGCGTTCCGGTTTCAGTGCCTGGGCAATCCGGGTCAAATCATACTGACGCAGCTCGGGAGACAGACGGTCTGCAACGATTCCGTCAATCACATAGTGTTCAAACTGGTTGCGATAAAGACGTTCAAAGTCTTCCGGAACAGCCGGTGCATTTCCCAGCGATTCGCTGGCAATGACCATTCTCAGTAGTCGCGCTGCAACAATATCAAAGGCCGGATCCTGTTCGATGCGCGTACGTGCCGCCAGTATCATCGCCCGATAGATCTCTGCGACCGAGATGTCGTCGTAAACCGACTTCATGACTTCTTCGAGCAGTTGATCGACTTCACAGTTCGGGAGATCACTGCAGGCCAGTTCAAATCGACGTCGAATTCTGTCAGAGTCGAAATCAACGCGAACATCATCCTCCAGAAGAACGCGCAGTGACGAAGTCGCCGGTTCCTCCAGCGAATCAAGACTGTCTGACGGTTGCAATGACCGGATTTTTGCTCGTTCTGCACGATAAACGATATAACGGCGGGCAACTCGGAAATGGCCACGCTTCATCAGCTGCATTTCGACCATGTCCTGCACACGTTCCACATCGGTGCCGGACTCTGAACCGGCATCCGTCGACAGTTCGACGACGATATCTTCGGTGATGCTGCGGATTTCCTGATCGGATTCTGAATCCAGCGGCTGCTGATCGGCCAGATTCAGTTCAGCACGAAAAGCGTTTGCGATCGCTCGACCAATCAGTCCTGAATCGAATGGAACTGTACGACCATCGCGTTTGTGGATAACCCATTCCGTTTGTGCTCGAATCATTCGAACGTCTCCTCATGATTGGTCTTCATCCAGATGAACAGCCATGCTTCGTGCAATGGCACTCCGTATATACTCTTTAGAACCCGTCGAACGGATTCAGCCACTCACCGCGCAGCAACCATCGACTGATTACTCCGGGTCTTTCAGCAGGCACACGCTGAAGCAGAAAACCGACAGGCAGGCCGGCACTGCAATCGGCTAAAGAAATAATGGGTCGTTTCGACTTCCTGTCGAGTTAGGGGCCTCCTTGCGGAAGAGCAAGATAAGGATACTGAAGCAACTGTCAAACCACTGACTCAGAATCACTCAACTGCCCGTCGGACAACACGTTACAGAATGAAAACCGAAAAATATTTTTTCAGTGTCTTCCGCAAAAATTAACACAGAATCCCAATATAGTGGGTGCGAATAAGCTGTCAATACAAAATATGGTATACTGGTTACATCGGACCACAAGTCTGGCTACACCAGAATAAAAACTAAAGATCCGACAAATGGATTGCAAATTCGTCGGGCACCGGAACAAAAACCAGTTGCTGTCTGCCGGTTTGAGTTCTCTTCAACTGACTGACAGCAGCGGGCTTGGTCACCCCCGACAGCGAGTCACAAACGCTGTGTAATCTTCGACGGTATCGATGCCGATGGCGGCCGCAGGCACCGTTGCTACAACAATGCGTGCTCCAGCCTGCAGGGCACGTAACTGTTCGAGTTTCTCGATGTGTTCTAGTTCGCCGGGCGGCATGTCTGTGAGCTTCAGCAGGAACTCTTTACGGTAAGCGTATGTCCCCAGATGCAGCATGTAGCTGCCGGGTGAGCTTTGCAGAAGTTGTTGGACGGAATGGTCTCGCGCGAACGGAATCGGATGGCGGCTGAAATACAAGGCTTCGGAGTGATCATTGAGTACCACTTTGACGCAGGATGGATCCTGCACGTCGTCTGCATTCCTGAAAGGCGTTGCAATGGTTGCCATTTCGCAGGAGGAATGTTGCAGTGCCTGCAACATTCGTGTGATCGTGTCAGTTTCAAGTTCCGGTTCATCCCCCTGCAGATTGACAATAATGTCTGCATCAGGACAGCAGCGCCGCACGACTTCAGCGATGCGGTCGGTCCCGCTTGGATGATCGCCGGTCAGTTCCGCGCGACCACCAAACCTTCGAACGACCTCAGCGATTTCATGGCTGTCTGTGGCGACGATGACGTCGCCGAGTTCCGGGCATGCGTTGGCAACCTCCCAAACATACTGAATGAGAGGTTTCCCTGTTTCTGCCAGCAGCAGCTTGCGCGGCAGTCGTGTTGAATGCAGCCGCGCCGGAATGATTCCAACCGTTTTCATGATATTTTTTTTGGGGGGGGCAGTCACGCCGGACGGAATACAGGTCGCTAAGGCGCCGCATTCATCGGTGCACTGTAATCACACTGTCGCGGCCGTCGTCTTTAACTGTTCTGACAGCCACGAACGCAGAAGATCCAGGTCAGCGGCAAATCCGCGGATTCCCTGTGCCAGTTTTTCGGTGGCCATCGCATCCTCGTTCAGCATCCAGCGGAATGTGGACTCGTTCATGTCAATCGCCGGGATATCCATATTCCTTGCCGTCGCTTCATCCAGTTGTACCGGAACGTTTTCGTCCGAAGCAGCCAGCTCAGATAGCAACGTGGGGGAAATCGTCAGTAGATCGCAGCCGCTAAGATTGATGATTTGTTCTTTCCGCCGAAAGCTGGCTCCCATCACTTCTGTGTGGAAGTTATGCTTTTTAAAGTAGTTGTAGATACGTGTGACGGATGCGACACCGGGATCCTCGGCAGCGGGGATGTCTTCAACTCCACGGTCAGATTTATACCAGTCGTAGATCCGTCCGACGAAAGGACTAATCAGGGTTACTCCCGCTTCTGCACAGGCAACAGCCTGACCGAATCCGAACAGCAAAGTCAGATTGCAGTGAATTCCTTCGTTTTCCAGTCGTTCGGCGGCACGGATTCCTTCCCAGGTGGAGGCAATTTTGATCAATATCCGTTCCCGGGCAATACCCGCATTGCTGTACAGGTGAATCAGTTTTTGAGCACGGGCGACTGTGGCGTGCTCGTCGAAGCTTAGTCGGGCATCAACTTCCGTGGAGACCCGGCCGGGGATGATTTCCAGAATGCGGCAGCCAAATCCTACGGCGAGGTGATCGATTACATCGTCAACGGTATCCATCTCAGTCGAACCGGATGCGATTCCTGACTGGATCGCTCCGTCCACCAGTTCCCGATATTGTGACATCCGTGCTGCTTTCCAGAGCAACGAGGGATTCGTTGTGGCGTCCTGAGGTTTGTGTGCTGCAATGGCATCGATGTCACCTGTGTCCGCGACGACGATCGTACGTTGCCTGAGTTGATCCAATGATGACATGACGAGTCTCCTTTGAAATCGGTCCGGAAAACGAACAGGCTCACGTCAGGCAAATGTTGTTCCAGTGGTATTCTGCTGCCACAGCCGGCAGGACGTCCACTCGTGTTCATGAAAAGCGGACAAGACGATGAAACACACTGATGTTTTCCGTCGTTAGTTCATTATAGTGCGGTGACGGCGGTTCTGCGATGGGAGTAAATCGGAACCCGTTTTTCTGATCGCAACTTCACGATGTCTGAGATGGTGTTGATTCAGACGGTGGAGCCGGTTCATCGGGAATGAACTCATCGCCGGTCACTCGATGGACTTCATCCATCAACTGCAGCTGAGTGTCGATGATTTGTTCGGATTGTACGAAGAAAGCATCCAGAACATCGGGATCGAAGTGCTTTGCCCGTCCGGATTCCAGAATCTCAAAACATTGCTCTCTTGAAAATGGCTGCTTGTACGGACGGGCGCTTGACAAAGCGTCAAATACGTCGGCGACAGCAACGATTCGGCCTTCCAGGGGGATGTCTGCACCGGACAGTCCGAGCGGGTATCCTGAGCCATCCCATTTTTCATGGTGAGTCTGCGCAATACGAGCGGCCAGTATCAATAGTGGTGATGAACGTAAATGTGGCAGTGACTCTTCCGTGTCTGTGTGCGTTTTCAGCAGCGCAAAATCCCGTTCGGAGATGGGTTCAATGATTTGTTTGCCAAGAGCGCAGTGCTTCTTGATCAGTTCATATTCGTCGGGATCAAGTTTACCAGGTTTGAAGAGCACGGAATCGGGAATGCCGATTTTTCCCACGTCATGCAGCTGGGCCGCCTGTTCCAGCATTGGCAGATGCTGTTCCGGATATCCGATCTGCTCGGCGATAATGGCGCTGTAACGCCCGACTCGCAACACGTGATTGCCGGTATCGTTGTCCCGATGTTCTGCTGCACGGGCCAGGCTGAGGATCAGTTGCTGACGTGTGGCTTCCAGTTGCCGTGTGCGCCGTTCAACCTGTTGTTCCAGATGAGCCGTTTCACTGGCAATCATATCGAAGTGCTGTTTGAGGATGACAGCATTGCGAACGCGAGGCAGCAGCTCATTGGGATCAACCGGTTTGTTCAGAAAATCGTTTGCGCCCAGATCCAGCGCATTCCTGCGTATTTTTGGATCCCTGGCCGCTGTGACCACGATGACCGGAATGTGCTGTAACTCAGGATCGAGTCCCATCACTCGCAGAATGTCCAGTCCGCTGCCTTCCGGCATGTTGATTTCCAGTAGAAGAACATCGGGACTCTCACTGCGAATCAGGTGTAAGGCTTCGATTGTTTCAGTGCTTGTAATGAACTCCGAATAACCCGCCTGCTTAAGGTGATGCTGACAGTTTATTACGTTCAGATTTTCGTCATCGACGAGCATGATGCGTGCCAGCTTATTGGTCTGCTGGAGAACACCATGTTTCCTGGTGATCGGAGTTGCTGACTCAGAAGCGGGTGAATTCGAGTCGCTCGCAATCACGGGTTGATCTGTGAGATCCCGGAACTCGTCAACGTCAGACGACCTCTCCGGATGTCCGACGGTTTGTGAAGGTGATTGTCGGGCTGTATCTGCAGTCCTGATGGCTGAGTCTGACCTTTCTGCCGCAGTGCGCGCAGGACTGGCTTCAGTGTGTTCACGTCGATGACTGCTGCCGGTGACCGTCGCAACCGTTGAATCCTTTGAACGCTGTGTTTCAGCAGCATCCTCAACAGACTGACGAAAAGTTTCCAGTGAAGCGATGGTGGCGCTCAACTCATCCAGAACAGCTTGTGGGTTGTTTTGAGTATCCGCAGACATCTCGGTATCCAACTCGTTTTGAGACGGGGGGGGACATTCAGGAAGGCTAGCTCGCATTCCTGCAGCGAAATTGATCCTCCCGCAAAAGGATGCTGTTTGGCATCATCACATTCGTTAGAACTCCCGTATCCACTATGATCGGAATGATCAGGCCCGTCGATGATGACTTCGGGATTCCGGGATGGACCTATTTGGGTGATCCGCCCGCTCGGTTGATCCATGGATTTTGTTCCATGTGACGCCGGACGATGCGAATTCTGGCTGCAGACATCAGGAGGTGGCGATCAGTACACTGTCGGCACTGTCTGAGGTGGGGGAATGGGCCCACGGCCGGTACAGGAGTCCGCGGTGACTGCTCTTTTGAGTTGGTAATGTTGGGAGTCCGCGCCGGAATTCAACGACCGGCCGATTCCTGCAGCATACGCAAAGTGATCGACAGAAAATCACCAGGCAAAGACTGTTTCCGGCCTGGCGAACGGAAGTAAATCAGGTTCATCATCACATCAGTCCCGGGGCGTCAGACAGACGGCTGCCCGGCAGAATCGACAGTTGTGTTTGAGTCATTTGTGAGTCGATCAATGACCGCACAGCCGCACGAATCGCTCCAGACGTTGACAGACGTTCGACACATGTCCAGCACCCGATCAACCGCAATAATGATCCCCTGCGACTCGACAGGTAAACCAACAGCCTGCAACACAATGGCCATCATCACCAGTCCCGCGTGAGGGATTCCTGCAGCACCGACACTGGCAATCAGGGCCGTGAATGCAACCGTGACCTGCTGGACAAAGCTAAGATCCACACCTGGCGTCGCCTGCGCGATGAATAACACGGCGACCACTTCGTACAACGCTGTTCCGTCCATGTTAATCGTGGCTCCCAGCGGCAGCACGAATGAACTGGTGCGGTTTGAAATTCCTGCGCGGTCTTCCACGCACGAAATTGTTAAAGGAAGTGTGGCGTTCGACGATGCGGTTGAGAACGCCGTCAGCAGAGCCGGGCTCATATTGCTGAAGAACGCCAGCGGGCAGCGTCGTCCGACCATCATGACGATTACCGGAAGCACGACGACTGCGTGGATTGCCAGTGCTAGGAACACCGTAATCATATATTTTGCCAGCGTGGCAAATACGTCCAGTCCCTGAGTGGCGGTTGCGTAAATCATGAACGCGGAGACACCGACAGGTGCCAGGCTGATGACCCAACCGGTCATCTTCAGCATCACGGCAAACGCTGATTCAAACAGCTCACTCAGACGTTTGGCATGTGTTCCTCCGACAAAATTGATGAACGTTCCCACCATGATTGCAAAAGAAATCAAAGACAAAAATTCACCATTGGCGATGGCTGCAAAAGGGTTCGCCGGAACCAGCCGCAGCAGCTGTTCATAGATGACCTCTGTGAGTGATCTGTCGGCCGTTTGAACGATCTCCCCGCCTCCAGGTAGTGTGGCGCCCGAGCCTGGACGAATCAGATTGACCATCATCAGGCCGACTGAAATCGCCAGAAAGCTGGTCGTCAGGTAATAAGCAAGTGTCCGTCCGAACATCTTTCCAAAACGACCCTGACTGCCGAGTCCGGTCACACCCGTGACCAGTGATGTCAGAATCAACGGTATTGTGACCATCTTCAGCAGTCGCAGAAAAAGATCACCGATGCTTTTGGCAATGGTCGTGATACGACTTCGGATCCCGGAGGGATGTTCGTTGATCCATTGTGTCCAGTATCCCGGCAATCCGGATGCCTGCGCGGACTTCAAACGACTGACAGCCGGCACACCGTTATGTGTTCTCTGCCAGACGACCGAATAGCCTGCCATCGTACTGAGAATCCGGACACGCGGATTTTCTGCGGTCAGTTCGATTTGATTCCTGTTGCCGAGCGCCTTTGACAGTGCAGGAAAGGCATTTTTCAGCTGAGCATTTCTTCCATCGAACTCGGCGCGAAACAACACAACCTTTGCATCCGCGCGCGAAACGAATTCTTCGATTGAAATTCTGTTGGTACCGCGTGTTACAGCAACACGAACGTTGTTGGGTAAAGGCTGGTCACCAGTATTGGCCAGGATTCCAATCAGGCTGCCGGCGACCATCGCCGCCAAAATCTGCCAGTGCAGGGGCCATCTGCTCCTCCGTTGTTGATCGTTCATTTCAAAAGTCTACGGGATTCAGTGGCAGCACAGAATGAACCCGACAATAAATTGACCACGAAAACACCTGACGGATTTTTTACCTGTCAAACGGGGGTAAGCCGCGCGTCGGTAATTGCTCTTCCCGAAAATCGTGACGGGCGCGGCTGATGTACCAGTCCTCCTTCACTCGTCCGTCTTCGCTGAAAACGGATTACAAATCGACTCTCTCGCGGGGAAAACCCAGCCGGCCGCGAATCAGTGAATCCTCATGGAGGATCGTCTGAGCCGTCTCCCGGTTGTGGGGCCGAATGAGAGTCGTGAAGGGGATAGTCGCTTATTCTGTCTGAGCGGGATCGACAGCATCACCCGCAGACGTTTCAGTTGCATTCTTAACACCAGCTTCGTCGTCTGCGGCCTGTTCTTCAGCAGAATCATTGACGGGCGTTGCTTCACTGGTGGAATTTTCGTCAGCCGGCTCCTCAGTTGCTGATTCCTCGTCAGAAACCTCCTCTGTGGCATCAGAGGACGATTCTTCAACCGGGTCGACAAGAACCTGAGGAGGTACAGTATCGGCGGAATCCGTTGCCGATTCGTCTGTGTCTTTTTCTGCCTCTTTTGCTTTCACGATATCTGTGCGGGACAGTTTTAACTTGTCGAAAGTTTCACCGGGAACCACGTAGTACCAGTCGGCGAAACGACGATTGAGTTTTTCGGCCTTTTCAGTTCCGTCCGTGACCTTCTTTTCGAAGTCTTCCAGATCGGTATTGTATGATCTTAGATCTGTTTCGTACTGCGTCCTGGCGGATTCATAGGTCTCACGCAGTTCTGCCAGCGGGTCTTCCTCTTCATTTTCTTCAGCGGAATCATCCGATCCGGCGTCTTCGTCGCTGACGGCATCCTCTGTGGCGTTCAGATCTTCGGCCGACTGTTCTTCTTCGGATTTGTCTTCTTCTGCCTGCTTCAGTTCTTCAGGCATTTGAGGAGCTACCGGTTCAACGGGTCTGTCACCGAGATTCTCTTCGGCAAAGTCGACTCTCACGAATACGTACCGGCCCGTCTGACTTTGGTTGTCGTCTTCCACTTCGGCTTCATCATCGTTTCCGTCGACATCCGACGCATCCTCTTTTTCGGCATTACGGTCGGATTCTTCGCCGGAATTTAGTTCGACTTCCAGTTCCTGCAGTGACCCGGTGAATGCCCGGCCAAAGTACATTCGATATAGCAGACCGTCATCAGTTGCTGAATACAGTTCGCCTTCACGAGCAACCAGTTTCAACGAGTCCGGCTCAGAGTCCTGCTGCAGCAGAAATCCCTTTGACAACAGGTCATTTTGCAGTCGTGACAGGTCGTTTTGGGATTTCAGTGCTGAACGGTCAAGTTTCAGGTCCGGTGTAAGTCCCGGGAGTTTCTTTCGCACACCAACAATTTTCATGTCGGCGACGGCATTGGTCACGTCCCCGACAGCATCCTTGTCAACTTCTTCTGTGTCTTCCAGTCCATCAAGAACCCAGGGATCACTTGAGTTTTCCCTGTTCAGCACACTCGTTTCACCTCTGGTGATCGTGCCCTGAAGCTCATTAAACGAATAATCATTGATCGTAATCTGCCGCATTTCCTGCTGACTAATGTGCAACAGATCCGTGTCGATCCAGTCAGCAAATTTTGTGGACAGATCGATGCTGAGTGACACGATATACACTTCGTCCTCATCCGGTTTTCGCACGTAGTATTCGTCGGATTTGTCGGAGTCCGGAGTGTTGCCGATGATGTAATCCACCAGGACGGCATCATCCTCTGCTTTCAAAATCAGTCGCTTACCAACGCCATCAACCTCAGACACGTTCAGCGACTCCTGATTTGGGTCAATCACTCCGTATCTGGCGTGATCTGCCGGCCAGCGGGTGACCATTGCTCCCCGCTTGATACCGATGATCGAGGATGCTGTCTTCGCCAACTGGTCTTCGGCATCCGCCGGATAGTTGTGATGCGACGGAATCGACCAGCGACCGTTTTCCAGACGTTCGACGATAAATTCCTGCGGGAGAACTTCTTCGGCATCGAAGGCGAAGACTTCCAGCGCAGATGCCAGTGTCGGATCTTCAAAATCCGGATAGAATGTTTGACCGACGCGACCAAATTCCTCAATCGGAGCAGGTCGCCCCGCGTATTCAAAACCGGTCGTGATCGCCAGACAGCCGACCGCAGCGACCAC
This sequence comes from Fuerstiella sp., assembly GCA_022447225.1. Taxonomy (NCBI): domain Bacteria; kingdom Pseudomonadati; phylum Planctomycetota; class Planctomycetia; order Planctomycetales; family Planctomycetaceae; genus Fuerstiella; species Fuerstiella sp. The sequence goes on along the minus strand of JAKVAZ010000006.1, from coordinate 420,299 downwards.
AAACAGGAGCGTGCGACCGCCCGGATTCGTTGTTGCTGCAGATGCGCTGTGTGGAGTGCCCGTTGACATGCGTCATACCTCAGTCAGCTGTTTTATGTTAGTCGTCGCATCGGTTCGCGACGAAGCATTCTCAAATCATCTGTTTCACAATTGAATGTGCATGCTGCAACCGAGGGTTGCCGTGCGCGATGCAGACACCCTGTGATTGGTGGCGCCTGCAGCTAATTTCTTCGTCGACTGTCGACCACAATCCGTTTTTCGTCACTCAATCTTTTACCCAGGACCATCAGACCCAGCAGGATTGCGGGCAGTGGTGACAGAAAAATGGCCGCGATCTGTGTCTGGATCTCCACAGAACGTGTCTTTCGATTCGTTTCTGCCCGGATCTTCTTGATTTCACGGTTTTTATCCTGCTCAATCTGGGCTTCGGCCAGGCTCAACCTCGTTGACTCAGCCTGCTCTGCCTGGTCAATCATCTGTTGTTTGGCGATCGGGTCGAGGTCTTCGTTTGCGCGGATTTCTTCAACTCGTTTTTTCAACTGGTTCTGGCGCTCCGTGAGTTCCTCGTCAGCCTTTTCGTCAGCGGCAGACTCTCGTTTGTTAGCCTCTGCGAGGAATTCGTTCTTTTGACGTTCCAGACGTGCCAGAGTGCGGTGTTTTGCCCGACGGCTGCGGAGCGGTACGTATGTCTCGTCGCCTGCCAGTACGTCAACGGCATTGAGTACGAATGTCACATTATCCAGACTGATATCCAAATCACCGCGGACTCGTGACTGAAAGAAAAAGTCGGAAATCATATCTACATCTGCAACAAAGACTGCATTTCGGGAGTCACCATCCTGATCGGAGGTGATGTGAGCTGCCAGCACATGCGCGTAACCGTCGATCACGCGATTCAGCATGTTGGGGGGTCTGGGGACCACGGTCTGGCCACCGGCAAACGGATTGAAATTCGAATCCGTGAACTGTTCCCAGCCCAGCAACCCGCTTTTACCACTGGTCTTGAGCAGCTCCACGAACTTTGTTTCACGACCGGGTGTATCTCTTTTCCTGACGGTTCCGGTATAGATGCACAGAATTTCCTGCAGACCTCGACTGACACCGCTGTCTGTTGAGAAGGCGTCCGGATTTCCATCGCGAGTGGCAAATACGTATTCCGCCGGAAGCGAGTCGTATTGCGGGTGCGGATTATTCATGTCGAAGGTGACCGTATCGTAGACCCACTGAATATCCAGAGCATTCAGCAGCGATGTGGCCTGTCCTCCGTCTGCTTTAGGCGGTGGAGGGGGCTGCCGTCCGCCTCCAAACATACCGCCCATTCCATGATTGGGCTGAGGTTTGGGAAGCCGCGGAGCGCTGGTGATTCCCATACCGGAACTCATGGCGATCGGGAACGGGTCGTCAAAAATAAGTGTGGGATGACCGGCCCGAACGTAGTTGACAAGATTCGGCATCTGCTCCGCGGTCAGCGAAGAAGGCATGACGGCCATCAGCACATCAAAACTTTCTGCATCGATGGGTGAATCTGCGGAGACCGTTTCAACGTCGTACTGTTTCTTGAGCTCGGTGACGATCTGCCACTCCTGTGAGAAATTCAGTACGTTTGCGTCTGTTGTGAGAATACCGACGGTATGCCGATCCTCCGTGGCAACGGTACGGATTGACCGTGTTAACTCGTATTCGATCGGCAGGCCTTTACCGAAGAACGGCACAACAACCTTGTCGTAGCTGCTGATGACAACGGCTCCGAGGTAGACTTCAACTTCTGTACGCCGTCCCTCCACTTCAGACAGCAGGCGGACAGGCTGGATGCCGAAATGCTCTGCTTCGTCTGCTTCCTTGCTGAATTCTTCTACATCTACGTACCGAACTTCGATGTTGGTGCCTCCGATCTGATCGAACTGACGGAGCAAACCAACCAGGCTTCGGCGGGTGTCCACATATTCACTGGGGACTTCAGGACTTAAAAAGGCCTGAATCTCAATCGGTCGGTCTGACTCGATTTCATTCAACACGTCTTTCGTGGATGGCGAAAGACTGAACAGTTGTTCGGCTGTGGCATCCACCCTCACAGCCGCATATCCCGCCCAGGCGGTACAGCTCATGACAATGACTGCCAGGCATACGGTACGCACGGAATAGTGGATTCCTGTTCCGACTGTCTGTCCGGCACTCCAGTGCCGTTTGGTAATAAAAACAAGGTTCAGATACAGCATCAACACCGTAAACGCGACAAAGTACAGCACGCCTGACAGAGGAATGACCCCCAGACCAAAATCGCGAAACTGCTCCTGAAGGCTTAACTCAGAAAACAGCTGGCGGACACTGTTGAACTGAACAGCGGAACTGTCTCCGACGCCGAATATTCCCAGAACGCCGATTCCTTCCAGGAAACTCACAACGATCTCAATCAGTCGACCTACATAGGCGAAGAACACAGGGATTCCGGCAATGACTACGCCCAGAATAAAGGCGACGGTTGGAGCATTGGTCAGTACGGATGCCAGCATTCCCGCGCTGAGCATCGCTGATCCGGCAAGCCAGTAGCCACAATACGTTGTGAACAGCAACCCCCAGTCCGGATCACCCAAAAACTCAAGCACCACGACATAGGCCAGGGAAAAAATGAGACTAACGGAATACACGGCAACAACGGCCAGATACTTGCCCAACAAAACTTCGACGTCGGTGATCGGAAGGGTAAACAGTAGTTCATCAGTTCCCAGCTTACGCTCATCAGCCCACACGGTCATGGTGATGGCGGGTACCAGGAACAGCAGCAGTAAAGGGAAACCTTCTGTCAGCTGGTCCAGGGTCGGCACGTTGGATGTGAAAAATTCGGCATTGAATGCCAGAGCGGCACCAGCCACTACAAACACAATGATAAACAGGTAGCCCAGAACTCCTGAAAAGTAGCTGGAGAAATTGCGTTTGAAGATAGAGAGCACAACCTGGCTGCGAAGCGTCATGGTTGAATGTCCTCGATGAATCGATTGCTAAGAGTGGTTCAAGTCAGAAAACCGTCGGGCGAGGATCAGGGAACGGTGAGTTGCAGCCCTGGTACCCGCACGGCCGTCTTTTGGGGATGACGATAAAGGGTGGCCGCCTGTCACGCAGCAGCCGGATTGTCTCCGGTGAGTTCGTGGAACTTCTGTTCCATAGCTGATCCTTCACTGCCCAGTTCACTGGTTGGACCGTCAAACACAATCCGGCCGTTATTGATCAGTATCACTCGATCACAGACTGCCTGTACTTCCTGCAGGATGTGAGTCGACAGCAAAACCGTTTTTGTTTCTCCCATGCGACGAATCAAATCGCGAACACCTCGGACCTGATTTGGATCCAGCCCGCTGGTTGGTTCGTCCAGTATCAGCACGTCGGGGTCGTGCAGCAGAGCCTGAGCCATTCCCACACGCTGACGATATCCGCGAGACAATTTGCCGATGGCCTTGCCCCAGACCTCGCCAAGACCGCATTGCTGAGCTACGAACGTCATTCGTTCCCGCAGTCGCGGGCCGGACATCATTCGGGTATCGCCCACATACCTCAGAAAGGTTTCCGGTGTCATTTCCGTGTACAGGGGCCCGTTTTCCGGCAGATATCCCAGCATTTCGGAAGCTTTGATCCGTTCAGTGGCCACGTTATGGCCACCGATGCTGGCACTTCCCTCACTGGGAGCCAAAAAACCGGTCAACATCTTCATTGTTGTCGATTTTCCAGCGCCGTTCGGCCCCAGAAACGCACAGACCTGTGCTCTGGGAACCGAAAATGTCACCTCATTAGCCGCGGCAAAGTTGCCGTAGAACTTACTAAGTCCCTGGGCTTCGATCATCGGCTGGCCGTTGTTTTCAGCCATTTGACAGCATACCTCACTGCAAAACCAAGAAAGTACACACACGAGGAGACTGGACTTCACACAGTCGTCAGTCACTTACGGTCAGTTGGCCGGGTCACCGGAAGGTGGAACCGCCATTCGGTCCGTTGCCGGACGTCTTCCGATCCGGAAAAAAAATCAAACATTCGCGAAGTATTGATCAGGATCTGCTGCTAATCAAGAGTCCCAACACAGATGTTCCAGGAAGTGCCGCTTCCTGGAACATATCTCAGCCGAATTGAGAGTCGCATAATGCTTCCGTCAGCGATGTTGGGGGCTCAATTCAACCGTTTACCCCGTCCACGGCGCAATAAGCAATAACCGGCAAGCCGAAAGAAACCAGGAATATGCGCCCTGCAATATTCCGTGTCGTCCAATGATCCACCGGCATTGCCGATGTACAGTGTTGAGGGCAATCCGGTGAATGTGTCAACAATGTCAGATTCAGAGAGGACCGTGCCGTTTCAGCTTCGGAATCGAATCCGTCGGTTTCGGAACTGATCCGCGGCACTTCAGAGTGCAGATGGTCCACCAAACTCAGGCCAATTGATCGGGATGGGAACCCGGAAAAACACTGGTTTGCCTCATCGACCTCGTCGTGAAACAGATTGTGATGACTACTTTGGATCACAGCGTTTCACGTTCAATTTTTCGTATAACAGTCTTGACTGCATCATCGGTCGAGCATGATTGTCCGAAGAGCGGCAGTGGTTTTCATCAACTTGCAAATGCCTGTAACGGGCCGGATACTTGGCTGTAACCGTTGTCCGCTTCCTCAATTTGCTTTCTCAAGCTTCATGACAACATGAGCACCACCGGTATCCACATTTTTCTGGACATGCTCGCTGAATTCGGAGTGGATCGAATCTTTGGTAATCCGGGGTCGACTGAGTTACCGCTGAACGATGCTCTGGTCTGTGACGATCGGTTCCGGTACATCCTGGGGCTCCAGGAAATTCCGGTGATGGCCATGGCCGACGGCTACAGCATGGCTTCGGGAAATCTGTCTGTGGTCAATGTTCACGTGTGTCCTGGTCTCGGAAATGCCATGGGCATGCTCTACAACGCTTATCGGGAAGGCACACCCATTCTGGTTACGGCGGGACAACAGGATCGACGGCTTGCATTCAGCGAACCCATCCTGGGAGGTGAGATGGTTGCTGTGGCTCGGCCGTGGACAAAATGGTCGTTTGAAGTTAATCGAATTGAGGATTTACCGGGTGCCGTTCAGCGGGCGGCCCGGATTGCGCTCACTCCACCGACTGGCCCCGTCTTTCTGTCGCTGCCGGTTGACCTGCAAATGGAATGTGCTGAATCCCTGAACGTGACTCCGATCTCAATTCCGAATCCATTGATTCGTCCACCTCGGCAGGCCGTCACCTCTGCGGCGGAGATGATTTTGACTGCACGGAACCCACTGATTATCGCCGGAAGTCGCGTGACGGACCGTGGTGCCGGCGAAGCGCTGGTCAGACTGGCTGAAACGATTGGCGTTGCTGTCGTGAGTGAACCGGGAACGACACATGGACGCAGTCCTTTTCCCAGTAACCATCCTCTGTATGGCCAGGGACTTCCGCTTTGGGCACCTGAAATCCACCAGCGGCTGGAAGGTCATGATTTGATCATTGTTACTGGCATGGATCTGTTTCGATTGTACGTTTACTTTGAACCGGATTTGGCCGTACCGGAACATCTCCGGGTGATTCAGATCGATGAAGATCCCCTGCAGCTGGGTAGGAATTTTCCGGTTGACGTCGGGATATGGGGACACACTCGAGTGAGTCTGGAGGAATTAAACGGAGAGCTGGAATCACGAATGACTGACGAACTGCGGGCTATTGTCCGCCAGCGTTCGAATTCACTCACGCGTCATCACAACCACGTGCGAAACCGTTTGCAGCACGAAATCGATCAGCAACAGGACGTTCGGCCAATGACCCCGCTGTGTGCGATGGACAGCATCGCACGAGTCCTTCCTGACAACGTGGCAATCGTTGAAGAAGCCGTGACAACCACCAACACCACGATCGAGCGACTTGGGGCGTTGAGGAATACGACAGGTTATTTTGGACACCGGGGTTGGGGGCTCGGTTGGGGGCTCAATGTGGCCATTGGAACTCAGATGGCCTGGCCGGACCGGCCGGTTGTGGGAATCATTGGAGACGGTGCAGCTTTGTATGGAATCCAGGGACTGTGGTCAGCTGCGAAATACAATGTGCCGGTTTCGTTCGTGATCTGTAATAATGCTCAGTACCACATTCTCAAGATTGGCGCCCAGGGGATGCAGTTGCCTTCGGCCGGTCAGCGCCAGTTCGAAGGAATGGACCTGGTGGGACCTGAGATTGATTTCGTGTCACTGGCGGAGTCATTTGGCGTTGAAGCACGCAGAATCACCGAACCTGACCAGCTGAGTGAACAGCTGACTCAGGCGATCAACACTGACAGGCCCGTCCTTTTGGATGTCGACGTCAGCAGGGAACTTGGCAGCAGACTGAATTATGGTGAATAACCTCTGAACGACGTGTTTATCCGGGATTGATCAGGTTTTTCGCTACGGACGTCCTGTGACCTGCCGCGGCAATTGATCAACGACCGTTTCTGTACATTAGATTCCTGCCATACAACGGTGTTGTTGAATTTGCTGAGCGGGACTCTCTAGTGCAGTTAGTACTTCGCGTAAGTTTATGGTACACCGTAAAAGTGGAGCGGTTTCCGGCCATTGTCATACAGGTCGATGGTTGTGTCCGACCGACGATGGTCACGTCCGGTTCTTAATTGCGAATACAGATCTGACCTGTTCCTGGAGCCTGTGGCCATACTGCGGTTGATTGATATGTGATTATTCGACAGTTCGGATGCTGCAGTCTTCCCGGTTTTTTCGTTGCAGTTGCCCTGCGTTGACAATCGATGTTTTTTGCGGACAGACCGATGGCGAAAAGCAATTTGAGCAGCAGATCCTTGATTTTGATGGCGACCGGCCTGTTGTTGTTTTCCGGTTGCGACCCGGAGACGGGGCGGGTTTCCGGAAGAGTGACTTTTGAGGGTAAGCCGATTGGAAAGGGCGAGATTTTAACATATCCCCAGAATCTCCCGGAGGGAGTTCCGATGAAGAACTCCGCCGGGCGGATCGTCGATGGTGAGTACACTCTGTCGACATATGATAAAGGAGACGGTGCTCAGCCTGCGATGCATAAGGTCGTAATGACAAATTACGAAGACACGACCGGTGGCCCTCAGATTCCGTCAATATTTGGAAGTCCTGTCTCCACGCCGCTGACGATTGAGATCAAATCAGGAGTCAACAGGATCGATATCGAGATTGCAGACCATTTATAGTTCCGGACTGCTTATGAATCGCTGTTGAACATAGTGCTGGCGCTTAGCTGATATTCGGGACAGCCGCCTTCCACGAGAACGCCCCAAAATTACGCGCGGACCGCGGTGCTTTCGCCAGTGTTCAACGTTGTGTGACTTACCTGGCTTTGTTGGGCTGCTGTTTGACACCTCCAACGGCACCGGAAGTCAGCGGTTAAAAAAAGACCGGATTCTGTGATATCAATCGTGACCGTTTATTGTCTTGGAGTAACAAAACATCACACGTGAAGGTGTTGCGTGTGATGCATAACACGACAGGAGCAGAGACCGACTCCGATCCGGCTCCCGCTTTTCTGAGTCGACCGGTCGGGCTATTTAAAGCACATCAACCGGCCGTCTTCCAGACTTACGAAGACGTGACCGGTGGCATCCACGGCCGTGCCCCCTTTTACCGCGTCCACGGGCAGGTTTTTCTTCCACAGATCACTGCCATCTGCAATGCTGATGGCTACGAGGAACGGCTGGTCCGGTGTTGTTTCTGAATGTCCGGTTGCCAGCAGTTGTTCCTGACTTACCACAAAACTTGTAAATCGTCGATTTAGATTGTCTTGCCACACATGCTGCGGTTGCTTCTGGTCTTTGCCGCGACGGCGAAGAAAGTCGCGTGCGGCGTCCTTGTTGATTCGCTCTGTACCTGATGGTAAAGGGGTCTCCAGACCCAGATTGCCAAACATGCTGCCTTCGTAGCTGGCATCGTGGCACAATGTGTTTCCGTCGCCGCATTTGTGTTCCAGAGAGACATATTTGCCATATGCAGGATACCATGGATAGAACGCTGTTCGGTACTGCGAGGTTACCTGATGTTTGGCTTCATTTCTGCACTCCAGCGTTTGTAGATCGAAACGGGCCGTTTCGTAAACCCCACCGCCAAGAAATCTGAGTTCGTTGTCCACGATCATCAAATTACCCTGCATGCTCACGCCACTGTTGACCGATTCTGACAGTACTCCCGATCCGTCGTTGCGTGCTTTCAACTGTCCGGTGACAGCATCAAGAGCCACGATGTAGGTGCCGTCATAGTGAGTGATACCGGCAGCCGCATACACGGTTCCATCCTGCACCACCACTCCTCCGGCAACCGGCCACCGCGAGACGAGTTTTCCGAAGACAGAAATTCGTCGATCCTGGGGAGCAACACGGTAGGTCCACAGCAGTCGTCCGGTGGCTGCTTCAAAAGCGTATACGCGACCATCCGCTGAGCCCGCGAACACACGATCATGAGCAACCGATGGTGGATAGTAGACAGCGCCATTGGCGTACGATTTCCATTTTTCATTACCATCAGCATCGTAGGCTCGGACAGCTCCCGTGCGATCAGCTACGAAGACCTGGTTCCCGGCTGCGACCGGAGCTGTGGGTAGCTCATTTTGCACCACAGAAACAGTCCAGGCGTGATTAATCGACTGAGCTAAACCTGCTTCGGTTGTGTCGGACCGGTCGTTGCCACCTCGATACGCCGGCCAGTCCGTGGTCTTCACCGGAAGCCCTGTTGCCACAGTGATGTCAGAATGAACAACCAGTGATTCCTGTTCGACAACGGCGTTGTTCCTTCGGCTGACCGTATCATCACCGATAGGGCGCAGTCCGATGTTTCCGTACAGGGAAAGCTGACACCCGCACATCCACGGTCCCCAGTACAGATGGCCGTTTGATACGAGTACCCCGTCCTGACACGGAGGTCGCATCGGAGAAATGTGCTCGGCTCGATTTTCTTTCGTCATCAGGCGGACTGTTCCGCCGGAGGCCCGAAAGAAAATACTGTCTGCACAACCTGTGGCGCGTGTACAGGCCCGACGGCCGGGGAAACTGGACAGCACCGTACCTGTCTGATGGTCAAGCTTGACTCCGGTTGTTCTTTGAGGTCCTGCGGCATACACCGCGTCCTCACGCAGAACCAGCTGCAGATTTCCAACATCATGAGTCCATTGCAGGCTGCCGTCGCGGGTGGAGGCTGCCACCGTCTGTTTACGCTGAGGACCCGCGAAGAACACATGGTTGTCTGTGCACTTCATGTAGCACGTCGTTGCGTAGCCTGTGGTGTAGTGCTGAGCACGTTCGTTGGGGCCGATCGCCTCGAGCAAATCGCTGTCTGAATTCTTCCACAGCAGTTCCCCGTTGGTTGCATCGATGCAGGCGAGAAACCTCTCCGCACAAAAACAGAAAATCTTTCCGTTCTTCATGCACACGGCCCGTGCATCCAGAAACTCTTCGTCGCGATAATGCCACAGAATCTCACCCGTACCCCGATCGATTGCCACTACCGTTCGTCCAAATCCAAATGCAGTGCGTGGATCGGTATAGTCGTGCCCCTTCCACATTCCCCACGGCCAGTGTCCCAGGCCGGGGCGATTGGAACGCATCGTTTCTACCTTGACCTCCAGATTTCCCACCAGGGCGTACAAAATGTCGTCCTGCAGAGCCATCCATTTCCAGACCGGGCCGTCACTGATTTCTTTGGGGATTCTGATTTCACGACGAACCTGTCCGGTGTCACGATCAATCACCTTACAGGACTCATGGTCACCCATGTACAATGCATCATCTGCGGCGACCATTGTGTTTCGATGGATCAGAAAACCCTCCGTCAAAGGCCGCTTCCACTGGATGGTTCCGTTCCAGGCGTTGATGCACAGCAGTGTATTGAGCATCTCATTCTGGTTGGCTTTGTGGGCGATATGTCCCATGGCCTTATAGATTCGACCTCCGGCAATCACACTTTGTTCCGGCATCGGGCTGAATTTCGGAGTTCCGATGAACTGAGTCTGAAAATTGCCCCGCACCTGCTGGTCCTCTGACTGAGGATTGTTGTCCGGACCATGGTAGGGGTGGCTCCAGTCATCTGAACCGCTCGGTGCCGCTTTGGTGAGTCGACGATCTCCCATCAGTGCGGTGGAATTCGGGTTCAGCACTCTCAGAACTTCTTCTTCCGATGTCCGGTCCAACACGGACGGATCTACGATCACTGCGTCGGCCAGATTGTGAGACAGATGAATCGAACTCAGATCGCCGAAATCCACGAACACACGTCGGCCCAGCAGACCCGCATCGTCCGCCAGCTTTTGAACGACACCGGCCTGCTCCGAAGTTTCGGCCTGAAAATAAATCATCAGTTCACGATCAGCAGCCAGTTGAGTCACAAACTGAGCGTCGTCTGACGGAAGTCCCAGAACGGCCACAACGCCCCGATCGCCTTTGACCAGTGACAGTGCCTTCCGGACCCGAACGTCGTCAGCCTTCAACTGAACAGAGAAAACTCCGATGGACAGACACAACGCCAGTCGCCAGATTTGTGACATTGTTGAGATTCCCTGTGTCAGAGAAGCGGAACCGGAAACGTAACCGAGGCCCAATTATGGACACTGGAACAGCGTCTGGCAATCGGCAGACCGGCCGGCAGTTGGTGCCGCAAAACAATAAACCAACGGATGCCGACACGTTGTTCACAGAGGATTGAGTGAAATTTGTCGAACCGGACGCTGTTACTTCTGACCTGACACGTCCAGTGATACTATTCACACATCACGTTCAGCTTCAGTTCAAGTTTTAATTAACGCGGAAAATAAGGGTGATCTCGTGAAGGGCAGCAATGTCATTGCAAAAATTCTCAAGGCCGAAGGAGTTGATCAGGTCTTTTGTTTTCCGTTCACACCGATTATCGAAGCACTGGCAGAGGAAGGGATTCGAATTATTGTTGCTCGGCAGGAGCGCGTGGCCGAGAACATGGCCGACGCTTACTCACGCATCACCAATGGGCGGCAACTGGGAGTCGTGACTGTGCAGCAAAGCGCCGGCGCTGAAAACGCATTTGCCGGCATCGCCCATGCTCGCACCGATTCCAGTCCGATTCTGTTTCTTCCCGGTCATCCGGGCAGAGAACTGGTCGGAGTTCCTCCCACTTTCGACTCGGTACCCCACTATAGATCCACCACCAAATGGGCCGACATGATTCCGTCAGTCGGCAGTATTCCTCAGCGGATGCGACGTGCATTTACGGCTCTCCGTTCCGGACGTCCAGGGCCGGTGATGTTGGAGACACCGGTGGATGTCTGCAAAGAGGATTTCACAGGATCGCTGGAATATAAGTCTGTCTCAGACGTACGAACGGCGGCGGATCCATCCCGGATCAGCGACGCGGCCCGCCTGCTGCTGTCCGCCTCACGACCAATGATCTGGGCCGGGCAGGGGGTGCTTTACGCCGAAGCCACAGATGAGTTGACTCAACTGGCTGAACGCCTTGGTGCACCGGTCATGACCACCCTGCTGGGCAAGAGTGCGTTTAACGAACGCCATCCGCTTTCGCTGGGGACGGGGTCCTACACGGATACGGCGATGCTGAAGGACTATCTGGAGCGCTGCGACGTCATTTTCTCAATTGGTGCCAGCCTCACACGCACAACCTTTGCGCCGGTGATTCCAGCAGGTAAAAAAATCATTCACGCAACCGTCGATCCACAGGACATCAATAAGGACTACGCGGCGGATGTTCCGCTTACTGGTGATGCGAAACTTGTTCTGGGGCAACTGCTTGAGGAAATTGGAACATCGACCGGGCAGGCAGTGCGAGCCGAAGTCGAAGCGCACGTTGGTGAAATTCGTCAGGCATGGAAAGCTCGCTGGAACCCGAAACTCACCTCAGACGAAACCCCCATCAATCCATACCGCGTCATCGGCGATTTCATGAAAACGGTCGATCCGGCCGAAGCCATCGTGACTCACGATTCCGGTAACCCGCGCGATCAACTTGTTCCGCTGTACGAGTCCGTCACCCCGCGGGGCTACATTGGCTGGGGCCATTCGACTCAGCTTGGTTTTTCTCTGGGAGCCGCCATGGGAGCCAAACTTGCGGAGCCCGACAAACTGGTGGTCAATTTTCTGGGTGATGCCGCCTTCGGCATGGTCGGGATGGATGTCGAAACCGCAGTTCGGGAGAAAATTCCAATTCTGACAATGCTGCTCAATAACTCGGCGATGGGTAACTACGAACAGCACATACCCAAAGCGACTGAACGTTATGGAACGAAATACCTGTCGGGTAATTACTCCGAAGTCGCCCGAGGTCTGGGCGCGTTTTCCGAACGGGTTGAACAGCCGGCTGACATCATTCCGGCGATCAACCGCGGCATAGCAGCCACGCGTGAAGGTCGTCCGGCACTGCTGGAATTCATCACGTGTGAAGAACCCGATATGGCAGTCCGCTAACCCGTCGACCGAAAATCACGCACGCCACGATGGCAGGAGCGATTGAAAAACCCCGGCTGTTTGATAACAGCCGGGGTTTTTGACTGTTGAGTACCGGACGTTCGGCGATTCAGTCTCGCGAACCAGGAGTGACGCTAAGTTTCAGTTCACGATCCTTTCGCAGAACAACGATCTCAATTTCCTGTCCGATTTTGAGTGCTTCAATTGCATAAGTGTAGTCGTAGATGTTTTCGATTTTTTTGCCGGCCAGGCCGACGATCACATCTCCTCCGCGAACACCGGCTTTGTCACAGGGGCCCCCGTTTGCCACTCCTGACAGCAGCACCCCTTTGACATCGGATCCGGCGTAATCCGGAATTGATCCCAGCCAGGCCCGAAGATTGGCCCGCCGCTGTCCGTCGTCCGGACGTACCTGAGCCACATAAACCGGCATGCGGTCTCGACTCACCAGGGCCTGACAGACCCGTCCCATGAATTGAGCAACTTCAGAAATTCCTTCATAGTTCAGTTTTTCCGGAGTGTCCCGCGGGGTGTGGTATTCGCTGTGAGTCCCGGTGAAAGCCGATAGAATGGGAACGCCGTGCATGAAAAAGACACTGGCGTCTGTGGGGATGTAGCTGTCATTTTGCAGGGTCACGGGCAGACCGGCGACCACGTTGATCTGCTCGACGATTTTTTTCCAGTCGTTGGACGAACCCAGTCCCTGAAGCACCACGCGTTCCTGCAGTCTGCCAACCATGTCCATGTTGAGACAGGCGGCAATGTACATGTGCAGTCCGCCGGTGGTCGGACCGGAGAGTTTGTCGTCTTCATTCTGTGCGGGCTCGTCTTTTCCGTGGGGATTGTTTTCCACAGGCTGGTCATCGGAATCAATCTCCAGTGCAGCCGACGCGTCAGCCGCATGCTGCGCAAGCATGGTTTCCAGATCTTTGACGTAGTGACTGGAACCCAGCAGACCAAGTTCTTCACCGGACCAGGCCGCAAACACAATGTCCCTGTGGCCCTGCAGCGTACCGTTGTCTCTGGCCGCTGCCAGAGCTTCGGCCATCTGAAGCATCGCGGCCACGCCGGATGCGTTGTCATCGGCACCAAAATGAATCTGTGATGACTCGTTGTCCCGCGCCAACGACCCGGCACTCGGACCGGCTCCAAGATGATCGATGTGCGCGCCAACAACCACGATTTCATGTGAAGGATGTTCTGCAACCTGAAGTCGACCCAGAACATTTCGTCCCTGTCTGTGTTCCTGTCGGATATCAACCGTTGCCGCCAGTCGGGCGTCTTTCAGCGGAAACCCCATCGCCGGACTACCGTCATCAAGACTCTGTTGTAACTGTTCAAGACCCTTGTCTGAACCTGACAGCAACATGGAGGCAAGGTCGTCGGTAATACTCAGCACAGGCAGACTGGTTCCCGCAAGGGAACCGTCGAATTTGAGGGGAATCAGCTGTTTTCTGACTTCTGAGGTCGGGCCACTGACCAGAATCAGGCCTTTGGCTCCCAGGTCACGGGCATTCATTGCTTTGAACCGCAGGCTGCTGAATCGAGCCAGATACTGGCGACGCTCAGCTGATATGTCTTCCGGCATAAATCGAAAACACAGAATCCATTTGTCCTTCACATCGAGGTGCACGAATGAGTCGTATTCGTCGAAGCCCTCACCGGCAGGCGCCTGGATTCCATAGCCGGCAAACAGGACGTCTGCTTCCGGAAATTCACCGGTGGCCGAAAACGCCAGAGGACGCCAGTCCTGGTTCAATTCCAGGGATGTGTCATTGAATCGAAGCGCATTGCCGTCCCCTGCGGAAATTCCGGATGTAAAATCAAACGGTTGAAACCAGCCGTCATCAACTCCGGCCGGTTCCAGTCCCAGTGTTTCAAAAAACAGAGCTACATAATTAGTAGCCAGTTTTTCCCCTCGTGTACCGGTCAGACGCCCCTGCAGCTGAGGTCGACACAGATATTCCACATGACGAACCGCATCCGCCGGGGCGTATCCGGTTCTGCGCGACGGAGCACGGGCGGTCGTCTGCAGGGAATCTCCTTCTGACGTTTTGAGCGCATCTTCAAGACCCAGGGCCTGCAGCGCTGCCGAAGAATTCCAGTTGCCGATAAAAATCTGTGACTTTTTGTTGGCCGTCCGATTGGATGTCCATGCCAGCTGTGTGCCGTTCGGGGAAAATGCCGGGAGGCCGTCGAAACCGGCGGTATGAGTCACCCGTACCGGTTCATGCTGCCCGGCCGCATCCACCAGATACAGCTCAAAATTTGCGAACCCGTGTACGTTGGTGGCAAAGATGATGTAGCGTCCGGACGGATCGAAAAAAGGAGCCCACGACATTGCGCTCAGTGAGGTCAGTTGGCGCTGGTCGGTGCCGTCGATGTTCATGGTCATCACTTCGGCGGTTGCTCCGTCTTCTGAAAATCGGCGCCAGCACAGTCGATGACCATCCGGTGAGAAAAACGGACCACCGTCATAACCGGGAGTATTGGTGAGCCGACGCAGTCCCGAACCATCTGCATTCATAATGCAGATTTCACTGGCCCAGGACGGATCCAGGTCAAATTTCTGTTGGTCTTCATCACTGAGATCCGTGTATCCGAAGCGGTTGGAAGCGAAGGCGATGAGTTTGCCGTCGGGAGAGTACGATCCTTCCGCGTCGTAGCCGCGTTCGTCAGTCAGGTTGCGGTAACTGCCGTCGGTCGGATCGAACTCATAGATGTCGTAATACTCGTCGTAGTCCCATGAATAACGTCGCTGCTGTCCGGACTTCCGAAGTGCCAGTTCTTCCTTTTGTTTTTCAATCGCCTGAGGATCACTGTGCGTCGACGAAAACAAAACACGCTGACCGTCGGGATGAATCCATGAACAGGTTGTCTTGCCGTGTCCCGGAGAGATTCGCGTCGTTTCTCCGGTGTTCCGATCCAGTCGAAAGATCTGAAAGAACGGATTCTGTGGGTCACGCTCGCTTTGAAAAATCAGTTGCCGTCCGTCGGCGCTGAAATATCCTTCACCGGCTCGGCGGCCTTCAATCGTGAGCTGTTGTATTCTGGTCAGAAACCTGGCTTCATAAGCCGCGGCTGTCACTGGATCGGATTCTGAAATATCAGCATCCTGTGCCAGGGCAGCAGCCGTAATGCAGGTTAATGACAGTAAGACGGGGCGAAGAATCATTTGAACGTCGCTGTTGCTGTTGGTGAGAAAGGTGGGGACCGCAGCGGACAAACAGATCTGGTGAGGGCGTGGTGATTCGGGCAGAACGTCCACGTTCGATCAATTGTCCTGCTTGGCAGATTGTGGATCCGACAATACAGAATTGTAGCCGTTTTTTGTCTGTGTTCCGGAAATACAGCATTTTTACCGTGTGGTCACACCATTCGGAGCGATTGATTGTTACGCAGCGAATCATCGAAGATAGATGAATTCTTTGGTATTCATGATCGCGTGACACACGTCCTGCATGGTCTTGTTCCCAATGGTTGTTTCTGACAGCACTTCGGTGTGTTGTTCGGCCTGTGTCCGGGCAAAGCTTTGAATGGCAGCCAGTTCCTGTCTGACCGGCTGACGTCCCAGTGCCTGTTGCCACGCCCCCACGATGGCGTCATTCACCGTTGGTGAGCGGTCAATCAGGAGTTCTGCCCAGCGTGCTGCCTGTTGGTGTGCGAATTCATCATTGAGCATGATCAGCGCCTGAGCCGGCACGTTTGAAACTGCGCGTCGACCGCGAGCAGACATGGGGACCGGAGTATCAAACGCCAGCATAAACGGTGACAAAAAATTTCGGTTCACAGAGATGTAAATACTTCGACGCCCGTATCCGTCCAGTGGACCGCCTTCCGGTCTTCCGCGGCCCTGCATGAAGTCGGTGAGTGCCACCGGTACCGAAGTACCAAACGGCTTCAAATCCAGACGTCCTGCCAGTTGCAGCATGGTGTCACGAATGACCTCACCCTGCAGTCTGCGGACACGCGCACAGTGCAGCCAGCGGTTAGTCGGATCTTTTTCCGCAGCAGCCACGCTGCCAAGACTGCTCATTCTGTAAGTACGGGACAAGACAATCAGTCGGATCAGTTGTTTGACCGACCATCCGTTTTCCCGGAAGCGCCTGGCAAGGTGATCCAGTAAATCGGGATGACTCGGACGTTGACCCAGCACGCCGAAATCGTCGGTGGAAGCCACGATGCCCCGACCAAACAGATGGTGCCAGATCCGGTTGACGGCCACACGGGCCGGAAACGGATTGTCCGCAGCCAGCAGGCGTTGAACCAGTTCACGGCGGCCGCTGCCTGATTCAATCGGTGCCTGGTCCTCTCCGGCAATTGCTTCCAGAAACGACCGTGATGCCACAGGACCCGGATTGCGGTGACTGCCTCGAGTGAAAATGTATTGATCTTCCCCCGTTCCATCGGTGATGGCCTGTACCGGTACTGCGTGAGCAGCGTGTGTTGACTGTTCGGACCAGGCTGTCTGGAGTTGAGTCCACTGTTCATCCGACGACGCGGGCAGCAGGCTCTGTGCAAACAGGTCAGGCCATGCGTACTTCACCGCACCTGCAATCGGATCGGTCCCGGAATCAGTCTGTAACGCCTGATAAAGCTGACGAACCGGTGCAGGAACGTCAACGGCGGGTGGTGCTCCGTTTTGGTGTTCCACAAAGTGAACTTCGTCGATCACGAACCAGCCGTCACCTTCATCGATCACTTCCAGGTAAGCCTGATTACCGAGATAGCGATGAGTGTCGCCGGCAATCCGTATCCACTGGAATTTTCCTCCGGTATCGAACTTCTGATCAACTCCACTGAACAGAAGTCGGTTGAAGTGAGACATCACATAACCTTCGATCACCAGACGAACCCGTGCGCGTTCGCCGGCAACACGGATCAGGATCTCCGGGTGCGTGATTTCGAATGTGGGGCTGTACAGATGACCTCCAAACTGATTGGACAGATCTCCCGAGCTGAACCCTGCATGTGCCACACGATGCTGATTCGCACCGGCGGCCACTTTCGCTCTTGGTGACCCTGCAAAGGCCGGGCCTGTTACCGACCAGCCGTCCGGCAGGCCGTTGCTGAAATCAGCATACTTTTCAACAGAGGATTCGGATTGCAGCGCCTGCCGCACTTCATCCTGCCACCGCTGAACAACACTGCCAATATCTTCCTGTGGCGGTGACTGGGCCACTTGAGCCAGCAAAGAAACCGGGTCCGGGATTTTTCGCGATTCGGCCTGCCCTAGTTTTTCCACCCACAGCCGCAACAGATCCGGATCACAGGAGAATTCGTCAGCAACCGCCGTGATTCCGCGCCGGGCACCGACTGCTTCAGCAAAAGGTTGTTCGCCAGGCTGTGCCTGACCGCGGAAGACGTCCAGTGCTGCGCCGGCATAACGCAGGGCCGTTCCGGATTTCAGATCCTGTTGCTGTAACGTGGCGACGAGCCTGTCGACCTGGCTTCTGAGTTTGCTCAGTTCTGCAGTTGTTCGGCCAATGCTGTTTCCCGGGTCCAGCCATCCGGTTCGTCGCCGCGAACTTTGCAGGATACCGTACAGAGCATAATAGTCCCGGGTGGAAATCGCATCGAACTTGTGGTCGTGACACCGGGCGCAGGCCACGGTGAGTCCCATGAATGCGCGGCCAAACACATCGATCTGATTGTCGATCTTGACGGATTCTTCATATTCCACGTCCACCGGTGAGTGTTTGGCTTCATGCAGGAACCAAAAACCGGTGCCAATCAAAGATTCGTTGTAGCTTTCCACCGGATGACGGCGAGGCTCCGGCAGCAGGTCGCCGGCGATGTGCTCGCGGGTAAAGTCGTCCCAGGGCACGTCTGCATTGAATGCTCTGATCACATAGTCGCGGTACTGCCATGCGTGCAGCAGAGGATAATCGAATTCATGTCCCAGTGTTTCAGCATAACGGACCACATCCAGCCAGTGCCGGGCCCAACGTTCACCAAACTGAGGTGAAGCCAGCAGCCGATCAACCACCGTTGCTGTCGCAGTCAGGTCATCGGCCGGATCATCAGTGAATCGCCGGATATTTTCCGGTGTCGGAACCAGTCCGATGATGTCGATATAAAGGCGACGAATGAGTGTTTGTCGATCGGCGTCCCCGGCCATCGGCAGGTCTGCGTCTTCCAGGCGAGCCAGAATAAAACGATCAATGGTATCAGTCGGCCACGTCGAATTCCGGACGTTGGGCGGCTGAGGATTTTGGATGGGTTGCCAGGACCAGTGCGCGTCCCGGCGTTCTTTTAACGGAAACGCTACGGGGGGGGTGATAGGCGTTTGGGAAGCCTGAAGACCTTGCGGCCATGGAGCACCCATTCGTATCCAGTCGACCAGAATCCCGATTTCCGCTTCAGGCATTTTCGATCTGGGGGGCATTTCCAGTCCCTCGTATCGAACGGCTTCAATCATCAGGCTTTCATCAGGTTTCCCCGGTACTATCGACGGGCCACTGTCTCCGCCTTTCAACAACAGTTCGCGGTTGACCAGTACCAGCCCCCCTTTCGGCTTGGCGGTCCCCGCGTGACATTCGAAGCATCGCGCCTGCAGCAGCGGGATCACTTTGTTCTGAACAAACGCTTGTTGCTCAGCCGTGATCGGCTGTTGCTCTGCCGACACCGTAGCCGTAACCGCCAACAGCCCCACTAAGAGCCGGCCGATCAATATCGCCATATCCGTTGGAATATTGTTCGCACGTCGCATTGAAGACCCAAACCATGAAAACAGACACTGTTCGAAACGCTGACTCGAAACCCTGATATTGTGACCGGAGCCGGACTCACATTCAATGTCTGGCTATGCTGTCACTGCAGAGCCAGACGGGGTGCAGGCTGACAAACCGGTCAGCCCTTGTTGCATCGAATGTCTTCGACCATCCGTAACACTTCAGCACGTCGCACCATAATCATTTACATGTGCGCCTGAGTACGTTCGCCGTGTTCTTTCATCAACTGCACGACGTGGTTGATGTCAAAATTTTCTGTTGTCTGACAATAGTCCACAACCGTCTTTTCCGATTCCAGAAATTTGTGAATAAAGGAGACCAGCTGGTCGAGGGGAATTTCCTGAGGAATCGTCATCACACCGTGTTCGTCGGCATGGATGAGATCGCCAGGATAAACAACCAAACCACCAACTTTCACGGGTGTGTTGATTTCTATCCAGCGAATGTGGGCATGCCCCACGACCGCGGCCGGTGCGCAAAGTTTGAAACCGAGCTGTTCGACTTCCGGCAGATCACGCACTCCTCCATTGGTAATTGCTCCCACCGCCCCCAGACGCAAAAAGATACTGGCGGCCACGTCGCCCCAGGAACAACTGCGTGCCGCTGGCTGGTCCATGTCCTGAGAAACCATCACCTTCGGACCGGGGGCCCTTTGTACGTATTCCCACATTTGCTGCCATTCCACAATTCGTTCCCCTTCGGCCGGTGGTAATTCACCGACAACCTTTCCGGTCACCGCGTATCCGACGAGCGGGCCCAGAGACGGAGAAACGGATCGGATGGAAGTGTCCATGAGACCTTCGGTGCGTGGACGAAGATCGAATTTTTCGAGGGCATCATAAACGATGGGTGTGCGGATCTTTGCCAGTTCTGCCAGGGCTTCGTCGTTTGTCATGGAGCTGCCTTTGAGGAAGTGAGTTGAGTGACCTGGTGACTGGAATTGACGTTGGACCGACAACAGGCCGGTGTCCATTCTTTACGGAACGACGACCACCAATAGAACATGGGAATGAAACCGCAAACCCGAACGTTGGATTTCATGCGATATTGATATGAACCGGACCGGACGACAGTTTGAAATATTGTCGGTGCCCCGGCCAACAAACCTTGAGTTGCCAGGCAGACCAGGGCCAGTGCGAACAACAGGAGTGAGATGTCTTCTGCGGTGGGTCCCGCCGGAGTGGCTTAAACGCGACGGAGAACTTTGTGGAGATCCACAGTGCCCGCGCAGGTTAATCAGCCACTTAAGCAGCATTTCTTTCTGCCACCTGCCACCCCGTCATCCATCACTGCTTCACGCTCCCTGAATACGCGGGTTGAGGTGCTTCGTTACTGCGTCGACGGTTCTTGGGCGGATGACGGGGTGCGTTCGACGGCAGCACAAAAAATTGACACATCAAAAAAAACAATAATTTGAGCATTGCATCCATGCCTGAAGCTGCCTACATTAACTGAGACTGAGACTCAGTATCATATCGTTTTGTTGGGGAACTCAGTGGGGTGTTGTCAGGCTTTGTGCGTTTCATCAGGAAAACGGCGAGCCATAAGTGCTGCCTCAAGTGATTCGATACAGAGTTCAATTGACCAGGTTTTTCATTGGCCGGACAGAATGATGACGAGGCAGGGCCCTGGGAAAAGCGACCATAGCCATCGAACATTGCGGCTATTCGCGGCAGCGGCTGTGCGTGCTGTTCTCATAAACAACGGAATTTGTGGTTTTGGTGCAGGTCACTGGTCCGGAAAGTAAGACACGATGATTGATTCACAGCCATTGGAATCGCTGCGTGCTGCTGCACAGCATGAATTGGAGGCATCCAACTTTCAGGAAGCCCTGCTGTTGCTGGAGCAGTGCTTTGAACAGGTGCCTGAGGATCCCAGAAGTTACGAACTTCTGGGACTGGCTACGTATGCCACCGGACATTACGGCTGTTCTGTGAACAGTTTGGAACGAGCTTCGTCACAGGTGCCCCTGCGATCGGTGGCCCAAGTCTGTCTGGCACATGGGTATGCAAAAATTGGTCGTACGCAGCTATCGCATGACCTATTGATCGAACTGGGTAAAAATCTCACCCTTTCCAACAGTCTGCTGCTGCAGATCGCCACCGGACTGGACCAGATTAATCAGTCTGAGGAGGCGATTCAGCTTTGTCGGGTGATTGCTCGACGGGATTCAAACTGCGCTCAGGCCTTTTACGACCAGGGATTCTATCTGGGACGGCTGGGGAAATCGGTGGACCGCATTGTTCCTCTGGTCCGGCGTGCCATTGCTCTGGCACCTGACGTTATCTGTTATCGGGTGGGGCTGGCGGGGCTGTTTTGCATAAACAGACGTTACGAGGAGGCCTACGAACTCATCAGTGAACTCAGCAATCAGCAGATTGAATCGATCGAGTGTCTCAGCTGTATGGAAAAAATGACGCGTATTTACGAACGGAGACAGGACTTTCGACGTACGGTGATCGCCCGCCAGCGGATGCTGCAACTGGAAAAATTATCTGTCTGAATCAGATAAACAAAGACGTTCGAGGGACTCGACAGAATTGACAGGACTTCTCCGCTGAAAACAGGATTCCGGTTCGGACCATGCACCTCATTTTCATACATCTCAAAATTTTTGGTTTGATCGTGGTTTTGACAGCACTGATCTTCGGAGTGAATTGGTGTATCGAAATGCTGATGTTTGACCTGCGTCGGTTTTTGAACTCGGCTGGCCGAATGCGGGAGGCAGAACACCCGCGCAGACTGAGTCCTTTCGAACGGCCCAAGCCGAACAGATCGGTGAGAAATTCGCATCTGTTTGAAGACCGTGGTTTTGAACAGCATTTTGTACAGCGTCAAACACGCGATAACAGCAGGGACTGACACACGGTGCTGCTCAATATTAATCACGGGATGGTTTAGATGATTGCCGTTGTAGACACGACAACCCTGACAGTGGACGTGGCGCGTATGCATCGCGCAGCCGAAAAAGCGTATCACAGTCGTAATACAAAAGTTGCCAAACGTATCCTTCGGCGCTGTGTCCGCCGCAATCCACGTGATGGCCGAGCCTGGGAATTGTACGGAAACGTGCACCACTCCACCGGCAACTATCCTCTGGCAGTGGCCGCCTTTCGGCGCGGTGCCAGGATTGTTTACCTGGAAAACAGCAGTCGAATTTCGCTGGCCCTGTCCTGTGCCAACCTGGGGCGTACCGCTCCGGCCAGAAGAATTTTAGTTCGGTTGTTGCAGAACGATTCACTGACTGCGAATGAGTATCTGCAGCTGGCAATGGGGCTGTACATCGTCCGGCAACCGCACCTGTCCATTCACGCCTGTCGTAAAGCTCTGCAGGCGGATCCGGAATGTGCTCAGGCGTGCTACGACCTGGGTTATTACTGTGATAAGTCCGGCTATCCGTCTACCACTGTTGAGTGTCTGATGCGACGGGCGTTGAAACTGGATTCTGGTAATGCTCGATACAAAATTGGTCTGGCATGTCTGCTCTGCAAAGCCGATCGGAGCAGAGAAGCTCACCGGGTGGTGAGGGATTTGGGGATGACAAGTATTAAAGCCATGACGTGCTCCAGCTGTCTGCAGCGACTAGTGCAGTTGTATCGCCGTGCCAAGGATCGTCGTCGACAGGGCGTGTGTCAACAGCGACTTGTAGAGCTACAGCTACGAGGCTGTGGATTCGAATGCTGATCTTTCTTTCGGGAGTTACAGCACAGGAACCCAGTTCTGGAAATCGTCAGTTCGACTGATTGTTCATGACTAATAGCCAGACGTGCGTCCAGTCCTGCAGCCCAAAAATACAGATCGCGTTGCCGGCCAACAGTCCCTTTAACCCTTTAACCCTTTAACCAGAGAATCAAGTGAATTATGACTGACAGTTTTATTCCCGTTGAAGGTGAACACTTCGTCACAGTGCCTGCCGGAAATGAAAAGCATACGAACCTGATTGGTGTCCGCGGATTACTGCTGACGTTGGGACCAAATGCCATGGTACGTGCGGACTTTGATGGACACGGTGTTGTTGAGTTGTCGGCCTTCGATCTCACCGAATATACAGAATTAGAGGCGGCCGTAACCGGAGCCGGCTCTGAACCCAATGTGGGGATTTACTTTGGTACGGAAACGGGAAATACCCAGGAGATCGCTGAATCTATCGAGAAACAGCTGCAGGGATGCAATGTCAGTGCCTGCCAGGATATTGCTGATGTTCCGGTAACAGACCTCCTGAAGCATGACGTCCTGCTGTTGGGAGTCTCCACCTGGAACATTGGAGATATTCAGTACAACTGGGAAGAAAAACTGGACGAAATTCATGCCCAAAGTTACAGCGGAATCAAGGTTGGCATCTTCGGTCTGGGTGATGCCGCCGGTTATCCGGATACCTTCGTCGATGGAATGGGTATTCTGTGGGACCGCATGAAAGAAAGTGGTCCGGAACTAATCGGTATCTGGCCATCCGACGGCTACACCTTTGATGAATCCAAAGGTATGTATGACGAATCACACTTCCTCGGGCTTGTCATTGATGAAGATGGCGAAGCAGAACAGACGCCGGACCGCGTCAGGGAATGGGTGGCGCAGCTGCACAGCGAACTGGGTGCGGCTGTGGCTGTGTGAATCTTCACATTCGACTAAATGGCCGCAGGGCAGTCAGCCGGATAACCAATTTACCTTTTTGTGGTGTTCGGCTGGCTGTGTGCTTACACGCAGGACCGATGACTAAACCAGTAGTCGCTGGAAACGGGCAATTCAGCCTATGTCAGGTGAACTGCCGCGAGACCGTGCACAGAGAACGGCTACTGACACAAAGCGATAGTCAGAACGGAATGTTGGCAAGAGGGCATATTCGGAAGAGCGTCCGTCGGTGGGTTGGTCTTCGGAGGAATCGCGCGTTCGTTCATTGATGTCCTTCCCGACCCGTACGCAAAAGTTTAGAACAAACACCAGGTGTCGGCTTCTTTTTCGATCATTGGTGCATGGGAAACTTACCATTGATCGTGATTGATGTTGAGACATCGAGGTAGCACCTTTTTACCCGTCAGGACTTTGAGGCTGTACCGAAACCGAAGTAGCACCGCACGAGGTCGAATGTGGGTGGAACACCGTTCACCCTGTGTCAGTCGTGGGTTGATGGTTTTGCGTTTGCCGGGTCTGACAATGCCGCGCCGATAAGTACCCCGGCAACACCGATCACGGCACCGAGCGATTCACCCGTGGTGTACATGTAGTTGGTCAACCCTGGGCCGGGGTGAGCAAAAATATGGATTGCGGTTGAAACGGGAATGCACAAAGCTGCCAGGACGGTGGCGGTCAAAGATCGAAATCCAGGAGCCATCAGAGCACCTGCCAGCGTAAACGCGATGCCATTGGGAAGAGTTTGCAGTACCGGCAGAATAAAGGCTGAATAACCTGAGCCCTGTCGATCCAGACCGAGGTGCGAGTGAAAGACGACTCCTGTGTGTTTCAGTAACCAGCCAGCCAGCATCGCGGCTGGTAACACGCAGGCCCATCTCAGGAGTCTGCTGCTGCGGCGCTGGTTTTGAACGGATTCTGAGTCGTGCATGATTTCACAATCTCGTCCGACGGATCCGACCGACTGAAAGCGGTATTGTGACGCCGAACACTTACTTCCCGATAGATCGATTTGTTTGAGTTATTCGAAGGACCTGTACTCGCCCGGCGAACTTTCGTGACCGCTCAGTTCGTGGTGCAGTATTTGCCAACAGACAAACTCATCGCCAACATTTTTTTGCAGAGGAAAACCTGCAGGCTGAATGACTGTGTGTCAGGCTGATCTGATTTTCACTAGACTGGCTGATCGGTGGCTGGGTGCGAATGCTGGCTTTTGTGAGTCAGTCTGCGAATGGAATGATCTCATACGAATTATGACGGCTTTAGTACTATGGATGGCAGCTGTATCGATTCCGGAGAAAGAGTCTGTTGTCTTTGTTTCGGACTCTAAATCCGGTACGGATAATGCGATTCATACCTGTCGTTTTGCATCAGACACCGGTCAGCCGATTTCTGTTCCGATCTACGCATGTATTGGTTATTGGTATGTTGAGTTAACCCGGACTGTGTCGCCACACGGATGTCGTTTACGTCGAATGCCGCGAAGTTTCATGAAACTGGTCTCTGTTTGAATCATCATCCACATGACAGATCTGCTCTGTCAAAAAAAGGTTAATAATTAATAATGCGTCAGACACCACAGCAAAGAATCACTCGCCGTCATCTTCTGGCCGGTGGTGCAACCCTTATGGCTGCATCAACGCTTCGGCCTCTTTCGATTTTGCAGGCGCAGGAGCAGGCTGAGAAAACGCACGGCCGTCTGCGTATCACCGGGATTGAAACGCACGAAATTGCAGTTCCGTATCAGGACTGGATCGCATATGAGCTCAATCACTATTACGGACCAACTCGACGTACCATCTATGTGGTTCGTACCAACAGCGATCTGATCGGACTGGGAGAGGGAGGACGTTCACCGGAGGCAGAATCCGTCCTGGAACAGTACATTGGTTCCAGTCCGTTTCACTGGATCGGGGATGAGACAAGTCTCGGTCTGGGAACAGCTATGTATGACCTGATGGGGCAGGCCGCCGGGGTGCCCGTCTGGAGACTGTTTGGTCAAAAGTATCGGTCTTGGGTGCCGGTTGCATCATGGACTGTGTCCACAGATCCTCAGCGGATGGCTGCAGCGGTTCAGCGGTATGCGGCGGCGGGATACACGTGGATGAAGTACCACCTGTCGCCGTTCGAGAATGTGATTGATCAGATGGAAGCGATGCAGGCGGTGGCCCCAAAAGGATTCCGGATCCACCACGACCTGACGATGGGAGGTTCTGACGACCACACGTTCGAGCTGCTGGAAAAAATTTCACGGTATCCGATTGCAGGTTGCTTCGAAGATCCGCTGCCGTCCAGAGACATCGAAGGCCATGCCGAGCTGCGAAAGAAGTGCCGCCTGCCGATCTACTATCATCATTCCCCGCTGGGGGCCGGATTCGAAACTCAGTCGCGAGCTGCAGACGGGTATATTGTCGGCCACTCACGAATTGGCGATGCGATTCGACGGGCGGGGCTGTTTGCACAGCTTGAGCTTCCGTTTTCACTGCAAAACGTGGGTGGCATGATCACCCGGGCTATGTGCGCACACATGCATGCCGCGTTCAAAACGGCCCGACTGCACTTCAACAACGATACCGAAACATGGAAAGCTGACGTGGTGAAAGAACGTCTTGAACCGGTCAACGGTCTGCTTCGCGTTCCGGAGGGGCCAGGACTGGGCGTGACCCTGGACCCTGACGAACTGGATCGCCTGAAGAATCTCACACTGCCCGAACATCCAAAGTGGATTATCAGGACTAAATATGCCAACGGCACCACAATGTACAATATTGCCAATCCCCAAAGATCTTTGTTTATGGTCCGGCCAGATAAAAGGCGTGAGGTGACACTCAGCTATGACGCTCCGCTGGCCACCGACTACTGGGACCCGGATGGAACACCGGCATTTCGTGAGATGTTTCAGCGACTGGAAAAAGAAGGGATGGTCCTGGAACGACCACAGTAATACAGCTCACACGCTACGTGCCGGTATTGATGGAATCGAATTTGTGACTTACGTTCAGTGCACCGGCTGAACCTCATTCGGGAGGATAAGACGTTCGTCGGTCTGCCTGGTTAGGTCATGCATTGGGCTGTTTTGGATCAGCTCAGCAGAAAATGTAAGCCATTATCAGATCAGCAAAAAAACGCGACGCAGGTTTTTCACCATGCGTCGCGTTACATTGAGTCAGACAAAGCAGCAGGACGTCTAGAGGATTTTCTTGATGTCCGCGATGATTTCCTTTGTCTTCAGCTCTTTAACGTCGCTGACAGCGAAGTTGGCTTTAACATTGACTTGATCAGCCAGAATAACCGTGACCTGTGCTTTGGGGCTGATTCCGTAATTGTCGGGACCGTTTTCGAATTCGTTGGGCACAACGAAAGGCACCTGAGTGGCTTCACTTGTGGTGGCCAGTTTGCGGGCAGCATCGGATGCATCGTCCCTGTCATCAGCCAGGACGTTAACGAAGCCGGTCAGTTTTGCGTCTGCATTTTTGTTGATGGCCTTGTCAAGCTGCTTAACAAATTCAACAACCTGAGGGTCAATCGAACGCGTAAAAATCACAACCTGCGGCTTTGAACCGTTTTTGCAGCGATAGCAAAGTGACTTGCCTTCTCTCACGCCATCCTTTTCGGCACCGGCACATTTGGTGACGTAGAACGCACCGAGCCTGTCACCGGCCTGTGGACCACTTTTCAAATCCTCGCCAACACTTACAGCGGACGTAACAGCGAAGGCCATTCCAAACATCACCAGATTTCTCACAGTTTGCTCCTGTTCAAGGGGGGCTGATATCTCCGTGCTCTGCGGCACGAACAGAGATTTGTATGCTCTTCAATTTTTGAAACA
Organism: Fuerstiella sp.; assembly: GCA_022447225.1. Taxonomy (NCBI): domain Bacteria; kingdom Pseudomonadati; phylum Planctomycetota; class Planctomycetia; order Planctomycetales; family Planctomycetaceae; genus Fuerstiella; species Fuerstiella sp. Next base: position 392,662 of record JAKVAZ010000006.1, on the reverse strand, counting down.
CGACTGCCGGACGTTCGGTCAATGCCGACACCGAATTATTTTCGCCTGACTAAGACTGACCGTCCACCACCAAATATGATTTCACAGCAACCAGTCTACCTGTTCCAGTGCGGGCTATACTACAATGTCCGACAGTTGGTTAGAAGTGAACGAGATTGCATCCGGGGAGATCACTCCCTGCAAAATACGGTTTCGCTTCGGTTTTACCGGACGAAGTTTTATGGATTCTTAAACTTCCGGCCGAACTGCAGATATGAGAACAGGCTGCAAATGAATCGAGAACATCATGGCAGGGATTTCGGGTCTGTCTGGAACTCGATTCGTCCGGAGTTGGGGGTTGTTTCTCCTTTGTGTTAATCGATTAAGCGGACAGGCGAATGCATCGAACGTTAATGAGCATGATCGTTCTCACGTTGGCGTTGTCCTGTGGTCGGCCTGCCGGACAGGCGGCTGAGTCTGCCAGGAACTCAGGTGAGGCTCTGGAATCAGCCGCATTGTATCGTTCTCCGGTGGATGTGGCACTTTCCCCGGACGGACTCTGGCTGGTCACTGTCAACGAAACATCCAACAGTTTGTCTCTGATCAGTACGAAGGATCAGTGTGTTGTTGATGAAGTGAGTTGTGGTGACCATCCTGCGGATGTGGCGTTTTGTCCCGACAGTCAAACGGTTGTGGTAAGTTGCGCGTGGTCCGGCGATGTGCGTGTTTTTCAGATTGCTGATCAGCGACTCGGGCAGCATGCGGTGGTGGATGTGGGATATGAACCATCCGGCCTGGTGATCAGTCCGGATGGCAGCCGCGCATTCATCGGACTTGTCGCCGGAGCCCAGGTTGCAGAAATCGACCTGGAGTCCAGGAGGGTTGGGCGACGTTTTGAAGTTGGAAACTGGCCGCGATACCTCACTGTCTCTCCCGATGGGTTACGACTTGCCGTGGGCTGTGGCGGGGATGGCACCATTCATGTGATTGATACGCAAAGTGGTGATCCGCTTTACAGTGAACCTCTGGTTAACGGAATCAACCTTGGACATATGGTTCCATCGTCGGACGGCATGTACGCCTACTTCACATGGATGGTCTATCGTACGAATCCCATCAACGTTGGTAATCTTCGACGAGGCTGGCTGCTTGCCAGTCGGATTGGTCGCGTTCGCCTGGATGGTCCGCAGGTCCGTCAAGCAATCTCGCTGGATGTCCCCGGCAAAGCTGTTGCGGACCCTCACGGAATTGCAATGACTACTGACGAACAGAGGCTGGTGGCGTCTGCGGCAGGGACTCATGAACTGCTGGTCTATCGACTTACCGATCTGCCGTTTGTTGGAGTTGGTGGACCAGGAGATTTGATCGACCGTCGGCTGGAAAACGATTTTGATCGTTTTCACCGAATTGAAGTGGGTGGACGTCCCATGGGACTGTGCATTGCCGGCGATGACAGCACGGTTTACGTTGCCAACTACCTGCGCGACTCGATTCAGATCGTCAGTCTTGACGACAGGCAGGTCACAAATGAGATCGATCTCGGAGGTCCCGAACAGATATCACTCGCTCGACGTGGAATGGCGATTTTTCACGACGGGCAGCGCAGTCTTGATCAGTGGTACAGCTGTCATTCGTGTCACCGCAACGGTGGTGTCAATTCGCGGCCCATGGATACGATGAACGATGGCAGCGAAATGACGTTGAAAACCGTACTTCCGCTGTATGATGTGAGCAGGACGCAGCCATGGACCTGGCATGGATGGCAGGATAATCTTGAGAATGCCATCCACAAGTCACTGACATCCACAATGCTCGGTAAGCCTCCCGCCGACGAAGAGACTCGGGCGTTGCTGGCTTATCTGGACCAGCTGGAAGCCCCGCCGAATCCACATCGAAACGCGGATGGATCACTGAGTGAGGCCGCGCAGCGCGGTAAACAGGTGTTCCAGAGCAGCAGAGCCGCGTGTGCTGACTGCCACAGCGGTCCGTATTACACGGATGGACAAATTCACGATGTGGGACTGGGATCATCCAGAGACGTTTACGAAGGTTATAACACTCCGTCGCTGCGAGGTGTTTATCGTAAAGTCCGTTTGCTGCATAGTGGCCGAGCCCGCTCACTGGAGCGAGTTGTGACTGATTTACACAGCCCGGAAAAGGTATCGGGAACCGGTGGTCTGACCGAAGCGGAGGTCCAGGATCTGATTGCGTTCCTCAGGTCGCTGTAGCGAGCGTAGTGACGTTTACCCGTTATTCACCTGCTTGACCCGGTTGACCGAATCGACAACCATCCTCGCCGTGAGGCGGAGTTTGAATCGGCGTCTTCCGGGGACAGACGGCAGTGTCGCTGCGTATTCGGAAGACAACCTTCGGACTGTAAACGTTTCACAGATGACCGGCAGATTTCAGAGCTGGTTCGGGATTTCAGTGACCCTCATTTAACGGTCCGGACGCGCACTTATGACCAAACCACTGCCACGTGAATTTCAGGTAGCCCTGACCGCTGATTTTTATGATGACGCTGGCCAGCCAAAATTCAACGAATTTGGACTGAATGTTTTTGAAGGACATGAGCACATTCGAGTCACCAGGTTTGCTGAGCACTGTCCGGAAATCAGGTCGCAGCAACTTGCCGACAGTGCCGGAGTCATTGTGCTGACTGCACGGGTCACCGCTGCCACGCTGACGGATTCTGATGATTTTTTGGCGGTGGGGCGATTTGGAGTGGGATACGACACTGTGGACGTGGATGCCTGCACCGAACGCGACGTGCTGGCGATGATTACTGTGGGAGCAGTGGACCGGCCTGTGGCGGAAGCGACCGTCGGCTGGATGATTGCGCTGTCGCATCACATGCTCACAAAAGATCGACTGGTGCGTACCGGGCAATGGGACGAACGTACTCGGTACATGGGCTGTGAACTGCGAGGCCGGGTACTGGGGGTCGTGGGGCTGGGAGGGATCGGGAAAACACTGGTGTCACTTCTGCAGGGGTTTGGCATGCAGCAACCCGTTGTCTTCGATCCTTTTGTACCGGCAGACGTGGCGGCATCTGTGGGAGCACGTCCGGTTGAACTGCAGGAGTTGCTGTCAACGGCTGATTTTGTGTCAATTCACTGTCCGTTGAACGAGCACACCCGGGGGCTGATTGGATCGGCCGAGATCAGTCGGATGAAACCGGGTGCCTATATCCTGAACACCGCACGCGGCGGAATTGTGGATGAACAGGCGCTGTTCGAAGCACTGCAGAGTTCCCGAATCGCAGGTGCTGCTCTGGACTGTTTCGAAAACGAACCGGTGACAGAACCGCATCGGTTTGGTGAACTGGAAAACGTGATCCTTGCTCCGCATTCCATTGCCTGGACGGAAGAACTGTTTCGTGATATTGGCCGCACGGCCTGTCAAAGCATGCTGGATCTGTCCGCCGGAAAGCGGGCACACGGAGTTCTAAATCCGGAATTGTTTGAACGGAGTAGTTTTCGGAACAAGTGGTCCCGGATCACGGGGATTCCCGAAGGTGATCTGGAGTGAGAGGTCGGCCCGAAAGACTCATCCTGTTCCCGAACAACCCGAAAATCTAAGTGGCCATGGCCCAGCCCCGTTCAAAGTTATTCAGGCTTCCCAATCAGTTGTTTCAGTACGCCTGGGTCGGTGATGCCTTCGCTGGCAACCAGTATCACCTGACTGCTGTCATCCAGTTCCAGTTGATTCCGCACATTCACGTTATCGGCGGCTGCAATGAATCCGGCAACGGCCGTGATCCCGGTTTCTCCAATCGCAATTGACGTTTCTGTGTCAAATTTCCTGAGTGTCTGCAGTGCGACGTCTTCACCAATCGTCAAAAATCCAAAGGCACCTCCCTGCAGGATTGCCCACGCATCTTCTGTGAGGATTCGAACAGACAAACCGTCCATCAGGCTCGAAATATCACCCTGAGCCGGGACTCGCGCGGCTTTCAGACAGCTTTGATAGGCGGAGTCAGCAGAATGAGGCTGAACAATCACGATTTTTGGTCGATGAGGGCCGTATTTCATCCACAGGCGGCCCGTCACTGCGGCAGCCATCGATCCGCCTCCGGCAGGAATGAACACATGCGTTGGATTGAAGTCACGGGGGCGGGAGGCAATGAGTTCTTCGCCAAGAACAGAGTAGCCATGCACGATTTGGCGCTGCACGGCTGAATAAGGCGGGGCTCCGTTTCCTGCCAGGATGTAGTCGTACATGTTCGAATCTTCAACGGCACGAGCGACCGAGTCGTCGAATGTTCCGGGAACACGAATCGTGGTCGCTCCAAAACCCTGAATCTGTTCCTCACGGAAGGCTCCGGTGGCTTCAGGCATATAGATGCGACATTGACAGCCGAACTGCCTGGCAGCCCATGCCAGTGCCCGGCCGTGATTTCCGGATGTTGCTGCGCACGTTGTGATGTGCCGGACCAGCGGCTTCAGATTTCCCTGAGCGATTTCTGAAAGGCGACCCTGTTCGGGGCCGATTCTTGCCAGAAGTTGATTTGCCAGTGCATACGGAGGACCCAGTGTTTTGAAACTGTGTGTTGGTATTCGCTGACCTTCGTTTTTGATCAGAACGGACCCGACATGGTACTCATTTGCCAGATTCCGATGGTTGACCAGTGGTGTCGGCGCGTAACCCGGGAGTTGGCGGCAAAATTCGTATGCTTTTACGAAGTCGTTTTCGCTCAGAACGTCCGAGGCGTCCTTGGAATATTCTTTGCCGTAGACACCCTCCGTTGTGACGGCGATTCGTGCATGAGGCGATGCTGTCCCTGTATCGTCGGAGGCATTGGAGCCCATTATACTGCGTCTTCAACTGCGGCTACGATCTGACGGACCACATCATCATCCCATGCGGTATCTCCGGCTCCCAGTGGCCGGCGCGGCATTCCTACGTTGATACCGTATCGGAGACGCATTGCCGCTGTTAAAAATGACCAGACGGAACCACTGCCCAGGACACGTGATATCGAATGTTGAAGGGCCATCATGAAGCGATATCCTGCATCAAAGTCGCCGGCGACAAACCGGTCTCGGGCTTTTTGTGCAGGAGCCGCCCACAGATTGAAGAAGGAACCAATGGCGCCCGTAGCTCCACTGAGTGCAGCATGACACAGCAGCTGATCGGCACCACTGAAAAGTAACAGCTGTTCACGGGCGGTTTCGTGAATCTGACTCAAAATATAAAGATCGTGATCGGTGAATTTCATGCCTCCGATGTTGGGCAGATCCATGACACGGCGGGCGTAGTCAGCGGCGGGAATCGAAACCTGATTGACGTGACTCAGATGATAGACATACAACGGAAGATTTGAGGCACTCCCAATCCGCCGGTAGTGCTCAAACACGGCCTCAGCACCGTAGGAGTAGTAAACCGGTCCAACTGCGGAAACGGCGTCTGCTCCGATTGATTCTGCGTGTCGGGCCAGATCCGCTGCGTCGTCTGTAGCCAGCGCTCCGACGTGAACCATGACCGTGATTCGTCCGGCCGCAGTCTTCACGACTCGCTCGGCAATCTCACGGCGGTGCTGAAGTGACAGAAGCGGCCACTGACCTGTGGAACCCAGAATGTAGAGGCCGGGAACTTTCTGACTGACGAACAGTTCGACGAGTTGTTCGATGGCGGCGTGATTCGGCTGTTCCTGTTCGTCGAACGGTGTGATCATGGCGGGCCATACGCCGTAGAATGAAGGGGCTGCCATAAAACTTCTCGCAATTCAGTTGGAACATGGTTGTTAGTTAATGCATGTGACCGGCAAATAGCCAGGCACTAAAAAAACCACCGGCGGATGCCGGTGGTTGTGACAGATCTCATCAGGTGCTCGAAAACTCACCAGTTTTGTGCGCCACTGTCAACGGGAATCATTCGTGACCTCACTGCATTTTCAAACACTCTGTTGGTGACCGGGTCCTGCAGCCAAATTTTACCACTTTCAGGATCGACAAGTCGCACAAGTCCCTGAGTCTTCGGTATTCCCTGCCCGTTCAACACGCCGTTCACTGAACTCAGATTGACCGGAGTAATATTCAGTTGGGGCAGCCTGCCATTTGGATCCCACGAGTCCGCCATTTCATGATTGACCGGCAGGTTATTAACGATGGTCACAAACGCCAGCACCAGGGAACATGCACACAGAGCAATGATACCGCCATGGAACTGCCGTTGCGGGCGTTCGGATGCTCGTGCCAGACTGCGACGATCTTCAATCCGTCGTTCCACGGAAGCCCAGACGGACAGGTCTGACTCCATCATGGTGTTGTCTCGAAAATCGTACAGAACCTGCATGGCATCCACCATGCCCGCGTTGTACGACCGGCACTCCGAACACTGATGGAGGTGCTCTCCAAGCAGCTGTTCTTCATCAGCAAGGTTGTCATCACCAACAGACAGATGGATCAAATGTCGGACATCGGAGCACTTCACCGTGTAATTACCTTTCTGCGGCCGACGATTCATCCGCCTGCCGACCTTCAAAAGTTCGTTCGCGTCTTTCCCATGCCTCACGAAACATTCTTCGGGCTTCCGCCAGTCGCCATCGAATCGTGGCTTCACTACGTTCTGTCACAGCTGCAACTTCGGATGTTGAGAAGCCTTCAAGATCCCGAAGAATCAACACGGTGCGGTAGGCTTCCGGGACATCCGCCATGACCATCTGGACCTCCTGTGACAGATCCAGGTTCAATCGGGGATCTGCGGTGGCTGGATCCGGTGTTCGTTCCTGACTTGATTCACTGAACAACGCCCATTTGCCCCGACGTTTTACCCGGCGCAGATGGTCATAGGTCAGATTCACAGCAATTCGAAATAACCACGGTCCGAATCGCCTTGAAGGATCAAATTGTTCAAGTCGTTCGAACGCTCTTAAGAAAGCCTCCTGAGTCAAATCCTGAGCCATTTGGTCGTCCGGCATAAAGCGGCGGATGACTCGCATCACACGCCGTTCATAACGCAGGACCAGTTGGCCAAAAGATTCACTGTCTCCACGTCGGGCGCTGTCTACCAGACGCGCATCAGAAACGACCGTCAGGCCGGATTCGTCAGAATCCGGATCCAAGTCGGATGAATTGAAAACTGAATCGGAATCAGTCATGTGCAGCGTTTTGACCGGCATAGCACTCTGAGATACGCAGAGTTGAGCGTCGGTGTTTGAAGGAGTTGGAATTGTGGCTTACGCTTTCTATGCAGAACTGTCCGCTGAATTGTTCCGCCAGTTTGACGATTGACAACGGTGTCAGACTCTGGAGATACCCGAAGCACGCGGCAATTTCCCCAAAATAATAGGAGAAACGAGGGTTTTGAGTGACTTGTGGCTCTAATCACTGCGAATTCCACACAGGCTGGTTAAATTGCCAAAAGTACGTATCTGACCATGAGCTGCTGTGGTTCAGTGCTCTCAGGTGATCGGAGACTAATCCATCCCAGCAAAGATCATTCCGTTCGCGTCAATGAAATTATTGTCCCTGGTGTGATCATGTTTAATGACGGGACGGAGACGGAGTTCTGTTTCGGGAGATCTCCGGCCGGAGTGAATGTGGCTACCGCCTGGAAGACGAGGAAGACAATGCTCGCAATCCGGCAGGATCGCATCGGCGGGACACGGAAAACGATTCGGAATTACGACACGAACAGGCGGCTCCAACGTTGAGTCCGATTTTACCACGTGCACGTTTTGTCGGATCCGTTACGGTCCCTGGTTGAGGCACGCCTCTCGCTGACGCTGTGCCTGTGCACTCACTCTCACCGTAAAGGGCTATTTGCCGGTGCCTGTTTCTCAAACAGGACCAGTATCTCCCGCGATCATCGCAGCACAAAAAACTGGTGTGCTGATCATCGCTGACAAAACAGTGTGAGACTCCGCTATCAGCCGTTCCATCCGCGGTGTCCGACAGGGAGTGTGTAACGGAATGTCTGAGCGACTTAATCAACAAAGAGAGGACACTGTGTGATTTGCGGATAAAACGATTTGTCTGAACCTACCGCACAGCCGGACGGGGCATTGTTTGGCCGATCAACAACTTTCCTGATTCACAAAACCGTCATCGCACACGTTTCCTCGGCGCCGTGAGACATGCGGATTAACTCAGCGGCAGGACTGCCGTGCTGTCCCCGATCTCATCAATACCGGCTCCCATACGCTGGCTGAGAGACAGGAACAGATTGTTCAGAGGAGTTTCTGTTTCCAGTTTGATATGCCGACCGGACTCAATGGAGCCAGCTCCCTTTCCGGCCAGAATGACCGGCAGATCGTCATGATTGTGTCGATTCCCGTCTGAAATGGCGCTGCCATACAGGATCATGCAGTTGTCCAGGAGAGTGGAATCACCCTCTGTCACGGATTTCATTCGTTCCAGGAACCAGGCAAATTGTTCGACCTGATACTTGTCAATTCTTTTTATCTGTTCGATTTTTTCCTGATCGTTTTGGTGGTGTGTGAGGCCGTGATGACCGTCTCGTACATCAACTTCGGGGAATGTGCGATTCGACCCGGCACGTCCGAGCATAAACGATGTGATCCGTGTTGAGTCGGTCTGGAACGCCAGCAGTTGCAGTTCGTACATGATTCTGACGTGCAATTGAAATTCGCCTGGAAGGTCGTCCGGAAGTTCTATTTCCGGAACGTCAGGCGGAACAAAGTTTGCGGCGTGTTCGATCCTCTGTTCGATTTCTCTTACACTGTTAAAGTATTCGTCGAGCTTAGCTCGATCGCTGCCGCTCACAGTCTTCATCAGTCGCTTTGCGTCACCTGATACAAAGTCCAGAATGCTGGCCCGGCCGGCGTCACGCTGTTTTTGATCCTGTGAGTTTTCGCGAATACCAAACAGCCGATTGAATGCCAGGCGGGGGTGGACTTCTTTGGCCATTGGCGTCGTTGCGGTTCTCCAGCTGATGTTTTCAGAATAGGCGCAACTGTAGCCGGAATCGCAGCTGCCTGCGCCGCGTCCGCGTTCGATTCCAAGCTCTAGGGACGGGAGCCGTGTGGCTCTGCCGATACTACCGGCTATTGCCTGGTCGATCGACTGTCCGACTGAAATGTCAGCGCCGGATGTCTTGCGAGGTTGGGCTCCGGTCAGGTAGGCGCCGGCGTTGCGGGCATGGTCACCGGCCCCGTCGCCGTTGGGGCGAGCATGATGCTGCGCGAGCCCCGTAAAAATGATGAGGTCATCGTGAAACGGCTGGAGTGACTCCATTGTGGCACCGAACTCGAAATCATGTCCTTCGCCAACGGGACGCCACGGATCCAGGATCACACCGTTCGGAAAGAAAATGAATGCTGTTCTGAGTGGCGGTTGCGGAACCGTCTGGCCCAGTGCGTTTGCCGGCTGCATGACTTCCAGCAGCGGCAAACCCAGTCCGGCTCCGATACCTCGAAGGACGGTTCGGCGATTGATTCTATCTGATGACATTTGATGACCTCCTCTGAACTCGACTCACACAGCACAGCAATCAGCATATCACGCTCGGCCTGCTGACAATAGCAGTGACTCGTTCTTGTGCCCTGACCTAGTGCTCTGAATGCCCCCGTTTCAAAAAGGCGTCAGACAAAACGATCGACTCAACAAGCGAAGAAAACCGATTGTCACGCTTTTGCATATATTGGACACAATCGTCGATGGCACACTTGTCATAATAGTCTAAGCCACGACCGGTTGCGTAGATCAACATTTTCTTTGCCAGGTTCCTGACAAAATCGTCGCGGCGACTCAACAGAATCTCAACCAGTTCCTGCGGTCCGCTGAATTTTCTGCCTCCAGGAAGCTCTCCACTGGCGTCCACAGGCTGGCCGTGTTCTTCGTCTCGCCAGCGACCAATGCCGTCGAAGTTTTCGAGTCCCAGACCAAGGGGATCCATAAGCCGGTGACAGGATGCACAGGTGGGATTGCTGCGGTGCGCCGCCATTTGCTCACGGATTGATATTGATTTTGAATTCGAGTCCGCCTCTTCCAGTTCCGGAATGTCGGGAGGTGGAGGTGGAGGAGCGTCTCCCAGCAGATTTTCCAGTATCCATTTACCTCGCTGTACGGGACTGGTGCGCCGGGGATAAGAGGTCAGTGTTAAAATGCTGGCATGAGTCAGTATCCCGCGACGATGACCGTTGTCCAGTTTGACCCGAACAAACTGATCTCCCGTTACACCCTCGATTCCGTAGTGAGTAGCGAGTCGACGATTCACAAATGTAAAGCGACCGGTTAGCAGTTTTTCAATATTCAGGTCCTGCTGCATAACGCTGCGAAACACCAGCCTGGTTTCCTGCATCATGGCCTGACGCAGTTCTTCGTCAAATTCATTAAAGACCTGATCGTCCGGCTGAGAGCGTTCAAGGAGCTGCAGGTTAAGCCACTGTGTTGCAAAGTTGTCCGCAATTGCGGTGGATTTCTCGTCCCGAAGCATGCGGTGAATCTGGGAAATTAAAATATCCGGCTCATGCAGACGGCCCTGTTGGGCAACCCGAAACAGTTCCGGGTCGGGCATGCTGCTCCAAAAAAAATAGGACAACCTTGTTGCCAGTTCATAATCGTTGAGTGCGCGTTCCGGCTCACCGTCCTGCGGGTCCTGTTCCATACGAAACAGAAACTCGGGAGACACCAGCATGGCCTGGATCGTGGCAGCGACTGCTCGTTCCCAGTTCTGTCCGTTATGCTGAAAGACGGCGGATGTCAGATCTGTGTAGCGTTTGATTTCTGTCTCGGTGACCGGGCGTCGCAGGACTCGGTATAAAAGTGGAGACACCACCTGTGTGGCTGCATCGGAGACAGTGATATCGTCGACCGGGCCGGAACCAACGATCCGGCGATGGGCTTCAGTGTACTCTGGTTCTGCATCTCCGACCGGCCCGTGGATCACCACACGTCCGATCCCCAGTCGTGGTCTTTTCGATTCGTCCTGTTCTGAGTCACCATCATTCAGTTCAAATACAAACCGGTGAAAGCCTGACGTGAGTGTGAATTCGTGTCTGAGTTTGTTTGGACTGGCGCGCTGTTTCAGATGAAAGACTTTGGATTCAACGCCGTCAACTTTCAATGTGAATTCAATGTCCTGTTCATTCAGCGGCAGTGTTACGGCATCGAACACGACTTCGTAGCGTGCTTTCACCGGCACCTGCTGCCGGAACGCGAGATTCCCTGTGCGATTCAGGTATCTGAGTCCCTGGAAGTCCTCAATATCGTCGTGGCTGGCTTCGAGACTGTCAGACGGGGTTGACCATTCCTGTGGCATTGAATAATCGGTGGTGTCGATTACGGCTTCGGTCACCTGTTCGGCTGCCGCAAGATATTTTTCTATCAGCAGCGGAGAGACGCTCAATACGTCACCGATGTTGTCAAATCCTTCACCAACGTCGTCTGAAGGAAAATCATCGGCCGGAGTTACGTCAATACCGAACAGGTCGCGAACGGTGTTGTTGTATTCGACGCGGTTGAGTCGCCGGATGGTGGGGTGTCCTGGCCGGGCCAGCTGCCGGCAATCAAAATCGAACAGAAGATCTTCCAGAATATCCGCTACCACCTGGTTTTCCTCTGTGGAGGGCCGTGGTGTCACGTCTTCGGGGGGCATGGCACCGAGGCGGACCATTTTGAGGACGCGCTGCCATGATTGACGCTGTTTCAGCAATTCGTGCTGAGAGCCGGTTTTGTGAACCGCTATGCCGGCCATTTGTTCATCAGCACCATGGCATTCGATGCAGTAGTTGTTGAAGTATGAGTTGAGCGGTTCCATCAGCGTCTGTTGATCGCTGTCTGTTTGATCAGCATGCAGGGCCACACCAGTGAACGATGTCAGCAGCCAGATCATTGCCGAGGTAAAATGGAAGCGAGGACGCAGCATACCGAAAGTCTCTGCAGCGGCAGGCAGGGATCCTGGAGAGTTTGACTGGAAGGAATATAACGTGAATGGCAGGAACTGTAGTCTACCTGGCAAATTCCCGGACGTCCAGAATTAAGACACGCGCCCTGATTCCGGTGTGTCTGCGGTGTTGTTCGGGTGGACACGATTTCTCAGGTTGAGATGATTCTGTGGGACGTTGGTATTACTGCTTCTGACAGTGAATCCTCGGATGATCCACTCATAATTCTGTTCGAGAATCGCACCTGGTGATTTAGCTGTAGAGTCCTTCGATTCGATCACCCATATAAATGTGATGTGGTCGACCATCGACGTCCACCCATTTTGCCTCGCGCGGAATTCCCAGTGCGTCATAAATCGTGGCGGCAAAATTTTCCGGGGTCTGGCGGTCACGGGTCGGTTCGGCTGCAATCCGGTCGGAGGCGCCAATGATATTTCCTCCACGCACTCCTGCTCCGGCAAACAGCATTGTATTCACGGGGCCCCAGTGGTCCCGACCGGAATCTTTGTTGATCTTTGGTGTGCGGCCGAATTCACCGGTCACAATCACCAGCGTTTCATCGATCATTCCGGATGAGGTTAGGTCATCCAGCAGTGCTGACACGCAGCGGTCCAGAGGCGGCAGTAGGTTGTCTTTGAGATTGACGAAGTTTCTGCTGTGAGTGTCCCAGGAGGAATTTTTACCGAGGTTGACCTGAACCAGTTTGACACCACTTTCCACAAGTCGTTTTGCCATCAGCAGTGAGAGTCCGAATTTGTTGGCCCCATAGCGTTCAACCACTCGTGGATCTGCGTTCTCCACGTCAAAGGCACTGCTAACCGTGGAGTCGGTCAGGACTGAGATGGCCTGTTGACGCTGCCCGTCAAAGCTGTCAGCAGATCGTTCCAGGGTCCGCTGCTGGCGCTGGACTTCTGCCAGTAGTTCGATGCGACCGCTGAGTCGGTGTCGACCGCCGTCCGGCAGCATGAGTGTGGGAGTTTCAAATACTGTTTTTGAACCATGTTTAAATTCAGATCCGTCAAACCGAAAACATTCGGGGCAGGCTCCGTTGCCCTTGGCGCACTTTGCCGCAATATCGATGTGCCAGGCGTCCCAGTGATCTCCAAGTTTGCCGGCGTACTGACCTGGTCGAACTCTGTTGGCTTCGTTCACGCTGGGTTCGGGCAGAACAACGGCCGGAGGCATTTTGCCGCGATGGTGCTGTTTTGCATAAGTCACGATCGCCGGAATCGACGGCCATTCATTAGGACTTGGGATTTTGGCCAAAGAAAACCCGGCTGGAAGATCCAGGCGACCGGTCAGCAGCATGTGGCAGGCCGGTTCATGACCGTTGCTGGCCGTCTGCATGGAACGGACGAGTGCATAGCGGTGGCTGCGTTGGGCGAGTAGCGGCAAATGTTCGCAAACCTGCAGTCCTGGTGTTCGCGAGTCGATGGGCTTGAATTCGCCGCGGATATCGTCGGGCGCTTCGGGCTTCATGTCGAAGCTGTCATGCTGCGAGAGCCCGCCTGTGAGAAAAACAAAGATGACCGATTTGGCTTTTGATTCGGGGTTGCCGGCCAGAGCCTGCAATCCGGAGATCTCGGCCATACCCAGTCCCAGGCCAATTCCACCTGCCCTGATCACGCCGCGTCTCGTGAAAGCTGATGCCGGAATATTAATTCTGCCGCCCATCGTATACCTCTTTTGCAACGAATCCGTTCGAAACAGGTGCCGACTTCGCAGGACTACGAATGAATGTCGTGACCGATCACCATCCGCAAATGATGCCTCTTTATGTCTAAATCTTAGTCGATTTGCTGACCACAATCCAATTTGGTTTTTCAATGGACAGGAAATGGAGCCAGGAATCCGGTCGGATGTTTCTGTGTTCCCGGTCGCGATCGGACGGATCACATCAGGCCGGGCAATCGAACTTGATCCGCGACGTCTCTTTTAACAGGCGCGGGTACGGATCCGGAGGTGTTTGGGTTTCACAGTTCGGATGTCTGATCTGGTTCGCGGGCCGTTTAGATGTCTTTATACTCGCCAGACACTGCAAACAGACTTTACAATCCGGGTTGACGCCCCTGAGTTATTAATTTTCAGGAGAACTGATGGTCATGCGCTGCCGGTCAATATGTTTCCTTGTGGTGATCTTTGCCTTCAACAGTTTACCTGCAGGTGAACTGTTTGATTCGTCAGACGTCCGGACTGTGCAGTTGTTGACGGTACCCGAGTACTGCGAAGGAGTCGCATTCGACCACGAAGGTCACGGTTATATCTCGCATGGTACGACAATCACCACGTTTGATCTCGACGGGAAGTCCACACCGTGGGCGGTGACGGGTGAGCCGAACGGTCATAAAGTGCTTTCAGACGGTACTCATCTGGTCTGTGATGCCAGTCATCACGCTGTACTTCATCTGTCGGCCGACGGCAGAATACTGGAACCGGCATCCAGTGAATGTGACGGGAAACCGCTTCGAGGTCCAAACGATCTTTCACTCGATACCCCCAATGGAGGTTTTTACTTTACTGATCCGGGCGACAGCGATCTTGAAAATTTAATTGGTACGGTGCACTACGTCGACAAAAACGGCAGGACACATCAACTGGACAACGGGCTGGCTTTCCCGAACGGAATCGTCATTCGACCGGACGGTAAGACGCTACTGGTTGCCGAGAGTCAGAAGAACCGAATTCTTGCGTACGAAGTGACCGCACCGGGGAAAGTCAGTACTCGAAATCTGTTTGCAGAACTGCCGACAAAGAATGCTGACCAGGGACAGATTGATAACCAACCTGATGGTATGTGCCTGGATGCTGCCGGAAATTTATATGTCGCTCATTACGGGATGAAGCAGGTGCAGGTGATTGACCCGACCGGCATACTGATTCGTCAGTATGACGGTGGAAATCTGAGGACCAGTAACGTGGCATTCGGCGGTCCGAACATGGATCAGTTATTCATCACAGGAGCTTTAAAGTCGGGTCCTGGCGGTTTGTTTCGTCTGATTCCCGGCAACAGGGGCCTGGTGATTCTGCCCGACAGACGCTGAGGAACGAGGTGATAAGCGGGAAACGTGAGACTGCCTGATCACCGCGGATTGTTCGGTTTGACTCCAACGGTCTGCGTGCGGGATTTCCGCGGGGCTTCCTGGTGACTGTTTACGCTTTTGCGTGACCTGCAACCTACGCACCTGAATTGTTTAGGTGGGGCAGTTAACGATAACGACGATTCTCTGGATCAGTCCATGAAGATGCGCTGGTAGTCCTGGAACATCACATCCATCAGATCACGTGCCGGTTCGGTTGCGCGATAACGTACGAATCCATCTCCTGATTCCGTTTCTGTTTCCACCAGTCGGATATTGTCTTCTTCGCTGTACATCCACGCATCTTCCTGGAGATACGCGAGGATCTGATGCAGATCAGTGTTATCCGCGGGAATGAAAACTTCACCGTCGAGAAACAATTGATAGGCGTATTCCTCGAGTTTCGGCCATATTATGTCACTGGAGGAGCCGCGGTAGTATGGTTGCAGCACGGACGCGGGAGCCGGCTTCACACTGGGATTATGAAGCATGTCGATGGCATTCCACGGACAAATCGTCAGCTGGTAGTAATCGCTGCTGTCACTAGGAGACCGATAACACATCTGACAGCCGATGCACCGACTGGTATCAATCTGGTGGTAGCTTTCCGATGGAATCGGACTTACCACTTCATAGATACAGTCCACCGGACAAACAGATGCACACGAATTACAGGACGTGCAGCTGTCCTTGTTGATCACGTTCAGATACCGAGTTTCCTTCTTGCGATCCGATTTGCGGGTCTTGAAGTACTCAGTCATTGAAATCGTCATGTGTTCACCTGCTTTGAGGAGGTCTCAGCAACTCACACTGGATGACCTCAGGCAACTGCATGGACCACGTCCGGAACAAATCAACCGTTTTTCATCATCGGCCGCGGGCTTGCCGAACATGCACCTGTCACCAAGAATAGTGTGCTTTTCAGCAGGCGACCACTGCGGCATGACCAGCCTGATGGTGTTTTTTCCTTTCCCCCGGAGATTCCTGCGGGTGAGAAGGGTTTCCTTCTGCGAATTTAATCCGGCGGGGCAAAATTGCCCGATGTCAGTACGATATTTTCCGGAAGCAAAACGCAGCTGAGATCGCCACTCACGCCACCTGTTGTATCGGTACCAATGATCCGATCTCCAAAATGCACTTCCTGTAACGGCACATGTCCCTGAACGACGGTTACCGGGCATCCTTGCGGAACCGGTCCCCAAATGAATGTTCTACTGAACAACCACGGTGGCTGGCCCAGAGAGTAGTCGGGTTGCCGCAGAATCTGGACCTGCATATCAAACGGCAGGTCAGGATCCAGTCCCGCGTGGACAAACAGGTACTGCGGATGTTCGACACGCCAGGGAAGGTTACTCAGCAGCGCGATATGTTCTTCGGGCATTGCCGATCGCAGCTTGTTAATATCCCCGAATTTAACACCGTAGGATTCGAATGTGGGTTCTGCAGAATAAACCCGCAGCCAACTGGTTTCCCAGTCGAGGTAATCCGGTGCCTGGATCAGCTCCAGCGATGCCGCCATTGCAAGTTCATGATTTCCACAAATCCATGTCACTTTGTCATGCTGTTTTGACAAATCACAATACAGATCGAGTACACCTTTGGTGTCGGGCCCCCGGTCGACAAGATCACCGACGAAGACAATCCAGCGACTATGGATATCCGGTGTGTGTTCCAGCTGATGAATAATCCGGCGCAGCTCAACTGACTGACCGTGTACATCGCCGATCACAGCGACGGGCCCGTCAATACTGGTTGGGAGGTGGCTGATTGACATCAATTCCTGTCCTGTAGTTTCATGCTGAACAATTTCCGAAGGGAGTGTCGGGTTATTTTTCAAGAGGACAGACGTCGCCGGGAGCGAGCACGACCGGCTGAGCTGACGTTGAAGATTCGACCTCATGTTTCCATGCAGTCGCGTCCTGTTCAATGAGTGGCCACGTGTTGAAGTGAGCTGGAATGACTATGTTTGGATTCAGGAACCGGATTGCTTTGATCGAATCGTCCGGTCCCATGGTGAAGTTGTCTCCAATTGGAAGAATGGCGATTCTGATTCCTTCGTTGCCAATCAACTGCATGTCAGAGAACAGTCCCGTATCACCGGCATGATAGATATTGCCTTCGTCCGTTTTGAGAATGATGCCAGCCGGACTTCCCCCGTTACTGCCGTCGGGAAGCATCGAACCGTGATGGGCAATCGTGAGTTTCACCGCTCCAAATTCGAATGAATGCTGACCGCCGATATGCATTGCATGCGTGTTTTCGATTCCCTTTGACTGAAACCATGTCGCGATTTCGTAATTTGCAATGACAAGGGCGCCTGTTCTCCTGGCAATGGATTCCACATCGGCAACATGATCCTCATGACCGTGCGTCACCAGAATGAAGTCAGCTTCGATTTTGTCAGCTGTCGTGCAGGCCTGAGGATTGCCGGTGAGAAACGGATCGATCAGCAGTCGATGACGGCGGGTTTGGATTTGAAAGCATGCGTGCCCAAGGAATTTGACAGAAGTTGGCATTCATCGTACCTCAGGCTGTTCCCGGTACATGTAAAGAGATTGCGACGGAGGATTTTCTTATGGAGTGTTTGCTGCTGATGTGGTGATGAGTGTCACCCGGGATTTTTCAAAATCGCATTCATATTTTGTTTGTAGGCTTCCACGCCAGGTTGTCCGTAGGGATTGACACCGATCAGCCGGCCTTCAACCACTGTGGACAGCATCAGCAACTGAAACAGCTGACCGATTGAATGGTCGTCAACACCGTCCAGCTGTAAATCAGCGGTCGGGCGACGGTCGTCGGCATACGCCTGATTGGTTCCGCCAATTGCCGCATTCAGTACGCTGGAGACCTTAACCCCCGCAAACTGATTGAGCTGGTCAAAATCATCATCTCGGAACGGGATCTCCAGGTCGTTGTGACGAGGACGTCCTGGTAGCAGATTCGTAATCAGTTTGTCTCGTCGTCCCTGCTGGTGTTGCTGCCCCCGACTGTGCAGGTCACGCGTGTTGACTCCTGTGATCGGTGTGGCTCCTTTTTCACGTTTTCCGAGACTCTCCGACAGAAGCTGATCGTACCACAAACCAACCGCCTCCATGTGGCTGCCCCACGTTGACAGTACACGTGTGGTCATGTCGTGGTCTGTTTCCATCAGATGTGCGACCGCTGTGAAGTCCAGGACAGCGTTCTGGCCGTATTCTCCAGTACGGAAGTGTTTTGTCATGCTGGCAGCCCCCAGCAGAAGTTGGCGGATATTGATTCCGGCAACGGCGGCCGGAAGTAAACCCACGGGGGTCAGTACCGAGAAACGTCCTCCAATTCCATCGGGGATCGAGAACACATCTCGGAAGCCCGCTGCTGTGGATAAATCCCGCAGCCGACCTGTGTTTCCGGTGATCGGTACGATCAGATCCTGGACGGCTTCAGGAAATCGCCGTTCCAGCAAACTTCGGAAGTGGCGAAACGCAATGGCTGTTTCCAGTGTCCCTCCGGACTTACTGATCACGATTACAGAAGACCGACCTTCCGGGTTCTCGGCCGAGACTTGTGCGGCCCGTTGATCGAGTAGACGCAGCAGGGCCGTCTGATGATCCGAATCCACGTTCCAGCCTTCAAAGTAGATTCTTGGAGTTCCCCTGCGATCCTGTCGACTGAGTTGGTTGTGAAAGGGATCACACAGTGCTTCAAACATGGCCCGCATTCCCATGTAAGAACCACCGATTCCAAGGATGACTACCGAATCTGAAGTCTGTCTCAGACGCTCGGCACATCGTTCGATCCGGGCAATCAGACTGTCTGCTCCGTTCTGATTCATGTCGTGCAGCAGATCTTCCGGCCAGGAAACAAATCCGGCGTCAAGAGGCTGTTTATCATTGGGCACGGATTCGCCTGATTTGAACAGTTCAACGTCTGCCAGAACCTCGTTACGTGCGGCTTCAAGTGCACCGGCTAACCCTGCAAAACGATTGTCCGGTATGATTGCCAAGGCGGCAGAAGGGTCGTAAGTGACGAGATTCGTCAATGGAATCCTTTCAAAATCTGAATACAGGCGACGGTCAACAACGCCCCGGAGGGCTCTCAACCGGCCACTGACGGAGTAGCCGGATAAGTGTTCTTACCATTGCCCCCGTCCCGCCTGAATCACGCCAGTCTGTGGAAGTATCTGCCCAGGACGGACCAGCGATGTCCAGATGGACCCAGGGGGTGGTTCCCACGAATTTGCGAAGAAAACAGGCTGCCGTGACTGCACCGCCCCAGCGTGGACCGATGTTTCGGCAATCTGCAACATCGCTTTTCAGTAATTCATCGAAATGCGCGTGCATTGGCATCGGCCATACGTTTTCACCGGTATTAGAAGCCGCCTGCTGAATTCTTCCGGACAATTCTTCACATCCGGCAAACAATCCGGTGATTTCTTTGCCGAGAGCAACAACGCAGGCACCCGTCAGCGTTGCCAGATCGATGAGATGCGTGGTACCGTGGTCAATCGCGTACGCCAGCACATCCGCAAGGACTAGTCGTCCTTCAGCATCCGTGTTTTGAACTTCTATCGTCGTGCCGGTTCGGGCCGTGATGACGTCGCCCGGTCGGTAAGACTGACCGCTGATCATATTCTCGACGAGTCCGAGCCAGGCGGTGACATTCACGGGAAGTCTGAGAGACGCAGCTGCCCCGACGGCTTCCATGACCGTAGCCGCGCCAGCCATATCGGACTTCATGGCAACCATAGATTCAGCTGGCTTAATCGAAAGTCCGCCGCTGTCGAAAGTGACACCTTTACCGGCTAATGCAATTTCGTCGGTGCAGTCCGGATTGCCGCGCCATGACAGCCGCACCAGCGACGGAGTACGGTGACTGCCCTGCGCCACGGCCAGCATGGCATTCATGTTTTCCCGGGTAAGATCTGCAGCACCCAACACCTGAAATTCGAGATCACGTTGCTCAGCCAGCTGGCCGGCTTCCTCAACCATACGTTCAGGGGTCATGTGAGACGGCGAACAATTGACCATGCAGCGGGTCCGGGCAACCGCGCTGCCAATTATTCTTCCGGACTCGATATAGTCATCAATATTTGTCGGTGGCTGATCGACCGCGATTTGTACGTCGGTAAAATCGAATCGTGAGGGCTTTTGCTTGTGGATTCCTGCATCCACGGCGGCCACGGTCACACAGTCTGCGACTAATTCTGTGAGTGTTGTTGCGGACCAGGCGGTGGTCAGGTGGTCTGCAAACCTGACACCGATTCGGAGGTCTGGTTGTTCGTTGATTTTTCGCAGGCTCGTGATCAGTGAGCGACGCAGCCGTTCTGCACTCAATTCGTCTGTTGGACCCACACCGGTCAGCAACAGATTGACAGGAGTGATTTCTGACAGCTGCCGCAGGCTGAGTGTTCTGCAATAGTTGCCGGCAAACTCCTTTCTGTTCCAAATACAGGCAAGCTTTCCGTTCAGCTGCCGATTTGTCTGATTGAGATCAGCAGGCAGTGACTCATGCTCGGCACTCACAAGCAGCAGCCAGTCGAGATCGAGGGTAACCGCAGAATCGGTCGTGATTCTGATCATGAGTTTGATCCGTTCGGTCGCGACGATTCGACACCTCCGCTGTCGTTACCGGAGTTTGGTTTCTTTTTCTTTCGCGGCCCGCGGCGGCGACGTCGTCTGCGCGGGGATGACTTTCCTTCGTCGAGTTCTGTCGAACCGGTTACAGCATCTTCGCCTTGGGCAGCCTCGGAAATCGGCCGTGATGTTTGTGTCTCTGCGGAATGTCCGGATTCAGCAGGCTCGGATGATGGAGTGTCTGATATGTCCGCTGTGGACTGAGTCGCTGCTGCGGGCTGTCGGTCGGGTTTGTTTGTGGAACATTTGTCCGATTTCTGCTGCCCCGACCCGCGACCTCCTCGACGTCTCCTCCGGGGTCTGCGTTTTCCGGAAGGTGTTGGCTCTGCAGCAGTGTCAGCAGATGACATTTCTTGTTCAGCAGTGACCAGGGGCGAAGTTGTGGACTCAATCGCGGTGTCAGGTTCAGAGTTGTCCGGTCCGTCAATGGTTACCTGATCGGCAGCATCCGGATCCGCATTGGCCACCGTGTCACGCAGAGGTTTTCCTGACCGGCTTCGTCGGCCGCGTGGTTCGGTAGCAGGTGAAACCAAATCGGCGATATTCGGAAGTGGAAGATCGGTTCCGTCGTCGTTTTCTTCCTGAAATTCCGGTGACAGATATGTTACGAAGGAGGAAACGTCCGGCGCTGACAACGGTGCCGCATCTGAATATTTCATATGCGGCTGACCACTGCATTCGCATCTTTGTGTGGTCACTTTACCTCCGGTGCGCGTGTTCCTGCCGCAGTCTGGACATTTCCAGATACGCATCACCTTGAGTTCGTGGTGAAGCGATGGACCCTTCATATTCGGACATCCGGAAAACGCAGAGAAAACCGGGGAAAATCAGCTGCTGAAATTCCTCGTGCAGCTGAATACGGTGTTCCAACGATCATACACGGGTTTGCTGCAGTACCAACGATCGTGGAATAGAAGCATGCGAAGGTTATCGTTACGTCCCTGCGGCGGCAACGGAGGCGTGAAACAAGACGATATCCTTATCCTGGCTCGTCTGTTTCACATGAGTTAGTTGAATGAACGCCGTCGTAGTCGGTCTTTACCCAGCGGCACCCAGTGTGATCGAATAACGTTGGCAAACTTGTTGTTGGATGCCTCTAACGGTCGCAGTCCAGGTTTTTTTTAAAACCATGTCTGCGTTATCATTCAGAAGTATGACCGACGACCTGAGATTAGCGGTGCTGCTAATACCGGCAGACCGTCTACTTCAATCGCTTCATTGAAGAGGCTGATTCTCAATGAAGATCGGGGAATGCCTGAGACCGGGAATTGCCCATGATACGGGTCGTCGCCGTACGCAACTGTTCATAATCCATATCCGCCGGAAGGGCGGCCCATCGGTCCAGACGATCATTTCCGAACGTCACAATCGATGCGTGCTCGGTCTTATCTGCGTCGATAATCGGATCGAGATCGTAGATTCCCAGGGATCGTCGCAGTACCTCGATATCCTCAAAATCGCCGGTTGCGAACACCCAGTCTGCCTGGTTCTTTTCGGGTTTGATTTTGTAACGCTGCATATACGCCTGTAGCTCCTCCGGAGTATCGACTTCAGGTTCGAGCGTGAGCGCGATGAAAACCAGTTCTTCTTCTCCGAAGGTGAGCGACAGATCATGCCTAAGACGTTTGAGTGTCAGCATTGTTGTGGGACAGCTTCCCTCGCAACGCGTGTAGAAAAAGACAATGCAGACACAGCGATCCATCACAAGATCTGAATAAAAACTCACTTTCGTTCCCGATTGGTCCACCAGTTCGAAGTCACCGAATTTGTCAGAAACTCTCGACCCCGTTACAGTTGGATAGCGAGTGGAAGGCAGATGATCACCAGTCTTTGAAAGGTCCTTAGTTTCCTGGAATGTTTCAGGGGCTGTGTTCTGTGAGCCCGGGCTCGGTTCCGGCTGACTTGATACGAAGAAGATCACGGTTCCGCAGGTGACGAAAGCCGGTGCGCTCAGTCGCCGCAGCCATTTTGCTTTAAGAGTCATCATGCAACGTCAGTTTTGAAGCCAATGGATTTACGGGAAGACACGAGTGATGGGCTCGTTCGATGACGGTCCGTCCACTTTGGGGTCGAGAACAAACATCATTCGCATATCTTCGTGCTCGATCGTATGGCAATGGAACACGAAAGGACCTTGGAAGGTGCGAAATTTCATTAAGATTTCGGCTTCCGTCCCGGGACCGAGCATCGTTAGGTCGATCAGGTTCTGTTCGCTTCGAGGGGGTGTTCTGCCCTCGATCTTTACCAGTTGGTGAGACTCCAGATGGATGTGGATTGGATGCCACCATCCACCGCCTCCGTTTTTCAGAATCCACCGTTCGGTTGTTCCGAGTTTGGGGATTGCGTTGGACAAATTTTCATCAAAGAACTGGTGGTTGATCTGCCATGCGCCCTTCCGTCGCTCGAATTCAAACACTCGGGTGGCCACGACTTCGTCAGGGTTCATGGGGATGAAAGGACGCAGAGCGCTTCCTTCCGTGATGGTAGCGCTGTCACGCTCGCGAGGTCCGTCCTGCACCTCGAATTTAAGAATTTGCGTTCCCGGAATCTCGGTGTCGCGATCGAACAGCTTTCCTTTTGGACCGCGTCCATCCTCCTGTACCAGAATATTTTCCAGGTACAGTTCCGACGGAGCATCGGAAAAATCGATCACCACATCCGCACGTTTGCCCGGAGCCATCAAAAGTGTTTCTCTTTCAATCGCCTGATCATGCAGATGGGTATCGGCTCCTATTCCCAGAAACGCTTCTTCTGTGCTCAGACGCAGTTCCATGTGTCTGGCATTACAGCCGTTGAGGAACCGAAAGCGGTACTTGCGACGTTCAACGGGGAATGTCGGAAAGGCTTTGCCATTGATAACGTAGATGTCGCCAATCGAACCGTTATGGTCGAGTGGATCGAAGAAGAATGTGCCGTCGGAGTTGAATCGACGATCCTGAATGGCAACAGGAATGTCGTATTTCCTCGCAGGCAGCACGTTTCTGGCGATCAAATCGAGCTCGAGTTCGTCGAACAAAAGATAGAATCCGGCGAGACCGAGATTGACGGTCTCGGCAGCGATGTCCATGGCATGATCGTGATACCAAAGAGTCGACGGTGCGTGAGTAAAATCCGGTTCGCCGTTTCGAAGAGGAAGACAATTTGGATAAAAGTAGTCTCTCGCTTCAAACGGCAGGATATAGAAATTCGGGAATCCGTCACTGTGGGCCGGAGTGTGACCGCCATGCAGGTGAGTGGAGAGAGGCAAATGATCCGAATCGTTATGAGTTCGAACGATTACGGGCTGACCGACGTAGGCCTCAAAGGTTGGGCCAGGAAATTGCCCGTCATAACCCAGGATTGGCGTGGAAACTCCGGGAATAATTTCTGCGTGCGATTCCCTGACTCTCATCTCGTAATATTTATCAGGAAACCTCTTAAACAGGGGTATATCCGGATGTTCCTGGCCCCTGCGAGTGAAATACTCCGGTGCGACACCGTGGAAAACATTACCGACCTCAAATGGAGGGCTCCCAATGCTCACCGGTTGCTTGACAGGAGGAACCGGCATCAAAACCGAGAATTTCTTGAAACGCAGAGGAGTCACGTCCCGTCCATCTCGCTTATCACGACGCCGGTTACGCTTTTTCGATTTGCGGCCTTTTCTGCGTCCTTTGTCTGCCCGTGAGATTTGAGAAAGTGCTCCTGCTCCTGCAGCAGCACTGACACCCCCGAGAAGAATTGATCGCCGATCAAGTTTATTTTCTGAAGACATCAAAACTACCTCCTGCACTAACTGAATGTAAGAAGCAACCTCTTACTTGGGATCCGTCCAAAGTTGAGTCGTGTCATTCAGTCTCCAGACGCATTTAGTATTAATATGCGAATGGATATGCGTTGTTGATTTTTGATTGACAGACAGAGGATCCGCCTCAAGCGAACTCTCAAATACAAGTAGGCATTCCGAACCGATTCTCTAATCGATGTTGAACTTTCAGACAGTAGTATGACGTTATGCTTCGTTCGTGATCATTGATCCCGAGAGTCAGAACGGGAGATGTAGAAAGTACATATGCGGAGTAGTGTATTTTAGGTAAATGGCTGACAAATTGGTTTTGGCAGGCTTGGGTAATTATGAAAAAATAGATAATAAATGCTTGGGGTTTATTAGCTGTTAGTTAGTGATCGATGGCAAGGGCGTCGCACCCAGGTGAGCACGAGTTCATTTGTTCAGGGCTGTTTTCTGCGTAGCCGTGGAACAGCGGGGATGATCCCGGTGGTGCCGAGATACTCATTCAGATATCTGCCACTGATGGCTTGTTCGGGAGAATATTCAAACTGCACTTCAACGTGCGTACGAAAATATTCGGACGACAGCATCGGACCGGGAAACCGTTAGTGACTTCGTTTATGCCGCTTTTGTTGTGATTGAAAATCTAACTGCATCTGATCAGTCTGAATGTCACGCGCAACCTGTTCGAATTGCGGCGTGCTTCTGTTCAATAAACCGGACGTGGTGGGGAATGTGTTCCGTGATCCGTTCCAGCAGCGTCTCAAGGGTCATCGGGCCATCCTGACTGTGGACCGCCGTTCTCTGCCAGCACTCCACTTCCTGATGTCTCAGGATACCGGCGATGTGGCAGCGGGTCGTTGTGATCACGGCCAGTTCATCACCGACATCGCGGTTGCGACAGTATTCATCTCGTACCGATTTGTTCGGAGACCATGCAAAGAGAGTCGGATTGTCTTCAACCAGTACACGCTTGATTCGATCGGCGTAAACGATCTCGGTATCAGCCAGATGACAGATCACCTGTCGGATCGACCATGTGTCGGCATCAGGCAGTCGATCCAGTTCCGAGTCCTTAATGTTTTCCAGCGTTCGTCTCAGAACAGCCGGGCCGGCGGAATACTCAGTAAGCAACAAGTCGATGTCCATTGGTTCCTGTCTGAACGATGAGTCTCACTGTGGATCAGGATTGGCAGGCATACTCAGGACGTTCTTCGCGTTTGCCCCGAAGGTTCTCGAACAATGTCGCCCGTACTGACAAAACCGACGAACAGACATAAGGCCATCGATGTGAGACGGACGAAACCAAACCGTAAGTTTATCAGCATCCGGAGACGATCGACATGATCGGGTGGTTCTTTCAGTTGACAATGCTATTCAGGGACAGAGACACGAATCTCAGGATCAACCCCTTGAACCATGTGATGTCGTACGGTCCGCGGTTCACAGGTCCGGGGCCGGAAGATGACTTCGCCTGGTATGTCGTGCGATTTCCGGTTCTCCGACCTGCTGGCTGACAGATCCGTCGGACGATCGGTATGATAACAGCCGACGGGAATTCACCAGTACCATTCTGACGACATGGTGGCAACCTGATTCGGGCGGACGCCTTTGGGTATGGCCGGACTTTGATGGTTGCTGCGAACACGCACGCAAAATTCACAAACTCGCACGACGAACTGTGGACTCCGCTTCTGAATGGCTGCCAGGAAAATTGTGCGATACGAAAGACTGATCATGAACCGGAATCATTGTCTAGCGGGAGTGAAGTCTGCTTTCGGGGGCGCAATCGCAGTGTTTGTGTTTTTGGGAGTCGTGCAGGGAAATGATGTAGCGGGTTCCTCGCCAGCAGGTAGAGTCCCCTGGACATCTTCGCGGGTGGTCGGGTCTCCGGATCCGGCACCTCCCTACGAGTTGAAGTCTGCTTTTCCGAATCTGCAGTTCAGTCAACCCACGGTGGTGACCGCGGCACCTGGAACCGACCGTCTGTTTGTGGGGTCACGCGGGGGACAAGCCTGGTCACTGCCCTCCGACCGAAATACCGGCACGGCCGATCTGATTTTCGATTCCGGACGTGAGATTTATGGAATCGCCTTTCACCCGGATTTTGTTGAAAACCGGTTCGTTTATTTGTTCATGACCGAACAAAAACCAGAACCGTCGCGGACACGCGTTGCCCGATTTCAGACGAGTTCCGAGCCACCGTTCGTGATCGATCCGGACAGCGAACACATCGTTCTGGAATTTCCTTCCAGTGGACACAACGGCGGCTGCCTGAAGTTTGGTCCGGACGGTTTTCTGTACATCGGCGCCGGTGATGGCGGTAATGCCAATGACAAACATAACACCGGCCAGTATCTGGGTGATTTTTTGGCATCAATTCTTCGCATCGACATCGATGGTACCCACTCAGCAATGTCGTATGCGATTCCGGAAGACAACCCGTTCCGGCATACCGTCGGAGCGCGTCCGGAAATCTGGGCTTACGGTCTTCGACAGCCCTGGAAATTCAGTTTCGATCGGGAAACCGGCGAACTGTGGGTCGGTGATGTCGGCCAGCAGTTGTGGGAGATGGTCTACCGGGTTGAACGAGGAGGAAACTATGGCTGGAGTATTATGGAGGGACCTCAGAAGTTTCGTCCCAATCGCCAACAGGGGCCGACTCCAATCATCCCCCCGGTCCATGCCTACCAGCACCATGAAGGACGTTCTGTCACCGGCGGATTTGTTTACCGTGGTCGGCGCAATCCTGATCTTTACGGACAGTACATATTTGCGGATTACGAAACCGGCCGGGTCTGGGGACTCAACACTGAAGAAAAACCGACACCCACACGGAGGTCTCTGGCGCAGACCGATTTCGACATCGCCGGTTTTGCAGAAGATCACGATGGAGAACTGTATCTGCTGACGTACGAAGACGGACGAATCTACGAACTGTCGCCGACCAAATCGGTCGGACAACCACATTCGTTTCCCCGCATGCTCAGCGAGACCGGGCTGTTTGCATCTGTCGCCGATCACCAGCCGGCCCCGGGAGTCGTCCCGTATTCGGTGAATGTGCCGCTGTGGTCCGACGGTGCGGACAAGGACAGACTGCTGGCCCTGCCTGACCACAGCACCATAACCTTTGAACGTGATTCCGCCTGGACGTTTCCCGACAAAACGGTTTTAGTGAAGACGTTTTCTCTGGAAATGGAGGAGGGCAATCCTGAGAGCAGCCGGCGGCTGGAGACACGAATTCTCACGCTTCAGGGGAAGAACTGGGCCGGCTATACCTATCTTTGGAATAACGAACAGACGGATGCTGAACTTCTGGGACCTGGGCCACTTGAACGAACATTGACGATTCGCAGCGCCGGTGATCCGGACCACACACGGACGCAGTCCTGGTATTTTCCCAGCCGGGCTGACTGCCGACTTTGCCATAACGGTACGTATCGAGTGATTGGCATCAACACAGCGCAGATCAATTTAGATGAGGGTTCACAGAAAGATGCTGAAAATCAGAGCTCCAATCAACTGGACAGATTTCAGGCCCACGGACTGTTTGCCGAACCACTACCCGAGTCACCGGGCGATCTTCCGCGACTGTGGCCGATTGAGGATGAAAGTATCTCAATTGCCAAACGGGCGAGATCCTATCTGCACGCCAATTGCGCTCACTGCCACCGATACAAGGGGGGAGGCAACTCCAGCTTCAAACTGCTGGCCGGGCTGCCGTTAACTGAAACAAACACACTCAATGTTCGTCCACAGCACGAAACTCTGGGTGTTGACGATGCAGCCATCATTGTCCCGGGGGCTCCCGAACGGTCACTTGTCCTGCATCGTATGTCCACTACCGGCAGAGGACGTATGCCGCAACTTGCGACAAATCGGGTTGATCACGTCGCGGTCTCCCTGCTGGAACGCTGGATTCGGGAACTGCCTGTCGATGAGTGACTCGACCGTCACGTCACGTACCAACGTGTTTTTCTGTTCGATGCCTTCCATGTTCCCGTCAACTCTCTGACGATTGTTCCGTTCTTCAACTTTGCTTTGAGGACACCATGAACCATACGCCCGTATTTTTCACCGGTTCAGCAGTCTGCAGCGTTGTTTTCGCAGCAGTCACTGTGTTGCAGGAACCAGCACACGAATCCGAGGTCATCCGACTTCCCGGGGCGTGGTCCACAATCCGGGCGGACCGGTACGACAGTTTGCAGGCAGCTGTCGACTCCCTGCCGATAGAGGGGGGTAAGATCCTGCTGCCGGCGGGAACGTTTGAGATCACTGAACCAGTTGTTATCACACGAGATGACGTTCTGATTCAGGGAAGCGGCACTGCCAGTCATATCAAAAACATCAGCACGGAAGGAACACCAGCGCTGATTCTGAGACCTCCGTCAGACCGGCCCGATTCCGATGAGCTCCAGTGGCGGGTGACTCTGGCAGATTTTCGCGTGTCAGGAAACGAACACAGCGGACACGGGATCATGGCGACTGATGTCAACGAGCTTTACATCAACGGGGTCACCGTGACCGGAAACGGAGGAGACGGCATTCATCTGGATCATGCCTACGAAGACCCCCGCGTCTGCAACTCACTGGTGACCTACAACAAAGGTACCGGTCTGTACCTCACACGCTGCCACGACATCGTGGTGTCGGCGAACCAGTTTGAGGAAAATCAGGACGCGGTGAAATGTCTGGACAGCTTTAATCTTTGCATGACGGGCAACAACCTCGATGACCATCTCGGTGATGGTGTTGTGATTGAGTATACCTACGGATCGGTGCTGTCCGGCAATATGATTGAAGAATGCCAGGGGACTGCTGTCGTACTGGACCGGGACTGTTACGGAATTACCGTCAGCGCGAATGTTGTTGCCCACAATGCGGGTGGCGGAGTCGATTTACGAGACGCTCACGGTTGTTCCGTGAGCGGCAATACTTTTACGCTGGTGAAGAAAGATGCACTTCACATCGGACCATTGAGTGGGCGAATCACGGTTACGGGAAATAACTTTTCCAACAGCTTCCTGGGTGCGCAGGGGAAGCGACATTATAAGAACCAGGAACCTGCCAGTGGCCTGGTGCTGGAAGGGACCAGCAGTGTGACAGTATCAGGTAACGTATTTGCCGGTCTCACCACTCCGGCGGTTACAGTGAAACGACCCAGTCGGCACGTTCTGTTTGCCGACAATGTGATCGAAGATGCCGGAAAGGAACCGGTTTCACGGGCATCGCTGAGCGGCATTGTCACAGACAATCTGGAAGTCCCGCCGCCGGCACGCCACCGCAGCGCCCCCGGCTCAACCGCTCTTATCGAATGACACGGCGGAGATGCAGGACTGAACCTGAAGTGCCGTCGGCGTTGACCGACTCCGGCAATGTCTCGTCCAGATACGTCCATCGCACGGTCAGCCGGTCACCGGATAATTCGTAGACTCCGCGGGCAGACGAATGTGTTCGATTGCCCGCATCGCCATGTTCGATGAAAATTCGTTTGGGATCGCTGTCCGTCTGCAGCCGGTATTTGAGCTTGGACCCCATCTGTTCAGCACGAATGGGGATTTCGTAGCCGGGCCTGCTCGGTGCGACCGAAATCCAGTTGCCCTGAATTGCTTCGTGATCGGTCATCGTGCAACCCCGTATACGGTCTGGTCAGCAGTGATTGAATCTGTGCTGCAGCGGTGGACCCACCGTGAAGTCTGAGTGTGCCATGTTAGTCCCGACCTGTCCACACGACCCCTGGGCCGGAAATGGACAGATACCTGTCATATTGCGCCCGTTCCTGACTTCAATTGTCAATAGTCATCCGGGTTTTGTCAAAACGAGAGACGCAATTCGGTGTCGAAATGTTAGACTGATGGTACGCGTTCTGAACGATTCGAGTGAATCTGCCATCGTCGTTCCGAACACCGACCGTGCGGGATTCACTGCAGCAGCGCTGGAGATCTCTCATGAGCACAACTCGTTCCACCCTGCCACATCCGCGGGTCCACCGTCGGGAGATGATCCAAAGCGGGGCGATCGGACTGCTGGGCCTCAATGCACAGAATGTTGCCAGGGCTCGTACCGTTTCAGACACAATGATGCTTCCCCCCGCGAAGAAGGTGGTCTACATCTTTCTGCCCGGCGGACCTCCACAGCACGAAACATTCGATCCCAAACCGATGGCCACAGCTGAGGTCCGGGGAGAGTTCAACGCCATTGAAACGGCCGTGCCAGGAATGCTGTTTTGCGAGCACCTGCCGTTGCTGGCAAAACAGGCCGGAAAAATCGCACTGTTGCGATCTGTTCATCACCACAGCAATGATCATATCGCCGGCACCACGATCATGACCTCCGGCGACACACGGGTTCCGGCGCTCACCCCCGAAACCAAAGAACCGGATACAGGTGATGCTCCCGGGATTGCTTCTTTGGCAGGATACTTTCGACCGGGAGCCGAACAACTGCCGGGATCAGCTGTGCTGCCTGAGTACGTCGGGCGCGGCAGCGGCACCGGGCAGACGGTTCCAGGTCAGCAGGGGGGCAGGCTGGGGCGGCAGCACGATCCCTGGCTGGTGCAGGCTGCATCCAGGTGTCTGGGCTGGGGAGCGTGTCCGAACTGTTTTGACGACGGTGATGACGATGCCGTGTTCGCTTTCGGACTGCAGCACAATCATACGGTTCCTGGTCCGGTGTTCGCCGCCACGTCACTGAATGTTCCACAGGGGGCGGACCGAGTCCGACTGGATCAACGGCTGTCGCTTCTGGATTCGCTGGAACGTTGCAGGGTCCGACCGGTGCCTGGTCCCGATGCCCGGACTCACGATTCGTTTCGAGCCCGAGCCGCGTCGATGGTGACGTCCTCCCGGGTTCAGAAGGCGCTGAATGGTTTCACGGAACAGGACAAACGGCAGGATCGGTATGGTCACAACAAGTTTGGCTGGTCTCTGCTGCTGACCCGACACCTGCTGGAGGCGGGTGTCAACATGATTCAGGTTTCCCTGGGGCGGAACGGAACCTGGGACCTGCACCGCCGTGCGTTTCCGCTGCTGAAAGAATCGCTGCTGCCACCGATGGATCTTGCCGTTTCGTCGTTTCTGGAGGATCTGCAGCAGCGCGGGCTGCTGGATGAAACGCTGGTGGTGATGTGTGGAGAGTTTGGTCGGACGCCGCGGATTTCATCACCTCAGCCGGGACGCCGGCCAGGTCGTGACCACTGGGGGGCACTGCAGACCATCCTGTTTGCAGGAGGTGGGGTCACCGGTGGAAACATTGTTGGTTCCTCAGACCGCATTGGTGGATATCCTCACGAATGTCCCAGGACGCCGGAGGACGTTGCAGCAACAATTTTCGATGCTCTGGGGATTCCTCAGGACAGCATCTACCACGATATGACCGGACGTCCCTATCCCGTCTATCTGGGGTCGCCGGTTACCGAACTTTATATGTAGCCGGGAACTTGCGGCGATGAATCAGCGAAAGGCACCGTGTCCTGTGACGCGAGACACGGTTGTTGAGCAACGATACGGAGAAAACAAACAACACACCCGGAAGAACGATGAACGCGAAGTGCGTTAGTCCGCCTGGCCGTTGCCCTGTTCCAGCACACGCAGCACATTTCCTCCCAGAATTCTGTCGGCCTCGTCCGGACTGTAGCCGTGACGGACAAGCACGTCAGAAAATTCCTGCCATTGTGGAACACTCTGGCAGTGTGAAGCAACGGCGACGTGATTGATGCCCGCCATTTTGACGGCGTAGTCAATGTGGCGAAGATTCAGTTTCGTTGACCAGACAATCGCATCTTGCCGTTTGGCGGCGGCCAGTTCGAACGGGTCTGAGAAACGATTCGCCAGCGCACGGTCACGTTGGAGTCGGGCGTTTGTCCGCTCAGTATTTGTCCGGGGAGTTGCCGCTAGAATTCCTGCGACACCGCCGTTTCGTGAGATGGCTACCAGCATATCATCGCTCAAATCCCGCATGCTGTTTGACAGTGCTCGACAGCGGGAATGGGAAGAAATGATCGGCATTTGAGTGGTTTCCAGCGTATGCCAAAACGTTGCATCCGATGCGTGTGACACATCAATCAGGATTCCCAGTTGATTGCATTCGCGGACCACGTCACGGCCGAATTCCGAAAGACCGGGACGTTCTTTTAGCTCGGCACTGGAGTCCGACCAGGCAAATGACGCCAGGTGGCACAGGGCCATCACACGGATTCCCAGACGATAATACATGCGCAGGACTTCCAGATCGTGGTTGATCCATCCGCTTTTGAGCATCAGGAACAGAGCGATTTTTCCTTCCTGCACAATCTGCACTGCCTCTTCAACGGTCAGGGCCAGTGCGATGCGGTCTGTGGAAGCTTCAATATCTTCCAGCTGCCGGTCGATCGACTGTCGGATTCGTTTGACGACGTCCTCACCGGTGAACACGTTTTCCCAGATGTCGACACCCGGTGGCGGAGCGGCTGAATCCGCATTGGGAGGAATCTGTACCAGGAGTTCTTCGGAGGTGACGGCCTGGATCACCACATTGATGTTGGCCCGTTCCAGATCCGTCAATTTGACACAGGCAGAATAAGCATCCACGACCGCCGAATTACGGTTCATCGACTGACCTTGTCTGCTGTCCGCGGTTCTGTCCGGCGTCGAAGTTGTTGATTCCGGTGATTGCGTCTGTCTGGCGGCACACAATCCTGAAGGCAGGCAGCCCATTCCGCCTGTCACCTGCAAGGTTCTTTCGAAAAATCTTCTCCGGTGCATGTCGGCTGTCCTGTCCAGTGATCTTATCTGCGAGTCATTCCATTGGTGCCATTTTGCAACCATGTGAAGGCGTTTGTATTTCTTTCCGGTAGCGAGGAAGTTTGCTCGTCGCTCCCAAATCGGCAGGCTCAACAACAGTATCCGGTATTTCGCCTGAGGAATACATGTTGTCCATATCGGCTGCTGACCGACTGACCAGCGCAAACAAAAGGGCACGTGTCGTCACGTGCCCTCGGGTGTCGATATTTCAGCCGAGAAACGAAATTACTGGATTTCGAATCCTTCGATGTGTGAATTACTGGCAGCCAGTTCGGTTAATTTCTCCTTAAAGTCGAAGTCTTTACTGACCTGGAAACTGCAAAAACGACTCGGAATATCTGTCTTCAGTTCTGTCAAGCCAGCAACGTTGGATAAAGCGCCTCGAACTGAGGCCTCGCAGCCCCTTCAGGTCATTCCCGGCAATCTGAGTGTGACCAACTGTATTCCTTCTGTCATTTGCTCAGTGTCAGAGGGATTAACGTTGTCAGTCGCTGGACTGACGGCATTGTGGTCAGCACTTGCTGGATTGTCGGCACTGTCGCCGCAACCAATCAGTGCAAACACAGCCAACGCCATAGCAACCGTCGTCGAACGCATTAAAAACCTCCTGGAAGGAAAAAAGAAGAGTTGGTACTTCTTACCGCCTGCAAACACAACTGTATCGTTTGTCAGTACGCCTTGCTGCAATCATTTTCACAGAAAGTGAGAGTTTTGTCGCCGCACGATCGATCCACGGACTAATGGCGATTTCGCTCCCTGGAGTGGCTGGTGGCCGACATTTTCCGCTTTCATCGTTCGACATGCAAGATCACTTCGCGATTGCGGAAAATACGAACGGTGCCGATGAATTTGTTCACTACAAACGTCATCGATTCTGTCTGAGGAACCTGATGATTGGCCTGTCGGAAGTAACCTGAGCGTCAAGTCCGGCAGTCAAAACGGAGAGGAGAGGGAATCACCTTCAGAATATCAGTAGACGTTGATGCCTGAATGGTTGTCTCGTGTGGAAGACCGGTATTTCGACTGCTTTTGACGCGAGGCAATGGTTGCCGATTACAGTCACCGGTGACAGGCTGCAGAAAACCCTGCACCGCAGGGCAAGAAACAGAAGAAATTGAATCACTCGGAGGGAGGAAAGAATCGTTGTAGTGACTGTTCCCCTGGAGGTCGCGTCAGCAGTGACACAAGAACCAATACTGAAACAGACACGGCAACCATGCCGACACAGGGCAGCATTCCGAAAAACGAGTACCTGGGATTCATCGCAAAGTCCGACTGCACAAAAAAGTAGATCCAGGTCGTCGCCGCTGCGACGACGGAGGCGCAGGCGCCGGCGGCCGTCAGTCGTTTCCAGTAGATAGCGGCAATTGCCAACGGGACCAGTGCCGAAAATCCACTGAAACACCAGGTGCCAAGTTCAAAGACTGCGCGCGGTTCCAGCAGACTCAGAACATAGGTGACTGCCACGACCGCCACCACGAAGCCTCGTGCAATCACGACGATCTGCCGATCGGTGAATCGGTCGCGGCCGGCGTAGTGTTCAACGATGTCCTTGGTAAACATCGTACCAACACACAAAAATTGACTGTCGAGCGATGACATGATTGCAGCCAGAATGCCGGCTGTCAGCAGTCCGGACAGCACAGGTCCGGATAGTCTGGTCACCATCATTGCCAGCACTGCATTCGGACTGGTTCCCTCCGGAATCAGCAGTTCGTCTCCGACTGTTGCTGACGTGGCCCAGATTCCGACCAGCACACAGGGAGCCCAGACCAGCATGATGAAGATCGGATGTACCACGATCGGCAGTCGGAAGCTGTCGACATTTTTGGCAGTGAGCCAGTGCTGAAACAGGTGAGGAAACATACCAGCAGACAGTGGCACCAGCATGAAACTGAAGAACAAAGCCGGTGGCAGTTTATCACGGGTGAGCATTTCCGGGTGCCGCTGCTGAACGTTCTGAGTCGCTGCCTGAAGACTGCCCAGCAGACTGTCCTGTCCTCCGATACGGCCGGCGATTATCAGAAACGTGACGACACCCAGAATGATGAATACGGACGTTTGGAATGCGTTGGCCCATGCGGTTCCGCGCATGCCCCCTGCGAACACGTAGGCCAGCACGATCATGCAGATCACCAGGGATCCGAGCCACGGCGGCACTCCCCCGTTGAATTCTGCGAAGGAACCGGGAAAGGCACCGACTGTGACTTTTTGAATAACCGTTCCACCACCTAGGACGCCGATCAACAGGTAGGGGATGATCAGCCCCACCAGAATTGGGAACAGCAACAGGCCGATGTGATTACATTCAAGGCGATCCCGAAAGAACTGAATTTGTGTGGTGTATCCGTGTTGGCGTCCCAGTTTCCACATGGGAATCCCGATTAAAAAGAAACACAGTGAATGGACAATGGCACTGGAAGAGGCCATGAGTCCATACACTCCGATTCCGATCTGGTAGGCCTTGCCGGTTGAACCCACCAGGGCGAAGGCGGTCATTGTTGTGCCGAACAGCGACATCAACAGCAGGAAAGGGCCGATCGAATGACTGGCCAGCATGTAATCCTGACTGGTGCCTCGAAACAGCCGGCTGGACAGGATTCCGACAGCGATCAGCAGAATAAAGTATCCGGCTATGATGGCCAGTTGGATCAAGATTCGGATCCTCCCGAATCGGGGTCGGGCGTGACATCATCGGCCGGCCAGACGAGCTTTGTGGCCAGCCACCAGGTTACGGCGGCAGCGATCGTTAGTCCGATGTGATAGGCCAGACCGGCCGGCAGGAATCCCATGATCAGTCGACCGTCGGACCACAGCCAAAGATCCTGATGCAGAATCACCAGCAGCAGGATCAACAGCCAGATGACGTATCTGACATTCATTTGCCGGTCTGTTCTGCTGTGGAAGGTGATCGTGACTGCATGAAATTAAGTCCGGTGACAAACACAAACAGTGTCAATGCCGTTACGTTGGTGGCCATACCCAGATTGATTTCCCCGATCGTTACGTCAGGTGTGAGCAACATGGCGGCGGCGATCAGAATCAGGGTTCTCAGCAAAATGCCGGTGCGGCAGAAAAAATAGCCGGCGAGACCGACAGACAGTGCGACAATGCCGACAGCAGCCATTGAGATTTGCATGATCGCGGGCATCAATGCAGCGGGCCCCCCTTCCGGGTTCATCAGCAGCAGTTCCGGTCGATAGACAAACATGAATGGAAGAGTAAATCCAACCAGGGCAAATCGAAATCCTGCAAACGCCGTGGGCATGATTCTTGATTCGGCAATACCGGCGCTGGCGTACGCGGCCAGTGCGACCGGGGGCGTTACCATGGACATCATGCCGAAGTAAAATATAAACAGATGTGCGGCCAGGGGCGGTACTCCCAGTTTATTAAGGACCGGGCCGATCAGCGTTGCCATCAGCAGATAACACACGGCCGACGGCAGACCCATTCCCAGGACGATCGAACAGCCCATGATCGCCAGCAGGGCCAGGAACAGACTTCGTTCAGCCAGGGGGATGATCGCATTTGGAAAGGCGGTGCCAACACCCGTCAGTGAAACCACACCAATCACCACGCCCACACAGGCACTGGCGGAAACCAGTGAAACACCTCCGCGAGCAGAACGACTGAATGCGTCCATAATCATGGGACGCCACTGAACATTAAGCAGACCGATGAGCAGTACGAGCAGCATGCCGGGAATGGCAGCATCTGCCCAGGTATCAAAATCGGAAAGGACCAGTCGATCATCCGGCCTAAGAACTGTGGCGACTGTTTGTGCCCAGCCGGCTTCTGTGTTGACCAGTTGGTTCCAATTTGCCCGGCAATACGCCACGGTTCCGGTGACACCGGCAAACACCATCAGGGCAACCACGCGATTGGTGATGGAAACCGCCATGCGGGGGCTCAGAATCGTGAGCACCAGAATCAGCTGCAGCGAATACGTGACGGCTCGAAACGGCGTCTTAAAGAACAGAAACGTGATCAGTGCCCCGAGTGCTCCAAAGAACACCAGTCCGTTGTATTGAAACAGTGAAACGGAATCTGCAGGCGACTCGGTCGGTGCATCTGCTCCGACTCGACGCGAGAAGAAGTGTACGAACAGCAGAATTGACAGATAGTACAGAATTGCAGGGACCAGCGCGGCTCTGGCGATCTGCACGAACGTCACGTCGTCAATCAGTTCCAGCATCATATAGGCCCCGGCACCCATCACCGGAGGAACAAGGGCTCCACCTGAAGCTGCTGCGGCCGTGATTCCGCCGGCAATATGAGGTTTGAATCCGGCGCTGCGCATCATCGGGATTGTAAACGTACCGGTTGTGACTGCGTTGGCCACAGCACTTCCCGACAGTGATCCCATTAATCCGCTGGCCAGAACCGCGACTTTGGCCGGGCCACCTGGGCTTCGACCGAATATCCGTTTGGCAAAATCGACGATGAACTGTGTTGCACCACTGATTTCAAGAAAAGCACCGAATACCACAAACAGAAACACGTACGTAAACATCACGCTCATTGCGATTGAGAACACGCCTTCGGTTCGCAGGAAGCACTGTGCAGCGATGCGTTCCACGGAATAACCGCGGTGTGGAAACAGCCAGTCCGGCATACTCGAACCGTACAGCGCGTATGTCAGGAAAGATCCGGCCAGGATCGGCAAAGCCCAGCCAATCGATCGACGTGTGGCTTCCAGGATGAGCAGCGTTCCGGCAATCGCAACCGCAAAATCGGTTTCGTTAAATTTACCGGCTCGTGCAGCCAGTGTATTGCCCTGGTAAATCAGGTAACCGCAGCAGCTGACAATTGCGGCTGCCAGAAGAACGTCCACAACGCGCAGAGCTTTGACTCCACCGAGCTTCCTGTGAATCGGATACATCAGGAAGCATAACGCTGAACCGAGCAGACAGAAGACCGACAGTCGGGAGAGCGGTGAAAGGGCTCCGTAGTTCACTTCGTAGATGGTGAACACCGAGATTGCGACGCTGAGCACGCCGACAAGAAATTGACGAACCCGATCGATCATTCTCAGGATCCCTGATCGTCCGTTTTAACGGGATTGTCTGAATTTTGATCACCAGACTCGTCAGCAGCAGCTTCGGAATCCGTAGTGTCGTCCGAAGCTGCATCAGCATCCGGCCAGATGCCGGCTTCACGGTAGTAGCGGACAGCTCCGGGATGGAACGCTGTGCCGGTTTCACGAACAACGTTCTTTTCACGAATTGCCCGTGCGGCCGCGTGTTTTTCGGCAATGGTTGCCCGGTTTTCCCAAATGATTTTGGTGATGCTGTAAACGAAGTCTTCATCTGCATCGCCTCGGACAATCAGATGTGCTGACCCAACGTTCAGGCCCTCGAACGCTTCTGTATGGGTACGGTATGTTTTGGCAGGGATTGTGGCTTTACTGAAAGACGGCAGATTCTCCACCAGTGTTTGCCGTTGTTCCTCACCATATGGCACCAAAAAGATATCCATGGTGGAGTCGGCATTCGTTATGGCCGGTGCCTTCAGACCGCCGCCGATGAACGTGGCGTCCACCGAGCCGTCCTGCAGGAAACCCACAGACTGTGCCATGTTGGCAGTTCTTTCGTCAAAGTCCTCATAGGTCAGGCCGTGTGCTTTCAGAATGGGCCGAATGAAGTATTCAAAACCTGCGCCTTCAGGGCCCACGACGACACGTTTGCCTTTGAGGTCTTCGATGG
Source organism: Fuerstiella sp. (assembly GCA_022447225.1). Classification (NCBI taxonomy): domain Bacteria; kingdom Pseudomonadati; phylum Planctomycetota; class Planctomycetia; order Planctomycetales; family Planctomycetaceae; genus Fuerstiella; species Fuerstiella sp. The sequence goes on along the minus strand of JAKVAZ010000006.1, from coordinate 353,886 downwards.
TTCTGATGCCTGAGTCTTCTTTGGTTACGAATGTTGCAATCAGCGGAAACAAAGTCATGACGGATTTGACATCGTGTGGCTTCTCAAAACCGCCTTCTCCTTTAACAGCGAAATACGTAATCGTGGAATTGGCCATGCCAATCTGAATGTCGCCTGAATCCAGCAATCGCAGGTTTTCCAGGGTTCCACCGGTAGATTCGGCCGTCACTCCTCGCCAGCCGGTGTCCGCCTTGTGTTGAGCGAGTACATCTCCCACTGCAGCTCCCACGGTGTAGAACACTCCACCTTGGGGGGCAGTTCCAATACTGACAAAGCTGATCGACGTTCCGCTGTCCGGACTCTGGCTGCCACCGGAATCACCGCCGGTTCCGGATCCCCCGCTGTCGCATCCTGCAGTGATCAGCAGGCTGAGACTTATTGAACAAATCAGGAACTGCGACCTAAACGCAGTTCGGCCGAATTGAGCAGGCATAGCTGGTGGCTTTCAGGTGAAATCGGTCCCGAAGAGTTGTGGGGCAGATGGTTGTTTGGCTGAGGCAATCCGGTGAGTCTGATGGCACATGTCCGGTGAACTGCCGATGTTATCAGTCAGGGATGGGGGCTGCCAGTGAGCGAATCCGACGGAATGATGAATCCCGGTACCCCACGGATTCTTTGGCTTTTGTATTTCTGACATGCCGCGTGATGACTGAACCTGCTCAGCATCGTCTGTTCAACCGTCGTTACACGGACTCTCACCCCGGAAACGGTCACTCTGTGAGTTAGGAATCCTTGCTGGATGTCGCGATGTGTTCCGACTAGTGTTCAACCACGTGCATTCCGCAAACAGACCGGCGGAAACGATAAGTTTGTGTGAGACATGATGCAGCGACCAAATCAACGGCAGCCCGAATTTGATGTGTCTGCTGCTCCTGAACTTGCGTCCGCCTGGAGTTACTCTGCCGATCGATATGATCAAATACAGGAAGTAATCCATCAGTGTCTGCCGGATTTCGCAGCCTGCGTGGCAGTGTCCGGATCACTGGCCCGGATGGAAGCTCATTCTGCTTCTGATATTGATTTGATCATTGTGGCGGACGATCGTCACAGGAATATAACAGACACCGAAGCCGCGGACGCGGTCGCTTTGGTTTGGGATCGACTGGATGTTCTTGGCGCAGCGCGTCCCAAAGCCGGCGGAGTGTTCTCGGTGTGCGCACGCTGGAATGATCTTGTTGATCCGGCGAGCAAAGGTCGCATTGATGAAAGCCTTATTACGTTTGGACACCGGATCCAGTTGCTCATGGACGCTCAGCCGGTCTTCTCTGAGTCTCGATTTCTCGAACTTCAGAAGGACATCCTTGTCTGGTATTCAGAGACACGGGTCGCACTGATGTTTGAAGAGGCCGGACCGTTTCACTGGTTGTGGCAGGACGTCCACCGCTATTGGCGCAGCCTGAGGTCTCGTACGTGCTGGACGGATACGAATGACTCTGCAAAATCACTGGCATTGAACGTCAAACTTCGTTCGTCCCGTCTGCTGCTGGTCTTTGGTTTTCTGAAGGCACTTGATGTATGTGACTGTTTACAGGTGCCGCTGAATTCGGTCGTTGACAGCCTGACCGGAATACTGTTCAGAACTCCAGCGGAACGTGTACTGCTGCAGGCGGAATCCATTGCCTGCTGGAACACCATCTGGAAATTCATTCAAGAAACGAGTGTGCATCCTGTGAGTCGGCTGCCGCCACACATTTTGAGAGCCCTGTCTGAGCTGAGTGATTCGGTGTTGGAACTGACCGGTAATCCGGAACAGCCTGGTTACGTTCAACGCTGGCTGATGTGATCTGCGATTAACTGTTTTGCTGAATGAATTCGTCCAGAGCGTTCTGCATGAGTTCGACGCACTCACTGAGTTCACCCAGCGGAGTCTCCAGTTCCGAAAGACGGTCCTCACGCCCGAGTTTTTCGATGGTAGCTGACAGTTCCACAACGGCCGCGGCGCCGAACCAACCGGCAGAACTCTTCAGAGTGTGGGCTCCGTGTGTCACGGCCGGGACATCCTTAGACGCCAGGCCGGCGTTCATTTCAGCCAAAAGTCCTTGGCATTCTTTACGGAAGACGGCAGCCAGGGATGCGATAGCCCGATTCCCGCCGGGAATGTTTTTTGCTGCGTTGTCCCAGTCGATGATTTCAGTGTGATGTATCAATTCTTTATCCGGCGATGCCGTTTCGACAGAAGAGTCGTCGACAGAGTCGGAATGAGTGCGAGCCCGTGATTGCACTTCGGGACTTTGATTTTCCGGTACTGAAGGACCATTCGAGTGCTGCAGACGATCGATTGCTGCGTGGAGTTGTTCGGCGGTCAGTGGTTTTGACAAATAGTCATCGGCGCCGGACGCTATGCAGCTTTCCCGGTCGTGACTCATGGCTTCCGCGGTGAGTGCCACGATGATCTGGTGTCGGCCGGTTTTGTGTTCGTGGTTGCGGATTCTGCGGATGGCTTCGCGCCCGTCCATCACTGGCATTTGCATGTCCATCAGTACCACGTCAAATGACTGTCGTTTTAGTGCGTCGAGTGCCTGCTGACCGTTTTCTGTAACAACGACTTTGTGGTTCGCAAGCTCCAGAAGTCCGCGGGCAACGATCTGGTTGACATGATTGTCTTCGACCAGCAGAACTGTGCAGCCATCTCTGTCGGAGTTCGCGGACTGGTTGTCTGAATCTGATTCACTGTCGACAGAGACGGATTCTGTGTCGCCTGGCCGGCCGAACTGCCGAAGGAGCTTCTCAAGCAGATCGGAAGACAGAAGCGGCCTGCTCATCACTCGGCAGATATCGTGCTGAAGTTCTCCGAGCTCATCGGGATGCCTTGATGACGAAAGTATGAACAGCACACAGTTGTCCCGGTCGGACTGAAGATGATCCTTCAGGTCCGGTCCTGTCATCTCCGGCATGTTATGATCCAGCAGCATCAGCTGAAACGGCCGGCCGGCGGAGGCGGCGTGAGAAAAAGCATCGATGCCGGACCGGACGTCGGCCGCAAGAGTGGGAACCATCTTCCAGTGGAGCAGCAGTTCCTCCAGAATTCTGCGACGGGTCTGATTACCATCCACAACCAGTACCGGCAGACTGCTGAGACACGAGAGATCCGGTGTCGTCTTTTGGGGAGACTCCTTTCCCTGTTTGAATTCGCCGGTGAAGTAGAAGGTTGTTCCGACGCCGGGTTCACTTTCGAGTTCGATTTCGCCATTCATCATTGCTACAAGCTGTCTGGAAATCGACAAACCAAGACCGGAGCCTCCGAAGCGTCGAGTCGTCGAAGCTTCAGCCTGCTCAAAGGCATTGAAAATCGTTTCATGCTTGTCCCGCGGAATTCCGATGCCGGTGTCACGAACGGAAATACGAAGTCGGACGGAATCGTCCTGTGGATCATCACGTTCCGGCCGCGGTGAATCGGCAGTGGCATTGGTGCGGGTTAACAAATCCAGTTCGACGTCAACAAACACTTCTCCGTGAAGCGTGAACTTTACGGCGTTATCAACCAGGTTCACGAGGATCTGACGCAATCGACCGGAGTCTCCCCACAACCACTGCGGAACCTGAGGTGAGATCCGGCAGTTCAATTCGAGATTTTTTTGATCGGCAACCGGCAGTACTGTTCGTATGGCTCGGATCACACAGTCCGAAACTGAAAAATCATCGTTGTCCGACTGCAGCCGGCCGGATTCGATTCGGGATAGGTCCAGAATATCGTTCAGTAACCGCAGCAGAGCCTGAGCTGAATCATGGAGAGTTCCAAGAAACTCTCTTTGCTTTTCGTCAATCCGTGTTGTCGACAGCAAATCAGCCATCCCGATGATGCCATTCATGGGCGTACGAATCTCGTGGCTCATGTTCGCCAGAAACGAACTTTTGGCCTGGTTGGCTGTTTCTGCCGCGTTAAGTGCGTCGATCAACTGCTGTTCGTATTGTTTGCGTTCCGTGATGTCGATCACCGATGCCAGGCCAAATGTACCTTGATCAGTCTGCACGGGCCTCAGTTCGACTTCGACTTCAATGTTATGTCCGTCACGATGAACACCCGTGAGATCGCGTCCCATGCCGATCCTTCCGGATATTGGTTCAGTAAACCAGGCTGACGGAAGTACCGGGTGCTCACTCTGCATTCGGTCCGGAACCAGGCGGTCAACTGACTGGCCGATCAACTGGTGTTCCGGGTGTCCAAACAGCGATTCGATCTGTGAATTGGCCATAATGATGCGGCCGCCGTCATCGACAAGCAGCATTCCGTTCGCTGCCGAATCGAATACGATTCGCATCCTTTTTTCAGAATCCTTTGCTGCCTGTACGTTTTTCTCCACGCGTCGACGCATGGAATTAAATGACGAGGTCAGGTACGCGAGTTCATTGTTGCCGCGAATCAGGATGTCATCACGCAGCCGTCCTTCAGCCAGATCAGTACTGGCATGTGCCAGACGGACGATCGGTTCAGACAGTCGGCGAGCGCTGTAGTCGGAGACGAAGAACGCTGCCAGTGCCAATGCCGCTACCATCGCAACTCCTGTCCCGATCGTCCAGTTTAATATTTTGATTACCAGAGACGCATCCTGTTGCATCAGCCGTTTCTGGTCTGCAGACAGATCGCGAAGCAGACTCGTTACGTGCTCAGCCAGCGGAATGGCATCTGTTTTTAGCAAATAGTTGGCCACGTTGTGGTCTGCCGCCAACCTGGCGGTAATAACATTTTCAGCAAGTTGTCCAAACGCCGGCAGTTCATCGGTGACCAGCATCCACAACTCACGCTGGTCTGCGGTCAGCAGTTCGATACGTGAATCGACACCGGTTCGATGTCGATTCACTGCCTGCAACCGTTGCCGAAAAATGTCAATCTCTCCTTCTTCCCCGGATGCAACATACCGGCTAAGTCTGATTTCCGAATAGGTAATTCCGGCACGCAGATCTGCGAAAAGTCCCAGCAATTTTTTGCGACCTGGCTCATGGTCCAGGTCTTTTTCCAGATCGATCATGCCCGTGATTGCTGTGAAGATGTCTTCCGCAGGCCCGCGAACGTCCAGGTCGAGGATCACACGGGCCGGCTCATTGCCCGGCCGGCGGGCGGTGTCTTCAATCCACCACTGGGCTTCCTTCAAATCTCGGAGTGTTACAATGATCTCTGCCAGATGATCGCGGTCCCTGGAACGAACCCAGTATCGATTCAGCTGCTGTAATTCTTCGATCGCCGGTTCGATGTCCTCATCCCATGCTCTTTGCCGTCCTTCACGCAGTGACTCGTCGCCGACCAAAATCCAGCCGCGCAACGACGCCAGCGACCGTTCCACTCCAGCCAGTGCTCTTGCTGACGTTTGTGCTGTTGGGCCCCTCAATTCTGCCAGACGAATTGTGTTTGCGCGGAACCAAACTGTGATTCCCAGCATTGCCAGCAACACAAACAGTCCGAGTGCTGCTATGAACAAATGTGACTGCAGCAGGAGGGAGAAGAGCGAGTCGCGAGGCTGACCGCCAATCTCATCCGGCTGTCGCCGCGAAATTTTCCGGAACGAAGAGTTCATGGTTCTGTGCTGTCCGACTGCAGCCAGTCCGGCTGTGCGGTGACGCAATGTTCCAACTCCATCAGCTGTCGTTCCAGAAGACCTGCACGCTGATACACGTGGGACGGAAAGCGACGTCCCGGATGGACGACTCGACGGGGCATTTTCGCATTTGGCAGCTGTGAGTGCAGAAAGGCCAGTTCCGAAACCAGCAGGGAAGCCACGTCGTAAACGTCGCTTGATGTAGCGACTGCCCACTGTTCTTCAGTGACAGTGAGTGTCAGCATGTTTTGCCCCGATATTTCACTGATTCGTCGAACGCGTTCCAGACACACGGTCAGACGCTGATACACGTCAGTTGGTTGTTTTCCCGGAATGAATTTGGGCACGGCGGGTAGACGAGTTGCCTCAGGAAACTGAGCCAGTACCTGTGAGGCATAACCAACTGCGGCGGTGACCTGCTGATAGACATCGGCAGGTGAAAACTGTCTGTCCAGCAGGAGATTCAACTGTCGGTTGGCCTGCACAATTTCACGGAAGACATGTGTGGGGGTGTGTGAGGGGGCTGGTGACGATGGTGTGGCCCTGTAGGAAATTCCCAGTCGCTGTTTGACGCTGCGAAGTCGTTCGAGCGCTGCATCGACTGTATTGAACACGGTGGCCGTTTCGATGTTTTCTGATGGAATTTCCGGTTCTTCACCGTATTGACGTGTGTATTCGAAGCTCAGTCTGTCTGCTTTACGAAACAGTGTCAGTGCCTGAAAAAAAACTTCCCGGGGCGCTGCGTTGGTGACGTCCAGTTCAGGCTGGTCATTTTTGGGGCGTCCCATTACGAACCGCAGATGTTCGAGTTCTTTGTTCACCAGTTTGATATGTACGAAGACATCGGCCGGTTCAATGACTGAGGTTGTTACTGGTATGTCCGTGTCATCCGCCAGTGTAACAGACGGGACGAACCGGACGGTACAGATGACTGCACAACCGACAAACAGCCGAAACAGATACGCGGAGATAGAGGTGCACCGTACGCCGAGGCTGCGGTGTTTACGATCATTGTGAAGGACTGTTTTCACTGGTCGGACCCTGCTGAAAAATCTCAATTGAAATCGCCACGAGAACGTTGTTTCGGCAGTCAAGGTGTGACTCCAATTGTACCAGCATTCTCAGCCGGAGTAACATTGTGTGACAATCGAATCGGATGATTAGTTTTGCAGTCGGGCAAGGACCGGACGAACTTTCCGGTGAATTGTTTCAGAGACACCGTGGAACTGTATTTTTCGCGGAATCACCAGTGCTGCGAGTTGTACGATATCGAAGTATTCAAGAAGCCCGAAACACAGCGACTCCGGCACTTCGTTCATGCCCCTGTTCTGTTCAATGAGCTCCCGCAGACTTCCCAGCGAATCGGTGGTTTCGACCATGTCAATTTCATCTGCAGACAGTGCGGCGGCGACCATGGCGATCAGGGAGGTCCGGGGGCCGTCAGCGATGAGTCTGATCCGGTTAATACCCTGTTCCTCCTTTGCCCATCGCGCGACACTGCGAATCTGGCTGGCCTGAATGCCAAGGGGCCGGTCACCCAGACTGGAAACGAGAATCGCATACAGAAAGTCGCGTTCGGAAATCCTGGATTCACCAAAATAAAACGGATCCAGTGCCAGCACCCGATATCCCGCTGAAAGGAGCACGGATGTTTTGGGTGTCGCTGTCGCTCGTCCCTGATCCGAAATGACAATTGCCAGCTTTGTCGGGTCGGTCTGTGGTGTGCTGAGTTCCACTGAGGGGACCGTCCAGTTTCCATCGATGCGGAGCCATCGCCACGTTACGGATCGGGCTGTATCTGAGTGTGATGACTGGTCGATCGCAACTGTCTGATAGTTGTGTGCCCGGACCAGTTCCGACAGCTTTTTCCGCTGTTTCTCCTGCCAGCTTGCCAGGTCCTGAGAATTGTGCGGCAGGCTGCGCTGATGCCGTTTGGCAATCCGGAGGGCCAGGCTGTTGAAGTCCAGATTGTCTGACGGAAGTTCAACAAACAGTTCTGAACTGGTCTTGATTTCGTCGCGGGCGGGAATTTCCGATCGCTTGAATTGCGGAAGATCCGGATAAAAAAAGTCTCCAAGTGCTGTGTACAGTTGCTGGCGATTGTCGAGACCGAAATTGTGTGTTCCGGGGTCGTGATTGATATGGTATCGCAGGTGGGAGGGCCTGCCGTACAACTGATATAAAGGTTTGGCGGCTTCCAGCAGAGGCGGCAGAGCGTGTTCAGCTTTAAAACAGCAGTTGTCTTCAGCATTGTTTGTCAGCAATACCGGTCTCGGGGCCAGCATGGCCGTCAACTGCGGGTAGTCAGTAATTGAAGCAAGGTCACACGGAGTTTGTTCCGAGTCACCCAGATCCGAAAGGAATCGGCTGCGTGTTCGGAAGCTGGAGTAGCCGGCAACCGGATTGCAAAATGTGACGCGTTCATCAATTGACGATATGAAAATAGTCTGCCATCCGCCTCCGGACAGGCCGGTGACTGCAACACGTCCGGGGTCGGCACTGTGGTGCTGAAGCAGTATCTGCAGGCCGTGACTCATCGAAAGATAAAACGGAGCCAGTCCACTTGTTCCGCATAGATTGAGCTGATTCATGCGGTAGTGGTTAAAGCCAGGGGTGTTCAGCTGTCCCGTGCCCAGCCACTCGACGTTCAGAGCAATCATGCCGCGTTTTGCCAGATTGATACACCGAAGCTGTTTGTAGTCGACTGCTTTACCGTCGGAACGTTCATGACCATTGACGTTCAACACCACGGGGTCCTTTCCCGTGAGATGATCAGGTTCATACAGCAAGGCCGGAATCCACATCCCCGGCAGGATTTCATACCTTAGTTTCTGAATGTGATAGCCTTTCCCTCCATCGATTGTGTCCAGCCATTCCACATTCAGAGGGATGGATCGCCATGCCTGAGCGGCACCGCGAAAGACAACTTTGTTCAGTACTTCCTGACGAACCTGACCCGCGTAAGCTTCCCAGTCGGTGACTGTTGTCAGTTTCGGCATGGGCAGAATTCGGGACTGTGTGTAGGCCTGGACTTCAGCCAGCGGCAGCCGCGGATCGATGATCCGCTGACCCAAAGCGTTTTTCACACTGAGGTCACCCGCTGACGCCGCAGAAGCTGAATGAACGGCGTTCAGGATCAACAGCAGTATCTGCCAGCGATTTAGGTTCATTTCAGATTTTCCGGTTCAACGGCAAAATTGCTGATTCGGGCTGCCACCTCACAGAAGTCCAGAGTTCATCGCAGCGGCCCGTATTTTCGTCTGGAAATTATATTGATTACTGCACAAAACAACGAAGCGTTGCAGTTTTGTTTGAGGATTCTGTCCGCAGCAAACCAGTGATGGGTGAATAGTGTGATTCATTCAACTGAATGTCATGTTCTGTCTGCTGTAGATGATTCAGCACAATGATTTGAATAATGTGACTCGGTCCCACACTCTTTGGCTTGAGCGGAACTGATTTGCCAACAAGAATAGCTTTGGGCACCATTGTCTCTGACGGAGACAGTCGGATGCGACGTTAAGTGTTGTGTATGTGTTCACAAGGTGATTTTATGTCCATTAGACAACCCTTTCTCCTGTTCACTGCTGCTGCAATCTCTGTCTGCTGTGGTTGCGGCAATTTTGGTCAAAACGATAATGAGGTATCGACACTCTCCGTGCTGCGTGAGTTGCCGCCTATTCCGCCAACTCAGTCGGAGGAGGTAATGGAGTCGCTTGAACGCGGCCAGCCTGCCGATTCCGCCCAGCCTGCCGAATCCAAGCTGTCGGCGTCCCATATTCTGATCATGCACAGGAGTGCGACAGGTAGTGGTTCTGGAATTACCCGAACGAAGGAGGAGGCGCTGAAGCTGGCTCAGGAAATTGCCGTCAAAGCAAAGGAGACCGGCACCAACTTCGCTAATCTGGCCCGTGAATATTCGGAGGGGCCCAGTAGTGAAAAGGGTGGAGATCTGGGGGTGTTTCTTCCCGGGGCTATGGTCAAACCTTTCAATAACGCGCTACTCACACTAAAAATTGGTGAGGTGAGTGATCCTGTAGAAACCCAGTATGGTTTTCACATCATCCTCCGCCAGCAACCGTACGAAGAAAAACAACGACGTCTTCCGGGCCAGCCGAAGCCCCGCTGAGGCCTTCGATACGAACCGCATTGGTGTCATGGTGTATGTGCTGCCGGCATTGTTCAGTCGCGCAACCGGAGTTGTCCCTGTTGATCAATTGTGGTTCGCTGAATTCATGACCGATCGGTGAGATCCGGGCTGCCGGATGATAGCTGCTCCTGATGTTTCCGATTACCCGTCTGTGCCGGGGGCAATCGGTCTCCGGACAACCTGAGCAAACGGCAGGATTTCATCACAGGTCACAGATATTGTTCGGCGTATTGGACTGTGGGACCAGTCAATAACTCATAAGTCAACAGGTAACACCGCACATGCTGATCGGAGAAAAACATAAAGACATCCGGTGGACGCAATGGACATACCTGCAGGCACTCGGAGCCGTAATCCTTCCGGTTGTGATATTGACCGGTGTATTCATCAGAGCGGTTGCGTCGTGGTCGGCCACACAAAATTGGCCAGATGAACTTCCTGAATTCCGGTCCATTCGTATGAAATAGTAATTAAGTTTGTTTTCGTGAGTGGACTGCTGATTCTGTCTGCTCTTTTCTGTACCAGGCGACGTTGACATAAGGTGTTAACGATGCGATAGCGGTTGTCGATTTGCCTTCCATTTTTCTTGATGGAAGGCCCGAGGAACCACCGGCCTGGCGCTGCCATGTGACGACCATGTGCTGCGGAGTGACTCCTGTCTGCATCGGACTCGGCGGAAGCCGAGTATTTTAACATTTCGGCGGAGTAAAACTGAGTAAAGGAACCAGCTTGTACCAGTACCTGGAAGTTCTGAGGATGCACACTGTCGTCAGCGGACAGGCCCGACATTGGTTATCGTGACTGTTGTCAGGTGTTTCGGGCCACTCCGATAATGGTGAGCATGACAGACTGCCGGTGGCTGTGTGTGACGTGTCGTTTGCTGCTAAATGGCAGATCCCGTTTCTGGCTGTCCGTGCGAACGTGAGTGACTACGCGGCGCTGTCCTGTCAGATGATTCGACGCGATTGACGGACATTCTGTCCGCTTCCCGGCTGTGTCCTGTTCATTTCTGAGTCGTGGATTTATCGGACGTGTTTATTTCGTCCTGAATCAGTCACTCGTGCGACGACGGTCTCAATTGCCTGTCGCATCAGACCGTGATTGATCTCGTGGACATCGACAGGCTTACCGACACCTTGCAGCATTGTCACCGTCAGCCGCCCGCCAAGATGCTGGCGAAATTCTTCCAGGCCCTTAAACAGTTGTTCGGTATCATTCAGCGCCCGGTGCGCGATCAATAAACCCAGTTGGTCCAGGCAGTTGATGACGGCATCGGCATCCGTAGCGGGGAGTCCGTGAGCCAAAGACGAATAAACACAGTCAATGGCAACTCCAACAGCCACCGCTTCACCATGACGCAGGTCGAAGCTGGTCATTGCCTCAAGCCTGTGTGCAGACCAGTGACCAAAGTCGAGCGGTCTGGCTTCCATCATCTCGAACGGGTCCCCGCCGCGGGTGATGTGATTCAGATGCCAGCGTGCGGAGTCTGCGATAATAGACCAGCAGGCACTGTCGCGTTGTCTGATTGCTTCAGCAGACACACAAATATCACGAAAAAATTCTGCATCTTTGAGAAGTGCAACCTTGACGGCCTCAGCGAAACCACATGCGAAGTCACGGTCACTGAGTGTGCTTAACAGGGTTTTGTCGTTGATCACTCCCCAAGGCACAGCAAACGTGCCGACCCAGTTCTTTTTTTTGAACAGATTAATACTATTTTTAACGCCGATTCCCGAATCTGCCTGGGCCAGTGTGGTCGTTGGCAGCCGAATGAGTCGAATTCCCCGATGTGCGATCGCCGCCGCAAATCCAACGGCGTCGAGGACAGCACCTCCCCCAATCACCACGACATAACTTCTTCGGTCGAGATCAGCGTGATTGAAACAATTGAGCATTCGTTCGATCACATGGACATCGTTTTTGACGTCTTCACCTCCGGGAACAGTCTGAAGGTTTCCGGCCAGATCCAGCTGATGTGAATGCCGGCGACAGAATGCATGAATACGCTGAGCCAGCTGCGGATTGGCACATGAGACCTGCTCATCAATCCAGAACTGAACCTGCGGAATTCTTTCCTCAGTTTTCTCAAGTAATGCTGTCAGTGCATATTCATCCGTCCCAAAGACGTCTGCTGTCATTTTCAAACGGTGAGTGAATTTGACGGAGAACGTGACATCGTCGGAAAATGCAGGGGCAGGCATGGGAAGAAAAGCCAGATGATAATGTGGTGTCGCGCCGTTTGCCCGGGAAGGTTGTGACCGGTGCAGAGAGCATAACCGGTGCAAAACTTTCCGGAGGCAACATCATAAATGTCGGGCGGTGATGCTGCCACCTTTGACCCGGCATTCCAATGCCGGGTTATCAAAGTCTGTTTGAGATATTTGGCAGGTAAACGGCCGCGGACAGGACCTGTATACCCTGCGAAGTACCGGATAATCGTTGCAAACGTAACAGTCCTGTCCAGTTGGCCACGGCACCGGCAATCGTTGCCATTTGCGTAAATCAAGCTTTCCGATTCGACCGAAATACAGCACCAGTGTTACCCAATTTCTGGATGTGAGGTCAGAGAGTTTCTCTGATCTTCGCAATCCTCGGTTCCCTCACTGTTGTTAGGAGAAGTGAAACAATGAAAGGGATTACTTTGACAGCTGCGATGGTCGTGTTGACCATGTCAAGCAGCGCTGATGCAGGCCTGTTTGGTCTGTTCGGAAGCAAGAGCAATGGCTGTGGCAGCGATTGTTCTCCAGAACCAACATGCTGTGCTCCTGCAGAGCCGACCTGTTGTGCACCGGCTGCCTGCGAGCCGACCTGCTGTGCTCCTGCAGAGCCCACCTGTTGTGCTCCTGCACCTGCACCGTGTGAGCCGACCTGCTGTGCACCTGCAGCGTGTGAGCCGACCTGCTGTGCACCTGCAGCGTGTGAGCCGAGCTGCTGTGCGCCTGCACCGTGTGAGCCGAGCTGCAGTGCACCTGCTCCCTGCAGTGATGAAGGTTGCTGCACTCCAAAGAAGGGCTTGTTCAGCGGGTTCAAATTGCCCAAGTTCAGACTGCCTAAAATCAGAATGCCTAAGCTGTTCGGTGACAGCAGCTGTGGTGGATGCAGTGAACCTGCACCGTGCTGCGAGCCGACCTGTTGTGCTCCTGCAGAGCCGACCTGCTGTGCTCCTGCAGAGCCGACCTGCTGTGCTCCTGCAGAGCCGACCTGCTGTGCTCCTGTTGCTCCGAGCTGCTGTGCTCCCTGCAACTAATGTGAATGCGGCGTGAGGTTTCGCAGTCATTCTGACGAACTTCGGCCGGGAGATGACCGGGCAGATTGTCGTGGATTTGCCTGGATCGGCTGTCAAAACTAATAACTGATGCGAGTTAGGATTTTGATGTAGCGATCTGTTTCAGTTGAAGTTCGAAGTTAAGGCGGAATCTTCCGCCCAGACGCTGGATGAGGAACGTGAGGAATCCTCGCGGGGGAACACACCGACAGATGAAGAGTCTGTCAGGGTTCCACCGATGATCAGCATGGGTGGAACTGTCGGTCAAAAATTAAGAACGGTGACGAAGCCTCTTTCCTGGCGGCCCGTCATCGTTCTTTTTTATTGCGCGATGAAAACACGCGGTATGCAGGGGGATCAGAGCTGCAGCTGATTTCCGATTGAACTCCTCCGCTGGTTGCCTTCGTCGCCAGACTTGTAAGAATACTAGACTGTGCTGTTAGCCTGTGTGTCCTTACTTCCATATCCCCACACTACTCTGTCATGCTGCTTAAGATTCTGCGCATAGCATACTTTTTTGTATGCACCGGGGCGATTGCAGGGTACTTCGCTTCTATTGATTCGACGCAGCTTGTCCTGCCGAGTTCGATTGACAAACATCCGCGGATTGCAGCGCTGGTACTTTTGGCAATCACACAACTGGTCACTGTTGCAGATGTATTGATTCGACGTAAGCGGATCGATTTGATTTCGGCAACATACTTTGGTCTGCTGATTGGGATTCTGCTTGCCTATGTCACGAATCAGGCGCTGCTTCTGATTATTCCCGAAGGTAGTCCGTATCGTGGCACAACGGTGATGGTTATTCTGCTGGTGCTGCCGTATCTGTGTGTGTCGTTACTGCTGCAGACACGTGACGATTTTCGATTCGTTATTCCGTATGTGGAATTCGCGCGAGACCTCAAAAGCAGTCGTTCGCTTTTGATAGACAGTAGTTCGCTGATTGACGGCAGAATTTTGGATGTTGTGGAGACTCAGATTCTGGAATCACAGATGCTGGTACCGGACTTCATACTGGCTGAAGTCCAGGATATTGCCGACAGCAATGACAAAAACCGTCGCATTCGGGGACGCCGCGGGCTGGAGGTGCTGGCGAGTCTGCAGCAGAGTCCGCATGTGGACGTTCGTGTTCACGAGACAAATCCTGGTGAACTTCGAGGATTGTCCGTCGATCAAAAGCTGATCGAACTCGCGAAATCTCAGCGAGCCGGTGTAGTCACTAATGACTTTAATCTGAATAAAGTGGCCAGCGTTCAGAACATCACAGTGATCAATCTGAATGACGTGGCCAATGCGCTGAGACCTCAGTTTCTGCCGGGTGAACATCTTCGCATTCAGGTTATGCGGGAGGGTGAAGGACACGGGCAGGGGGTTGGATATCTAGATGACGGCACAATGGTTGTGTGTGAGGGGGCATCCGGTTTGATCGGTAAGGAAGTCAGCACAGTCGTTACCCGGGTGCTGCAGAGCAGTGCAGGGCGAATGATTTTCTCTAAACCGGCGCAGTCATCGAAAAACGGTTAAACCAAATCTCTCTGCTGTTTGTAAATCCAGTTGTCATCACGGATCGTGAAGAATCCGGTTTGTGGAATGATTTGCGAGGGCACGTACCGCGTTCGCCGTAATCCTGTCAGGACGGGAATGTGAACTGTGTCAGGTTTTTAACGGCGCTCAGCATTGTGCCGGTCTACTGTACGCCAGTGGTGTCAGAATCCGACAAATCAACACGGACGAGCTCCCGATCATTGCGGGCGAAGACACTTTTCTGAGCAAATGCAGGATGTGACCAGACTGTCATGCGTCGCTGCACTTTTCTCGTGGGAGCCACCAGTCGGGATCGACTGACCTCCTGGTATCCGTCGGCAGAAAGATACGCGATAATCAGGTCGCCCTGTTCATTGTGAATGAAGAAACGATCCTGATGACGAATAATGAATGCATTCCACCAGCGACCGGATCCTGTCGCCTTGCGACTCTCCCAGCGACGTTTCCCGGTCAGCGTTTCCAGACATCGAAGCTGACCGTAACTGCAGACTCCAAAAATATTCTCCTGGTCCACCCACGGAGTGGGCATGATTGAATGCAGACCGTCGGTTTCGATTTCACTGTTGCTTGTTCCCTTCCACGCTACAGCGGCAGAACCGACTGAGACGTTCAGCATCATCGGTCCGTTATAAAATGCGGTCAAAAAAAGTTGTTCGCCGATTTTTCGTGGAGCTGCAATACAGAGTCCGGCCTGGATTGACCATGGAATCTCCCAAATCACAGATCCATCGTCAGGATCCAGTGCGGTGACAGCCGTCGGGTGCCAGATGATCAGTTGACGTCTGCCGCTGAATTCAAAAATCATTGGCGGACAGTAACCAATGGCAGGATCATCGAGCGCCCGCCAGATTTCTTGTCCGGTCGCCTTATCAAGGCAGATCACAAGTCCCCCGTTGGTGCCTCCGACCAGCGTAATCAGATGATCACCGTCCACCAGAGGAGCGGCTGCCATCCCCCACACCGGCAGCACCGTGCCAAAATCTTTCGGAAAATTCTTTGTCCACATGATTTTTCCGCTGACAGCACTGAAACAGAACAGATCACCGACAGCGCCAAGTGTGAACACACGCCCGTCGTCGATTACCGGAGTTGCCCGGGGGCCCGCCGGGTAGCTGATGGTATATCGCGCCGCATAAGAATGCTGCCAGAGTTCCGCGCCGTCGTGTGCATCCAGGCACAGGATTCTCTCGTGGCCCTGTTCTGCCTGTCGATCGGTGAGAAAGACTCGTCCTCTGGCAACAGCAGGTCCGGAGTAACCTTCGCCCACCGGCACGGACCACTTTCTGGGGAGGACCTCTTCCTCCGGAAGCCTGTCGACGATTCCTGTTTCCCTCCAGACACCATCGCGCTGCGGACCGCCCCATTGTGGCCAGTCATCGGCAATGGCGCCGGATGTCAGAAAAATCAAAACAGATGTGATGGGAACCCTCATCACATGATCTCCAGTGAAGTTGAGTTTTGAGAGTGTGTCAGTGTAACAGACGCCGTTCTGTGAAGTGTGGCTTTCAGATGAATAACTCACGACGGATGGCCAATCGGTATTAGTGGCGATCTTTGCCGGAATACGTGGTCTCTGAGTGAATTCGGACAGGTCGAACCTGGAAGGAACCGGCAATTCATGCCGACAGGCGGTATTTGAATCCGGCCGGCTGTCTGTTGCTGTTCCGGCACCCTCATTCAGCAGTTGACGGTAGCAGCGTCGATTTGGGAGAACTAGGAACCTCATGCGGCAACCGGCCGGTCTCCGCGTTTGCTCGACTCCGATTCAGACGGCCTTCGTGTCGGAATTCACTTCCGCAGACATGATGACGTGAATCGATTTTCTCCGTCTGGTTTTCATCATGAAACCTATTCTGCTCGTTCTTACGACTCTGACTGCACTGTCCGGATGCGCGACTTCGCTCCTTGAAGAGCGAGTGATCAGCGATTTTGTAACCGCGCTCGAGGAAGAAAACGTTCCCGCAATGCGTCGTGTGGTTTCAGATGATTTTCAGCGAAAAGTCCGGCTTTCAGGCGATACGTTCCGGGATCTGAATATTGTCAAACTGCCCAAAGGTGAGGTGGAGATCCTGGACATTGCAGAACCGACTGACGACAGTCGAAGTGTGGTCGTGCGCGACGAATCCGGTGATAAATACAAGTTCGAACTGACTCGGGATACCGAAAATCAGCGATGGTCTGTCAATGACGTGGTTGTCCGCCAGCAAAAGAAGTGGAAGAAGGTACGTTCCAGTGTGACGTGGCCGACCAGTCAGGTTCTGGATCTGGTGTTCAGTGTTCGCGAATACCTGGATGCATGGTCGACATTGGAACGAAGTCACATACTCAGCAATTCGTCACCCGCAATGGCGGCTTCAATACGTTCTGTTCCCGAGTCCTGGCTGCCGCTGATTACCAACGGTATCGCTGTCAACTATGACCCGGCTCTGGCACGAAAGCCGGAAGCACAATTGAACAAAAAAGCTGCTGTTGTCCGTATTCCCGTACGCAGGGGGTACCTGCTGGTCAGTGCAGTTCAGGTTGATAATCGCTGGTTAATGGATGATATCGAAATCCACAGCCGCAGTGATTCCGGACATCCGGGATCCGTGCGTCGACAGGCTGATGCCGTCGCCAGCCTGGGAAGTTTTCTGAGTGCTTTTGCGTCAGAAAGTAGACAGAGGCTGCAGGAATATTCCACACCACAGTTTTACGGGGCAACACTGCAATTTGCAGACCTGGATCTGGTGTCACTTCCGTCCCCGGACATCGCTCCGAAAGAACTCAGTATCCGTGCTTTTTCCGGTCGAGTGGCGATCATCGTTCCGACAGAAAGTGAAATCGTTCGGTTTGACCTGGTCGATCCTGGTCGGTCAGCCGGCAAACCCGTGATCAGTAGCCGTGAATCTCGCCGGTTTCTGGTTGATAATGTGATTCTTAACGACAGGAGTCGTCGCAACGAACGGACACTCAGCTCTGTGTTTACTGCACCAGCCCGTGCATCACTCTTTGTGACTGCAATGCAGAAACGTGACATCCGCATGTTGAAGCAGCTATCTACTCGGGAGTTCAATGACGCTGTCTGGGACCGAATGTCTCCGGAACTCATCGGTCGAATGACTCTCCCTTTGACACAGCTCAGTGACATGGTATTGAAAGACAGCAATGTTCGCGGGAATCGCACAGAGTTGACGTTCCTGACTTCAGACGGCCTCCAGGCCCACTGCCGCATGCTGGATCAGCTGGGTCGTCTTGCAGTCGATGATTTCCACTTTACAGATACTCAGGATCAGATGCTGTCATTGCGAGTGCAGTGTGCACTGCAGGTTCCGGTTGCTGAATTTACTGCGGCCTGGCGAGCGAACGATTTGACGGCACTGAAGGAAGCCTGTTCTATTCGGTTCAACCGACTGGTACTGAACCATTTTTCCAGTCTGCCGCCGGACAACGTCCATCTGGTCAGCCGTCTGGACACTGCGTTGAGGTCCACCCGGGTCACAGAAGAACGAGCAACCGTTCATATGGGACTGGCCTCAGCGGATACCGCGGAGGTTCACCTGATTCAGGAGCACGACCGCTGGGTGGTTGACGATATTTCAATTCCGGAGGAGGGGCAACGAACAGTCAGTATCCGCAGTCTGTTCCGTCAGCAGGTTGCGGATAATATGCTGGCTCGCGACAGCACGTCCCGAAAATCTGATCATGCGTTGAGCCTGCGTCAGCAGACGGCACAACAATACCGGAATCGCGTCCCTCGTCCGGTACAGGAGGTTCGTCACGCCGGCGGAATCATGTCCGAACAGAAACCTGTCATAACCGCTGGTTTAGAAGTCTTTGGACCAAATTCCACAGATATCGCGAGGAAGCTCAGGAGTCCAGACCTTCAGTCCGACGACTCGACTGCTGATCATCACGTTGGTGCCGGCGGAGTAACGCTGGTGGCAGCGGGCGAAAAAACCAGTGTGCGGCGTGGGAAAGCCGAATCTCTGCAAGGACACTCTGACAGTATTGACCACGTGGATGATGCTGCCGGCATCATTCCTGAGTTGTTGTCATCGGTGCCTCGGCTCAAACCAGTTCCTCCGGCTGCCGACCTTGTTTCGGTCAATGATGACGGTGAATACCTTCGCTTCGGGCCCGGTATCAAGCAATCTGAAACCGTTCCGGTGCAATCGACAGTCGATCCACGCGGATCAGCGACGTTAGAGACACTGGACCTCGGGAGGAACCCGGTTCAGGTGGATCCGTAGCGCCTCAATACCCCGCAGTGGACTCGAATGGATCGAATGAACTCACGGGTGCAGCAACAGGTTATGGGAATGATGGGTCGGCCTCTCGCAGAAAATCCGGCACGGCTTGTGCGCGTGAGGCCATTCTGTGGCGACGGACGGCACGTTGGCCATCACCGGCAATTCGACAGCATCACAGCCGGTAATACCGACCAGGGGCCAGTCTGGATGCAGCAGCGACCTGGGGAAAGCACTATGCGGCGAGACTGCGGTCGGGCGAAGCATTTCTTCTGCGCGGCAGTGCGGCACAAACTGTTGCCGGAGAACCCATTCCCGGACATGAAGAACTGCCGCGTGGCGCCCAGCAATCCGGAGTGGCAATTCTTCCTGAACGAAGCGGACTCGCTGAAAATCCTCCACGAATGCCCGACAGTTCAGTGGAAGCTGATCTTCGTACTGGCTTGTTAGCAGGCTCTGCGGACTCCGTCAGAACACCCCCGGTGTACCAGCGAAAAACCCGTAAGATTTCGGGCACGGTACACGTCGGAACAGGGTTCCACAGGCGACAGCCCAAAGAAAGAAACCCTCAAAATTCCAGTGGATTCTGAGGGGTTCCGGCCTGTTCCGATTGCGGAGTGCTCAGGAAACGGGCCATTCCTGAATTCGGCATGCTCGTCAACAACTGGATTTGGACGTTTACTTATGTTAGCCTGAGCCTACAGATCGTCAAAAAGGCATCCACGTTGTAGTGCTTTGGCTACCAGGCCGGGACGAGTCACTTCGGCAACACATAAGGGGCTTCGGCCTCACGGAGACACGACAGACATGGCCAAAAGCCGACTCAGTATGCGGCGAGAAGTCGAGGCCGCGGAGACCACCGAAAAAAAGACTCCAAAACGAAAAAAAACGGCCACTAAGAAGAAAGCGACACGTAAGAAAGCTACCTCCCGTGTTCGCCGATCGAAGGATGTGGTTCCTCGCAGGCGTCTTGTGTGGGTTGTTTACAGCAGTACCATGCGTGAAGAGGGACGCTACCTGTACCACGAGCGGGAAAAGGCGGACGAAAAGCTTGGACAATTGTTGGCTAAAGGAAAACGTCGCTACTTTATCCAGCCGATTAAAGAGCCTCTGGATTCTGAAGGTAACCCGATAACAGAAGAGGTTCCTGTCGCGCCGAAATCAGCGTCGAAGAAGTCGCCGAAGAAGTCGACCGCAACACCTGACGAAGATGCAGAAGACGCGGGAGAGGCAGAAGAGGGCGAATGAGTTACGGACGGTCTTCTGCAGACTGTGGTTTTGATTCAGAGTGATCGGGAACCGTGGGAGCAGGAGCTTCTGACAGGCCTTTTCGAAGATCGTCCGGTCGACCAGCCTGCGTTTGTTGCTGCAACACAGCGTAAGTTTCGCATTGGAAAGAATTTACCGGTGCGCAGCTGACGAGCAAAACATGCATAGGTCGGCAAAACTGCTTGTGTCTGTCCGCAATTCAAAGGAAGCTCTTGCCGCCTTTGATGGTGGTGCTGACATCATCGATATCAAGGAACCGGCCAATGGTCCCCTGGGTTTGGCTTCTTTATGCGTGATTGAAGATATTACGGATAAGATCCACGCGAGGTCTTCGGATACGATGATCTCAGCAGCGCTGGGTGAAGTTGCGGAATCGACTGATTCGAACACAGTCGATCTGCGTGCCGTGTCACATCTGAGGCTGGTCAAATCCGGCCTGTCGGGTCTGTTATCACTTCACACTGGCTGGCAGGACACATGGTGTCGGTATCGGGAGAAGACCGTTCTTTGTCATTCCGGAATGCAGTGGGTTGCCGTCGCCTATGCTGATCAACTGAGGTCAAATTCGCCATCTGTGACGGACGTGCTCGAAGAAGGGCATCGGATAGGTTGTCCCTTCCTGCTGATCGACACGTTTAAGAAAGATGGAACAAATCTGCTGGACTGGTTATCCCAGCCAGCCCTCGACAGAATCCGACTTCGTACAAGAGACTTGGGGATGAAGCTTGCGCTGGCCGGTCAGATTAGTACTGCAGTGTTGCCGCAGATTCTTTCATATGATCCGGATATTGTTGCTGTTCGAGGAGCTGTCTGTGACGGCGGTCGCCGCGGCAAAACTGTGTCAATGTCGCGTGTACGCAGATTTGCGGAGCTGCTCAGACAACTGCAACAGGTTGAAAATTGATTTTTGCCGCAATGTTCCTCACTCCGGAATATCAGAATCCTCTTTTAACCGCACTGTCATAAAACTACGATCTATGGCTGCTGTTCATTTGCTGCCTTTGAATGCGGATCGATCCGATGACTACTCGCAGAATGTTTATTCAGCAATCGGTTGGTACAGCTGGTGGTCTTGTTGCCGGTTCATTATTGCTGCCGTCAGCATCCGCCACTCAATTATCGTCTCCAACGTCTCTCAAAGGTCGCCTCTACAAAACACTTAAGATCGGAATGATCGATGTTCCGGGACAATTGACAGATAGGTTCTCTGCTGCAAAAGAAGCTGGATTTCACGGAGTGGAAATCGAAACGCCTGGGCTTGATGTGTCCGCAGCAAATGAAGCGATTAAAAAAAGCGGATTGCCTGTTGATGGAGCTGTAATATCCAATCACTGGGTTGTGCGTCATACAGATCCGTCATCGGACGTGCGAAGAAAAGCTTTGGAAGCCCTTAAACGTTCGCTGGAAGAGACTCACCTGGTCGGTGGCAACACTGTGCTGCTGGTTGCCGGACACGGCAAAGACGGTTCACAAGCAGATATATGGAAACGAGGTGTTGACAACATCTCCCAGGCCATTCCACTGGCAGCGGAACTGGGAGTGTTCATTGCAATTGAGAACGTCTGGAACCACTTTATGTATGACCACGCGGGCGATTGTAACCAAACGGCGGCAAAGTATGTTGAATTCATTGATGAGCTGAATTCACCATGGGTTGGAATGCAGTTTGATATTGGCAATCACTGGAAATACGGCAGCATGGGAGACTGGATCCGGCAGCTGGGAAAACGCATTGTTAAGCTGGATCTCAAGGGGTTTTCACGGGTCGAGGACAGGTTTGCCGACATCGGCCAGGGGGATCTTGACTGGGGTGATGTTCGAAAGGCCCTGTTGGAAATTAACTTTACGGGATGGGCGGCTGCCGAAGTTGGCAAAGGCGATCCCGTCCGGCTGAGAAAAATTTCCTCACAAATGGATCAGGTCTTCGGGTTACTGGACGCGTGAGTGATCCTGATACGCTGAAGGATGTGCTGTTTGCCCATTCAGTTGTGATGACCGACGACCGGCAATTGCTTTTGCAACAGTACTGTCAGTCCCTGTGGAGCTGGAACAGTCGGCTTAATCTGACTCGACACACGAATTTTGAAGCATTCGTGACACGAGATCTGAATGACAGTCAGCAGCTGGAGACGCACCTGCAGTCCGGGGAATCGGTTCTGGATGTCGGAGCAGGCGGAGGAGTGCCAGGTATCGTGCTGGCCATCCTGAATCCAGGCATCGTGGTTTCTCTGTGCGAAAGTACTCAGAAAAAAGCGAATGCTTTGCGAGAAATAGTCGCTCAGTTGAGGCTGCCGATTGACATATTTGCGGAACGAGCTGAACACGTTCTGTTCAGTCATTCCTTTGATACCATCACCGCGCGAGCAGTGGCTCCTCTGCAAAAATTGATCCGATGGTTTCGTCCTCACCGAAATCGTATTGGCCGAATTTTGCTGGTTAAGGGGCCGAACTGGGCCCGCGAGTATGACGAGGCGTCGCAGGCAGGATTACTTGCTGCCGATGAGATCCAGGTGGTCGCTGAATACACAACGCCAGGGCGAACAGGCAGCAGTGTTGTTTTGGAGGTTCGGATCCGGTAGCCAATCTGCGAGAAACAGTGAAGAGGTTTCAAAGCCGGTTTGTTTCCTCCGTTTCCGGTATTTTCTGCCGGAATTATCTTCTGAACCTCACGTTTTTCCTGAAAAAACGTTTGCAGATCCTGTTCCGCCATCCTGAAAAACTCCTGTTTCGGTGAAATGTGAATTTCTCCTAAACTTTCGCCTGTGTGGCCATTTGATATTGCCGTCCAGGAATGTTCCCCCTGGCCGGACTCTCTTCGTGGAAGACAAAGGTCGCCGTGATTCGGTGTCATCTGGAAAGGAATCCAAAATGCAGGTCAGTCGATTAGGTTTCCGGGCCCGTTCAGTCGTTGCGGGGGTCGTATCGCTGTCTCTGATGACTTCTGCGGTCGGTCAACGAACCCGATTGAGTGCTCTGGAAAGGAATTTTGAAGATGTTCTCGGTGATTCCGGCCGTCGGGATCCCGGGTTGGACGATTTGCGAAACAGTGGTTTCAGTACCCAGCCACCGATCGACCTGTCCCGGATTAATAAACGCTCGCTGACTAATCTGCTCAAAGAAGCCGTTGCCGAGGCTCGGATTCTTTACAATTCGCTGCGCAGCGATGCGTCCCGTAATCCGGAACTTCAACGCAGCCTGCGTGATGTGGCCAAGTTAAGAGGGATTGCGTCGTATGCCGTGGAGGATTTGGAAAACGCCGAAGATCTGAGTCGTTTGTTTCCAGGAATTCAGAAGCTGAACACAGACTGGCGTCTCCTGTCGCATCAGCTTGGCCAGTCACCTCGCATAAGTCGCAAGACTCTGGATATCGTCGACCGTATCGATCGGATCGAACGTTCCATGGAGGAGATGTTCAAACTGTCGTCTCCGGTGGATCGGCGAGCTCTTGTCACGCAGTTTGCGGGTCTGGAGTCGATGCTGGAAAATCTTCTCGATGAGCTGCAGTTGGACCCCCGAAGTAATGACCGTTCCAGTGAAGTAATTTACGTGACCAGAAAACTTGGCCAACAGTCCCGTTACATGGAAGACCTCGTTCTTGATGGTGAGGGGTATGATCAGATTGTCCGTGAATACAAACGATTCTCGACACAGTGGGAATCTCTGCTGCGAGATCTTAGAGAGATCGATAACAGGTACGTTCGTCGCAGTACGCGACGTATTTCCGATGTAGACAGCAGGATTCATGACCTGCTTTGGCTCGACAAGTCCACGAGTCGGGAACACCTGCATCAGCTCGCGAATTCACTGATTTCCAGTGTTGATGAGTTCTTTACGAGGACTCCTCTGAAACTTGTCGTTCACCTGAAAAATGTGGAATCCATTCTGGAAACCGCGCATGACTTCTATGGCACGGTACAGCACTTCAAACAGAGCATTGACAACAATGATGACGACGTAACACTTCTTGATAACTATGGTTACGTGGAAGAATACGGTAACGCGTTCATTCGTTCTTTCTCTGCACTCCGGAGTTCAGCCGGAAAAGTGGTCCTGCAGGAAATCGAATCAAGCATCGCTTCGTTGCGTGCGGAGTTGAATATATCCGGGACTATTGCCACGATTGATACGCGACGTCTGATCAGGACGGCGGCGGCACTGGAGAATTTTGCCGATCATCTGAAATTCGATGTTAATAACTGGTTGGAACGTGACCGTGAGTCCTATCGGGCAGACGCCCTTAAATCAATGGATCGATTTGTACAGGGGTGTCGACGCATGCATCGGTTGCTGCAAAGTCGACCGACGCTGGCTGAGCTTCGACGTGAGGCGACGGACCTGAACTCCGCGTGGTCGGACGTCTACAGGTACCTGACAAGATGTCGTACGGACGATCGCGGGCACATCGGAGTTTTGGCACGGGACATTAATGCGTATCTCTATGAACTTGAAAGTCCTTTGCAGCCGTAAGCAAACAAAACACCCGTTCGCTGTAACCGCCGCGAGCACAATCAAGCCCGTCAGGTCAGTCTGTCGGGCTTTTTTAATTCCGGTGATTTCTGCCGAACAGAGCGTTGTCCACCGGGCATATGCACACTGGAATTAAACCTTATACAGGCAATGACTTAAGCCACTTATGCCGGCACGGTCGCTATTGACCGAAGTTTTGAATAGGCCGTATATTTACAGTGGTTCGGTCCGATTCTCCGGTTTGTGTTAGTTGGCTCCGTTCCGATGGAGTGGCGGGTTTTCTTTCCGCTCGTGATTCCTGCGGGCTGCGGCCCTCATTCTTTGTCTCGTTCCCAATCTCTCCGTTCACAACGCCGCGTTGCCGTGTTGTGTACTTTCTTTCGAATGTCATCTCTCCTGCGCCCCTGGCTTCGCCTGTTGGGTCTGCTGACTACGGTCATGTTGACTTGTGCCGCATTGCGCGCGCAGGAAGATATCGTCGTCCTGGATAATGACATTCAGCAGCCAATTCAGGTCGAGGGGCCGATTGAGCATATTTACGATTGTGGAGACGGAATCACTGCGCATTCGTTTCTCGGTGGTGCTGTATTAACTCAGGGACAATTGCGGCTGCAGGGACAGACGATCGTGGTTTTCGTGCAGATCACACCGGACGGTGTAACAGATGCACGTGTCGTAGCCAGAGAATCCCGAGCTGTCCGGGGGGTGCTGGAACATTGCGGTCGCCGGAGCTATGCCTCGGAACGTACGATTAGGCTGCAGTCTGTTCATGCTCTTGGTTCACAGGTTCGGGACCGCTACACGCAGAAGAAACAGGACGCAGTACTGGACTGGGCCCGGCCAATGGCGTTTCCTCATGAACGCAGTGAAAGCAGAGATGTCCAATTTGCTTTTGCAGAGGATCCTTTTTCACTGTCGGGTAGTGATAAGCCGACCATTTCGTCGACGCCAACGCGACGTATTCAGATTCGGCGCAGGTCCAGTCAGCCGTTTGATGTTCAGGTGGTGGAATCCGGCAGTATCCCGCCGGAGAATATTTACGTGATCACCGGGGGGGTCAATGTGCTGTGTGAGGGGTCGCAGATTACGATTGACGGGCAACCTGTGTACACGGTGGTCGATCTTTCGGCCGACCGGGTGGTGATCTGGATGGAGAAGCCGCCTTCGAATGAGGGAGACCTGAATAATGGTCTGCCACTGATTCAGACGGCGGACACTCGATTCCAGGTGTATCTGGAAGGAAATATCGTGGTCCGGCACAGCCGGGGCACGATTGAGGCGTCACGGGCATTCTATGATGCAGCCAGCGGACGAATTCTTGCCCTGGATGCAGAACTGCGGGCAGTTGTCGCAGACAGCGGACAACAAATCCGAATCCATGCTGAACGGTTGCGGCAGCTTGCGGCCGATCGATTTCACGCGCAAAACGCGTGGACCACCACCAGTCCGTACGGGAAACCGGGATATCGACTTCAGTCAGAAAATATTTTTGTGAGTCCGGGACCTCAAACACCATGGACCGGATTCAATTCGGTTACGGGACAATCCGGTTCCGATCCGCCGCTTTGGGCAACGGTAGAGAATTCAAAGTTGATTGTTGGTGATACTCCGCTGCTTTCCGTTCCCCGACTCAGTTTTCCTGCTGAGGATCCAGGTATTCCGATTCGTCGTGCTTCTGCAAGACAGGATCGTATATTCGGTTTCCAGGTAAACACGGTGTGGGACCTTACAAAGATTTTTCCGTTTACCGTTCCGACAGGGGCGGAATGGGATTTGCTGGCTGACTACTACAGTAAACGCGGTCCGGCAGTCGGGACTCAGTGGAGATACGACTTTCTGAATCGTATGGAACAGGTTGCAGGAGAAGGCAAAGCTGTCTACCAGAGAGATGATGGTCGGGACGTCCTGGGCCTGGACCGACGCAATCTGACGCCCGGGGATCAGAATCGAGGTCAAATCATTCTGAGGCACCGGCAGCAGACCAGCGGCGGAGTCACTTTGTTCGGTGAAATCGGATTCCTGTCCGATCGCAACTATCTGGAGCAGTTCAGTGAGGTCGAATTCGACGAAGGTAAAGATGTCGAAACGATTGCCGGGATTCGGCAGGACACCGGGCACTTCAGTGCCGGTATGTTCATTCGTCCAAGACTGAATCCATTTGAAACAACGACGGAGTGGCTGCCGCGCGGTGATATCTATAGCTTCTCGGTTCCGTTCCTGAATGATCGGGCCTACTGGAGTTCCCACAGCAGTGCCGGTTACGCCCATTTGGATCCAACGAACCTGCCTGACGACCCCGCGGATCCGTTTTCACCAACACTGCTTGGCACTCCTTATGTACGAGACGCCGATGGAATCGTTGCCATGTCAAGACATCGGGTCGATGTTCCATTCATGCTTGGCCCGGTGAACTTCAATCCGTGGGCCATGGGAGAAGCTGCGTTCTGGAACGAAGGTCTTGTCGCTGGTGACATCGGCCGACTAACCGGAAACGTCGGAATCAGAGCAACACTTGCTGCAGCCAGGGTGATGCCGTTTGTGCAAAGTCAGCTCTTCAATTTAAACGGGCTTGCGCACAGGAGTGAAAATATCCTTGAGTATTCCTATACCGATGCGTCGCAGAATCTGGGACAGATCGCTCAATACAATGAGATTGATGAAAACTCACAGGAACGACTGCGCAACCGAGCTGTACTGCAGATCTATCCGGGACTGGTCCCGGCTCAGTTTGATCCCCGTTTTTATGCTATTCGCAATGGTGCCGGGTTATGGGTCAGTGCTCCTTATCATGAACTGGTGGAAGATCAGCAGGTTGTCCGGCTGCGCTGGCGTAATCGGCTGCAGACAAAAGTGGGCCCGGAGCACAATCCCGGGATTCGTGACTGGATGATTTGGGAATCCGGAGTTTCGTATTTTCCAGACGCCGGTACAGATAATTTCGGGGAAGATTTTGGTCTGCTGTTTGGTAACTATCGCTGGAATCTCAACGACCGAACCAGCTTTTTGGCTGATGGTGTCCGGGATTTCTTCGCCAATCGGCAGAGTTACTGGAACGTTGGTCTGCTTAACCAGCGAAGCACGCGCGGCAGTGTCTATCTCGCGTACCGTCATGTGGAAGCCCGGAACTTCCTGGTCAGTGAAATTATCACGGCCAGCTACAGCTATCAGATCAGTCCGAAATGGATTTCCACGGCAGCGGTTGCCTACGACGTGGGGCAGGACGAATCCCGCGGTTCATCGGTGACGCTGAGCAGAGTTGGACTGGACTTTGTGTTTCACATGGGCTTCGGAATTGACACGAGCAAAGATAACGTGGGCATTGCCTTTTCTCTGGAACCACGACTGGGCCCGCCGTCACCCACAAATCTTAGTTACCTGATGGGACTGCAGTCACCGTAGGCAGCGTACGACAGCATGAATGTGATGGAGATCACTACGGCCAAGAGCATCGAGTGCTGTTGGTTTTCTCCCATTTTGAATTAGTCAAAATGTTGCCTGGACCGATGATCACACATGCGGTGATCAGTCCTGTGTGATGGAGTTGTTTACCGGAGCAGTTGATCGCAGAATCTGAAAGTTTTAGCGCACCGGTTAAAAAATAACTGAACTTGACCTAACGGTAAAAGAAAGAGCTACCGAACAGTGTGCGTTGACGTGTACTGAGTTCGGCAGCGGGTGAATCCGCAATATCCGGATCGTTCAAAATCGGACACAGCCCGACAGTTGTCAAAGCGGCTTGTCAGACAATAAACGCCTTGAGCGTATCTGTGGTGAAAGTCCGTATCAGTCTGCGGACTATGCTTGAAAGAATTTGTCAGAGATATCGCTGCGTTTCCAACAACCGTCCCAGTGGATCTTTTCTGTGGCAGCATACGCCGTTGCTTTCGCATCCTGGATGTTGTCCCCCATGGCTGTGATTCCCAGGACTCTGCCACCCGAGTTGAGGACTGTCTCCGCTTTCTTGGTTGTTCCGGCGTGGAACACTCTGGTATTCGGCATTTGATCCGCTTCGTGAATTCCACTGACCAGATGACCCTTTTCATAATCGCCAGGGTATCCGTGGGAAGCCATGACAACGCACACAGCGGGGCGCGGATCCCACTCCAGTGATTCCATTTCTGCAAGACGCCCGTCAGCGGCGAGTGACAGGACCTGAGCCAGATCAGACCTGAGCCTCATGAGTACGGGCTGAGCTTCGGGGTCACCAAATCGGACATTGAATTCAAGTACCCTGGGTCCCTGCTTTGTCAGCATTAAACCGGCATACAGAATCCCCGAAAAGGGACAATCCTGAACCTTCATTTCATGAACAGTGGGGACAAGAATCCTGCTGACGATTTCGTCCATGATTTTTTCCGTCACCATCGGAGCCGGGCTGTACGCACCCATGCCTCCGGTATTGGGTCCCTGATCACCATCGAGGGCGCGCTTGTGGTCCTGTGAAGTGGCCAGCGGAATGATCGTATCACGGTCGACAATCGCCAGAATACTGGTTTCATGACCGACAAGCTGTTCTTCGACAATAATCTCGCGACCGGCGTCACCGAACTGACCGTGTTGGAGCATTTCCGTGGCCGCAGCTGTGGCCTCACGTCGGCTGTTGCACATCACAACGCCTTTACCTGCTGCTAGTCCATCCGCCTTTACCACCAGTGGTCCTTCTTCCTGCGAGTCGATCCAGGTCGCAGCTTCTTCTACTCCGGAAAATGCTCGATAGGCGGCCGTCGGAATTCCTGCCCGCTGCATGATGTCCTTGGCGAAGACTTTGCTGCCTTCTAGCTGAGCTGCTTTTTGTGACGGTCCGAAAATCCTCAGACCGGCGGACTGGAAATCGTCGACGATGCCGTTAACGAGCGGTACTTCCGGTCCAACCACGGTTAAATCGACGTTATTTTCTTTGGCGAATGTTCGAAGCTTTCCGATATCCGTCGCCGGAATTGGTACGTTTTCGCCATCTGACGCGGTACCGGCATTTCCCGGTGCACAGTAAACCTTTTCGACGTGAGCTGAATTTGACAGCTTCCACACCAGTGCGTGTTCACGTCCTCCACTCCCGACCACAAGAATCTTCATTCCGATAAACTCCATTGCTGTGAGACTTGCGTGATCAGAAACACTTCGGGGGTTTCTCGTGTTCGATGGAAGGAAATTCGATCACTGACCAAGGTTTCAGCGCACAAGAAAACTCGCGGCAGAGTACCGCGAGTTGTCCTGGATTTCGAGTAGAAGCCGCCTAAGAACCGGGATTCCCGGCGGGGCAACCTACAGTTGACTGACTGCCCCCGGTTTACCCGGATTTTCAGCTTCTTCCATCTGAGGTTCCAGCAGGAATGGGAACACGCGTACCGGGGCCCCGGGAGTGTGCTCAGTTTTATAAGCCAGCTGAGCTGCGCGATCTGCTGCAAACTGCAGTCGTGTAAACTCAAGTCCGCAGTACGCGTCCATGTCGGCTTCGGCCGCCACATCCGCAAACATCTCACCAGCTGAGGCTGCATGGCGTCGAACACCGTGAATACTGCGCTCACGAACTTTCACGCCGGCTGCTGACAATTTGATGAGTCCTTTCAGGAAACGACCAACCGTTGTGTCGGCTCCGGAAACTCGCCATAAACGCTCCCACTCTTCGTGAGCTTCCCAGTAAAAACCCATGTTGAAAAAGTCGATGGCCAGCAGAAAATTTCGGTTGTCGGCCCACGTTTCGTTGCAAAGTGCCTTTGGACCACTGCCCAGAGTGTGTTTACGTCCGTAGCTATGGCCCTTGGGATCGCGAATCGGATGAGGAAGACCGGATCCAGGGTAGAAGGCGTAATCAGGAGGGGTGATCGCGGGCAGCAGACGGGAAAATTCCTCATCAGCCTTAATCATAGTTCAGACTCCGTTGAATGAACCAGGAGTTCGGGTTCCGACAGCCCTTCTGCCGTCCGGTGAGCAAACATGCCACAACCCGGATTTGAGAGGCAGAAATCGAACTCGAAGAAACCAGATCTGTTGTTCAGGATACTTACAGTTACTGATTAATAAATCAGACGAATTTCACACACCGAATTTACCGCGATTCCGTACCACTTCGAGTACTTCTTTGATGAAATCGCGGGATTCCGACTGTTGAACTCTCTGAATCCGAGTTGATGGACAAGATTGCCTATGTTTTTTTAGTGTTTTATTACTCCTGTATTTCTTATAGGTCTTAAGTGTCCCCTTTTTGTCGGTAGTCGGTGTCTGCCACGAAGCAGAAAAACGAGACGGTGTACGAATCTTTTCATCTGTGGTTAGAGGGAAATGCCTTCTGTACAGAAAATAAAAGGTTTTCAGTCCTGTCCGATCAGCAGAATTCGGTACTCCTGATTCAGTATCAGTCTGTGCTAAAGCGGGAATTTGGTACATTTCGAGGACAGCGGCACCTGCCGTCCGTTTCAAATGCCATGAAATAAATGGCTCTCGGTTTCACTCCATGAGTTGCCAGATTGACATGACTGATATTCATCGACTGACCCGAAACCTGCACCGTCAAAATGACACCCGGATCGTTCTGTGCGTAAGCGATGGGCTGGGGGGACTGCCAATGCAGCCTGGCGGAAAAACCGAACTTGAGACCGCTCGTACTCCCAACATGGATGCATTGGCACGTCATGGTGTTACGGGGCTGAGTGTTCCTGTTCTGCCTGGGATTGCTCCAGGAAGCGGTCCCGGACATCTGGGTCTGTTTGGTTACGATCCGCTGATATATGAAATTGGCCGCGGTGTACTGGAAGGTTTGGGAATCGACTTTGACCTTGGTTCTGACGATGTCGCAATTCGAGGTAACTTTTGCACGGTTGACGACGACGGGATCATTACCGATCGACGTGCAGGGAGAATTGACAGTGCCACTGGTGCCCGGCTTTGTGAGAAGCTGGACAGGATTCAGATTCCTGGTGTGGAAGTGTTCGTACGTCACGTTAAAGAATATCGACTTGTGGTGGTGTTCCGGGCATCCGGACTCGGCGGTGACGTTGACGACACTGACCCGCAACAGACAGGCGTTGCGCCGATTTCACCTCACGGAAACGATGATGCCTCAGTGAAGACTGCCCGGATTTGTAAGGATTTTCTGGATCGGGCTGCTGATATCCTCAAAGACGACGCACCGGCGAATCTGCTTACGATGCGAGGTATTGCGAAGAAGCCGCCGATACCAACGTTTGAAGAAGTTTACGGGACCCGGGCAGCAGCGATTGCCGTGTATCCCATGTATCGGGGACTTGCGAGACTGGTCGGCATGGATGTGCTGGATGCAGGAAATACGCTTGCCGACCAGATGAACTGTCTGGAAAGATACTGGGACGCCTACGATTTTTTCTTTGTGCATTTCAAGTACACGGACAGTACCGGTGAGGACGGGGATTTTGATGGCAAGGTACAGCGGATTGAAGATCTGGATGCGGCGATCCCCGCGATGACGGCACTGAATCCAGATGTATTCATTCTAACCGGTGATCATAGTACTCCGGCTAAAATGAAGTCTCACAGTGGACATGCCGTTCCAACGTTACTTGTTGCTGACAACTGTCGATATGACGGATCCGAATCGTTTGGTGAATCGGTTTGTCGAGCGGGTGAACTTGGACAGTTTGAATCGAAGTATTTGATGCTGCATGCACTGGCCCATGCTGGGCGACTGGACAAGTATGGTGCCTGATGTGAAATCCGATTTACGATTCCGAATGCGCGTCTACCGGTGTGCTGAATTAGTCGTGCCAGTCCGGAAAGTAAGTACAAACCAGAAGCTCCGTTGTGCGAATCAGCCCGCAAACACCGCTTTATGCGGCTCGTGCCGGTCTGTGTTGCGGTTGCTACCACACCGGGGTGTCCTGTTAACCTGAGTGTCTGACTCCGCTGTGTGGGACAGGAGAAAGAGATTGCAATGCAGGAGACAGCCATCAAATGATCAGAGGCATTGGCACGGATATCGTAGAGATCGAGCGGATCCGCAGGATGATTGATCGGCACGGAGATTCGTTTTTGCAGCGTTGTTTTACCCCGGCGGAAATCGAATTTGCCTGTAAATATAAAGATTCGTCAGTCCGATTTGCCGGTCGCTGGGCTGCAAAAGAAGCGGTGGTGAAAGTGCTGGGAACCGGGTTCGTCAGAGGGATTACTTTTCACGATATAGAGGTTCTGTCGCTTCACACCGGCCAGCCTGCCATCGAGTTGTCCGGTCAGGCTGCCCGGAATGCGGTACAGCAGCAGATTCAACGGATCCTGGTCAGCATCTCACACGCCAAGCTTTATGCCACAGCGACAGCAATCGGTCTGTAACACCAATGGAAATCGGTTCCGTTACCCGATTACAGGTTGAGAGGGCGGTTGCGCACGCTGAACAGGCACGATCACTCGCTCCCGGTTCAATGGTTTGTGTCAAATTTGCCTGTTTGAAGATGAACCGGACAGTGCACCACAATGGTAACGACATGAACTCATACGGTGTAAACAGGGATATTGCGGCTGGAAGAATAAGACGTCTTCGGTGACGACCAGACTTCTCTGCGGCAGACCTGGCTCCTGTATTGTCTTGGTTCTCTGTCGGTCAGAGACGCCGAGCCACTGATTGATTTCGTTTCATTCGCCTGATAAAATAATTAAATAACAAATGCACATTACTCGAAGCAGGTACTGGCTTTGCGTCGTATCGACGCCCGCGAATTGACTTGGGGGTTTCCGTTTGTTTCCCTGAGTAAAATGCACTTCGAGGTCTGTTTGTGTGCCAATGTGGCTCGGTGAGAAAATTTCAGCAAGTTTGTTTGCTTCTGAGTGCTCAGCCGAGCGTATGTGATGCTACGGTTTTCCGGGAGTTTTGACTGATGCCTGATTGCTCCTGTGTGGCGTAATTTGCAGCTGCTCCTGTGCCGTTTTGGGAGGAATGACATGGCCGCATTCTTCGGTCGCAGGTCGTACCTGCCCCGGTTTGGAAACAGTGAGGCGTAAACTGGAAATGCAATTCTCTTCGCTGATGGTCTCCTTGCCTGACTGGCTGCCCTCAATTGGCGATCAAGGTCCGTTAACCACTACTCTGCTGAGCGTGTTTATCGGGTTGGCGATCTGGCAGGTTGTACTTTGGTGGTGTTTTCGCCATCGGGAACGTCCCTTTAAGGTCCGAGTGAGTATCCGCCGGCCTCACTACATCCAGGCCTCTCTGCAAACATGCCTTTACCTGTATTGGGGCCTGCACTGGCACGAAGTACGGAGTTACGCGGTTCTGATTGCGTTTCAGATAGTGTTTGCTTACCTGTTTGAAATGCTGCTCTCCTGGTCGCGTGGCAAAGTGTGGAATCTGGGGTTCGGCCCCCTGCCTGTTGTGTTGAGCATCAATCTGTTTATGTGGTTCAAGCCGGACTTCTTTATCTTCCAGTTCTTACTGCTGGCACTGACGTATTTGGGTAAGGAATTTGTAACGTGGAAGCGCAACGGCAAACCCACGCACATTATCAACCCCTCGGCCTTTTCACTGTCGTTACTTTCAGTCGGACTGTTGGCCACTGACTCAGTTGATAAGACTTTTGGCCTCGACCTCATCTGGTCATTCTATCTGCCGGCCAACTTTTATGAGATCATTTTTCTGCTTGGCCTAGTCGTGCAGTTTCTGTTCTCGACAACGCTGGTCACATTTGGAGCCGTTCTCGGTCTGTACGGCATGGTTGTCGTCTCCGGCCTGATCTACGGCAGCAGCGTGGTAATTACGCCTTTTGATGCATCCGTGTTTCTGGGGCTGACATTACTGATCACTGATCCCTCGACCACTCCGCGTACGAAGATCGGTAAGTTTTCGTTCGGACTGGCTTACGGCGGTGTCATCCTCTGCACGTTTTTTGTGTTACGTTTCTTGCGACAACCGTCGTACTTCGACAAAATTCTGGCGGTTCCGCTTATGAATTTGATGGTCATGCCTTTTGATACCTTTGGTGCGCGGGTGCAGGGCTGGATAAGCAGAAGCTGGATGTCGATGGCCCGCTATGTATGGGCCGGATCGATGTGCTGTTATGCGGCCTTAATCTTTTCGATCCTGCCTTCGCTGAAAATGCCAAATCCGGATTTCGTGGATCCACTGCCCCATGCCGATATTCGTGTTTCTTTCCCGATGAGCGAGTTGCGTGCAAAGTACATTGCCCTCCACCGGCAGTACCCGGAACTTGACCAGCCGTTTAGCTTCAGGAGCGAGTGGGCCTACTTAAGAAACGCCTACAAATTCGATCCCGTTACTGCTGAAGAACACAACAATCTTGGAATGGCTTATCTTGAGTTATCTCAGCCAGGACAGGCACTTAGCTACTTCAAACAGTCGGTGGAAATCGATCCGTCCTATGGGCCCGCTCAGTGCAACCTGGGAAATCAGCAACTTCAGCAGGGCGAAATCGTTGCGGCTATCGACCACTCGCGGAAAGCGTTACAGATTGATGAGACAGATGCGGCCGCCCACCGGATCCTGGGTACGGCGCTGCTGAGGCAGGGCAATAACAGTCAGGGGATCAGCCATTTGAAACAGGCCCTGAAATTAAATGCGTCCGACGGCCAGGGACATTTGATTCTTGGGACGATGCTTGCGGCTCAGGGGAAGCTGGATCAGGCAATCACCCATTTGCGTCAGGCGGTGGAAATCAATCCTAACAAGGGCAGGGCACACTTAAACCTGGGCAAAGCACTTGTTGGAGAGGGAATGATTGATGAGGGGACCATGCACCTTCAGCGGGCACAGATGCTCCTGCCGGATGATCCCGATGTGAGTACGGAACTGCAGAATGTTCGACTGGTTCGGAACAAGGATCGGTTTTGAGATCGCGTGAGTTTCAGGCAAAGCGATCAGTGAGTGTTCAGGGAAATCAGAAATTGCTGCTGCAGAGACTGAATGGTTAAAGATTTCACGGTTGATCCGATCCTCCGATGTTGGAGTTGTTCCATGGTCAGGGTGTTCACATCCTGTGACCGTTTCAGAGAACTCTGTCGTCAACGGATCGACAGGATCCCCGCCGTTCAGCACAGATGTTCCAAAATGTGCGATCGAAGACAGGGCAGATATGAAAACCATTGTGATTCCTGCACAAACCGGCTGAACTTGCGTCGCCGGCCGATCCGATTATAGTGTTGCTGCTGAGCGGCTTGGGTGTACCGGAGAGATGGCAGAGTGGCCGAATGCGCATCATTGCTAATGATGTGTCCCTGGAAACGGGGACCGCGGGTTCGAATCCCGCTCTCTCCGCTCAGAATGTTACGCCCCTGATCCATTCATGGTGTCCGCCGTACCAACCGGTCTGTCGCGAGTTTCTTCGGCACGGATTTTGAGAATTCGTGCCTTATGTGATCTGACCTGTTTGTCGGACCGGCATTGTTTTGTGGGGCCAACCCGGCGCGCTCTTCAACAAAAGGGACAGGTACCGGGACCGATGAGTGTGCAACTGGTGAGTTCAGTTCATCGGACCTCGTCAGTGCGTGTTTGCCCGGTCCCCCTTATGAATTCAGGTGATGCGGAATGATCGGCGGTCACCGGAATCAGACTTGGCAGTTTGGGCAGAGGATGTCGGGTCTGTTGCTGCACGTTCGACCGGATTACTTTGCGCGAACAATGTTGCCATATTTTATCATCTGATCCGCTTCTTGCATCGGTGATAACCATCGTGGACAATGCACACTAGGAGACAATCTCCTTGTAATCGTTCTTCCGCTGTCGCAGACTGCCTTCCATGCGATGTTTTTCGGCTGTGCTGACACTGTTATCGGTTTTCCTGGTCAACGTGTTGCCCGGACGCGCCGCTGACAACCTTACTTATGAACAGCACATTCGGCCCATCTTTCGTCAACATTGTTTTGACTGTCATGGTGCTGAACAGGAAAAGGAAGCCGAACTTGACCTGCGGCTTGTCCGCTTCATGATCCGCGGTGGCGAATCCGGACCCGCAATTGTGACTGGCGATCCCGATCACAGCCTGTTGATTCAGCGCATTCGTGACGGTGAAATGCCTCCTGGTGAGTCCAAAGTCAGCGTTGAAGAGCTGACTCTGCTGGAACAATGGGTGGCAGCCGGAGCAAAAACCGCGAGGCTCGAACCTGAAGCGATTGGTCCCGGCCTGGGGATTACTCCGGAAGAACGATCCTTTTGGTCCTTTCGGCCGATTGAGCGACCGGAGGTTCCTGCACATGATGAGACAAGTCGGGTGCGCACTCCGATTGACGCTTTGCTGCTTGCGGTGATGCAGCCTCACGAACTGCAGTTTTCGTCGGACGCTGACAGAAGAACACTGATGTTGCGGGCTTACTTTGATCTGATCGGACTTCCGCCGTCTGATCAGGAAGCGGATGAATTTCTGTCCGATGTGGCGCCTGGTTCCTGGGAACGACTGATCGAGCGTCTTCTTCGTTCACCCCATTACGGTGAACGATGGGGGCGACACTGGCTGGATGTCGCCGGTTATGCTGATTCCGAAGGGGCCGGGGCCGATGCAGATCGTCCCTGGGCGTGGCGATATCGGGATTACGTGATTCGTTCTTTCAATCAGGACAAACCGTTCGATCAGTTCATTGTCGAACAGTTGGCCGGGGACGAGTTGGCCGGACCAAAGAACGGAGATTATACCGAAGAACAGATTGAGTTATTGATTGCGACAGGGTTCCTGCGCACCGCCGCAGATGGAACCGGTAGTGGAAACAACAATCCGAACGGTCGCAACCAGGTTATGACAGACACGATCAAAATCGTGACGACATCACTGATGGGATTGAGCGTTGCATGCGCCCAGTGTCATGACCATCGCTATGACCCGATCCCCCAAACGGACTACTATGCTTTGCGTGCCACGCTCGAACCTGCGATTGACTGGCAGGCTTGGAAGACACCGGAGGAACGTCGGGTTTCGTTATACACAAAAGAAGACCATGAGAAGTCAGCGGAGATTGAGAAGGAAGCAGCGAAGGTCACCGACGAACGCGCTGCAAAGCAACGGAAATTTATGGAGGAGGCCCTCACGAAGGAACTGTCAAAGTATGACGAACCACTCCAAACTCAGCTTCGATCAGCCTATGAGACGTCAGGTGACATTCGTACTCCCGAGCAGATGGCACTGCTGAAGAAATACCCGAGTACGAATATCACTCCGGGAAATCTCTATCAGTACAACCAGGCGGCGGCCGACGAAATCAAGAAGATCGACGAAAAAATCAGTGAAATTCGTGCGAAGAAGCCACCGCACGAGTACGTCCGTGCATTGGTTGAGCCGTCCGGACATATTCCGGAGACAAGACTGTTCCATCGCGGTGATCACCGTCAGCCAAAGTTTGAGGTGGCACCTGCCTCACTGACAGTTGCTGCTCCGGAAAATGATCGACCGTTCTTTAGTTCCAATGATCCGGAATTGTCGACAAGTGGACGTCGACTGGCGTTCTCGAAATGGCTCACAAGTGGCCGCCATCCTCTGGTCGCGAGAACGATTGTGAATCGGGTCTGGTTGCATCATTTTGGTCGGGGAATCGTAGAAACACCTGCGGATTTTGGTCGCCTGGGAACTCAGCCAAGTCACCCCGTGCTGCTGGACTGGCTCGCCGCGGAATTCATGGAAAACGGCTGGAAACTGAGCCATCTGCACAGAATTATTATGACATCGACCGCATATCTCCAGACATCGGCGCGTTCCGAAGAGTTCAATCAAATCGACCCCGACAACAGGTACTACTGGCGAAAATCGTTGATACGGCTGGAGGCGGAGATACTGCGAGACCGAATGCTGTCGGCGTCCGAACAACTCAACCGGGAACTGTTTGGCAAACCAATTCCGGTCCGGGAAGACGATACCGGACAGGTTGTGGTGGATGACACGCAAAAGCGTCGGAGTATTTATATTCAGCAGCGTCGAACCCGACCGGTGGCATTGATGAAGGCGTTTGATGCACCGGTTATGGTCACGAATTGTGACCGGCGTCAGTCTTCGACGGTGGCGACACAGTCCCTGATGCTGATGAATGGGGGGTTCGTGCTGTCGCAGGCTGCAGATCTGGCCACGGTGGCGACCGCGGAGGTCATGACGCTGGAACAACGAGTGGCGAACGCCTGGCAGCTTGCTCTTTGTCGACCGCCGACCGATGTAGAGAAAGAAATCAGCATTAGATTCATCAATGAACAGCTGGCGGCAATCACAGCTGAAGAAACCAAACTTCCGGAAAACGTAACTCCGGATCAGCAGGCCCTGGCAGATTTGTGCCAGGTTCTGCTGACGTCTAATGAATTTCTGTATGTGGATTGACGAGGTAACCCACACCACAACGTTCAGTTGAGGTGTGCCATCCGATAATAGTGACTCAACGAGACTTCTGTTGTAAGAAGAACTATTCACGTTGAGTCAGTTGATCAGAACGATCAGTGAAGTCCCGGCGTGACGGGAAGCATCAGTTCGCATGGTCTGATAGGCTGACTTGTAGATAATCAGTCAGGAATGACGGGACAATGACCGATACTCAGTGCTCAAACGATCATTCAACCCTGACCGTTCCGCCCATTCGGTCGCGGCGCGCGTTTCTGGCCGAGAACGCTATGGGCCTTGGAAGCGTGGCGCTGGCAACGCTACTCAGTCAGGACAGGCTCCTGGCAACGCCAAAGAATATCTTAAAGAATCCGTTGCACTTCGACCTGAACAGGAAGCAGCCTCACTTCGAGGCCCAGGCGACGGCAATGATATCACTGTTTCAGCATGGCGGTCCCTCGCACATGGATCTGACAGATCCCAAGCCCGAGCTTACCCGATACCACGGAACAGAATTCAAGGATGATGTGAAGTTCAGCTTCATCAACCGAGCCACCAAAACCCTGATGGGAACTCCGTGGAGATTTCGTCCGTGTGGAGAGTGTGGTACCGAGTTGTCCGAGTTGTTGCCTCACACGGCGGAAATCGTAGATGAGATTACGCTGATTCGTTCGATGCACACGGGAGCAAATGGCCACGAAGTGTCCATTCGATATTTTCATGGTGGCATTCCA
This sequence comes from Fuerstiella sp., assembly GCA_022447225.1. NCBI lineage: Bacteria > Pseudomonadati > Planctomycetota > Planctomycetia > Planctomycetales > Planctomycetaceae > Fuerstiella > Fuerstiella sp. Next base: position 314,402 of record JAKVAZ010000006.1, on the reverse strand, counting down.
GGTGTTACCGGTCGTCCAACGGTCGGTTCATGGCTGGTTTACGGACTGGGGACAGCCAGTCGGAACCTTCCGGCTTACATGGTTTTAACGGATCCGGGGGGGCTTCCCGTTGACGGTGTTCATAACTGGTCCAACGGATTCATGCCTCCGCTGTTTCAGGGAACGGTTCTGAGACCCACAGAACCGCGAATCCATAATCTTGATGCGCCGGCTCATCTGCGTGGAACTCTGCAGCAGCAAAATCTGGCACTGCTGAGCACATTAAACCGACGACACCTTGAACAGCATCCTGGAGAATCAGACCTCGAAGCCAGAATTGCCAGCTACGAACTTGCGGCTCGTATGCAGTCTGCCGCATCCGAAGCTCTGGATGTTTCAAAGGAAACGAAGGCCACTCAGCGGTTGTATGGTCTGGACAATGACACCACACGAGATTATGGCACGCGCTGTCTGCTCGCACGTCGTCTGGTTGAGCGTGGTGTTCGGTTCATACAGCTGTTTCACAAAGGCCAGCCCTGGGACAGTCATACGAATATTCGCAAAAATCTTCCTGCCGCTTGTCGTAAGACCGACCAGCCATCATCAGCTCTGGTGAAGGATCTGAAACAGCGAGGAATGCTCGACAGCACCGTCGTTCACTGGGGGGGAGAGATCGGGCGACTGCCTGTCACAGAGAATCACGGCGATCCGGCGAAAGCCGGACGGGACCACAACGGTCAGGGCTTCAGCATGTGGGTTGCTGGTGGTGGATTCAAAGGTGGAGTGACCTACGGGGAAACTGATGACTTCGGACACCGTGCTGTTGTCGACACGGTGACACCGAACGACTATCAGGCGACGCTCCTGCATTTGTTTGGAATCGATCCCGAGCAGCTTTACTATGTTCACAACGGTCAGGTCAAAGAGATTACGAACGGTCGGAAATCACGAATCGTGAGTGACATTCTCAGGCGACCACCCGTTGTTTCGTAACGTATGGGGAAGCTGCTTCGCCGACGGCAGGTTGTTTGAGTCGCACCGGACCTTCATCCTGATGTTTTCGTATACCCGTTGCAGTCATGATGAATACTGCCGATCAAACCTGACACACGGTCCAGTCCTGACCGATGGTGAGACAGTTGTTACGCATGCTGTTAGTCTGCCGTTGCACTTTGTGTTTTGGTGTTTCAGACGGATTGCTGCGAACCTGTTAACAACCGGATTCGTGTTACGAAACTTGCAGACAGTACGCCAGAAAACCTTGAGAAAATCAGTCCGACCATGTGTCGTGGTTCCACAGGCGGGATAAATCCCGGATTCACACCAAATCAGCGGGAGAGCAAAATCCGGCGTTGTTCTTTGCTGTCAGTTGCTGAACAACCGGATCTGCCTGATGTTTCATGATCGGTTGACCGGACGTTGCCGGCCAAACCGGAATCAGCGGTGAACACTAGAAAGCTGAACCTGTTTTCAGTGCGACTGCAATTCCAACAGGAGATCTCTTCCCATAGCAGTACTGTGTTGTGGTGACGTGTCCGGTTCAGATGTTTCGTTTGCCGAGAGGGACGACAAATGTTCGAATCATCAGTGCCGTCGATGATCTTCTCTGAATACCACCATGACAACGAGTTTGGTGCAACCCTGAGAAAACTGAGTTACGACCTCCACCTGTGTCGACGAAGCGGCAGCACACGCTGTCACCACCGAACGGATATCCAGCAGCTGACCGAGGAATTGATCGCAAAGATGGACGGATTCGACTGGGGGACAGCTTTGATCGATCGACTGATGCGCGCTCAAGGTCTTATTCGGATCAACGGAGTGACGACTGCCATCTGTCGGGACCTGGAACTGTGCCTCCAGAAAATCCGTAAATTACAACGCTCAAAAAATAGTTTTTGCAAATTGCTGAGTAGTGTCCACGACAGTGCATAGACGAGTGCTCGATAAGAATTTACCTGGTGATCACGAGAGCCATGTGCCCCCGTATTCCGCAGGTGTCGAATGGCAGTTGTACACTACGGGGTATCCGTGTTTTGTTACACACGTGAGTGCAAACACACGGTGCATTCGCAGACAACCGGAAACTTTCCCGGGATCGCTCCTGATGCACATGGGAAATGGTGAGTTCCGACATGCAACGATTCTAACACACGGTTTCCAGCTGTCCGGTTTTTCCCGATCGCACGCATGCTTCGACGGTGGCACAAATATCACGACCGCCCTGTGCATCCAGAATCGTGTTCGTTCCGTGGTCAATTGCCTGGGCAAAATTTTCCATCAACAGGTAATTGTTGTCATCAGCAACGCGAATATGACGAAACTCATTTGCTGGCTGTCCACGATAGTGCACGGCGACCTCAGGGCGTGACTCACTTACGACCATCGCTCCTGCGGTTCCCAGCAGATGAAGTTTAATCTCACCGAGATCGGGATGGCTGGCTGCTCCAATCCGTCCAATACAAAGTGAGCCGACGATTCCGTTTTCCATTTCCAGTGTGACGGTGGCCAGATCGTCAACGTCATTGTCCAGATTGGCCTGGTGAAAATGAGCAGCTGTCCTCGCAAAAACGCGTTTCACCACGCCACCAGTCAGCATTCGTATGTATGCCAGCGGATAAATGCCTTCGATCTGCAGTTCACCCATTGCTTCCATGCCCACTCCGCCGTCAGATCCATCAGCATGCGCGTCAATCTGGCGCTGAAGCCAGTTGATCGGAGGGTCGCCGGGTTGCCGTGTGCCTTTAGGCGGGCCTGCGTCCTTGGAAAAGTAAAAATCACAGTGGATTGCCCGAAGGTCTCCGATGGCACCGTCTTTCAGTGCCTGGGTTGCCTGACAGAGGGCGGGAAGGAAATTGCGATTCCAGACCAGGCAGCGCACGCCGGCCGATTCGACAGCTCGAACCAATCGATCGCATTCACTCAGCGTTGTCGACAGAGGTTTGTCTACCACGACATGTAGTCCCGCTTCAGCGGCGCGTACGGACAGGTCACAATGACGCTCGGCCTGCGAACTTACGACCGCCAGATCCGGACTGAAATCTTTCACAGCCTGTTCCGGATTACGGATGTAGGGGATCTCGAAACGGTCAGCAAATTCCTGATTCCGTTTATGGACCCAGTCCGGTTCGTGCGGATCATCACAGACGGCTACCAGATCAAACCGGGGATGTGCATCGACAGCCAGGGCGACATAGCTGTGCTTGACGACGCTCAATACCAGAGCCTTAAATCGTTTCTCAGACATTGCATTCTCCCGCAACGACATTCTGTTGTTCAGCAGACCGGGCAGCCTGACCGGCCAGATGGTTCGCCTTTATTGTGTCACGCCAGTTCACCGGGAACTGTTTGCCGTCACCGGCAGACCGTGCAAAATGATCGATCATGGCGGCGAACGCGGCATCATACTGTGATGTCAGTAAAGTCTTTGTTCCACTGTCGTCCATCAGCAGGTTCGCATTATGGTGATCATCAGCATAGGCAGCGCCTGCAGAACCGATCATTGACAGGGAGTAATAATCATTGTCACCCGGGTTGGTCGAATCAAAATCAATAATCGCCATCCCTCCGCTGTCAAATCCCAGATGAACCTGTCGATATCCGGGTCTGTGCACGGAATAAACGTTGTTCGGCATACAACCAAACATCCAGACGGCCAGATCAACTTCACCGGTGAAAAGTTCCGTGTTCTCAGCGTCCGGATTCCAGCAGTGAATTCGCAGCAGTCCCGCATCACCCAGTCTGCCCGAGTCCAGAGCGTGCTTTACCTGCACCACCGATGGTTGAAATCGCCGGGTATGAGCAGGCATGCAGGCATTTAAGTTGTCGACCCGCTGACAGATATCCTCCGACAGACCAAACGGATTCAGCACGAGAACAGAGGTGCCCGCATCCAGAGCTGATGCCGCGATCTCAGAGTCATCTGTAAGCACTGCCGAACAGTGATCGATATCATCCACAAGCCGGACGGCACAGGAACGAATTGCCAGCGTCCGACAGCGGGGGGTGAGGTCAGGCGATACGTTGATCGCCAGTTTTATTCCACTGCTCACTCGTCTTTGTCCTTGTGTCCGGTATCAGGAACAGTAAAGGTCCTGCTTCAACGATACGATCCGGTGAGAAACACAGACTGTTCAGATCCATAGTCTGACCGTCGCCAGGATAATGGGAACGGATTCATTTATGCCTTTAGCGTCATGATGTAGTTGCTGTCATACGGCATCAAATGACGTTACAAACCGATTGATGAGGATTCAATTTCACATCCCGATTTGTCAGATCAATGGTGAGATTCGAAACGGCTTTGAAATGACCAGTCCAGGATGGTTGGCAGGTGTCGTGTCGAAAAGTGAAAGATTTTAGAAATGAGCAGCAGCAGAATTGGTGTCGGGGTCCTGGGGGCAACCGGTTACATCGGAAAACCGTACCGGGATGAAATTCGTGGCGTTGCTGACGCTCGTATTGTCGCCCTGTGCGCCCGCCGTCGTGATCTGCTGGAAGCAGCCGGTAAACAGGATGGTGCGGACCTGATCACAGACAACTGGCGAGACGTGGTGGAACATCCCGACGTCGATTTTGTTGTAGTTGGTACTCCGGATGCCCTGCACTACGAAGCTGTTCTTGCCGCAGCCGCAGCCGGGAAGCACATGTTTTGTGAAAAACCGGTGGGTATGAATTCTGACGAAGCGAAGGAAATGTGGCAGGCTTATGATAACGCCGGAGCACTTGCTCACTATGTGCCGTTCTGGACCCGTTATTCGGACATCTTTCAGAAATTGAAGCAGATTGTTGATTCGGGGCAATTGGGAGAAATTCGGGGAGTCGTGTATCGGTGGCACAATCCTCGTCCTGTCAACATGCCTCTGACGTGGCGGGACGACCCGCAGCTGTCTGCTGCCGGGAGTATTGCCGATGTGGGGTCTCACGCTTACGATACTGTCTGCTGGTTGCTTGGAATGGAAGCCACCCGCGTATTGGCTCATGCGGCAACGATCACACCATCCAAAGCAGATCTGGGAGCGATCAATCTGCAGGAAGCTCTGGCGAACAGCACCGAAGCACACACAGAAGCGCAGCAGCGACGGGGAGGAACGCCTGACTACGCCGGTGTTTCCTGGGAGTTCGCAAACGGAGCTGTCGGAACTCTGTTGCTGTCACATGCGACGTATTTTCGTAAGGGAATTGCTCCGGAACTCGAACTGCACGGAACGGATGCATCGGTCGGCATCAACCGGGTTACTGGTGATGTGATTCTCGGTGATCCGGATTGCGCTCCGAAGCTTCTTGCCAGTATCCCGGACAAGGGATTTGGAAATCGATTTGAGAAATATGTGTTTCCGGTTGTCCGCAGTGTGCGGGCCGGTGAAATTCCCGGTGATCATCCGAATCTGAAAAACGGCTGGCGTGTGCAATGTTTCACTGACGCAGTGGTGCAATCTGCGATCACCGGTGGCTGGGTCCCTGTTAGCAGCACATGAGTGCATCATTGTGATGTTGCTGCGAAGTCCGTACTGGTCTGCGGCGCGAAGTGTTCCAACACCGTGACAGTCGTATTGACGAGTGCCGTGCGAAGATGGTCCTGGATGCATTGGCCATGTGGTGTGACGATGATGTTACAATGTTGGAACATCATCAGACACTGCTGCGTCTGCCAGGGACAGCGAATTTGAATATCATCGGACTGATGGTTCCGATTGCAACCATATCTGTCGGCATAGCAACCCTGTCAGGAAGATGCAATTCACACGCCGTGGCTACCGCTGTTACCTGTGGACAACAACGTCGTTCAGCACTCATTTGTAAAGTGCACTCACCGTTCCGGCTGCAGTCGGGCGTGGAGTTCTTCGCGATGAATATCGAGCAGAAACAGTGCCACCGCTGACTCGATTACCGATTGACGCATTGACAGACCGGCTCTTGGCACCATTGACCAGTCTGGCGCTAAACTCCTGACCGGCACGCCACACTACCCGTTTTCTGGTGTATCCCAGGAACTCCAGAAATGTGGAGAGACCGATTTCATAGACACCGTGATTTTCAGCCTGCAATTGAAGTCTTCCGGTATTCAATTGAATATTGCGATAGGTGTTAAGTCGAGTCTTGTCTTTTGCGTTGTCCGTCGCATCGCGTCCCAGATCCGCAATAATCAGAAACCGGGTCTTTTCTGAAATGCGTGAAACGGCTTCTTCTTCTGTCAGTGTCTCTCCCTCTTGCGTGGCGAATTCGCCTTCGTCATTGATCTGCACAGAAACGTGGGCTCCATGTCCTGCCACCAGATTCAACAGTTCGTCTCGGTCGCTTCCCGGACTTCCATCGAAATCGATCAAACCTGCGATGGCCACTTCGACCGGCAGACCTGCAGTGAATACCGGCGAATAGATGGGATCACCCTTGGCAATCGGTCGATGGAGATCCTGACGCGTAATTTTTGCCTCGGAAAGGTGAGATTCCAGCACATCTACGATTTCGATACTGGCTTTGATATCCTTTGTGTTGCGGCGTCCGATTCCCCCGTGTGCTGCCACATAGACCGAAAATGTCGTACCGACTCGCACCTGATCGACACTGCCAAGGTTGACATAGGCCAGTTCTCTCACGTGGTCTACCGATGAGATAACCCCGTCCGCGGTTGCGAAGCTGATATCTTCCTGCTCAAAGAGTTCACGCCGCAGCGCCTGAATTGCAGACCGTTTCTCACGAATATCTGAATCCTGGAAACTGAGCTGTCGGTTTGTATCGGTCACGTAGTTGTCGTATTCAGTCTGCAGGTTTTCCAGCTGATCCTTAATCTTGTTGAATTCGTTGTTGATTTCGTCGATTTCTTCGCTGTGTTTTGCGTTTCGCTTCTGCAGTTCCAGTTCGGCCTGTTCCCGAGCTGTCTGATGGACACTGATTTCTTCATCCTTCGAGGCAACGGCTCGCTCCAGATCCGCCGTTCTGCTCTGGACCTCTCTCTGACGATTGATCGCGGCAGCGGCCTGAATGTCCCTGGCTATTGCAGCTGAGTCCAGGGCATGCTCCATGGTTTTGGGACCGTCGGCGAGATTGCTGAATCTTGGCGAATCCATTTTTTCCAGGAAGTCGCCCACCACGGAACCTGAAACGCCCTCCTGTCCCACATCGGTCCCCGGACGTCCCACAACTTCAAGGAGTGCTTCTTTATCAGAGTTGAGTTGCCGCACGGCCCCGTCGGCATCGTTTTTGTCTTTAACGGCTGCATCACGTTCCACTGTTAGAGCCGTTGAATTGCTCATAACCATTCCCAGCGCAATACCACAACCGACTGCCGCCAGGATAAAAAAGGCAAGGGTGAATAATGTGCCGTTGCTTTGTTTTGCCATGGAATGAGCCTCCTGATTTCTGACGGAGCAGCCGCGAGGCTTCTACTACCGATGTGTTGAACTGTTGGAATTCGAACGAACGAATGTTCCCGACCAGCACACCACTCTGATCTTTCACTACCAAAACAAGTACTGAGGGTTCCGTGTACCTGAGTGAAGAACGGTTACAACAAAACAACCATGAACTGTTATCTGAGCCTTCGAGATGCAGTTTAACTGGATTTTGCTGTCTCTGGTAAGGTTATCGACGGGAAAGGGTGAGTCAAGAAATTCGTTATTTCCGGGTGCCGTCTTCGTTGTATGATTCCACACGGCCGATCATTTTTTACAGTTTCGACCGGGAATCATGCAAGGATCAGCAGTATCTCGGTCACCCCATGTTTCTATCGAAATCTCGCTCGGGAAAAATCAGCAGAATTTGCCTATTGGCGGTCCGAATTACTGGGGAATCTGGACCGATTACGCCTGCTGATCACAGACTAACGAATTTTCCCTGGTGCATTCGGTCTTCACCAACCCGGGTGAAGCGATACATGTTTTGTCAGGGGGGTGAAATTTTCCTGATCCCGCTCACGGGAAAATGTGTCGGCGACGTGACATTTCAGGCAAAACAGGGTCCGATGGTTACTCAAAATTTGTGTTCGCAGCCACAATAGATCGTTCCACATTCACTGCGTCGACAGCGTGTTGGTGTTTTGCCACACCTTGCCATTTGCTTTGTTTCATCAGGAGTTGGGTCCTATGGTCAAGACTGCATCTACCATGTTGCCGATTGGTACCGTTGCCCCGGATTTTTCATTGACAAACACGGACGGAACTGTTGTGAGTCGCAGTCAGTTTGCAGGCCGGCCTCTGCTTGTGGTCTTTATGTGTAACCATTGTCCGTTTGTTATCCACCTTCGTGAGGCGCTGGCTGGATTTGCTGATGAATATCAACAAAAAGGCGTGGCGGTGGTTGGGATCAGTTCCAACGATGTCCAAAGCCATCCTCAGGACGGGCCTGACGAGATGAAGTCAGAAGCTGCGTCAGCCGGGTATCGATTCCCCTATCTGTATGATGCAACACAGCAGGTCGCTCAGACGTATCAGGCAGCGTGTACTCCCGACTTTTTTCTGTTTGATGCGGATCATGTCCTCGTTTATCGCGGACAGTTCGACAGTAGTCGTCCTGGTAACGAGGTTCCTGTTACCGGCGAAGATTTGCGTGGCGCCTGTGATGCGGTTTTGAGCGGTCAGGAAGTTTCCTGTGAACAGATTCCAAGTATTGGGTGCAATATTAAGTGGGCACCAGGTCGGGAGCCGGAGTATTTCACCGGACAGCCGGCCGTCTGACTCACGTGATGATTGTGACGGTGGCAGAAGTTTTCCTTTTGGTATTTATTCTGTGACCGGCCGACGATCTGCATCTGTTTCCTACGACCTGGCAAACTTGGCGTCAGGACATCCAATATGCGGTTTTCACTGACCGGCGATCAGTCAGATGCGGCGTTGCTGATTCAGAGTATCGTCACGTCTGCTGATCATTCGCTGGAGCACGTGCATCTTCACGGGCCGCTGGCCGCAGAACTGCAGACGAAGCTGCCGGTTGACACACGGCGTGCTGCATCACCCGAAGAAGTATTTGTGGGTACAGCTGCCGACACTGTGATCGTTGCTCACTCACAGGCGGACGAATCTGTCCGTCTGGCTCGTCATGCAAGCCAGGCGGAACATCACGTAATCGTGATTCCGCCGGGAGATCTTTCGACTGCATACAGCTATGAACTGCATTTGGTACTTGATGAAAGCCATTGTGGTATCATTGTTCTTACAGGAAGCTGGTACCAGTCTCAGGATTTTCGTACCGACATTCGTTTCACCGATTTTCGCCTGAATCTTCCGTCACCCCAGGACGACATTGACGCTTCGGGGACTTTGATGCATGTCATTGATGCGTGTTCCGCATTTGGTTTTGCGAATTCACAGGTTACCGCACTGGGAACGAAAGATGACGGGTCGCTGGTTTCCGGTTCTCAAATTATGCTCGCCGGTTCGGCTGCCGACGGGACGCCGCGTCCCCCCGTGAGATTGAAGTTTTCCGGTGCTGACCCGCTGGGTCGACTGCAGGGACATGTGGATGGACAGGTGGTCGATCAGCCGGTGATTTTGCCGGGTCGTTCAGACTATCGGACTTCGCTGTTGTGTGAACGTTTGGCAGAAAGCCTTCCGGACACAGCTGCATGTCAGGCGGGAATGGAACAATTCTCCAGAACGCTGCAGGTAGTTTCAGCGATCGAACGATCGGTTCGGCGGCGTCGTACGATCGACGTTTATGTGGATGAACTTACAGAACGTTCGGTGTTTAAGACTCAGATGACTGCAATCGGCTGTGGTGTACTGACATGGCTGATGACGGGTATGATCGGATATCTGCTGCTTGGACAACTGTTCAAACCGCCGGATTTTGTAATGCAGTTCATGCGGGCTGCGTGGATCGCACCTGTGGTGATCTTTTTGCTGTCGCAGCTTCTTCTGCCAATTGCTCGCCGCCGAAAGCAGGATGAAATGGTCTCAGGTGACGACAGGGATACCGTCCAGAATGAAACAGACTCTGACCCTCATTCGGTCTGACGACATTCCCGAAGGCCGGTCCGCTGAGATTGTCGCCGAAGGTCGTGTTTTCGCCGTGTTCAACGTCGGTGGCAAATTTTACGTGCTGGACGGTATGTGCCCGCATGCAGGCGGACCTTTAGGACAGGGAACACTGCAGGGATGCATCGTGACGTGTCCGTGGCATGGATGGCAGTTCGACGTGACAACAGGGCAGCACCAGCTAAGTGACGGAATTTGTCAGCCAGGGTTTGAAGCCGACGTTGTCGACGGCATGGTTGTCATCCGGATTGATGAATAGTCAGATCACGTCAAATCGGATGTGTTCAATCTTCGCGTGGCCCGACTTGCGGAATGGTCGCGGCATCGGCTGGGCGGCGTCGTTGAGGTCCACGGTTCGGCACCGGAGACTGTAGCGGCCGGATGGGAGTGCTGGATGCTGCAGACGCCAGAAAACTCGTGTCAGTGGCAGCGGCCAGGTTGTGGGCCGTCCGTCACGACTGAATCCCAGTGTATCCGCAGGAATGAGACCGCCAGGCAGCCCGCCTCCAAAATCTTTCGGCGACGGAAGAATTTCCGCGTCCAGCCACGGTGCAGATATGAAGTACGGGTCATCCTCCGCTGGTTTGTTGTCGCGGCGGTCAATCCAGACCTGAACTTTTTTTAACCCTGAAATGCCAACCTGTGCCCATCCCGTGACTGGAAAGTTTTTTCCAGCCTCAACTTCTTTTGGTGACTGCAGCGTGGCACAGAACGTTTTGAGCGGACTGTCAACATCGTTGTTTTGAGTGGCATAGGTGTCATTGGCGGCAGGGATGTTGGAAAGAATCACCCTGGTCAGCCACTTGATGCTCTTGAAGCCATAGGCTTCCGGAACCACGATTCGGACCGGACCACCACGTTCAGGGGTCAACCACTGCCCGTTGAGTTTGTAGCACAGAATCACGGGCGGCAGATCAAATGGATCTTCAAGGATTCGCCCAATCGGCAATGAGCTGCGAAACATTTGTTCCGGGTCATCGTTGTGGTATCCGTAGTAGAAAACCCGCCGTAGATTTTCGACGGGTTGAGTCTTCCAGATGATGTCACGCAGCGGGACGCCTTCCCAGATGCCGTTTCCAAGAGGACAGCCCATGTTCAGGCAGGTCATGACTTTGGGAAACTGAACTGCGTGTTGTTCGGCCATTTGCATGAGATCTCGAAATGTGAACGCCTGCTGTCCGGCCAGTGGTTGACGAATTGACGCAGGGAATTCCGTGTCGCTGACGACATTCAGTTGCCAGGTGTCGCGTGTCAGGCCGACTTCCCGCCGCTGCTCCCGAGAAAGTGTATGAGGAATTGGTTTGCCTCGTGACACATCCTGGAAGTTGTCCGGCTTTGTGAGCCAGGGTTCCCGGTTGCCGGATGTCTCTGATACTGATGGTTCACCGTCAACTGCTTTTGACGGCAGAGCGGTGGCAGCGGCCGCCGCCATATTGGTCTGCAGGAATTGTCGCCGGTCTGGCGAACTTCGCAGGGCCTTTCTGGAATCCGACATCATTGCTAACCTCGTATGCAACGCGGCATGGCCGCAACCAAATTCGAGCCTGTTACAGGAAACAGTTTCAGTGGTCGCTTTAAACGGGAACACCGGTCAAAGGGAGAAGATTTACGTTCGATGATTTCTGACCGGTGACGACAGCTTAAACTATATCATGCCGACTGTTCGGATTCTCACGTATCGTGTGGGAATGTCGGAAGCCTTCTGTTCAGGCCGACTGCGTCAGTTGCCCGAACTCTGCTGCGAAGTGGCACGGAACGCGGAAACAATGGCTTCCCCGAAAACCAGTCCAACGCTCTTGGGCGACCGGCAGGTTCGACATTGAATCGATTCACCGCGAATTGATTGGGTCAACATCGACCGCCATTTCGACACCATCGGGCAGCTGAAACACACTGGCCACAGACAGCCAGACCTCACGCACGCGTTCCTCCGTTGGTGCGGCGATCTGAAGATGATAACGAAAATAAGCCCGCAATCGCGAGATCGGTGCCGGTGCAGCTCCAAGGATGCGGACCTGTGAGTCTTTCTCAGTGACCTCGCGCAGTTGACGGGCAGCTTCGCGTGATGTTGCCGAGACCAGTGACTCCTGCAGTCCGCGAAAAATGACGCGAGTGACACAGTTAAACGGTGGAGCACTAAGTTCGTGTCGTTCTTTCAGTTCATACCGGGCAAATCCGAGGTAGTCGTGTTTCGCAGCAAACGTGATGCTGGCGTCTTCGGGACAGGTTGTTTGTACGATGACCCGGCCGCCACGATCGCTGCGCCCCGTACGACCTGCCACTTGGGAGATCAGCTGAAACGTTCTTTCGGCAGCGCGCATATCAGGTTGGTTCAGCATGCTGTCCGCATCGATGACCCCTACGAGTGTGACATTGGGGAAATCGAGACCTTTTGCGATCATTTGAGTCCCCAGCAGGATCTGTACTTCTCCGGACCGAAATCGTTCCAGTGCAGAATCGTGGCTCCCTGGTTTTTTCATCGAATCGCTGTCCATTCGTACAATGACTGCTTCTTCGAACGTGGCCGCCACTTCTTCTTCGAGCTTTTGCGTTCCGGTTCCGAAGTATCGGAGAGATGGATTGTCGCATGAAGGGCATCGATCGGGGGCCGGCACAGAGTAATCACAGCCGTGGCAGATAGCCGACTGACGATCACGATGCCAGGTGAGTGTCAGGTCGCAGTCGGGACATTTGATTCCTGAGCCGCATTTTCGACACCACACTGTAGGTGAATATCCTCGCAGGTTCAGGAACAGGATGACCTGTCCTCCATCGGCAAGTGCTCTGCGGACTGCCTGCTGCAGAGCTCTTCCCAGGCTGGCTCCTCGTGCGATGACCGGATCGTTGCGGATATCCACCACCACAACCGGCGGCAACGGCAGCCCGGAGACTCTGTCCGGCATCGACAGAAGCTGATCTTCTTTCCTCTGTGATCTCAACCATGATTCCAGTGTTGGTGTTGCAGATCCCAGCACAAGAGGAATTTTTTCCATTCTGCAGCGTTGTCTGGCGACTTCGCGGGCATGGTAGCGAGGTGTACTTTCCTGCTTAAATGTGGGTTCATGTTCCTCGTCAATCACAATAAGCCCCAGGTGAGGTGCAGGGGCAAATACGGCACTGCGTGCACCGACGACGACTTCAACGTCACCCTTCGCGATCTGTTGCCATTGCCAGTGACGCTCCGAATCGCTCATGTGGCTGTGAAGCACAGCGACCGATCGAAACCGGCTGCCAAACCGGCGAATCGTTTGAGGTGTCAGGCTGATTTCCGGCACAAGTACAATGGCCTGCCGACCGTATCGTACGATTTCACGAATTGCCTGAATGTAAACTTCGGTCTTGCCGCTACCCGTGACACCATGCAACAAAATTGTCTGGTGTTGCTGCGCGTCAATGGTTTTGTGAATGGCTGCAAGACAGGCCCGCTGCTGCGGGTTAATCTGCAGGTCAGGCTCCGAGGTGGCGCGTTCGAGCGTGTCACCTTCAAGTTTTGAGCGTACTCGAACGACCTCAAGCAGGTTCTTTTTGCGAAGCCCGGTAATTGGTCCAGGGCCGCAGCCCGCGCGTTCACAGATTTCCGGTGCAGATATCGGGTCCGTTGTCCCGCGGAGGACATCAATGACGGACTGCTGTCCAGGCGGGAGCCGCAGATGGCACAGTCGTTGTTCTGCATCGGCCGCCAGCAGAAAACCCTGAATCATCCGTGTCCCGGATCGCCGTTTTACACCCGCCGGAACCACACTCTCAAGGACCTGTCCCCAGCCACATAAATAACGTTTGGCAATCCATTCTGTGAGTTGCAGCATTTGTGTGCTGAGCAACGGCGATGGGTCAAGGACTTCGAGAATTGGTTTCAGACTCGTGGTTGTCCGGGCGGACTGACGGACGCCGACGCAGTATCCGGCGACAAGTCGATTGCCACGTCCCAGTGGAGCACGCACCCGCATTCCAGGTCGAAGAATCTCGCGTAATTCATCCGAGACCGTGTAAGTGTAGGGTTTTTCCAAAGGGAGATTAAAGACGACATCCGCGATCTGAACATCGTCCTGAGCCGCCTGTTCCCACTCGGGTAGGTCGGCAAAGTCAAACAGTCCCTGATTCCCCACGGCGATTCGAATTCACTTGTGGACAACGTAATCAGACAGACGACAGTTCACCTGTTGAGTCACCGGCGTCTCGTCGATGATTGATCACGAAACGGTGCGGGATAGTGGTAGTCGTCTTCTATCCCGCTGAAGCTGACAACGGTTAAGAAACCCTAGGCTGAAAAACTGCTGCCGCACCCGCAGGATTTGACGGCGTTCGGATTGTTGAACTGAAATCCTCGTTTATCCAGACCCGAGTAAAAGTCGATGGTTGTTCCGTCCAGAAACAAATCGCTTTTCTTGTCGACAACAACGCCAACCCCGTGTTGTTCCTGAAGCACGTCTACTTTGGTGTCGTAGTCGCCGGTAAAATTGAAGGCATACTGGAACCCGCTGCACCCGCCACCGGCCACGCCGACACGGACGTACTTAAGTTCCTCTCGATTCTGCTCCTGCATCACACGTTTGATTTCGACTGCAGCGGCTTCAGTAAGTTGTACTGTCATTTGATGTCTCCTGTGGCGACTGATGTCTGTCGAGGCGGCAATCTTTAGCGGATTGCCGTTTTCTATAAGCGTTAGCTGGCCTTAATGTGAGGACAGCTTCTGGAACTCTGCCGGCCGGGGGGAAAAGATCGCTGCCCCCTGTGCTGGATTTATTACTTTACACTGTTCAGTATACAGTCTACTCGACGTAAGTCATGACCTGTCAAGTACGTCATTTGTGAATGACCTCTCATTTGAAGTGAATTTCCGGATTTTAGCCCGTACAGAATCGTGTGCCACACGCTTTTGAGGCTTCAGACTGATTTTGAAGAGGTATTGATTCGTGAATCATCGGTACATCCGAAGTCTTTGGACAGTTGCGGTCCTGCCGTTGTGTGTCATTGCCGCGGGGTGCGGGAAATCACAATATCAGGAACTTGCCGGGGCTCCGGACGGTGCCGCTGAACTTTTGGCCGTCGGCAGTGGTCGAGACCCGCTGATCCGCCATATACAAGGCCGGTTTCTGAAATTGGTCCATCAGCCGAATCGAGTTGTTCTGGTCGACTTTTGGGGACCGCATTGCGGGCCCTGTCTGCATTTGGCTCCCGAGCTGGAAAAAATTGCCCGGGCGTATCCGATGAAGGTTTCGGTGGTCAAGGTTGATGTTGAGTCGACAGAGAATGAGGAACTCACAGCATTTTTTGGGATCAACACGATACCGGAGGTTCGCATTTTTGTAGGTGGCCGGCCGGCCGGAGCTATTCACGGCTACGTTGATGCGCGGCGCATCAATCGACAACTGGAGTCAGTCCTGAGTTTGCTGGACGACACTTCTGAATCGTGACCACGCGACGACAGCAAACTCATTCCTTGGTTCACTGAAAATCCTGTGCCTTGACGGAAGATTTCATGTCCTTCTGTGAACGAATGCTGAACGTGATACTATTGATTTCGGTTATGGTGCTGGGTACACAGACCGCAGCGTCAGCAGCGAAAACACAACGGCCCAATATCATTTATATCCTCGCGGATGATCTTGGTATTGGTGACGTCGGTTCGTTCAATCCGCACGGGAAGATTGCCACGCCGTCTATGGATCGCCTGGCTGCTGAAGGTATGAAGTTCACAGACGCCCATTCCGGATCGGCTGTCTGCACTCCCACTCGTTACGGAATTCTCACCGGACGCTATGCCTGGAGAACGCGTCTTGGCTCCGGCGTCCTGTGGGGATACTCCTTGCCGCTGATTGCACAGGGGCGATTAACAGTGGCGTCCATGCTTCGGCAACAGGGGTTCAACACCGCGTGTGTGGGGAAGTGGCACCTTGGGCTGGAATGGGGGCGTAAAGATCCGAAGGTTGAACCTGTCGACAGTTCCAGGGAACTCTGGCACAACTATGACTTTATGGCGAGGATTGCGTCCGGACCGAACCGGGTCGGATTCGATCACTTTTTTGGCATCCCCGCGTCGCTCGATATGCAGCCGTATGTTTACATCCAGGACGATCAGGTGACCAGCGTTCCCACACGCATCATTGATGGATCAGCGGGCAAACGGTTTTGGCGCAAAGGGCCTGTCGGTGATGATTTTCAGCACATTGAGGTATTGGACAAACTGACAGACATGGCGGTTGCATACGTCAATGCTCAAAGCAGTGACAAACCGTTCTTTCTATACTTTCCGCTGCCGGCACCGCACAAACCGATCCTGCCCACGAAACGTTTCGAACACAAAAGCGGACTCAACGAATGGGGTGATTTTGTCATGCAGGTCGATTGGACGATTGGACAGGTGATGCAGGCCGTGGACGCCCGAGGACTGACCGAGAACACCTTGTTGATTGTAACAAGTGACAATGGTGCGACTCCGGGAGCTGACTTTGCTGCACTGGAAAGCAGGGGGCATGATCCCAGTGGGGGATTCCGTGGTCATAAAGCCGACATTTTTGAAGGTGGCCATCGTGTTGCCTTTATTGCCCGGTGGCCGACTGTCATACCCTCCGGAAGCGTGTGTGATGATACCATCTGCCATACCGATTTGCTGGCGACGCTGGCAGAGATCACCGGGTTCGATCTTCCGGCGAACGCTGGAGAAGATTCGGTAAGCGTTCTGCGGTTGATGAATCAGACGGCAGAACGCCCTGTCCGCAAAGCAACCGTTCATCATTCGATCAACGGTGCCTTTTCCATTCGTCGCGGGAAATGGAAATTATGTTTTTGTCCGGGTTCGGGTGGCTGGAGCAGTCCGCAATCTGCTCAGGCTAAGGAACAGGAGCTGCCTGCGATTCAGCTGTTTGATCTGTCATCGGACCTGGCGGAGACCAACAATGTGCAGGCCGATCATCCGGAGCTGGTTGAGGACCTCAGCAATCTGCTGCAGCGGTACATCAGCAACGGTCGCAGCACTCCTGGAGAACAGCAATCGAATGACCGAGTCGTGAGTTTTGCATCACAATAGTACGCAGATGATCATCGGTTGCACGAATTCCGGATTCAACAACGTTCGCTGATTGTTCGGGGGGACGATCGTTTCATTGTTGCCCAGCTGCAGACGCCGGAGAACAGTCCGAGCATCAAAGCGTGCCGACATTGAAACAAATTCTGACTGGTACCCTGAAGGCGTTTTGGTGTCTTTAATCGCGTCTGTTGAGCTTGGAGAGCAATCGCAGAATTTCTACGTACAGCCAAATCAGAGTCACCAGCAAAGCAAAAGCAGCGTACCATTCCATCGCCTTCGGAGCACGCTGAGCAACCAGCCGATCCACCAGGTCAAAATCGAGCAGCAGATTGAATGCTGCCAGCCCAACCACGAACAAACTGAACCCGATTCCGACTGGCCCGGATCCATGGATCAAGGGCATTGATATGCCAAAGAAGTGCAGCACAAAACTGACCAGATACAACAGAAAAATCGCACCGGTGGCCACAACGATTCCGGCTCTCAA
The DNA here is from genome assembly GCA_022447225.1 of Fuerstiella sp. Classification (NCBI taxonomy): domain Bacteria; kingdom Pseudomonadati; phylum Planctomycetota; class Planctomycetia; order Planctomycetales; family Planctomycetaceae; genus Fuerstiella; species Fuerstiella sp. The sequence continues at coordinate 296,938 of JAKVAZ010000006.1, read as the reverse complement.
CTTAGCCGTAACTCGTATCACGCCCGTTTGGTAGCAGATTAACATCACAAACAGTGTGCCAAATGTTAGGCAGACTGCCTGGAAGACGATCGGGGTATCCGGAAACCGGCTCTGAGTGAGAACAGAAAAAGCCCCAAGAAAAGCGCCTTCAGCAAGGGCGTACACCGGCGTGGTGTACGGTGCCAGTGTTGGTTTGAAACTGGTGATCAGTGCCAGGATCAGGCCCGCGATCGCCCCGCCATACATGAACGGTCCGGGTGCGGCGCCCTGTTGAATCTGAATCCACGCGAGTCCGGCTGTTAACATGACTCCAGCCAGGGCTATCGTGGTCTTCAGCACCATACCGTTGGCGGTCATCGTGGTAGATTCTTCTGCAAACGAAAACTGTTGCAGAACACGATCACTCAAAACAGGATTGGATGTTCGCTGGACACTCATCGATACGGGCCTTTAAAAAAACGTAAAGAGGCTCCCTGACACCAAACTGGAATGTTAGGGAAACTGCATTTCAGAAACCACACCTGTTTCAACCATAAATTTGACCCGTCACGCATTTTGATTGTCAGTGAAGATGCTCAAATTTGAGGTAGGGGATTTGTTCTTCTACGCACCGGGGTGTCAATTTTGGATGCTTTACACAAAACTATATAAACACCTATGCGAAATGAAAAAACAGACAGGCGGGTGGGGTTTGTCATGGGATGACGGCCCGTGGTCTTACGGCCGATCAGTGCCTGGCCTACTGGTGGAAATTAAAATTCCTGTCAGTCGGAGCAGATAACTTGTCACGTGTGGTTTTTTGGCTGAGAGTTGCTGCAGGAACTGTCTGGGGACTGATTGTTCTGGCCGCACTGAAGAGCGCACCTGCTGTTCATGCGCTGATTGGCGATCAGTACGCAGTGACTCAGCACTGGTGCGGGCCATGGGGGTGCAGTGCATCGCTGCCGAAACTGCTGGCATGGCAGGTCCCGGTTGCCCTTGTCTTTGTTCCCGCGGCGTGGGTGCTGGCAAGACGAATTGGTCCCGTCAGTCGCTGCCCGAATCGATGGGCGGTGGCAGTTGCCGTGATACCTGTCTGCTGGCTTGCTTTTCTGATGGTTCGGGCCGCTGTGAATCAGCAGTTTACAAGGTGGATGGACCCGGGATTGTTTCTGGTTTTTTCCAGCGTGTCCGGTTCCAGCGTTGTGCTGCCGCTGTTTATGAGCGCCTCGGCCGTCTTCCTTGCGGGCAGAAGTTCCTCCCTGCCAACGAATGCGGACGCGGGGCGATTCATTGAGCCTGCCAAGCGTCTCAACAATATCAACGTCCACCATGTGGATGCAGCCCGCTAACTGCGGCTGACCGATTGAGGGGGATCGTTTTGTTCCATTGATCCCGATTCTCTGACCAGTCACGATCCGGTCGCTCCCCGGTGGACTGGCGCGATCGTCATGAGACACGACACCGCCACTGGGACTGTACTCGTTCGGTTTTTCTACCCGCTTCGTTCTATTGAACAGATCCACTGAGGCAGCGGCTTTTCCCCGGTTCGGACTGGTCGTGCCTCGCTTTACAAAGCAGCCGTGCACATGAATCCTGAGTTGGAATCGGCTCCGAAATCTCAGGCAGAAAATGTTAGAAATCCTGACTCACAGCACCACTGCAGATGTCAACGGCGATGTTCTGCCTGTTTGTGCGTCTGAGGCGTTGTACTGTTTTCCGGGGAGTGGTACACGACAGGCGTGCCATGCGTTTCACCGCATCCCTCAATCGACCTTCGTTTGAACAGACGTCATTTCATAGTCCAGGGAGAAGGTGTGCCGCGGGTCCTTGTTCTCCTGGTTCAACAGGGGAGAATATGTCCTGATGTGGATCTTGTTTTCGCTGGGTACGAACTGCAGCGAACGAAGCCAGCCGTCACCGCCGTTCGGGAGGCCCTGATAGTCCGTGAGTATTTCCAAAACCTTACCGCCGGCATCGTTGATACTTGTCTGGAGTCCCACTCCCAGGACATGACCACTGACAACCAGAAAGATATTCGGCTGTCTGCGAATAAATTTTTGCCAGATCTGTTCGCCGCTGTTGCCGGCAATGTTGTAGGACGAGGCACAGGTCGTGTCTCGCTGCTCCTGCCGCATGTAGCAGTGCGTGGCCACGATCACTCGATGATCCGGGTATCGCTGTGTCACGCCCGCGGCCCATTCCAGAGTTTCGTCGCGAGGAGCAAATTCGAGGTTCAGGATCATGAAGTTCATGCCGCCGGCCTCAAAGAAACAGAAATTGTTGTCGTTGGTTTCACCCATGTGTCCACCGTACCACGGTCGGTCCGCAAATCGCTCGGGGGAGTAGTATTCGTTGTACAGCGTGGAATCACGGTTCTTGACCACCATGTCATGATTACCCGGTGCCATGCTGTAGGGCACCGCACCGTCCAGCAGTCGCATGGCTCGATCTGCGTTTTCCCATTCAGGCTTCAGGGTGGACGTTTGGACGATATCGCCCAGATGGATGACGAACTTGATGTTGTCTTCCTGTGCCTGTTGGCGAATCCACAGTGCCTGGGTGACATAGGTCTGTGGGTATTTTTCTGAATAGTTTTGCGTGTCCGGCAGCAATACGACGGAAAAACTCTCTTTGGCAGTCGAAGTTTCTTCCGCCAGGGTGAATGTGTGATTGACAAAGACAATCGCACAAAATACGGCTGCCGGTATTACGCGCCCAAATGGACTCAGCATGTTCTTCTCCGGAAGGGGATGGTTTTCCGTGAGGATATCCGGAGAGAGGCGGGCAGAAAAGACAGTGCACTCTTCCGGTGGACAGACGCAGTCGACGGAGTTATTTATTTTTTGTGGTTCCCGTGTGATCGACGCGAGAAACGAACGTTGCGTCAACTGTTTCCGGGGGTTATCACGGGAGGCATCGACGCGAAACAGGTCTCAGAAAACGTCGTTCCCTGTGGGTTCTTCAACGTCCAGGTTTCTCCGGCATCGACGTAACGGGCACATCGGGGCACGTGCCGTTTTTCTTTGTGGATGGCATGCCTTTTGAGGCTTTGATCCTGATGATCACGAAGCTGGAAGCCCGCCGGAATCTCATCATCCTGTTGAACCAATCCTGTCATTCGCCCGTCAGTCTGCATAGCGCTCCGGTTCCGAATACACCTTGCGATGCTGTTCGAAGAATGGCGGTTTTGCCACACTGACGGCAGGCATGAAAAGAATGTTGATCAGAACGAGTTGGATTGTCCGGTTCGCAGGGCGTATCTGAACAGCTTCGGGAACGGGCCAGGCTACATTTCCAGGAAGGTCGCGGTTCCGTAGACGCGGGAATCAATGTACCTGCCGTTAGACGCCGCATCGTCAAGCCACATCTGCAGTGAATCCAGATCGACTTCATGGACGACGATGGACTCATTTTCGTCGCCTCCGCCCGGTCCCGTTTTACGCAGATGGTGCGCTCGAAACACCGTGACCACTTCGTCTGTTAATCCCGCCGAAGACACGATCCGGCACAGGTGAGTCCACTCTTCTGCTTCGTAACCCGTTTCTTCCATCAATTCACGTCGCGCGGCGGTTTCAAATGATTCTTCAGAGTCGTCAAGGTCACCCGCAAGTCCTGCAGGAAGTTCAATCACATTTGCATTGAGTGCCGGGCGAAACTGCTCCACCAGCAGAACCTGTCGCTCAGCTGTGACCGCCACAATACACACGACTCCGGACGAACCGGTGCGCTGCACAAATTCCCAGCCGTCAATATCCACGAATCGCAGAAATCGACCTTCCGTGATTGTTTTGTGTTCAGACAACGAAAAATATCCTTAGGTCAGTTTGCGACTGTCACTTAGGGAAATGCCGGCTTCAGTCATCGATTGCAGTGCCTGAGAAGTGTCGTCCGGGCTGAGATTGACGCCTCGGCAGCCATCTTCCACCAGCACGGTTTCAAATCCCAGGGCCACCGCGTCCATCGCTGTGAACTTGACGCAGTAATCAGTGGCCAGTCCGGCAATCACCACCTGCCGAATTTCTTTTCCTTCAAGGAAACCTGCCAGTCCTGTGGCCCGACGGTGTCCATTATCGAAGAAACCGCTATAGCTGTCGATCAGAGGATCTGTTCCCTTTGGAAAGATATGCCGGATCCGTTCGGTATTCAGTCCCGGCGCAAATTCAGCCCCGAATGTCTCCTGGATACAATGGTCGGGCCAAAGAATCTGCTGCTGTCCGGCCAGTTCAACGGATTCGCCAACCTCGTGACCGGGATGCTGACTGGCAAAACTACCGTGATGCTGCGGATGCCAGTCCTGAGTTGCCACCACCAGATCAAATCGGGCAATCAGCAGATTGGCAACCGGGAGCACCTCATCACCGCCAGGCACTTCCAGGGCACCTCCCGGGAGGAAGTCATTTTGAATGTCGACAAGAATCAGAGCAGAATTGATCATGAGTTCAAATGTCCTGACGGGAAATGTCGTTAGAACGGTCTACCAGAATCATGATTCTGTATTACGTATTTCCAGGATCAAATTTCTTCGCAGGGAGTGGAGACCCGACTCAAGGCCAACGGGGTATTGATGCGGATGAATATTTCGTTTGACGTCGGCGTGAAAGTCGTTCAATTGTCCGGCACGATACTTGCGGATTGCAGCAATATCCGGCAAGTCATACACACATTGTCCCTGGCGAAAGATTGGTAACAGAAGATCGGTCCATGTGTCGCTGTCGTCAATCGGGTGGCTTTGAGTTGAATCATCCACTTCGATGATACGGCGATCGACAGGAGTGTCCTGGGCCTGGTTATAAATCATGTCAGCGGTTGCTCCGCTGCCGTTCCTGAACCTGCGTATCTGTAAAACGCCGGGCGTTGAGGACTTGGCAGCCTGTTCGGACAACTTAACCCGATAAGACCAGTTGTTACCGGGTTCACGAATGGCTGCGAGCTTGTACACACCACCCAGAGCCGGCTGACCGTCTCCGGTCACCAGCCTGGTACCCACTCCCCAGACATTGATGGCAGCGCCCTGCTGTTTCAGGCTTGAAATCAGTGCTTCATCAAGGTCGTTGCTGGCCACTATTGCCGCCTGTTCAAATCCGGCTTCGTCGAGAATTTGCCGCGCCGTACGGCTGAGCGAGGATAAATCGCCGGAATCCAGACGAATTCCCGCCATCTGATATCCTCGCCGGCGCAGCCGGTTGCCGACATCAACAGCATTTCGAACTCCATCGATCGTGTTATACGTGTCGACGAGAAACACACAGTTATTGGGCATTGCCGCCGCATAGGCATCAAATGCTTCGGGTTCAGTGTCGAATGACATAATCCAGCTGTGTGCATGCGTTCCTTTTACAGGAATTCCAAACAGTTTACCGGCCAGAACATTCGACGTTGCTGCACACCCACCAATATAAGCGGCACGACTTGCGGTCAGAGCACCGTCAATACCCTGAGCACGCCTAAGCCCAAATTCCAGGACCGGGTCGTCACCAGCCGCAAGGCAGACTCTGGATGCTTTGGTCGCAATGAGAGTTTGAAAATTGAAAATATTGAGCAGCGCCGTCTCCAGTAGCTGGCATTGCATGATTGGACCGATCACTCGGAGCAGTGGTTCGTGAGGGAAGACAACAGTGCCTTCGGGCACCGCATCAATATCACACTGGAACGGCATCGTGCGCAGTTCTTCCAGAAACGCCGTTTCGAACAACGGCTGGTCGTCGTTTCCTTTGAGGTGGGCGAGGTAAGCGAGATCATCGTCGCGAAATCGATACTCCTGCAGCATCTGGACCACGAACTCCAGACCGCTTGCCACCGCATAACCACCTTCAAACGGATTGCGCCGAAAGAACAGATGGAACACGGCTTGTTTGTCGGTCGATCCTGATTTCCAGTAGCCGTATGCCATGGTGAGCTGATAGAGATCGGTTAGCAGCTCGAAAGAGTGTTGGTACAGCTGCCGCATTTCAGTTATCCGTTGGAATCTGCAGTATGAATTGGATGGTTGAGTACAGGCTTCACAGCCGTATGGCTGTGTTCGGATGTTGTGACTCGTTTTCTTGGAGCGGGTGTCTTTCGCATCCAAACTAAGGAGTGAGTCTGTTGGGGCTTACCCATTGGATCCGGGCACAGAAAATACGATTGTCGGTACCGTACTTCGTCCACAGATCTGGGCGATGCGGCTGCATCCATTCGGTGGTGATGATCCAGGATTCGGCGGGACTGACATGAACGATGCCGAAGTTGCCCATGCGCGTTCCTGTTTCAGGAATCACAATCCGTTCGGAAGCCCGCAGCACCACTAATCGCTCCGGATCGACTCGGGCCATGAACACCGGTGCCCGATGACGGAAAATATGGTCATTGTCGGCGCCGCGGCGGGTGTATGCGAGGTACAGGGCGTCGGAGTGAACCACCCAGTGTTGCTGAGTATTATAGCTGCCGAGTTCAGCGCCGTCATCGAACCGCCAGCGTTTGGGAGGGGCGAACGATATTCCATCATTGCTTGTGGTGACATAGCCACGGTAATCAGACCGCAGTGTCAGAAAAAAACGGTTCCCAAATTTGGTGAGTGACGGTTCGGAAAATCCCCGGTGCCTGCCCTGTTTGTCCGGAATTTCAATCTCCTTGCCATGTTCAAGATAGCTGAGTGTTTGGCCGTCGAATGTACAGCGGACCACGGTCACCTGTTGATGGACGTTGGTGGGGGTCGGACGGAAGTAAACCGGCAGCAGAATATCACCGTTTGGCAGGTCGAATCGTTGGGCGCAGCCGGCCGAACAGTTTCTGAATTGTGGCCGATCGGGAAGATTGACACGGGCCCAGGGCGACCAGCTGTGTTTGGCCGCATCGTACACCGCATACACTGCGTCACTGGGCGGGCCGCGAAAATGTTCGTCATCCCTGTACCAGAACGTTTTGCCTGTGCCCAGCAGTCTGCCGCTGTGCGCGTGCCATTGTGGAGTGAAATCACAGGGGGCCGCTTCCAGGTTGTCACTCATGGGCCTGCGGTCGAGTGCTGCGTGAGGCACGGGACCGGACCACGTCGCTCCCAGGTTGTCCGTGCGAAATTCGTTGAGACCGTCGAAGATGTCGCTGCCGGTGATCCGCAGCTTTTGAGTTGTGATAACGACGATCGGAGTGTCAGTCGGATTGCCTGGCGACTGTGGTGGAATGGATCCGGCTCGGGAGTGGACCCAGCATTTTTTGCCATTCCAACCGCCCGTGACCGTGGTTAGGTGGACTTGGTAGCCGAGGCTGTTTGGGGCGGTGGCTGGTGATGTATCGGTGGCCGCCGGCAGTCCCAGAGTCAGACCCACAACGCACATCCATCCGGTTGGCGAAGTTTTGTTCAAAAGAAACTGCACTTGCCTGTACCTTTCCGGTTTTGAATTTGTGGCACCGGTCAATAACTGTTCCAGATTGGTCAAAACAGCAGGGAATTGTCAGTCGTATGCCGCACTTCACCGGAAGCACTGGCGGGCGAATGAGTGACTCATCTGATGTACTGGAACAGTCCGCCGCCTCGTTTTTAGGCGCGGCGGTGATCACACTGGTGACACTGAAAGTGCTTAAATCTGGTCTGCAAGAAACAGGGAAAACGGTCGCGATCAGCATGAGTTGCGGCGACGTGTGTGTGCCTGCAGGGGAAACCAGCAGGTCTCACATAAATGGGACAACGTCTGTTGCGAGTTCGCTGAGGAATCCTGTCCGGTGGCGATCACGATACTCCGGCGGTCGGTGGGGACCCTCTGACGAGCAGATACTGAATCAAGATCGGACATGGGCACTGGTTCTGGTAACTGTGTCAGGAAAACACGTCGTTTCAACAGTTCTCAGCATAACGCTGGCAGAGGAGTGAAGCTATATGACGGTGCGAATGTTCGCGGCCGGAATCCGTTTCCGGAGTTCCGGCTGTTGTACAGTAATGCTGAGGAATGAGGGCTGTGTTATGCTTTGAACGGGTTGCAGGTCTCACCGATTCGGCAGGGTGTCAGGGATATCTGCTGTTAGGCCGCAGACTCTGAATTTCTCAAATGATTCAGCCAGGCAGTGAGCCATGAAACGCCAAAAAACAATTGTGCGGGTCCAGCGTGTTCGCGGTCTTGCGCGGGATCAGTCAAGGATCACCGTCGAACACGACGGGCAGCGGACCGAGTATTCGTCCGTCGATCAGTTACCCGATGAGTTCCGAGAGTTTGTGGATGAATTTATCACAGGTGACGATGACAGTTCGGGGTTCAACAGTCAGGCTTTTGCTGATCAACCGGGAATGCGCCGCGGACCGTCAGTGAATGCACAGGACGGTACTCTGGTCCTTCACTATCGCTGGTTCGACGGCTGGTTGTTCTGTGGTTTGCTGGTGCTGGTTCCGTATTTTTCTTACCAGTGTTACCAGGCGGTGCACGATCCTTTGATTTTTTTGAGTGTGATGGGCTGGGCGGGCACCGTGTTTCTGCTTACAGCTTTGTATTACACGGCCGCATTGCTGCTGAACACAACAGTGATTGAAGTGTGTCCGCAGTTTCTGTCGGTACTGCATACTCCACTACCCTGGGTCGGCAGCAGAAAGGTCGCGGCTGCGAGTATTGTCCAAATCTTTTACACCGTTCATTACTCTCGACGCGGCGGACCAACTTACAGTCTGAAGGCCATGACGGAGACCGGACAGCACCTGCAGCTGATTGGTGGGGCGTCATCCAAACATGAAGTGATTCGACTGGAACTGGCTATTGAGAAGTATCTGGGGATCCAGGACTGGCCAAGGTTTGGGGAATGAACGCGCCACATTTGAACGTCTGACACATAGCAGCTTCTGTCGTCGTATTTGCCACAACCGACACACGGACATCCGGTACTGACTTCTTTGAGACCGTGTTTTGGACACAGTCCCGCTGCATTTTTTGATTTTGAGATCCCTGCGTCTTAAATCACAGGCAGGCACATGCTCAGAGATGGTAAGCTGAGTCCGGCTTTTGGATTTTTCCGGTTGACAGGAAAGTTCTAACGGGAAAGCCGTTTATTCCGCAGCAGCCTGAAATGATGTTACGGCAATACCAGCGCCATAATTTTCTCACGGTTTCGAATGTATAACCTTTTGTCGTCAAGGGTCGGGCATGTCCAGGCAAGTTCGTCGAACAACTTCACCGTCGAATGGATGGTCAGGTCCTCCGCTGTCATTGTGGCCAGCATCAGTGTGCCATCTTCCTGCAGGACTATGAATTTTCCGTCTGCGTAAATGCAGTTGGCTCGACCCAGTCGGCGTTGTCGCCACAGGACTTCACCTGAATTGAGATCCAGCGCGGTGAACAGAAGTGCCGAAAAATCGCCGCTGGTGCCGTAAACCACGTCACCGACACGAATCACATTGCTGTGATGCACACGCATGTGTGTGTTATGCCAGACTTGTTTGACCGATGTCCCAGCGGTGTCCGTTTCAAGCTGCACACAGCGACTGCCGGCACCGTAAGCCGCTGAGAAAAATAAACGACCATCATCGCCGCAGACCGGTGTGCTGGAAACAGAGCCACCTGCGATCGGATGTGCCTGCTGCCACAGCATGTTGCCGGTCGCAGGATCAAATCCGGCAATAAGCTTCTCGGCCACAACGACCAGTTGATCCTGCCCCTTCGTACGAATCAGAATCGGCGATACGTGTGAAATTGCAAAATCGTGTCGTTGCCAGGCGATCGAGCCGTCACGAACTCGAAACGCAACCAGTCCACGACCGGTCCCGCCCACCGGCAGGATGATGGTGTCTCCCCATGCGATCGGGCTGGCAGAATATCCCCGATACAGATTTGTTCCTTTCAAGTCCCGCAAAAGATCTCTCTTCCAGACAATTGCTCCGGTATCAGTCACAAGGCAGTGCAGGATACCGGTGACTCCGACTGTACAAACGTGTTCTCCTGTGATCAGAGGTGTCGACAGAGGTCCAGGACCGAATTCTTCCACATTCGAGCCTTCCAGGAAACGAACACTGTATTCGTGGTCCCAGATCGTTTCGCCTGTTGGTGCATCCAGCGAGACGATGTGTTCACGGTCGTTGGCCCGATACATCGTTATGAGTTGTTGACCGGTGATGCTGATACTGGAGAAACCATCACCCAGGGGCCGTCGCCACAATTGTGCGGGTCCCGTTGTCGGCCACGTTTTCTGAAGATGGACGTCCGGAACCTGAAAGTCTCGCTGTGGGCCACCCCACTGAGGCCAGTCAGCTCTGGCGTCGATGCAGATTAGGATTAACACCACGCACAGGACTTGGTTCTGAGAGGGCAGATGACTCATGGCATTTTTTATGGTTATGTTCGCGGGTCAGTCTGCGAAAAGCAGAAATCCAGAAAGGGAAATCATTCCTGTACGGGAACCGGACAGCGGTATGTCCTGCGGAAACGGTGTTTTACTCCGCCTGACTGCAGACAGTTTTGCAGAACTCAGGCGGGATTTGGCATCAGAGTCTGGCGTACCCGCTACAGCTTAGACCACAATAGGCCCATCACACTCGCGCGGCACTCATGCAGAGCCGCTATTTACAGGTACGGGAGAATTCCGGGATGAAACATTTGATGGCCTTTGGGCTTGTTGTAACTCTAATGTCGGGAGGAATGAAGATGTGCAGTGCGGCTGACTTGAAATCCGGAGACGATGCTCCGCCTTTCGAACTCACCGGCAGTGATGGAAAAACCTACAGGCTTTCTGACTTTAAGGACAGCAAAGCGGTGGTGATTGCATGGTATCCCAAAGCGTTTACCGGCGGATGAACGAAAGAATGTCTGTCGTTCCGTGAGAACGGCCGTGCCATTAAGGAATTCAAAGTCGCCTATTTCACCGCGAGTTGTGACAGTGTTGAAAAGAATACGGCGTTCGCAAAAGAGTTGAAGCTTGATTACCCGATTCTCAGCGACCCCGGTCGGGGGGTTGCCAAAGCTTATGGAGTTGTTCATGAGGGACGGAACTTTCCCGAACGATGGACATTTATCATTGGGGAGGATGGAAAGCTCAAACATATAGACAAAAAGGTGAACGCTGCCGGTCATGGCAAAGACATTGCCGCAAAGCTGGCAGAACTGAAGATTCCGAAGCAATAAACAGTCAAACCGGGTTCAAAGTCCCGGACGGTGTATCCGTTCGGGACTCTTTTGTTTGACCCAACGCCGAATGCAACGTTCGTCCATAGTTCACTTCATTCGGCCACCTGATTCCGGAACCCTTGGTGCCTGTGCCTCGAAATGCTTACCCGGTCGAAAACCGTAGACAACTTAAATGGACAGTCCCTGGAATTTTCCGCACATTGCCGCTGCTTTCTTCGCTGCAGGTCGGTTGATCGGTGGACCGCGTCCATACGTGTAAATATTCACGTCGGGTGTTGTGTCATCTGCGTATAATTCATCTCACCCTGTGATCGAACGAATCGCGGTGCAGCCGTTGCCTGATCGGGATTGACACTGAAGACTGGCAGGGATTGACCGGTTTTCCGGCGATGCAATACACTTGTTGCTGCGGGATTTAGGGCAAATTCGGCACGTATGGCAAGCCGAGGTCGGCTGTCCTGACGGCAGGTAGCTCCTGTCCTGTTTCAACCGGTTGCACTGAAGTGGTTGAAAAGGGCTGTTGTCTAACCGGTCGCACTGGCGGACCTGAGTTGCGTACACTGAATCAATATATGGCTGACACCGGGCCCGACCACATCAATTCCGGTATTTAAAGGCCAAACGAAGGCAACACGACACATGGAACTGCTCGAAAAGGTTGGCGATTTTTTTACAGCCGCCACCACGAAATTCGAACGCGGCATCACCAATTTGTTTGGGTCGTCGAATGAACGGCGGATCAGGCAGCTGGGCTTTGTCCGTGATAAGCAGGGTAACACGTCTGTGGCTCCCGGATCGTTGCTGGAACGAGTTGCTTCGCTCGAACCCGAATGGCAAAAAAAGTCAGATGACGAACTCAGACAGACGGCAAGTTTGTTTCGGGCCCGTCTTCGTGCCGGGGAGACACTCGACGATTTGATGCCCGAAGCGTTTGCGGCTGTTCGGGAATCTGGAGTCCGGTTTTTGAAGATGCGGCATTACGATGTGCAGATCATCGGAGGCTACATTCTGCACAACGGAATGATTTCTGAAATGGTGACCGGTGAAGGCAAGACACTGGTTGCCACTCTTTCAACATTCCTGAACGCACTTGCCGGTAAAGTTCATGTGATCACCGTGAATGACTACCTCGCCCGCCGTGATATGGAATGGATGGGGCCGGTTCATCTGAATCTCGGGCTGACGATCGGTGCGATTCAGTCTGAGATGGGGCCTCAGGAACGCCAAAAACACTACGCGTGCGACATTACCTATGGTACGAGTAACCAGTTTGGCTTCGATTACCTGCGCGACAACATGAAGCCGCACAGCAGTTTGCAGGTCCAGGGAGCACTTGACTACGCCATCGTCGACGAAATTGACAATATCCTGATCGACGAAGCCCGAACTCCGCTGATCATTTCCGGTCCGGCTCATGACAACCTGGACAAATACCCCAAGGCGAACTCCATCGCCAAACAACTTCGTCGGGATGTGGACTTTGAAGTCAAGGAAAAGGAACACACCTGCCACCTGACCGAAGAGGGTGTGCGTCGCGCGGAAGAACTGGCCGGAGTCGAGAGCTTTTACACCGCAGGCAATATGGAATGGCCGCATCTGCTGGATAATGCACTTCGCGCACATCACCTGTTCAAACGTGACGTGACGTACGTGGTGGAACGTAACGAAATCGTCATTGTGGACGAGAACACCGGCCGCAAAATGGAAGGCCGCCAGTGGAGTGACGGTCTGCATCAGGCGGTCGAAGCCAAGGAAGGTGTGAAGGTCAAAGAAGAATCGCAGACGCTGGCCACGATTACTCTGCAGAATTACTTCCGGCTTTATAAAAAGCTGGCAGGCATGACCGGTACGGCAATGACCGAAGCAGAGGAGTTCTGGAAGATCTACCAGCTGGATGTTGTTGCGATTCCTCCCAACCGACATATGCACAGGATCAACTACCCGGACAATATCTACGGTACGGAAAAGGAAAAATGGGGAGCTGTCGTTGAGGAAATTGAGGAACATCATCAGATCGGTCGGCCTGTGCTGGTGGGGACGACTTCCATTGAGACATCAGAACTCGTCAGTAACCGGCTGACTAAACGAGGTGTCAAACACAACGTGCTGAATGCGAAACAGCATCAGCGTGAGGCTGAAATTGTGGCTCAGGCCGGTCGAAAAGGGGCCGTGACAATCGCGACCAATATGGCCGGTCGCGGGACCGACATCATCCTGGGCGGGAACCCGGAACACACCGCCTGGGAAGAACTCAGCAGGACCTACGAGTCTCGTCTGGACGTGCCGAAATCGGAATGGGATGAGCTGACGGAAAAAATTGCTGAAAACGAAGGAATGAAGAAGGAAGCCGAAGAAGTTCTTGACCTGGGCGGTCTGCATGTTGTCGGAACAGAACGACATGATTCCCGACGGATTGACCTTCAGCTTCGTGGTCGTGCCGGACGACAGGGGGATGCCGGATCCAGTCGATTCTTCATTTCACTTGACGACAAACTCATGCGATTGTTTGCCGGTGATTTTGTCAAACGCATTATGCAGATGGCAGGGTTGACGGAAGGTGAGCCCATCGTCAGTCCGATGGTCACGCGACGGGTGGAAGGGGCACAAAAGAAGATCGAAGAACGTCATTTTGACCAGCGCAAGAATCTGCTGGAATACGACGAGGTAATGGACGAACAGCGTAAACGTACGTATTCCTGGCGTCAAAGAATCCTGGATGGTGCCGACTGTCGAGAGCAGTTCATCGAAATGATGGACGAACAGATTGTCAAGATGGTGAATCAGTTCCTGGAAAGCGGCTATCGTGAAACATCAATCGCGGCCTGGGCAGATCAGAGGCTGCATGTGGAGCTGGACAGTTCAGACGTTCGTGGCATGACCAAAGACCAGCTGGTCAGCTTCCTTAAATCGGAAGCTGACCGTCAGGCTGATGCTTTGATTATGGATCAGCTGGAAATCAACCTGCCCGATGATGAAGAACTTCATAGTCAGTGGAACTGGTTGGCGATGTCGAAATGGGCAAACCATCAATACGGTTTGAATCTGAATGAACGTGATCTCAAAAAGGTTGGTCGTGATGGATTGCACGAATATCTGTACCAGCAGGCAACCAAATCGTTCGATCGCTGGGAACTGAAGGACCTGGACGACCTGCTGGATCCTGCATTCGAGGCGAAATCACTCTGCGGCTGGGCATCTCATCATTTCGCACTCTCGCTTGATGACAATGAGTTGAAACCCATGGAACCTCCGGAGATCGAAGAACTGCTCCGGAAATTGGTTCGGAAACAATACGACGAGAAGGAAGTGTCCTTTCCGGTCAGTGTTGGTCTCAGCAAGTTCCTGTCCGGCGATGGACAGCGCGGCGAAAAATACAACCGTGAATCTCTGGCGCGATGGGCCGGTACGCGTTTCAAACGCCACTTTGATCCTCAGCAGTGGTCATCGATGTCCAGTGATCAAATTGAAGAATTGATGCTGGAGACCAGTCGGGACTACCTGGAAGCTCGACCGGATTCCCGTCAGGTTGAAGCCAAAGTGCTGGAGTTGCTGCCGGACTCGTCGAATGATTCTGCTGTGGTGACACCTGAACAGGCCAAAGCTGTGGCGGACTGGGCCTCGGAAGATATCAACTGGACGGTGGATGTTGAAAAGATTCAGGAACTGAAGCCGGCTGAAGCCCGGTCAGAGTTTCTGCAGGGAATCGAACGGACGTTTCGTCCCGAGTTGCAGCAGACAGAGCGTTCGATCCTGCTTGAGTTCATCGACACAGCCTGGAAGGACCATCTGTACTTTATGGGGCATCTGAAGCAGGGTGTCAGTTTTGCCGGTTACGCACAAAAAGATCCAAAGACGGAATACAAGCGAGAAGGCCGAAAAGCATATAACGCCATGTGGGAACGCGTGGCTGAACAGGCGACTCAGATGATCTTTCGTCTGGAGCAGGAGAGTCCGGCGTTTGTCGGCTCCCTTTGGGAGGTCACAGCGACCCAACATGACATTGCACCGCCGGATGAGGAATCCGGTGATCAGTATGAAAACAGTGGACCGGAACCTGGCGAACCTGACAAAGCGGTCGACCCTATCGTCAACAAGAGTCCTAAGATTGGGCGCAACGATCCCTGTCCGTGTCAAAGTGGTAAGAAATACAAAAAATGCTGCGGAAAATAGACGGGACCAGGCGGGGGCGTCCGCCTGGTGGTCTGTCACTGGTTTCACCGTGAATGGATTCGCATGACCAGGCTACTGAAGCTACTGAACATTGTTTATACCGGTTTGCTTATACTTCTGGCGCCTGTGATTTTGTGGCGAATGCTGCGGCACGGTCGATACCGTCGGGGCCTGCAGCAAAAACTGCTCGGTCGACTGCCGAAACTCAATGGATCGCAACCGGTCGTCTGGTTTCATGCCGTCAGTGTTGGAGAGGTTCTTCAACTTCGAAAAATCGTCACGGACTTCCGTGATGCAACGCAGAACTGTTGTCAAGTTCTGATCACCACGTCGACCGACAGCGGGTATGACTTGGCAGTCAGGCGGTTTTCTGATTGTACTGTGAGCTGGTTTCCACTCGACTTTTCATGGGCCGTCAACCAGGCACTGGCCCGCGTGCAGCCCGATTTAGTGGTGCTGGCGGAGCTTGAATTCTGGCCCGGGTTTTTGAATGCCTGCCGACTAAGAAGAATAAAAACTGCGGTGATCAACGCACGTATGAGCGATCGCAGCTATCGGGGTTATTCACGGGTGAAGCCACTGATTCAGCCTCTGATGCGTCATTTCTCTGTTGTTGCGACTCAAACACAGGAATATGCTCAGCGATTGATTGCTCTCGGCACTCGTCCACCGTGTACTGTGGTGACTGGTTCCGTGAAATTTGACGGTGTTAATACGGATCGATCGAATGCAGACACACTCGCACTTCGGAAGTTGTTCTGTCTGAGTGATACAGAAACTGTACTGATCGCCGGCAGCACGCAGTCTCCCGAGGAGGAAATGGTGATTGACGCGTGGCGGAAGTTGCGGTCTGAGTATCCGGGAGTTCGACTGATCCTGGTTCCCCGGCATCAGGAGCGATTTAATGCCGTGGCGGAATTGCTGTCTCGCAGAAATCTGAAGTACGTTCGGCGCACAATGCTTGATGATTCCCGACCGCGTGTGCCGTCAGATGCTGTGATTCTAATGGATACGATTGGTGAACTGGGAGTCTGCTGGGGTCTGAGCGACGTGGCATATGTCGGGGGCAGCTTTGGAACGCGGGGAGGCCAGAACATGCTGGAGCCCGCGGCATACGGTGCAGCTGTGTTGTTTGGTCCAAATACGTGGAATTTTCGGGATATTGTGCGGATGCTGATTTCCAGTGACGCAGCCATTGAGGTTACTTCTACGGATGATTTTGAGACGCAGGTCCGGCAACTGCTGTTTGACGTCCGCCGCAGGACTGAACTGGGGGCAGCGGCCCGCCAGCTGGTTCTTTCGCAGAAAGGGGCAATTCCACACACGGTGCGTCTGATTCTGAAGACACTGGAGGCCCCTGATTACGAACGTCACTCTGATCACGACAGTCGTGGTGTGGCTGCCTGATGCAGCGCTGAGTCAGCAATCGATGACGGCCGAATGGCTTAGTTTTAACGCACGCCGGAACCTCGTTCGTTGTTGCAGTCATCCCGCACCGCAGGGTGTCCGACTTTCCGGTGAACGGTGCGGGGCGGCTTGCTGAGGCACGACGGATTCACGCGACGATCTCGCAAACGCATCGGATGGGTTTGCGATGAGCCGTTCCGGCACGACGGAATCGGTCATGGACCGACGTCGCCAAAAGATCGAATGCCCGGTTTAAAGAGATTCGGGAAGAGCTTGATTGCATGGACAGGACAGAGAAAAAATGCCCGCAGTCACTTGGTAATTTCTCGCTTTATTCGGGGTTATAGGGTGAACCGGTTAACAGCAGAGGACAAGATCCTACTTACGTCGATGTCAATAGAGCAGTGGCGGTCTCAGGCTTTGGGGCAACGGATCAATCTTAAATCGACTTTGGATTTTACTCGGGTGAGAGTCATCTGCACAAAAGGCAACTACAAGAGTTGGATGTGCAGATCGATCTGTTATGTTAGGTGGTTTGTACGGTGCAGATCGGTGCTTTACGGTGACCAATTGCCGTCAGTAAGTGTTCGCGTCCAGGACGCTCGGACACCTTGATGCTGCAGTGACCGGTGATCTCTCAGTTGAATGACAATTGCTCATGGTCGAGCCTGGCGCAATCCAGGCACTGCTGGAATTGGAAGCAGTCGGCGGAAGAATGTTGGTGGCAGGCTTTCATTCACGGACGGTTGTCATTGCGTGCTTCTTATTTATCAGAAAGCAGGACATATGGCTGGTATGAAAACGGGAAAACGGCTGGCGCGAAGCACAGCTGTGTTTGGCGCTCTTCTTTTTGGCATAACCGTGGTTGATGCCCAGATCACGACGACAGTCCCCGACATCGATCCACATGTTCCGGTCGGCAGGCCAGATCCGAATGTCATTGTTGAGTCGATTAAGGCATCGGCAAGTCATCGGGGGATTACTGCATGGTGGGTTGGGAACTCCGGATTTGCTGTGCAGATCGGCGATAAAGTCGTGCTAACCGATCCCGTTATTGAACTGGCGCGAGACTCAGACCCGCTGGGGTCAGAGATGGGACTCCGGAAATCCGGTCCAGGAGAATGGTTGCAGCCGGTTTGGCAATGCGACAATGTGGTGCCGCTGAGATTCCGAATGCCGTTGCTGGCCCGGGAGTTGCCTCAGTGTGACCTCGTCGTGGTGAGTCATGCGCATGAGGATCACGGTGCGTCGAAGACTCTGCGAATACTTGGTAAGCAGACGAATGCGCACTTTTGCGGTCCGCTTGAAATGAAGCAGAAATTTCTGGATGTGGGGATTCCGGAAGAGCGAATTCATGTGGCCCTGGCGGGACAAATTCGCGAAATCGCCGGAATGAATGTGGAATGGACGTATGCGACCCACGGGCCACCAACGTACGCCTCCGGCTATCTGGTTGATGATGGTGAGAATCGGGTCTATTACACGGGTGACAACAGCACGATTGAAAAACACGAGGATTTTCCTCACATCATGGACTTTCGTGACATTGATCTGCTGATTCAGCCAGCGCCGCTGCAGTACATGGGTGGTGAACGAGGAGCCAAACTGGCGAACTCAATCGACGCTGCCTTTGTGTTGCCTTCGCATTTTAATACCTACGACATTCCTGGTGAGAACCTGAGTGGTGGCTGGCTGGGTGGAAATCCGGAAGAGATGAGGGCCCACATGAAGCACCCCGAACGCCTCAAGCGTCCACTGCAGGGGCAGGGGTTGCACATCGAGGATGGAGAGGGGACACTGGTTATGAATCCGAATCCCCGACAACTCGCGGACCAGGCGTGGCCGGTTTACGATGAAATAAAGGTCGATGGAGATCTGACCGACTGGCAGCGGGCCCGCTGGACCGTGCTGCTTCGACCACGGGTCCTGACCCCATGGGGGACTGACACCGCTCGCTGCGCCGTGTTATGGGACGAGGATAATCTTTATGTGGCCTTTGATGTCGTTGATACCGATCTGCAGGGTGGAGTGAAAGATCGGGACGGTTCCGTGTTCAGCGATGACTGTGTGGAGGTTAACATTGACCCGCACGGCGATCGTCCGGAGCAGATGGAAAAGAATGATTACTATTATACGATTACGGTGGAGAATGTCGTCAGTGATGCCTCAGGTCCTCGTGAGGACAAGACGTGGAACAGTCGGTTTCAACATGCTGTGAAGCTTCGCGGAAGCCTGAACAACAGTGAGGATAATGATTCAGGCTACAGCGTCGAACTCGCCTTGCCGTGGCAGGAGCTTGGCATTAAGCCGCACGCGGGAATGTCGTTCCCGATTGACTTCCTCGTTGGCGACCGTGACGACGATCAACAGAACTATTACTACGACTGGGCCGAGCTTCGTCATCCGCAGACGCCGGTCAACTGGGGCGAGATCAAACTCGTTGGTCGAGCGCAGGAGTAGTCGCGGAAGCCATCGGTTCCAGGTTTAAGTTGCGTCTGAAAAATTATTTGGTGGTTAACTGGCTTGGTAGCTGAGGCTGAGTGGTTTTTCGCAGTGTTGGACAAATATGGGGGTTTCTGTTCCTTTCGGTCATTCAGCTGGTTCTTTTTTTTTGAAGGAACTTTCAGAAAATTGGTAAAAAGTGTGTGGATTCTAAACAACCAACTACTTGACAACCCGTTAGTTCCCGTGTAACTTCTTAGGGTGAGGTAATAGAGTCCTTTAAAAATAGCTTGACTTTTTCGATTGAAGAGGGCTGGCTAAATTGGGGGGACGGGTAGACTTGTTAAGTCGGGCCTTCATTTTTTGATGTTTGTGAGTGCTTCAGTTTTGCACATAGAACAGGCAGAAGGGGGGGGGAGTACCGACAGTATACGTTGCCCACAGTTTGAAAGCTTGGTTCCGGCGGCACGCGGAACTCGGCTGGTTGTTTTTGCAATTTTCAGGGTGCCAATGGCAGTCAGTTAGGTGTTTAAAGTCTTTTCTCAAGGTTCCATTAAGGAAGTAACATGATGCGACAGCGTAAAAATCGCGGATTCACGTTAATTGAATTGCTGGTGGTAATCGCCATCATCGCAGTTCTCATCTCTCTGCTGCTGCCAGCTGTACAGCAGGCTCGCGAAGCAGCTCGACGTACCCAGTGTCGAAACAATCTGAAGCAAATCGGTTTGGCATTGCACAACTATCACGACGTGTTTGGTGTATTTGGACACCTGAGCCACGTTCGTATTCAGGGTGCTCAGATTGGTGCCAATGGTGGTAACACGTTCAGTTTCGTTGGTCGGCTTCTGCCGTACATCGACCAGGCGCCTCTGTATGGCGAAATCTCCTGGGAACAGCCAATGCACTCTACCTCGACGTCACACATCGTGACTCATAACAGCTTCTTCGGTACAGGAAACACCAAGATCCCGAACGTAACTGTTGCCGGGACTCCTCTGCCGTTCCTGTTGTGCCCAAGTGACCCGACTCCATCAAGTGGTCCGGCTGATCCTACGTCAAGTCGACCGGTTAACAACACGTGGTGCAAAGCGTTCAACAACAACGCCGCCTGCGACAACGTGATCTGTGGTATCACCACATACGCCGGCGTTACCTCTGCCAGTTCATGGTCAAGCGACGTCACTGACCCGCTTGCACCTTTCCCTGCAGGTCTGTTCGACATGCGTGCTGACATTCCGGAATTCCCGGCCTCTGCTCAAGGCAACCGATCTCTTGGTGTCCGTGACGTAAGCGACGGAACCTCCAATGTTATCGTCATTGGTGAGAAGACTCCAAGCTTCCACAGCTTCGTGGCATGGGCGGACCCCGCAAGTACTACGATTATCCACAACGCAGCAATTAACTCGGGCTGGAAAATCAATGATGGCCCGATCACGAGTGGTGCAGGATATCCTTGGGGTGCTGGTGCAAACAGCTATCACACTGGTGGCTGCTTCTACACCCTCGCCGACGGTAGCGTTCAGTTCGTCAGTGAAGACATGGACCTGCTTACCTTCCAGCAACTTGGAAACATCCAAGACGGTCTGCCCCTCGGTGGCAGCGCCAACTTCTAAGACTTGCTGTTGACGTTTGATTATTTTACAGTCCGGGTTCTTCACAGTTCCCGGGCTGTTTTTTTTTGTTGTTTGAGTCGTAGTTGCGTTGACAAACTTTGGTTTTTTTGTGGCGGATGGATGATGACAATCGACTTGAAATATGGATCGGTACCTTTGGTGGCTTTTTGCCTGCTGCTTTTTTCCGGGTGTGGTGGCGGAGAGACTTTGCCGGATTGCTCACCCGTTTCCGGAAGAGTGACACTGGATGGTGACCCGATCGGATGGGCAGAAATTTTAACCTTTCCCCAGGGCGGAGGCAGGACAAAGAATGGGGCCGGTCGTGTTGACAATGGTGATTACTATCTTTCGACCTATGAGAAGGGAGATGGTGGCCTTCACGGCGTTCATAAAGTGGTGATTACAAACTACGAAGACACCACGGGTGGCCCGAGGGTTCCACTTCCGTTTGTAAATCTTTTTACCACGCCCCTGGAAATCACGGTTGTGCCCGGAGAAGAGAACAAAATCGATATTGAGCTCAGAGACTTCTTATAATTAATTCCGGACTGCCAACACCAGGGTCTTCATGTGGCTCTGACCTGTGGTTTTCGTCAGATAGTTTCGGGGAAACAGTGTAACGGGCAGGTATGCGTATTATTAAAGGTTTCGTCACCGGTCGATCGCTCTGTTCAGTCATCGGGCTTTCATTTGTTTTCCTGATCAGCCTGTTGGACGGGAAGTTGGTTGCGGACGAAGGTGTGTCACGACAGGCGACCGGGACCGCAGGTATTGCCGAAAGAATACCCTGGACGTCGTCGCAGGTGCGCGGGACGCCGGATCCGCCGTCACCCTACAGAGTTGCCCGTGTTTTCCCAAATCTGAAGTTCAAGGACCCCACGGTCCTCACGACCGCTCCAGGAAGCGACCGTTGGTATCTCGCAGAGTTGTCGGGGAAAATATTTTCGTTTCCGAACCGACCGGATTGCCGTCAGGAAGATGTGGAGTTGCTCGTAAACTTCAAGGAGTTTAAAGAGGACTTCCAGCACGTCTATGGTCTGACGTTCCATCCCGATTTCGAGCAAAATCGTTTCGTGTATGTTTGCTACCTGGGCGGCAAAGAGGGCTTTCACGGTAATGCCCACGTGTCCCGGTTCGATCTGACCAGGAGCGATCCACCACGCCTTGATCCGGACAGCGAACAGGTGATCCTCACATGGTGGACAGGCGGACACAACGGGGGATGCATTAAATTTGGACCCGACGGATACCTGTATATCACCACAGGTGACGGCGGGCCTCCTTACCCGATCGATGAAAATAACACGGGCCAGGATATCAGTGATTTCAAGTCGGCCGTACTGCGGATCGATATTGATCATCAACAGGACGGCAATGCCTATGCGATTCCTGCGGACAATCCGTTTGTGAACCATGAGGGTGCCGAACCAGCTGTCTGGGCATACGGTTTCAAGAATCCGTGGAAGATCAGCTTCGATTCAGTAACCGGAGATTTGTGGCTCGGTGATGTCGGACTCGATCTGTGGGAGCCGGTGTTCTTTATCGAGAAGGGGGGGAACTACGGCTGGAGTATCGTTGAAGGTGGACAGTTTATGCGGCCCGATATGGAACCGGGGCCGACCCCGATCCGATCGGCTGTCATCGTGCATCCACGTGATGAAGCTCGGTCGCTCACCGGAGGTCGCGTTTACCGTGGTAAGGAACTCGGCGAATTGTACGGTGCGTACATTTACAGTGATTACGTGACCGGCAAGGTGTGGGGACTCCGATACGACGGAACACAAGTCACCTGGAAACAGGAACTGACTGACACCTCGATGAAAATTATCGCGTTTGCTGAGAATCAGAATGGCGACTTTTACCTGGTTGATTATGCCGGCGGTACGATTCACGAACTGGCATACAACACCGCGAATGATGTCAACCAGGATTTCCCCAGGACGCTCAGTCAGACCGGATTGTTTGCTTCGGTCACCGATCACCAGATGGCACCAGGAGTCATTCCCTATTCTATCAACGCCGAACCATGGGCAGATGGTGCGCGAGCAGAACGCTGGCTGGGCATACCGGAAAGCGGACAGATCGGATTGTTCGAGAAGAATGATCCGCTGCTGGAGGACGGTGGTGACGGCCGCCAGCTTGTCGGTGGTCGCCCTGCGCTGGAAGGGCGCAAAGGCACATGGAAATATCCGGACGGTACCGTGTTTGTCAAGAGTCTGTTTTTGAACGTTGCTGCTTCAGAATCTGTCCAGCCATCGAATGAGCGACCAGTCGAAACACAGATTTTGCATCAGGATGAAGACGTTTGGAGAGCTTATACTTACATCTGGAATGAAGACGGTACGGATGCGATCTTGGCGTCGTCCGAGGGAGAACAGCGAAAGTATTCGGTCATTGATCCTGACTCGCCTGATGGAACGCGTCAGCAGACGTGGCATTTCTCGGGACGAAGTGAATGTATGATTTGTCACTCAAAGCGCGCCAGGCACGTGCTCGGCTTTGACGAGCAACAGCTCACCCGGCAGCACACCTATGGAGAAGTGGTAGACGATCAGCTCCACACGCTGACGCATATCAACCTGTTTGTCAGCGAACCTAAAGCCAGTGCGTCTCCGTTGCGTTCACCCTGGGACAATCATGGTTCAGTGCAGCAGAGAGCTCGAGCTTACCTGGACGTGAATTGTGCGCATTGCCACGGACATGGAGGAGCAGGCACGGCACAATTCCGTCTGCAGGCGGAATTGAAACTGGACGAGACGGGTCTGCTGGACAGTACGCTCACTCAGGGGAATTTTGGTATTCGTGATGCTCGACTTATCGCGGCGGGCGACCCGTATCGTTCAGTTCTGTTCTACAGGATGGCAAAACTCGGCCGTGGGCGAATGCCGCATATTGGGTCCTGGGTTATTGATCAGCAGGGGTTGCAACTCTTATATGACTGGATCACGGAAATTCCTTCCGTAGACGCCGACGAAGCAGATGAACTGAGGGAATTACGCGACCGTCAGCTTGTGGCCATTCAGGATCTTGAATCGGATCGAGGAGAACAGGCTGATTTAATTGACCAGCTGCTTGAAAACATTAGCGGTGGCCTGATGCTTGCCGCCCTCATGCGCGAACAGCAGTTGACGACGGATGTCAGGGACAGAATCATCGCAAGGGCTGGTGAACTGGACAATCTTCAGATCAGAGACCTGTTCGAGGATTTTATTCCCGAAGAGCAGCGAAGAAAACCAGTCAAACTTAACCCGTCACAGATTCTGGCGATCGCTGGCAATGCCTCACGAGGCGAACAGTTGTTTTTCAACGATTCGCGCCTGAACTGCAAAAATTGTCACCAGGTCGGGGAGCGGGGAAAGCAATTTGGTCCTGACCTCACCCGGATCGGCGAGAAGCGTGATCCCCGATCCTTACTGTCGAGTCTGTTAACTCCTTCAGATCAAATTGAAGCGAAGTACGTTTCATTTGTGGCTGTAACAACTGAGGGAAATCTGCACAACGGTTTGCTGACTGAACGGTCAAAGGAAACAATTGTGCTCAGGAAAGACAGTCAATCCAAAGCGACGCGTCTTTCAACGCAGGACGTGATTGAGCTGATTCCGCAGAAAATCTCAATCATGCCTGAGGGGCAGTTGCGCGACATGGCACCGCAGGACGTTGCCGATCTGCTGTCGTACCTGAGTTCTCGTCGCTAGACGTGTGTTAAACGTTTATTCTCGCGCGACGATTCCCGGACGTAAAAATTGCTGCCTGGTGTGGCTAAATTATTCTCCATCGCTGTAGAAGACCTGGCTAAAGAATATACCTGGCCGGAGTCCGGCTGGTTCCTTCATCAGCAGGGTTGCACCCCGTATGACGGTTTCCCGTATTCGCCGATTCGGAATAGGGTATGCCGGTCTGCTGTTGCGTAATGGAGGCTGCCAAAAAAAGTCACACGCTCCGGATTTCGTTCGGTCAGCAGGTGTGTTCCGTTGATTGAGTTTCACTAAACGGGACCACCGAACTGAATGCTGTCGGTCCAGTTAGTAGTAATATTTGTGAGAGCGTCCTGCGACAGGCCCGTTGGGGGACCGATTGCTGTTTTACAGTTTATAGGCGAAGAGTTTTGCCTGAAACATTTTGATTCGCAGAGCAACCGTACCGCCGATTTTAGAGATGTCGCTGTTGCCGTTCCAGGTCAGAACTTTGTCGGCTTCATCACCGATCAGACGATCACAGTCATCAAAAGAAAAGCCCGGAATTGCATCAGGATCCGGGGAAACGGCCGTGCGTCGACTGATCAGTTCCACACTGATCCAGCCACCGGCAGCACAGCGATAGTTCATTCGGATTTCGTTTGCCTGACGGTAAATGGTGGGTATTGTGAATTTGCCTTCGGTCTCTGCCTCAATGCCGCAGAATCGATGAGGCTCCCACAACGCGTAGCGAATCTGCCGAGGTCTGTAATACG
The DNA here is from genome assembly GCA_022447225.1 of Fuerstiella sp. Lineage (NCBI taxonomy): Bacteria > Pseudomonadati > Planctomycetota > Planctomycetia > Planctomycetales > Planctomycetaceae > Fuerstiella > Fuerstiella sp. Next base: position 271,802 of record JAKVAZ010000006.1, on the reverse strand, counting down.
GCACGAGGTCTTCTCTGTATTTTGCGGGAATGTTGTGTGGCCTCGAAATCCCGGCGTACGGGACGGCCCATCGTCCGTCCGGCAGCACAAACATGCCGCTGCGCCAGGTATGGGCCATGGCTTCCTCGCCACTGCCGAGCGGTCCTACGGTGTGCAGAGCGCGGCGTTCCGGTCGCGACCAGAAGACGCCGTCGCGACTAAAGGCGATCTGTGTATCAATCTCGTCGGTTGACTGGTGATAGATCGGAATGATCATTGTGTGCAGGTCAGAACGTCCCGGGTAGGGGAAGTAGTTAGCTCCGTAGAATGAAATGTCGAGATCGTCCTGCGTGTCGGGAGACAGAATGAGCTTCGGTGCCGGCCAGTTACGGAAATCTTTGGTGCGGGAAAATCCGATCGTCCGCCGCTGCGTTTCGACTTCGATTTCTCCTGATCCGATTCCGGGGAACATTTCGGAGCGATCACCCATGATCTGCAGATAAGCAATGTATTCATCTTTGATGGGATCGTAGTAGCCGGAGATACCCCCGTTTACGGCGCGGTTTCCGAGTGGCTGTTCCAGTTCTTTCCAGTCGAGTCCGTCGGGTGAGACCCATCCCAGAGTTCGTCCCCAGATTTCGGATCGTGGTCCCTTATACGTTTCTGGTTCTTTTTGAAATGCGAGCCAGCGTTGCCAGGCGATTTCCCCGTCGAGCGGCTGCAGGGTTTCGGGGTCGTACCAGTTCATGTCACCACCCATGGCTTTGAAACGCTCCTGTGGATCCGCATGTGGATCGTAGAAGACGCCGGTGGCTCCCTTGATGCCGTTAGCAAGGATATTGTTTTTCGATGAGCCCTCGAATTCGACCTGTCCCAGCTCAGGACGCTCCCAGTCCAGACCATCCACACTGGTGGCCGTACACGTTCTGCCGGAGGCTTCGTAAATCATGTGGTACAGACCGTCGGCCTTCCAGATGAACAACGGAGAGATCGAGTTCCTCTCCCAGTCGGGGTTGGCTTCCAGCAGTGGTTCCGAACGTTGTGCCTGTTCGACCCGAATTTTGACACCGAGTACCCCGTCATAGAGGTTAAATCGGCCACGCTCATCGACACTTCGATTACCCGGGAACACATCCGTGGTGTCGACAATCGGATTCCATGTTCCCGGATTACTTCGAATTTTCTTTGAGCGTTTCTGAGGTTCCTTGAACGGGGATGGCTTTTGTTTTCCCTCAGGTTGTTCTTTTTGTACCACCTGCTGCGCAGCGACATGATGGTCGTGACTGAGGACCACCAGGCAAAGACTCGCTGCAAGCACGCTGCGGGTGAGATTCCACCATCCATTTGCACTGAAAAAGAAAGACGAATATTCAGAGGTGTGATGAGGAAGCGGCCCGTGGCTGGTTTTATAATCGGCGGACAGACTGAGCATACGAACGTTTCCGTAAGGGTTGGCTGCGGAACGACCTTCACAAACAGCGTGAGATGTTCCACTTTGATAACGTGACCTCATGATAGAAGCGGGTTGGGGCCGCAGCAACTGGATACCGCGACGGCTTTCAGCAATGTCGTGGAAACGATCACGATGCAGAAAATGAACCCACGTCAATTGGTGAATCAAGCGGAGTTTTGCTGTCGGCGCCCGGGAGTTCCTGAACAAAACGGGGCACCGCATATCCGGGCATGCGACGGCGCAGTTCTGCGATGAGCCGACGTCCCGTTTCAGGATCCACTTCAAAATGAGCAGTTCCGGTGACTCGGTCGAGCTGATGCAGATAGTACGGCATCACACCAATGTTAATCAGTGAGTTGCTGAGCGATTCCAGTGCATCAACGGTATCATTGATCCCGTTGAGCAACACAGTTTGATTCAAAACCGGAATCCCGGAAGAGACAAGTCGCTGTAGGGCCTGCCGGCAGTCTGCCTGGACTTCATTGGCGTGATTGATGTGTACGACAACAATTACCTGCGCTCGAGTTGACGCCGACAATGTCAATAAATCGTCCTGGATGCGCGAGGGAAGCACAATCGGCAGTCGTGTGTGAATGCGAATACGATCAATGTGGTCGATCGCATCGATTCGCTCCATGAGTTGTGCAAGTCGAACATCCGGCAGCATCAGTGGATCGCCACCACTCAGAATCACCTCGGAAAGTGTCTTATCCTCTGTCAGCTGATTCAGAGCCGGATTCCAGTCTTCAAGACGTCGTGGTTCATTCCCATAGGGGTAGCTGCGCCGAAAACAATAACGACAGTGGACCGCGCAACTGCCTGCAGCGATCAACAGAGCGCGGCCGTGATACTTCTGCAGCATTCCGGGGGCCCGTCTGGCCTGCTGGTCACCCACAGCATCGGCTACAAATCCCTCTGCAGTCTGCACTTCAGCGTTCACCGGAAGTACCTGCAGCAGTAACGGATCCAGCGGGTTACCGATTTCCATACGGTCCACGAAACTTTGGGGGACCAGCAACGGATAATCGGTCGCCGCCAACCATGATAGCCCGGGAATGTCGTCGCCTGTCAGTTCAAGAGCTGTGAGCAACTGCAGTGGTGTTCGGATGGCCTTAGCGAGATCACGCTGCCACGTCGAATCGCATTCGATGGTCTGCAAACCGGCGGTTTTCGTTTGCTCGTGGGAATGGGCTGCTTCCGCGGAATTCACTGCGTTTGATCTGAGAAGCGGCGACATCAGGATTCACTCACCGTGGGCGTTGTGTTAACGTTTTACCCCTGTAAAAACGCATGTCTTATCATAACGGGCGCAAAATCGTTGCGTTCCGCAAGAATATCACAGCTGGACAACGACTCCAATGGCCAACATCTCCACCAGCGACTTTCGCAAAGGAATCAAAGTTCTTCTGGACGGGGAACCCTACGAAATGATCGAAACAAATTTCGTAAAACCCGGAAAGGGACAGGCGCTGTATAAAACAAAGCTGCGGAACCTGCTGAAGGGCACCATTCTTGACCGGACCTACCGTAGTGGAGACGGAATGGAAGCCGCGGACGTACATCGAAGCGATGGGTCTTACTCTTATCGTGATGGTGAAAATTTTTACTTTCTGGACAACGACACATTTGAACAGTATTCACTACCTGCCGTCATTTGCGGCCATCAAATGACGTTTCTGATTGAAGGCACCCCTGTGCAGTTACTGTTCTGGAACGGGCAGCTTATCAGCATGACTCCTCCACAGCAGGTGACGATGGAGATTACCTACACCGAACCTGCAGCCAAGGGAGATACCGCGACTAATGTGACCAAAGCAGCGACCACCGACTGCGGTGTGGAGATTCAGGTTCCTGCGTTTATTCGCCAGGGGGACAAGGTTAAAATTGACGTAGAATCCGGATCGTATATGGAACGTGTTCAGTCCTGATCCGGGGCACCGTTCTCAGACGGTGATCTGTCGGATCCTCGCTGTCGTGAATCGGTGGCCTGCCCGGACGGACTTCAAATACAGCAAACTCCGCCCAGGCTTTGCGGGGTTCCGATTACTTTTTTCGTCTGAGCAATCATCAGAGCATTATCAATCGTCGACATGACTGATCAGGACCACAATCACCGGTTGTATATCGAAACAGTCGGCTGCCAGATGAACATGCTGGACAGTGAACTGGTGGTGGCCGCGTTGCGACAGGACGGTTACGTGCTTACCGACAGTCCGAAACGGGCTGATACCATTTTGTTCAACACCTGCAGTGTTCGTGAGCATGCCGAACACAAGATCTACAGCGCACTTGGTCGTTTGAAATACGCGAGGAGGAACAACCCGCAGAAAGTCATTGGGGTCATGGGGTGTATGGCTCAAAAAGATCAGGATTTGATCTTTCGTCGGGCTCCGCATGTGGACTTTGTCGCAGGTACCGGACAGCTGGCGGAAATCCCTCGGCTGATTCAGCAAACCAGAAGTGCGGAAAAACGTGTGCGACGTAAGGCTGTAAGTTTGGGGCGCCGTGACGGCAGCGTTTCAGAAATTGCCGGGAGTTTTCAAAGCTATGATCCCCTGCGTGATCCCGAAATGAGGCCAACGCCGTTTCAGGCTTTCGTGCGAATTATGATCGGCTGCGACAAATTCTGTACATACTGCGTTGTTCCCACGACACGCGGTCCGGAACAAAGCCGGCCTCCCTCGCAGATCGCCAACGAGGTGCGTGTTCTGGCCGGCCAGGGTGTCAAAGAGATAACCTTGCTGGGACAGACGGTAAACAGTTACCGGCACAAAGAGAACGGACGGGTGTATCGACTATCGGACCTGCTCGAACGGATTCATGAGACAGACGGTATCGAGCGTATTCGATTCGTCACGAATTATCCCAAAGACATGACAGATGATTTGCTGCAGGCGATTCGTGATTTGCCCAAAGCGCTGCGTTATCTGCATGTTCCGTTGCAGCACGGGTGCAATGAAGTCCTCAGACGAATGAAACGGGGTTACACGGTCGAAGACTACGACGACATGATGCACCGTATTCGAGCGACGATTCCGGATTGTTCTGTCTCCAGTGATTTCATCGTGGGCTTTTGTGGTGAAACCGAGGAAGCTCATCAGAAATCAATGAAGGCTGTGCGTGATTACCGTTTCAAAAACAGTTTCATATTCAAATACAGTGAGCGTGACGGGACAAAAGCGAAACAGATGTTTCCCGACGATATTGCCGACAGTATTAAACGTCGTCGCAATAATGAGATGCTTGAGCTGCAGAACCACATTAGCGAAGAAGATAATGCTGCATTTATCGGCAATAAGGTCAGTGTTCTGGTAGAAGGGCTCAGCAAATCAGCAATAAAACAGGCTGCTCGTGATGACCATCCGCTGCCAGGCACGTCTTTGTCAGCTCAACTTACGGGACGTTCCGAATGTGATCGGATCGTCGTGTTCGACGGTAATCCACGACTCGCCGGCAGTACAGCGGAAATCGAAGTTCGCGACTGCACGGGCACGACCCTGATTGGATCGATTGTCACTCACGAGGTTCAGCACGGGTCGACCGAACTGCTGCCGATCCTGTCATAGTTGTTTCCGACCATCTGATTTGTACGCAGTGTTTTTTCCAAACGTGTCGGGCAACTTCGGCATCAGTCGTTCGTGATATTCGTCATTCTGGTGCCGGTCCATGTTTGGGAAATAAGATCAACTCAGAATGCCTGTCTTATGAGATTTTTAATTACCAATGACGATGGCTTCGACGCCCCGGGGCTGGCTGCACTGTATGCAGGTCTCTCTGTTCTTGGTGAAGTGGATGTCGTTGCTCCATCAGTGTGCCACAGTTCGAAAGGGCATGCTGTGAACACAAGTGAAGGGATTCGTGTGGATCATCGAGTCGTTGAGCCGTTTGGCCGGATTCACGTGGCCCACGCGTCACCGGCAGACTGTATTCGTCTGGGACTTCGCGGACTTGAATTGGATGAACCTGACTTCGTGGTGGCAGGAATCAACCCTGGAGCCAACCTTGGTGTCGACCTGTACTATTCCGGGACGGTGGCAGCTGCACGCGAAGCGGCCATCCTGGGAGTACCCGCACTGGCGGTGTCCCGATACACCAGTCCTGACGTCGGAATTCACTGGGAGAATCTTTCCATGCATGCGAGTCGGATTGTTGCGACATTGACGTCCGGCGAATTTCTTCTGCCCGGAGGACAGTTCTGGAACGTCAATTTTCCATCCGTTCCGGATGACAGGCAGCCCGCTGAGTTGAGTGTTGTTCCGATGGGGCTGTTGTCGCATGCTGTCGAATTTAAGACCACAGAAACCACGGATACCAGTACGGTGTTGCAATACAGCTCAGATTTCCGACGTCGTGGCAAAAGTGGAAGTTGTGATGTCAGCTGCGTTCTGGGTGGTCAAATTACTGCCACACCTGTCGATCTGTGCAATACGGCCCGTCATCCTTCGCTTCAGTTTGTTGAAACTGTGTAGGCTTCCTGTTTGTCGCTGTTTGACACTGGGCTTCTGTTTAGTCAGGATGCTGCACTGTTGTCCAGGACTTCTGGTGAACATGCAGGATTTGGACCGGAGATGTACGAACGACTGACGATTCTAAGCGGCCGCGGCAACCCCCCCCTGGCTGCTGAAATCTCAGACTATCTGGGAATCACCCTCGGTCACGTGGATACCGGGAATTTTCCGGATGGTGAGATCAGTGTGAAACTGAACCAGAACATTCGCGGCTGTGATGTGTATCTGGTTCAGTCCACCTCACCGCCGGTTAATGAAACGCTGATGGAGTTGTTGATTCTGATTGACGCCTGTCGTCGAGCCAGCGCAGCCCGAATCACGGCAGTTGTTCCGTATTTCGGATACGCCCGTCAGGATCGGAAAGATTCCGGTCGGGTTCCGATCACGTCAAAGCTGGTTGCGAATTTGATCGTCAATGCCGGGGCGCATCGTGTACTCACAATGGATTTACATGCGGCGCAAATTCAGGGATTTTTTGATGTGCCGGTTGACCATCTGTATGCTGCACCGATTCTGGACAGGCATTTCATGACACTGGACATCCCCGGGGAAGACCTGGTCATTGTGAGTCCGGACGAGGGTAGCATCAAACGCAGTTTGCACCATCAGGAGCACCTCGGTGGTTCACTGGCGATTGTAGACAAACGTCGGTCGAACGCATTGGAGACACAACAGGCGAATCTGATCGGAGGACCGATTGACGGCAAAACGGCTCTGATTTTTGACGACATGATTACGACCGCCGGGTCGATCTGTGGTGCAGTCAAAGTAGCCAGGAGCCACGGGGCCAGACGTGTTTATATCAGCGCGTCACACGGTGTGTTTTGTGGCCCGGCGATTGAACGCATCAATGAATCCGGAGTGGACGGTATCGTGGTCACAAACAGCTGTCTGCAGGCATCAGACCCTCGTCTGCGAAATCTGACGGTGGTCAGTGTTGCGGAACTTCTTGGCGAAGCCATCCGGCGAGTCCATCGCAACGAATCTGTAAGTTATCTGTTTGACTGACGATCACTCAAAAATGCTAGGGAGCCACCAGCTCTTTGTCTTTTCGACGCTTGGCAAGAACCGTCTGCTGTATGCCTTTGGGAGTTTGTCGATAGCATTTGAATTCCATACTGAAGGATCCCTTGCCCTGCGTCATGGAGCGGATTTCGTTGGCATAATCGAACATTTCTGCCAGCGGAACATCCGCAAGAATGATGCAGGTACCGTCGGTGACTTCAGAAGAACTTACGATACCTCGTTTGCTGGACAGGTGACCAACCACGGCTCCCTGGAACTCATCCGGAGTTTCAATCTCAAGCAGCATGATGGGCTCAAGCAGGGCCATGCCTGCCTTTGCCAGGATCGATTCTCGCATGGCTTCCCGGGCTGTCAGCTTGAACGCCATGTCCGATGAGTCGACATCGTGGTACGTACCGTCCTGCAAAATGATTTTGACACCAACAACCTCGTACTCACCCAGGGGGCCTTTGAGCATCTGGTCCTGAAAACCCTGATCACACGGTTTAATGTATTCCCGGGGAATCCGTCCACCAGTGACCTCATCGACAAACTCGTAGTTCGCCGGTGAATCATCCGGCAGTGGTTCCATCACACCAACCACGTGACCGTATTGACCGGATCCCCCCGTCTGTTTCCGTCGCTTGTGGTTAAATTCAACACGTTTCGTCGGACGTTCCTTGTAGGAGACACGTGGTTCACCGATTGTGCATTCACACTTGTATTCACGGCGAATTCGTTCAATGTAAACGTCGAGATGCAGTTGCCCCATGCCGGCAATCAGAGTTTCATTCGTTTCTTCATCACTGAGCACCTGGAACGTAGGATCTTCCCGCCGGAATCGTTCCAGGGCTTTTCCAAGTTTATCGGCGTCGTCTCGCTTTGACGGTTCTATAGACAGCCGGATCACCGGTTCAGCAACGAAGATGTTTTCCAGCGACAATTCCAGACCGTCGCTGAGGAAGGTATCTCCGGATGCACATTCCACACCGACGACGGCAACAATATCCCCGGCATCAGCGGCATCAATGTCTTCACGGTCATCGGCGTGCATTCGCACGATACGTCCGATTCGGACGGATTGGCCCGTCCTTGCATTAATATAGGATTGCCCCTTCGTTATGGAGCCCTGATAAATTCGCATATAGGTCAATTGACCGAATGATTCAACAACCGTCTTGAAGGCCATTGCGACCACCGGATCCTTTTTGTTATTTGACAGTTTGATCCGGGGTGGCCTGCCGTCCTCGTCGAGTTCGGCGTTCTTGCTGTTGTCATTGGCAAAAACTTCCACGTCGGTCGGACATGGCAGGTACATGGTGACAGCGTCCATGGCTTCCTGAACGGCTTTGTTTTTGAAGGCAGAACCCATCAGCACGGGGGTCACCTGTTGTGCCAGAGTGGCATTGCGGAGAATCCGGCGCACGTCCTTTTCCTCAGGTTCGCCTTCCTCAAGCAGAATTTCCATCAGATCGTCGTCGAACTGAGAAAGTGATTCCAGCATGTTAGCGCGTGCTTCCTGCGCCTGAGTCAGCAATTCCGCCGGAATATCTGTACGCTCGACTTCTTCCCCTTCTTCCCCGCGAAAATAAACTGCCTTCATCAGAATCAGATCGATTACTCCCTCAAAGTTTGATTCTGCTCCGATAGGAAGCTGCAGGGGAATTGGGTTCGTTTTGAGTTTGTCCCTCATTGCCGCCATGACTTTGTCGGGATTGGCGCCCGTGCGGTCCATCTTGTTGATGAATGCGATTCTCGGAACGCCGTAACGTTTCATCTGGCGATCCACTGTGAGCGACTGGCTTTGGACTCCACCCACGGAGCACAACACCAGAATCGCCCCGTCCAGTACTCGCAGACTTCGTTCCACTTCCACGGTGAAGTCAACGTGACCTGGGGTATCGATGATGTTGACAACGTGTTCCGGAATGCCTAGCTCATCATTCTTCCAGTTCACACGTGTGGCCGCGGACGTAATTGTGATTCCACGTTCACGTTCCAGTTCCATGTGGTCCATGGTTGCGCCACCGTCGCCACCACGGACATCCCGTATTCTGTGAATACGACCACAGTAATAGAGCATTCGCTCTGTCAGGGTCGTTTTTCCAGAATCGATGTGTGCGGAAATTCCGATGTTGCGAACGCGTTGCAGGTCAGTCATTTTTCCAGCTGTGCTGTAGAGAACGCCGGTACGATGGCCCTTCAAACAATTCAGGGCACCAGAGAGAATGTGGTTGCAGAATCCGATTGGAAACACGCGGTCGATGCTGGCATCTGAGCCTGACCGCTGCAGGCGGGTCGTCAGGCACGTTCATCAGTCCAGACTTGCTGAAAATCCGATCCGGCATGACGCTGATCTGAGGTTGAAAACTGCTTCCAGCTTTATTTCCCGGCTCGAAGCAGATGTCCATACCAATTACGAAGTACTGTGTAATCGTGAAACCAACAGCATTCGCGCGATATCAGTTTCCAATGTTATCCATGGTGTTTTTTCGGTAAAAGGGCGATCCTGAGGGATTTCGGAAAAGACGAGACGTTTACTGAGGCTGGGACAGTTCCTGTGCTGTGTGCGGTTGAACAATTAACCGGCAACTTTGAGTGTTGCGGCTCCTGTTCCAGAAGTGGCGCCAAGACTCTCTGAATGCCGGGCAGCACAGTCGCATGGGTTGAATCAAGGAACCTTCGCTCGCTGTCTGTGAGTCAATAATTCGCTATAGCGGCTCAGGCCGGGGAACAGTGACGGTCTGCGCGCAAAACGACGGATCCCCATGTTTTCGTCATGCAGCTCAACCTGGAGGCGTCTGATTTCACGTTTTGGCGGAAGATCGAACATGTGTGGATTTGGCAGTTGACGATACGGTTCGTTCAAACGCCAGCGGTGGGTGGATTGTGGCTCATCGGCCATTGTTCCGAATCCTCTGGTGTTCGGCTGGGATTGCGATCGACTGTGACCTCGGAGACGAATTCCCACGATTATGCGCTAATCCCGCTAGTTCAGGAATTGGAGCAGGCTGGGCTGCAGAAGTTGACTGACGGTCACCATTAGGAATTGCTGAAATTTGAGCAATTTCTGCAGCTGGAGTGCCGCTGCGGCCAAATCGGCATTATTTGTTGGAGCAAATAGGTGACAATCTTCGATACCCTCACCGAATGGTGGTGCTGCGAATTTCCTGCAGAGCATCGAAGGAACTGACGACAGGCAGGAAATCGTTTCCGAGCGGGCGGAAATACATTTCCAATACGAATTTTCAGGGGAGAGAAGCTAGATGCCAGATTTTTGGTCTTCGTGGAAACGCTCAGCTGCATGAGCACGGACGTGCCCGTAATGGCATTCCCTCCACAGATCAGTCAATTGTACGTTTTCGACCTGCAGCCAGAAGTGACGAACTCAGCCGGTGAAACACCAGCGGACGATTCACGAACTTAGACGGCTCGGACCTCTGGTGAGCATGATGTTCGGAATCCGTGTGACGACGGTCTCGGGAGACGTGGTTGCGGGATTCACTCTGTCTGTGAGTGCTCTGACGGCCTGACCGATTCTGACTATTCCCGTGGTGCCGTGTGTGTCCCGTTGAGTGGCTTGGCGGCCGAAAGACGAATTTGGGAAGAAGCTTGTTCCTGTCTCGCTGGTTTTGAGTGATTTGGTTTGGTCTTTGGCCGCCTGGTTTCTGAATCAGTGCTTGTGATTCGGTCGTGGTTTGGGGCACTGCAGGACGACGATTCCGAACTGTAATTGGTTTTGTAGAAGTGACATGCTGCCGTATGCCGACTTTGTGCTGATCAACAGACACTAAATCATTCAACTGTGTCTTTTCCAACGGAGTTGCTTGGTCTGCACTGACATAGTGCACTTCGTCCAATGGATCTCCTGCAGGCGGAAACACGAAATTGGTGCTATGTTTATGAACAATCAGTTCAGCATGCCTGCTTGTGTTATCCGCTGATGTCGGGAGGGATGCTGTTGCCGCTTCCTGCGGAAAAGGACCTTCATCGACGGGCAGTAACGGAGGCAGTTGGTTCAATGATTCCGAAGCCGGATTGTTCACCGGTTTCGAAATGACGAGTGGTTCAGCAGGAGTCACCGTCACACCTTCCATTGCTGTCTGCGGCGGCGATGTTTGGGAATTTAACACAACACGTGTTTGTTGACTGAGTTCAGGTGACCCGGGTGTCTGGGCGTTTGGTTCAGGGTTTTCGGTGTGACGTATGCCACTGTCGACTGTCTCGTTGCTGATTTCAGCAGTGACCTGATCAACTGCTTCCGGCAGCAGCCATATTTCCGGATGACTTTGTTGATCGTATTCGTCGAGGCTGTTCCGGTGCTGTTGTGCCTGTTGCGTGCCTGTTGGTTTAGGGATAATGGATAAAAACGGTCCAGTGTTTTCGGGATTCCCTGTCGAACCAGGACGTTGCCGGATACGGGTGACGCTTGATGGGGAGGGCTGTGTGGAATCGGTCAGCAACTTTCGGTGCTGTGTCAGGGTCAGTCGGAGTTCATCAAGCAGTTCCCCGGTCGATTTTTTCTGATCGATCTCTTCCGCCAGTTGACTGATGGCTGTGCGTGATTCAGACCGGAGGCATTCGACATCCTGCCACAGTTTATGCAGGTTTTCGTTGAGTTGCGTCAATTCTTCATTTTTGTACGGGATACCATTGTCAGTAAATAGATTGTTTGAAGCGACGGGAGTGACAGCCGAAAGTTCGACAGCATTAATACGTTGCGTTGTGACGAATTCATCGACGCTGTCTGCCAGACGTGTCAGGGTGTCGGCAAACGAGGATACATCGATACGAACATTCATCGGTAAGTTCGTTCCATGAAACTCCGCAGTCGGTGGTTGTGTTTCACAGAACTGATCACAGGCTGGAATGTCACCGCTGTCCGTTCGGACGACCATCCGGTTGATACTGATGCGATCAATAGCGTCATGCGAAGACTTTGTCTTTTCCGAGTTCAGTCGCGACTGCGAGGCATCGGTTTCGTTGGCAAATTGCTGTGACGGAATCACATCTGTGGGGCGGGAATCAGCCAATGGCTGCTGTTGGTGATGACTGAGAACCGGGATCAGGACTGTAAAAACAAGGCTTCCGCAAATGACGATTGCGGCGGTGATTAATGTACCGCTCAGCCGGATATCAGAGGGTTGATTCATACTGTCGCTGCTGTTGCATAAGACTGCCCTGGTGCGGAATCTGACTCATGTTCCCGCAATAAAGGCGCGCAATGATCCTGTTGTTGAAATCGGAAAATTACCTGAGCACACTGAAGCGAATATTCGGAACAACCGTCAAAATATCCCCGGCTTACCACAGCGACAGCATTTTAATGATTCCTGCGCATACGCTGTTAATGAACAGCCTCGGAAATTCCTGGTGTAACGTTCCGGTCCAGGGAGGGGCTGCATCGTTCGCTTTGTTGGAATTCGGGCTCGGAGCCGGGTGACTGACAGGCCTGACACCTGTCCCGGGCATTCGAAATGCGCATAATAAAAGTAGCGCGGTAAGGTCCCCTCAAAGCTCCCAGCTTCCCCTTGCCGCGCTACTATGAACGCAGTGTGTACGTTCAGTATATCTATGTTTTTATTGCTTTAGCGGTTGCATTGTTCCCGGGACCGCTATGTGCCGTGGGAACCCTAGAAACATAGTTCAGGGGAGTAGGTCGTCAAATAATTGTTTGAAGATTGTCCAATTGCTGTCGGAATGCCGCCGGAGTCATGAGGCGACGGTCAGCGCATGAGATCTTCCAGCCCTGCGACCGTGTGTTTCAGTTTGTCGATTTCCTGACGCTGTTTTTCTAACTCGATGCGCAGTTCATCGATTGCATCTGAATTCGCAGGATTTTGTGCCGGGTCCATTGGCGCCGACGTCATCTCAGATGATTCTTCTTGGGACTGAACTTCGGAGAGTGTCGGAGTGACTGCAGATGGGTAAAATGTATGGTCGACGATCACTCCACGACGTCCCAGCGGTCCGCTAGCCCGTACGAAACCCTTTTCCTGCAGCGACGTCAAATCACGGCGCAGCGATTCCTGTGATTCAATTCTTACCATACGGCTGGCGCGTGTTCGCAATTCACCCGGTTGCTGTCTGCCTCGCAGCATGAGTTCGGCAATAATTGCAAACTCAGATTCCGAGAAATCAAAACGGTACCGCATGTAGTGTCGGTAGCGCGGCGCGCGTCCGCCGTCAGTAAAAACTTCGGCAACCAGAAGCATCTCACGCAGTTCATCCACCGTTGATATGATTGCGTCTTCACTGTGCTGCGTAACAGGACTGCGATTGCTTTTTTGATTGCATCCCGATGTCAGGCTCTTCAGGGTCAGTGGATACTGTTCGGGTGTGGTGAATGCTTTCTCCATTAAAACGCCCAGGACCCGCAGCTGTACTGCAGAAAGTTCCCTGATTTCATTCTTTTGATCTTCACCTTCCATCTTATGTCCGTTCCGAGTCTCGCCGAACTCTGTCCTGTTTTGCTGACTGTGTTTTTCGGTGCGTACGAATCCGATTTGTGGAAAACATAAACTGTTTCACGGATCGGGTTACCGTCGCAGCGGGTCAGGATTCGCTGGGACGTAATTATAGCGGTAGGTGACTGGTTGGCGAGTATGCAGCAGCTGCCGTTGAAGCCGTCGATCCTTGGTACAGGTGTCGATTCTTTTCTGGTTGTCTTTCTGCAGGATCCCTTAACTACGCGAGTTGCAGGAGGGGATCACGGTTCATCGGTTTCCGGCCAGACGTTACATTTCCATTCGAAGGCCGATGACATTCGGTCCTTTAGGTGTCGGTCGTGTAACAATACGACCGACACACCGGGAGTGCAGAACGCAGGACCATCGGACTGCTGTTCCGTGTTTGTCCGTGATAGTTTGATCTGTCCGACCAGTCCGGAATCTCTAAGAACAACTCGAACAATTAAGAGACGACCATGATCGAACATCTCGTAACCCTGTTGATGCTGACTCTTCTCCAGGCAGTGCTGGGGTTTGACAATCTTCTGTATATTTCCATTGAGTCCAAACGTGTACGGGAAGACAAACAGTCGTTCGTTCGAAAATGGGGCATCGGGATTGCCATTGTGCTCAGAATTGTGCTGCTGTTCCTGGTTACAGCGGCGATCAAACACTTTCAGGATCCTTTCATGACGCTGAGTACAACTCCGCTGACGTTCAGTATTAATGTACATTCGCTGATAGTGATGGGAGGTGGCGCATTTGTGATTTACACGGCGATAAAAGAGATCTACCACATGCTGTCGCTGGACGATCTGGGTCACAACAAGGATTCAACACAGAACTCCGTTGGAACGGCCATGTTCTGGATCATTGTCATGAATCTGGTGTTCAGTTTTGATTCAATTTTGAGTGCAATTGCGCTGGCCGGAGACATGGAGTACGGATTTTGGGTGATGTCACTGGCGATCTTGATCAGTGGAGCCATGATGATTTTCCTTGCCGACCATGTGAGTGATTTTCTCAGAAAGAATCGACTGTACGAAGTTCTGGGACTGTTCATCCTGTTCATTGTGGGCATCATGCTGATCTCGGAAGGTGGTGAACTGGCTCACGTGAGTCTGTTTGGTTATCCAGTGGAACCCATGTCCAAGAGTACATTTTATTTTGTGCTGGTTGTGCTGGTGGCGGTAGACCTTGTGCAGGGGCGGTACCAAAGGAAACTCCTGGCGATCCGGGAGCAGGCGATCAGTCGTTCTGCTGGTTAACGAACGGCTCGGCTGTATTCCAATGGCAGGTTCAGCCAGGTAGATTCGTATCTGTAGACTCTGTACGCCTCATTGGACCGCGGCCCGGATTTTTTGAACGGGTATCAATAGTCACTGCGCGACCGGTGCGGTATTATATTCGGTTTTCGTGCGTTCGTTCCCCGTTCTATTTATTTCCGGTAGTTAACATGCAGACTGATCCCGTTGTTCCGTCACAGTTTCGTCAATCTGTTGTCGCAGTTCCTCCGCTGGCTCGAAACAGTGATTTAGTCATTTGTTCGGCACAGAATGCCCGCATGATTCAGTATCTGGAGGCTGGCGGAGTCTCCATGCTTCTTTACGGAGGCAACGCCAATCTGTATCACACCTGTGTGAGTGAATACGCTGAACTGCTCGAGATGCTGGAGGCGAATGCAGCCGATGACACGCTGATGATTCCGTCAGCAGGTCCAGCCTGGGGGACCATGATGGACCAGGCTGACATTCTGAAAGATACGAAGTTTCCGACTGTCATGGTTTTGCCACAGAACAACGTGGCCACCGAGTCCGGATTTCAAATCGGGTTTCGCCGATTTGTGGAACGGATCGATCGTCCTGCTGTGCTCTATATCAAAGAAGAAGGACTTCTAACGCCTCAGGGAGCTGCCGAACTGGTGGACGAGGGACTTGTGTCGTTCATTAAGTACGCGATCGTGCGGGATGACACGGCCAACGATCCGTTTCTGCAAGATCTGGTGGACCGAATTGATCCTCAGCGAATCTGCAGCGGAATTGGTGAGCAACCGGCACTCGTCCACCTGACGAAGTTTGGCTGTGTGGGCTATACCTCCGGCTGTGTTTGTGTCAATCCTGCTTTGTCGCAGGCGATGTTGAAAGCCCTCACGGCCGGTGACTACGACCGCGCTGAAGAAATTCGGAAACAGTTTTGTCCACTGGAAGACCTGCGCAATGAAATCAACCCCATTCGTGTACTGCACGATGCCGTGAAACTTGCCGAAATTGCTGACACCGGTCCTCACCTTCCGTTTCTCTCCGGAGTTGCATCATCGCGTCAAAAAGATCTGCAAAATGCAGCGAGGCAGCTGAAGAACTGGCAGTCAGCATGAGGAGATGTTGGCTCATGTTCCATGATCAAGTAAACGGACGGGCACATCGGCGTTCCTGTCTGCCGGCAGACGGAGCGGTTGCGATTGGCACCTGACCTCAGTCTGTTCGATCCTGGAAATGCCGTTACTGAATCCAGGCAGCCTGGTCTGTTGTCGAGTACGATGTTGAAAGTGTGTCTCTCTTTTTGTTTCCTCGCTATATATTCATGAGGCTGTTTCGTGAACCGTCCTGGTCCTCCTGCGAATCTTCCCGATCCAACGATCCAGATGTCCGAAGGCTGGCACTGTCTGCATGTTTATTACCGTATTAATCAGTCTGCTTTGCAGGCGGTAACTGATTCAGACCGTGCTCAGGCCCGCGAAGATTTCATTCGAATTCTGGATTCTGAAGCCGAACACGCTCCGACTCGTCTGCAGGTTTCCGCCACGTCCGGTCATCAGGCAGATCTGGGATTGATCCTGATGGATCCTGATCCGCTGAAAATTGATGCTGTCACGCAGATGCTGCGCAGCAGTGCCATTGGTACGGTGCTGGAACCGGCATATTCTTTCGTTTCTGTCACCGAGATCTCAGAATACGTACCGTCGGTCGAACAGTTTGCCGATCGTTTGCGACGCGAAGGACTGGGGCCTGATGATCCTGCCTGGCAGGCGAAGCTGAACGCCTATGAACAGCGTTTGCCTGCCATGAACAAACAAAGACTGTATCCCGATATTCCGCCGTTTCCCGTGATTGCCTTTTATCCGATGAACAAATCGCGGCGACCTCAGGCGAACTGGTTTATGGAGTCGTTCAGTGCCAGAACGGCCATGATGGCGGAGCATGCGACGTCGGGGATCCGTTTCGCCGGTCGGGTTTCGCAGCTGATCACAGCATCGACGGGTTTTGACGACTGGGAGTGGGGGGTGACACTTTGGGCCCGCGCTCCTGAACATATCAAGGATATTGTGTACAGCATGCGTTTTGACCGGGCATCCGCTCAGTATGCCGAGTTCGGTCCTTTCTATGTCAGCTATGCCATGTCGGCTGAGGAAATCCTGGCTCATCTCCGGGTCTGACGAACACGTCTTGCAGGATTGATATTCGAATGTCTCAGACTGATGTTGTGGTCGTCGGTGGTGGTATTATCGGGCTGGCCACAGCCTGGCAACTCGTCGAGCGTTCGCCGAAGACCAGGGTTGTTTTACTGGAAAAAGAAGATCGACTGGCCAGCCATCAGACCGGTCGCAATTCGGGCGTGATCCATTCGGGTATTTACTACAAGCCCGGGTCTCTGCGTGCCCGCAACTGTCGCGATGGCAAAAAAGCTCTTGAGCTCTTTTGCAGTGAGTATGGTGTGGCCTGGGAAAAAACCGGGAAGGTCATCGTGGCCACACAAGACGATCAGTTGCCAGCTCTGGAACGAATCTATCAGCGGGGACAGAAGAACGGTGTGTCGTGCGAAATCGTGGACAAAGACAGACTTTCGGAACTGGAACCCCATGCCGCAGGGGTCAGGGCGATTCATGTTCCCGAGTCCGGAATCGTTGACTATCCGGGCATGTGTGAGAGGCTGGGAGATCTGTTGACCGAACGCGGAGTCGACATTCGGTTGTCTGTTCGTGTGACGGAAATCCGACAGTCGGCAGATGCGGTCGAAGTCGTTTGTGGAGATCAGACAATCCGTGCGACACAGGTTGTCAACTGTGCCGGGCTTTACAGCGATCGTGTTGCAAAAATGTCGGGACAGAAGATGAATGAGCAGATCGTGCCGTTTCGCGGTGAGTTCTTTACTTTAAAGCCGGACGCGACACATTTGTGCCGGGGGCTGATTTATCCTGTACCGGATCCGCGTTTTCCGTTTCTTGGTGTGCATTTCACAAAGATTGTGACAGGCGGTGTCGAATGCGGCCCCAATGCTGTTCTGGCCCTCGCTCGTGAGGGATACCGCTGGAGTCATATCAATCTTCGTGATCTGACCGAATCCTTGATGTTTCCGGGATTTCTGCGGTTGGCAATGAAATACTGGAAGACCGGTGCCGGTGAAGTCTGGCGCTCGTTTTCCAGACGAGCGTTTGTGCGGGCGTTGCAAAATCTCGTACCTGAGATACGGGCCGGTCATCTGATTGCCGCTCCGTCAGGCGTTCGGGCTCAGGCGCTGGCTCCGACAGGTGATCTGGTTGATGACTTTCTGATTCTCCGGACGAACAGAACGCTGAATGTTTGTAATGCTCCCTCCCCGGCTGCAACCGCCTCGCTGACGATTGCCAGGCAGATTGTGGACAGACTCGAGTTGTAGTCCTTGTTCGGGATAACCTGGTCGTGACTCATTCTGATTGTGTGTTCTGTGACGATTCTCCGGAAAGTTTTGATCGCAGGGCGTCTGTCTGCCGATAAGGTATGGCGAGGGAAGGGACGCATCCGACTCTAGTGACCGGCATCTAATGCCGCAGGAGCCGGATGTCACTGTTCGCTTCGGCGAACGAGGAGAAGAGACGACCTCGGCCCTGCGAACCGGAATGACTGTTTCCGGGGGCGACTAAGACAACTTCGGTTGTCCTTGGTTCGCAGGCCGAGAAGTCCCCTTTCTCAATTCAGCCATCCCACGGACGTGATTTGGAGACTCAAGATGTTGAAGCGATTAATCCTCTTCACCGTCATTGCTGCGGCTGTATCCGCAGGATTCGGAGATGCCGTTGACGCTGCTGCTCCAGGTCAGCCGGCTGACTGGCAGAGATTCTATCACTATCCGTATGTGTACTATCCACAGACTTTCCAGCAGCCACAGCAGTACGATCATCTGTACTATCGTTATTCGCCTTCAATGCGGATTCCGGTCTACAACAAGTCATGGTACAACTTTTACCCGTCAGAGAAGCCGTATCATCGGGGACACCACTTCATTCTGGATGTCTTCTGATTCAGACTCGCAATAAGAAACACCGCAAAAGCCGTTCCTGACTCCGGGACGGCTTTTTGCATTGGTCAGGCTGCCGGACAGACCGTTCTAGCGAGCTTTGTTTTCTGACAACGGGCCGGCCGTGATTTCCTGGTCCTGTGCAAACAGGAGCATATTGATGGCCAGTTTCATTGCATCTTCTTTCAGATATCCGTTGCAGGCCAGCGACGTCTGATTGTCCAGGGCGCAACTCAAATCATACGGGCTGTAGATCACCACATACTGTCCATTGATCTGAATTCCTTCGAAACGTGGTGGGCCGATCAGCACCTTCGACTGAATTGACACCGTGGCAGAACGGGTTTCAAGTCGGCGCCGACTTACCTTTCTGACGTCAAACCCTGTTGCTTCAGTAAACATCAGATGATGATCCGGAATCGGTTTCAGCCGATGTTCCGGGTACATCAGCTGCATCAGATCGCGAAAACTGGTGTCAAACTGTTTTGAGCCACAGCAGGCATCGGCAATCAGCACCGGACCGCGGCTCAGATAGTCCCGCAGGGCATTTCTTTCATCAGCCCTCAGAGAAAACCCAAAACGACCGTGCATCCAGGCTATCGGATACTCACTCAGGGCCTGCAATGTCAGCGGAACCGACCGGGGTGTTGCGGAAACGCCCAGTCCGGTTGTCCTGTTGAGTCCCAGCAGCACATTGCCAACAGCTCCTGGTGCGGTATTCCATCCTCCGTCATGTCGCAATTGAGCGATCTCAAGAAGTCCGCGAGTAATCCTGTCTTCCGGATTCCCGTTCTGAACGGTTGAATCGTTAAGCTTGTCAGGAGGTTGTTTACCGGTGGCATATGCGATCACATTTACACCGAGCCGAATGCTTCGCAGAATTCGCTGATTAAGCGCCAGTGAGCGTTCCCTGGGAGGGTGGCGCATCCACTTGTGCCAGTAACACGCATGATCTTCGGGAGAGTAAATCACAGAGGTCCGGCAGCCAAAGTCGACTCCGGAGAGTTCGAAACCGGCAGAGTTCAACAGATGTTGGCTTCGAAACACCGGGTGGTCCGGTGACAAACCAGTGAGAGAGGCTTCTTCATCCGGAAACATGCGTGTCACCAGATTGCGAATTCCTTCACCGAACGAACTTTCTTTGCAGTTGGCCTGTGCATAAATGAATCCACCTTCGTCAATGTATTTTCGCAGCCAGGAGACCTGTTGATCGCTAAATACGGGAGCTTTACTTCCGGAAATATACAGCACCGGTGCCTGATTCATGTCAGATACGGCAGTTGGTTCCCGTAGTTTGCTCAGTGTGAGTACCTGGCTGTTCAGTCTTGGAGGCCAGCCCTGGTTCTCTGTTGAGTCGATGTGATCGATCAGGTTGGCAATGTCCAGATAGTGCCGGTTCCATTCACCGTTGGGATCCGGATTCTGTGTATCCGATGTGTAATCCAGCTTGTTGACTACGATTCGCGACAGTCCCTTGGACAGGAACAGCAGAGCGTAAGATGTCGCCAGAATAGGATTCCGACTGTTGGCTGTCTGCCACCGACCATCTTCGTGGCGAGCATCGTATTGCGGATCAGCAAGGTACCGGGATCCGGAACGATACCAGTCGTGCGGGCCAAACAAACGAACACCTGTCAGTCGACCGGCTCGTTCCAGGCCGTACAAGTAATAAAGATGCTGATGGCCGTGGCCCGGGTTGGTGAGTATGGAAAACCGCTCGGCCAGCCAGTTGTGGCCTTTTGTCAGAGCGACCGGCGGGGGATGAAGGCTACAGCAGTCGACCTTTCCGTCCGGATCAGTGTTTGAATCATCTTGAAGCATTCTCGCCGCGATTGAGATGGTGGACAGGCCTGCGACTGTCATACTTCCGGTTGACAGCTGCGTGGGGCCTCGACCGGTGAGAGGCGTATGGTAACTCCATCCGCCGTCAGGGTTCTGTTTTGTTTCCCAGTGATCTCGTACGCGTTCCCAGACATTCTGATCGATTTCCACTCCGGCATTGGCAGCGTCACGAAGGGCCAGTACGGCGAACTGACCGTTACTGCGGTCCGGATGTCCCAGAGGTCCGGAATAATTAACAAGTCCATAGTTCCAGAGTCCGCGGTCGGGCCCCTCTGTTACCTGAGAATCCTGAATTTCCCTGGCCAGTCTCTGAATCTGCGGACGGTCAATGTCGTATTCACGAGCAGCGCACAATGCCATCAGTAATAACGATGCTTCATAGTTGCCGGAATTAGCAGGAAGCTGCGCCAGAGTGGTTCTGCGCAGGAAACGTAATCCTTTCCTGAGCTGTGGGGCATCAGTGGGAACGTCGCAGTTCAGCTGAGCCAGCACAGCCAGTGATGTCAGCCCCACAGGATTGTTAATGGACGATCTCCAGGCACCACTGGCCTGATGCTGAATGCGACGCAGATAATTCACACCATGGTCAATCGCAGTTGTTACCATCTCCCGCAGCTCAATGTCAGACATTGGCTGATGCCAGGCGTACACTTCGGATCGTTCCGATAACAGTAAACAGAAAGTAATCGCGTACAGCCCGCATCGTCGTGTACAGGAGACGTCTCGCATTTGCCGCCGATCTCTGTCAATTCCGGAGTGATACTCACTGTGCAAACAGGCTTGTCGCGATCCGACCGGATTCACTTGTCGGATCCGAGGTTCAACTGCACTTTGAGTACGTCGCTGCGCGACGACACCTCAAACGCCTCAATCGCAGCCTCAATATCGTAAGTCGCTGAAATCATCGGAGCAAGCTGTAGCTGTCCTTCCGAAATCAGCTTCAATGCCGGTTCAAATGGTCCGCACCGTGACCCGACAATTCGTGTTTCATCAATGACCACCGGTGCCATATGCATTGATTGTTCGCCCGCGATGGTGGTTTTGAGGACGATCGTGCCGCACGCATGCACACTTTGGAGAGCGATATCCAGACCGCTGGGTGATCCTGTACAGTCAACAACAACATCCCACTTTGCCTGAGGCACAAAGGACTGCAGCTCTTCTGATTCAATCTTACATTCCGCCACTTTCGACAGCTTCCAGGCATGTTTCCCGACAACCAGCAGTTCCCGACATCGTGTGTGCAGGACCTGAGCACACAGATTGCCAAGCCGTCCGGCCCCCAGAATCAGGACGGAATCATTCGGGTCGACCAGTTGTTGTTCGACGATGCGACACGCAGCAGCCACGGGTTCCACGAAGACCGCTAACTCATCGGGGACATGATCCGGAACCGGATGCAGGCATGTTTCCGGTATTGTCAGCAGATCTGCGAACGCCCCGTTGCGATTCAGGATTCCGACGACAGTCCGTTGTGGACAATGCCGAGGCATGTTGGCTTTGCACATCGCACATTCGCCACAGGGACAATTGATTTCACCGACCACACGGCGGCCTTCAAACCGACCCGATACGGGAATGCCTACGAACTCATGGCCCGGAATCCCCCCAAATTCCATGTATCCTCTGACGAGCTGAATATCTGTCTCGCAGATCCCTGCCTTAAGTATCCGGACGTTCACTTCACCATCCGGTGGAGTTGGCTCAGAGTAGTCGGGTCGAAAGATTAATTCACTGTCTCGCAGTTCCAGGGCACGCATGAATGACCTCCGGTTGCCGAACGCATTGACTCACAGAGTTGCGATATGCAATTTGTTTCTACCCAGATCATCATAACTGTTCAGGCCAATATTGGATCTGTTTCCGTCAGGCATGTCCGTTGGGGCACCAGTCTCATAAATGTCGTCCAGTGGTGCAGCAGTAAATGACTCAGCATTCTGCTCAGCTGCCTGCGGCAACCTGGTCGGACGGATTTGAATGGACTCTAATCATGTGACATGACGGAAGAGTCAATCGAAAGGCAAATGCGAAGCGATTCTCAGGTTTCTTGGTGTCAGGTATTGATTCCCGGGGTGAATTGAAGGACGGAATGTTCAAAACATCTTTGGTATTTGTTGTCACCAGTGTCTTAACACGCTGTCGGTTGAGAGGATTCCGGATCAAAACCATGATAAAACGTTCTAATGCGGAATCTTTACCAGGACCGTTAGCTTTGGTCTGATTCCGTTGATTTTCCACAGTGTTATCTGAATCGTGTTTTGTGGGGCATATGTCACACATGACAGCATTTGTCGAATCACATAAAACTCAGTACCGTGATACTGATCGGATGTTTCTGCCAACAGTCAACATTCCAGGACGGGTTAGGTGTGACTGACCGAATACTTTCCGACTTCTTGTTGATAGAGCGTCCGGTCGGTACCGGCAGATGACTGTGTGATATTTGTGCCACGGTAAGAGAAAACAGAAATGACTGAACCGAGTAACCGATCGAACCGCCGCCAATTTCTGAAATCTCTGGGAGCAGGAACATTCCTGGGAACCGGCGCAATCAGCGCAGGCGGCCCGCTGATTCGTTCCGTTCCGGCAGCTGAGACTGTCCTGGGCCGCCGTCCAAAGGTTGCCTTCCTGGGGACGGTTGTTTACCGGCATTCTCATGCACAGCATTTTCTGGATCGGCACACCGTCGGTTACACCTGGAATGGCGGCTGGCAACGGCCCCGAGTGGATGTTGTATCGGTTTATATTGATCAGTTTCCGGAGAACGATCTGGCGCGCGGTCGCATCAGGAAGCACGGGTTGAATCAGGTACCCACAATCGAAGAGGCCCTCACATTAGGTGGCGAGAAACTGGCGGTCGATGGTGTGATCATTATCGGTGAGCACGGATCGTATCCCCGGACTGAAAAAGGTCAGACGCGGTATCCGAGGTACGAGTGGTTCAAAAAAGTAGTTGACGTCTTTGAAGATAGTGGTCGCAGCGTACCTGTCTTCAATGACAAACATCTTTCGACCGACTGGGACGAATGTGTGGAAATGGTTGAGGATTCACGGCGTTTGAATTTCCCTTTTCTGGCCGGGTCGTCTTTGCCGGTTACCCGAAGAATGCCATGCATCGATATGCCCTATGGTGCCGCAGTGAAAGAGAGCGTCTGTGTGGCCTATGGAGGCGTCGACAGCTACGACATTCACGCATTGGAAACGGCTCAGTGCATGTCTGAACGCAGGGCCGGCGGTGAAACGGGTGTGCGACAGATTCATGCTCTGCGCGGAGATAATTTGTGGAAGCGGCTGTGGGAAGATGACTGCAGAACCACGCGACAACTGATCGTGTCAGCTCTTACGCGCAGTCACAATCTTCCGGTGGAGACCGGCTTTCCGACTGATGCTACGTCAATCGAGTGGCTGCAAAAGATGTTGAAGCTTCCCCGGGAGGACGGCGGTGCCCGTCCGGAAAGTCTTGGTTACATCGTTGAACACAATGACGGTTTGCGAACCACTATGCTGCTGACGGACATTCGGGATTTCAACTACGCAGGCATGCTGGAAGACGGGTCGATTGTGTCATGTCAAATGTATCTGCCGATGCCCGGCCACGGTTCAACGACCGCCGATTTCTTTAACCCGCTGGCCCGCCATGCTGAAACCACGATCATTGAAGGCAGGACACCGTATCCGATTGAGCGAACTCTTCTGACTTCGGGAATGGTCATCGGAGGTTTGGACAGTCTGATCGCCGGAGAAGTTCCTGTGCCAACGCCGCATCTGAACGTTGAATACACAGGTTCGCAGCAGTCCACGTTTTGGCAGAGTTAAGGCCCGCCTTGCCGTGCCTGGTGTGAAGCCAGTGTGTCGGCCCGAAGTGACTCATACACGTCCTGGACAACATCGGCCGGGATGGCATAACTGATAATTCTGGCTGCCCGGGCAATGTTCATCCCGACGGCTTTGCCCTGGATGTTGAGCACCGGTCCGCCGCACTGATGAGGAAACAGATCGGTGTCGTGCTGGATGACCTCCGGAAAACCGGAGTTATGAATGCTTGCAAACTTACCTGCGGACTTCGGGTCGGAGTAATGGTCCAGTAGTACATCCTGCTGATCACTCACAAAACGCGGTGTCAGTGTCACTGAAACAGTTTGAATGGTATCTCCCCGAAGAACACGAATTTCAATCTGGCGGTTTGGAGGAAAGCCTTTGATCCGTTCCACCGTGTCGTTGACACCTTTAAGTGGTTTTCCATTGATTGACAACATGACGTCGCCGGCCCGGATTCCGTCACGTCCGGCAGCACCGCCTTCCAGCAGTCGGTCCACCCTGACACCGGAATTCCGAGTCCGTCTATCCAGGCGGACGCCCAGAAATCCCTGTGACGAAGTTGGTAATTTGAGAGGCGGAATACTGACCACGCCCGGCAACAGCGGACGACCACTACTGTCCGGACTGATTAACATCCAACCGGTTGAGGGACGATCATGACTCCATTCCAGAGGTTTCAGATTGTCAGCATCGACATTCACCAGCATCAAATCCCATGTTGTGTTCGACCCAATTTTCTTGAATTCACGCGGTGAATCATCAGGCAGCATGCACACCGGGTTGGTTGCTCGTGAAATTTCACTGGCTTTCGTAATCACATCACCATCATCACTCATGACGATTCCAAAAGCGATCTGCTTCCCATTTGCTTTAAATCTTACAACGCTTCCCGCAGTTGTTTTTGACAACGCAGCATAGTCGCGCATCGCAGACTCAGTACGTTTTTCGTTCTGTCCAACTCGTCGGTTAAATCCAATTTGTCGCTGGAACTCGAGTGCAAATTCCTGTTCCTCCTGAGTCAATTCACCGGAGTTCGAATGTGGCTTTGGGCGAAGGCCCGTAACCACGTTCAGCGTTTCTTCCGTACCGTCGCGCTGCACGGTTACCGTTACCTTCTGGTTCTCAGTCAGGCGTGCAAGCAGGGAAGTGAGTCCCAGTCGGTCTGCGAATGTTCGGCCGTTGACTTTCAGCAGTTTATCACCCGGGCGAAATCCGGCTTTGGCAGCCGGGCTGTTAGTTATGATACGTGTCACCTGGGCCTGATAGTCTTTCCAGTGCAGTCCGATGCCCACGAATTCACTTGCGGCAAGTTCGTTGTCACTGACACGAAGTTGCCCCCAGGATTCGCCTTTCAGCAGGCGGTCCCAGTCACGGTGCCAGACATCGATCGCAACATGTCTGTTTTCGACAATAATTCGGGTAATCATACTGTGAATGCCAATCACACGGCCTTCAAGGTCAAACAGCGGACCACCGGAATCACCCAGCACGATGGCATTGTCGGATACGATCGTCTGATCGCTCACGGAGAGCGCCCGGCCAAAACGCACAACGGCAGGGCGATCTTTTCTGCGACCGCCTGGATGTCCCATGGCGAAGCACCACTCTCCCCGTTTTACATCCGAAGAACGGCCCATTGGGACATGAGGAAACTCTTCACCATCGGGCGGTTTGCTGACAATTTTCAGAACGGCCGCATCGCAATAACGGTTGCGTCCAAGTTGTTTACAACGTGCAACAAGACCGTCGGGAAAAATAACCTCCAGTTTTCGGTCCCGACGTCGTTGCCCAATTGTGTGGCTCTCCACGACGTGAGAAGCGGTGAGAACAATGCCGTCACCAGTCACTACGACGCCCGTGCCGAATCCCTGCCTGTCGGTCACAGCTACCACGGCGGAACTGACGTTTTCGAGAGTTGCACTGAGCTGTTTCTGGCGAGCTTCCAGTGTTTTTCGGTCTGCCTGGACCTGTGGCAGCATCAACAGAACTGCGGTCATCAGCGACAGATTCATTATCGTCCGCATCATCAGCCTTGCCTCGGCCCACTCTTTTAGAGTGCATTACTCTGTTCGCGTTGTCCGGTTATGACGCGTCCCAAGCGAATTGTGCTGACGCGAATCAGACACAGCAACGTTAATTACTTCTGATATTCGCAGAACGTGCAGGAACCCGAGTCAAGAAGCATCTCATCACCTCTGAGCGTCAATCTCATTTTAACCGTGCCAGCAACGAAAATCGAGTATTTGGTTGAATCCGGAATCATGCCAACGGTTCGATGGAAGGGGCAGTACCGGTTCTGACCTGTACCGGAAACACAGTCTGTGCGTGTAGTAACGACTGTCAAACTGTCATAGCGACTGTGGGCGTGCTGTTTTGATCAGGAGACAATCAGGACACGTGGCTTCGCTTTGCGAATATTACAGGAATGGAACCGTTCGTCATCGGGCGTTAGTGAGCAGGAGCAACAGTATCAGGGAGGCTGGCGTACACTATTTCCGTTATGTCCGTACAACCGGACCATTACTCCCGTGGGGCGACAGGTTTCATCTATCAGGGAACTTTCGGAACAATCACTGACGTCAGTTAATTAATAAGAGTTACGCAATCCCACATGCCTGAGCTGACTCTGTTGCCAACATCAATTTGACCAGTCCCAAATCCGGTCATATAGTCAAACTGTGTTCCGGGTTTTTGCTTGGGGGTTGGTATGGTTTGAAACCATGCGATTCACCGCATCCGGGATCATGTGTGATTCGTGGTTGGTTGAGATGTCGTCTATTGACAGGATTCAACTGTGGCCCGATCACAATCTGCCTGCTGCTCTGTTGTGAACGCAGGTGAAACTTTCTTGAACGCAGATAAAATCAGAGGGCGTTCCGACGTTTGTGTCCGTCACGGAGGATAAACATTTGCAGGATGCAGCGACCTGGATACTGATCTGTCGGAACAAATTCAAACCGTTTGCAGTCGCGGGCGGGGTGAATGGGGGGGACGACGGATTATGCGACAGGTACTCACCGGACTGATATTTGGCTTACTCTGGGTTTCCGGACTCAGTGCACCGGCGGTTTTCAGTGCAGAAGACTTACTTGATATTTCGGAGCTGGCGACTCCGGGTGAGGCGTATGATGTCGGTGAGCGACATGAGGATGACAACCGCTACGGCGAAGCGATCCGGGTGTATGAAGCTGCTCTCGACCGCTGGATGGACAATAAAAAATCTGCCAAGGAACAGACACCCGCTGTCAGAGATCTGATTTACGCACTGCGACGTAGCCGGGTTCACTTCGCAATTGATCGGCGCTATACCGATACCAGCTTCGAAAGGAAGCTGCTGTCACTGCGTCGCAGTGAAGCACTGAACATGCTGGATGAAGTCCTCACAAGAGTCCAGCTGGAGTACTTCACGCCAATTTCCGCGACGCGGTTTATTTCTCACGGAACAGAGAGCCTGTACATGGCGCTTGGCAACCATCGGTTTGTGGCCGAGCATCTGGGGTCAGCCCGTCCGGATGATATCGACCGCGTTAAAGGGATTTTGATTCGGGACTATTGGAATCGGCCTGTTGGTAGTCGCGTGGAAGCTCGAACTGTTGTTGCTGACGTCAGTGATCTGGCGTATCAGCAGCTGGGACTGCACGGATCAGCAGTGGTTATGGAATACATCTTTGGAGGTTGTAACACGCTGGACGAATACAGTCATCTGCTGACACCGGACCGTTACAGTGACCTTACCGGTAACATCCAGGGGGAATTCGTCGGAATCGGTATTGAAATGGTGGCCCAGTCCGGCCGGGGAATGAAGCTTGTTCGAGTCCTGATGGACAGTCCGGCTGAAGAAGGGGGCCTGAAACCAGGTGACCATATCGTGATGATTGACGGTAGAGACTGCCGTGATTATTCAACGGATGAGGCGGCGCAACTCCTTCGGGGGGTTAGTGGATCGCGTGTGAGACTGGGTTTTTTAGACCCGTCGGGACGGTCGCATGAAAACGACTTTCGCCGACGGGCCGTACACGTACGGAGCATTACGCGTACCGTGATGCTGGATGAACGTCGCGGCATTGGATACATCAGGCAAAATGGTTTTCAGAGTTCGACACCGGAGGAACTGGATGATGCTCTTACTCGTCTGGAGCAGGACGGTATGAATGCACTTATCTGGGATCTGCGTGGGAACCCGGGTGGATTGCTTGATACAGCCGCAAAAGTTCTGGATCGCTTTATCAGAGACGGTGTGCTGGTTACGACCAGAGGACGCTCTTTGGATCAGAATCAGACTTTTCAGGCCAGAACATGGAATACACGGAACTATCCACTGGTATTGCTGGTGGACGAAGACAGCGCCAGTGCCAGTGAAATCGTAGCAGGAGCAATTGCTGACCATGAACGTGGTGCAATTGTGGGACGTACAACCTACGGGAAATGGTCGGTTCAGAGTATTATTCACATGGCCAGGGGAACCGGTCTGAAACTGACGACCGCGAAATTTTATTCACCGGATAATGAAAATTATTCCGGTGTGGGACTCGAGCCGGATGTCAGTGTTCGTCCCCACGAGACGCTGTACCGCGGCCGGCGCCGCGAGGAAGTCAGTCGGGAAATGCGAAGTGACCCGGATGTAGCACAGGCATTGCGTATTCTTGGCAAACGTCTCGCGCGGAGTTCCGGTTCCTGAGCCAAAGTACGATCAGATCTCTGACGAGTCGGGGGAAACGTCGGAATAGCCCTGTCTCGTTCGTCGTGCCGTTGATAATCCACTCTTTATTATGAGATCTGCTGACCAACCCTGACCGGTTACGGGGTCCGTCTTCAGTGACTCACCGATCGATCCGATATTGAGATTTCATGTCGTCTGTCGTTTGGTGAAAAAACGAAAAGGAGCTCCCCTGGCCTGGGGCTTCATCAATCACGCACAGTTGGATTCACCGGAATTGACTGCTTAAGTTTAAGTGTTTCCGGGGATTTTCGGCGAATTGCGAACGGGTTGCACTTTATCGCTGCTGCCGTTTGAGTCTCTCGAGTGAATGGCGACAATCGTTACCTGTTATTCTGCTGCTGCCTGCAGTCGCCGTGTCTGCCCGATGAAGGTACCGGTATCGTCTTTCCTGAATAGTGTTGTTGCCATGGTGCTCCAGATTGATTCTGCGTTTCCGATTCAGCATGCCGGTGAAGATCACGGTAATCAGCTGCGCGCTCGTCTCTGTGAAGCGGAACCTCAGTGTCTGAGGACTCAAACGTCCAGTATGGCAATGATTGCGCATAGTTCGGGAGCGTACCACTGGACCACGGAGGGCCGTCGGCTTGCTGACTTCACTTCCGGAGTTCTGGTAGCCAATCTTGGACATAATCCGGCGTCTTGGTGGATGAAATTATTCAGTTATCTGAATATCAGCTTAGGTGAGGGACCGGATGATTCCCGATTTCAGTCGGCGGCACCACTGACAACTTATAATGCGGGAAGTCCAGTCGAAGTGGAGGCCAGTGAACGGCTTCTGCAGAGTTTACGAGCGGAGTCCGGTGGAAACCGTATGGAACAGGTGTTGTGGGCCGCCAGCGGCAGTGAAGCTGCCCAGAAGGCTCTCTGGGCGTGTATGTCCCGACGCCCGGGCAGCGACATGATCCTGGCAACTCGCGGAGGTTTTCACGGTAAGAAGGGCCTGGCAGGTGCTGTGACCGGGTCTGAGAAAGATCCCGAAAGGGATGACCGGGTTCGTTTCATCAGTTTTCCAAAGGCGGAGTGCTGCTCAATTGAGCGACGTCGCGGTCCAATTGACCTTCAACCATATCGAGACGAACTGCAAAAGCTGTCAGATGAGTTTGGTGATCGTCTGTGCTGCCTGATTACCGAACCGTACCTGGGTGGTGGTGGTTCTTATCACCCACAGGTGGAATATCTTCGGATGTTGGAACAGTTTTGCAGAGATCAGGACATTGCGTTCATACTGGACGAGATTCAGGCCAATTTTGGCCGCACCGGGTCCATGTATGCTTTTACTCAATACGCAGTCGAACCCGACATCGTATTGCTGGGTAAGGGACTCGGAAACGGAATTCCTGTTGACGCGGCCGTCGGACGGGCAGATCTGTTTGCCGGCCTGGGATACGGCGAAGCGTCGGATACCTGGAGCGGTCATCCTCTTGGATCCGCAGCTGTACTGGCGACATTGGATGAGTTTGAATCCGGTCAGGTTGTGGCTCGTTCGGTTCCCCTTGCAGGTGTACTGGAGGAAGGTCTGCAAAAGCTGTGTGAACTTCCGGTTGTCACGGCAGTCCGTGGTGAGGGCACTGTATGGGGTGTCGAATGTGCAGATGTTGCAAAGATCAGTGCTTCAGAGATAGCGATGCAGGCGGTCGAGGCCTGTTATCGGGGAAATGAAAGTGGAGACGCAATCCATCTGCTGGGTCCGTTAGCGGGATGTGTGATCCGGGTTGCTCCCCCACTGACTATGGCGCCCCAAGAAGCAAAGCACTACCTGCAGGTGATGTATGATCTCCTGTCTCAACTGCCTGCTGCTGAGTGCGGATGATGTCCTTGTCAGCTGCTGCTGTGCTGTTGTCGGTTGCCATTTGCATCAGCAGACGCAGAGGTCGAATGATGACTTAACCGGGCCGGAGACCCTGCGACCGCCAATGTATGACCCGGTTCCGGGGACTGTTTCCGCATGATTTGGGGGGGAGCCGGGCAACTATACCGCGCCGTTGCCCGAAGACATCTCAAAGCCGATTGTCAGGCCTAATCCAGCTCGAGAACTGCGATGTCTCGGACCATTCTTCCCCATTTGACCGCAGCGTTTTTCGTCAACCCACCTGCGTTGTCGATCTCAAACATAGTGAGTGTCTCGCCGTGAGCGGCAGTGATGAGTAAGTGCTGACGGTCGGGAGCGGTGTGAAGTCCCCAGGGAATAGGATCGGTGGAGACCTGTCCGAGATGCGTCAGCATTCCGTTCGGCTGAATCGAGTATCGGTGAACACTGTCGCGTTTGCCTCCGGCAAAATCTCGCACACCAACGAACAGGAACCGACCATCGTGAGTGATTTCGACGTCAGAGGCATCCAGTCCTTCTTCCGCTTTCAGCTTACCGGCTACGCAAACCAGCGAAAGTCTCCCATCTTGTCCGATGCGATAGGAAGTTGCGCCCAACTGCTGCTCGTTGCTGAAAAAGACAAACGGCTTCGTGGGATGAAATGCAACGTGTCTCGGACCGATGCCGTCAGGAACGTCAGCCTGTTTCGGCTGCAGAGGATTTAGACGTCCACTTTTCGAATCGAATTGATATTGAAACATTCCGTTGTTGTCTTTGACATATGGCACATAGGCGAATCGATTGTCCGGACTAAGCAGAATCGAATGAGCTTTGTCACGTCCCTCAAAGGTGGTACTGGCCGGCGAAACGGAAAGACCATGGTCTCCCAGTCGATAGACGTCGACATAGCCTTCGAAGTAAGACGTGGTGAGAAGAAACTGCCCGGAACGATCGAAGCTGGCATAAGCACTGCCATGCTGCATTGGTATGATTTGTCTGCGAGTCAGTCTGCCATCGTTGGCAACCGAGAAGATCACCAGTTGATTCTGTTCACCGTCCTGGGCACGCAGTGAGGCAACGTAAAGCGTTTGATGTTGTTTGTGGTACAGGACGGGAGCTCCTTCGCATTCGAGGGGTTCTCGCTGGACGACCTGAGATGTTACTGTGCCGTCCTGTTGATGAAATCGAACAGCGACGAGCTCCTGCGAGTCTGCACTGGCTCCATAAGCGATGAACGGTTTGAAGTCCGCACCGTTCGCATGATGCACTGCCACAAGACAGAGTAATGCGGCTTGCCAAAGACCATTCGTCAGTTGATGTTGATGCATCTGCAACTCCGTGATCGCCGAACCGGTAGTGATGCGGACATCATGCAACGTTTTCCCGGTGACCGCAACTTGGGGGGGGTGTATTCACTGTAGTGCCGCGAAGATCGCGTGCCGATGGGTCGAGTTTTAAAAAACTAACGACGGACGATCAGTGTGAATCTGTTTTTGACCGTCCCGCATCTCGGAAAGCTGTGAAAAAACTGATCGCAGTTCCGGCCAGTGTCGCAGAGGCTGTGGAAACAAGAACTGTTGCGAGTCTGTTCATATAGTGGCTGCTGCCAAAAAAATTTGAACTGCAGGTGAGTCCCACGCAGAGGCCGAGTAACACTCCTGCCCATGTGGTGGTTTCCCACCTGCGGTTCCCATGTTGACCGATCCACGACAGGCCTGCCACACAGCCTGCGATCCCTCCCAGTAAAAGTGATACGGGTATAAAAAAAATCAGTACGTATGCCGCTCCCCAATTACCCCATTCCGATGGCGTTTCCGGAATCAACAGGGCTCTGACCAACGTGATCACAACCAGCGCAGCTGCGACGGCTCCGGATGCTGACACACCAATCACCACAAGGCTGTTCTGCAGGAGCAACCACAGGTTGGTCTTCACTACTATCCGAAATCGCATGGAGGCAAAATTTTCATTCTGCGTCTGTCCGGCAAAAACCAGATCCACTTAGTTCCCCGGGGTGAGCCGGTACCGCAAAAAAACAGAACCCTGGAGCTGGTAGTCAGACGCTGTTGGTCGGTTGGCGTTGTCATTCGAATTCAGGAAGAAACGGTCGCAACCTGGCAAATGCCTCAGCTGCCTGGGCATCGGTCATCGGCGTCTTGGGAGGCGCGACCCATTTTTCCATCAGGCCGAGTTCACTCATGACTGCTTTGGCTGTCGCATGTAAAAAATTGTGCAACGGCAAAATTAACTGGAAAAGTTCATTCACTCGGTGTTGAGCTGCGAATGCACCGGGGTAATCTTTGGCGAGCCATGCCTCATGGATTCGGACAGCCAGCTGAGGAGCAATGTTACCGAGCATACCGGTTGTGGCGCATGCGCCCGCGTCCAGGAGATGTACGAAAAACGCATCTCCCCCAACCACCACACGAAAATCTGAATTCGGTCCCAATGCCGCGAGATATGCGAGGGTATTGATCGGAACGCCGGAGCTGTCTTTGAGGCCCTGCACACCAACGTCCCTCAGCCGTGGGATCGTGGAAGGTTCGGCTGTTACTTTGGTCAGGCTTGGGATGTTGTAAAGCAGAACAGGGAGTGGCGAAACGTTAACCAACTCGGCGAAGAACTGCACGATCTCGTCCTGAGTCATCGTAAAATAGAACGGCGGATTAACCAGCACTCCATCTGCACCCAAAGCACCGGCCTGCCGGGTCTGATTGTAAGTGCGCTGAACATTTGGCTCACCACATCCAACGATCACCGGCACCTGACCGGCGATTTCTTCGACAACGGAGCGAATTGCGATTTCTCGCTGGTCATCGTTGATCGACGAAAACTCACCGGACGTGCCAAGTACAACCACACCTCGGCAGCCGTTGTCGACCAGACGCCGGGTGGTTCGCCGCAATGCTTCCGAATCCACAGAAAAATCACGATTCAGTGGTGTCAGTAAGGCAGGGATATTGCCGAAAATTCGTTCCTGAAAAGGAGTCATAAAAAATTTCCGTAGATGAGGCAGCACTTGGCGGTTAATTCGGCTTCGGGGGCTTCCGATCGTTGTCTTCGTCCAGGCCGTTGTCAAAAGGTAACCAAGTGATATTCACATTCGTAGTGACTGTCCATGTTAGCACAGCCATATGAGTACAGCGTGGACATCCGGCGAAATCCTGTGTATCTCCGTTAGATCCGTCAGGGCGCTCTAACGTAACATCTGTTTCCGCAAATCACCGATCCCGGATTTTCTTTGCGGCTATCTTGTTAATACCGATACGGGGTCCACGGTCCAAAGGTAACGTCGCGTAACCGTTCGAATATTGAATGTGGACACCGCCAGTCCGCCCCTGATTGTCTTCATGGAAGACACCATTTGTGGTGCTGGCCGTTTGCATGCAGTCGGGCCAGTGTCATCACCGGACTTTGAGCGTTGCGCAGCGGGATATCTGAAAATTTACATCTCGCCGTCGGCTCGGTTGGACCACCACGGCAGTCCGACACCTCCGTCCATCGTCATCACGCTGCCGGTCATGTAGGCGGCCGTTTCGCTGAGAGTAAATGCGATTCCTTTGGCCATCTCTTCAGAGGTCCCCAGACGTCCCATCGGCAATTTTTCTGAGGCTTCGGCAATCTGCTCATCAGTGAAAAATTTTCGTTCTCCTGGAGTATCGATCCAGCCGGGATGAAACGTATTGACGCGAATACCGTGTGTTACCAGTTCAATCGCAGCTGTACGCGCCATGTGATCAATCGCCGCTTTGGACATGTTGTACGCCATCGACGTTGGAATTGCTAAAATCGCATGCGGTGAACTGATGACAGTGATGGCACCTCCGTGGCCCTGTTTGATCATTTGTTGAGCAGCAGCCCGCACACCATAGAACGCACCCCACATGGTCACATTGATGGTTTGCTCAAATCCCTCCATGTCCGCATCGACCATGTTTTCCCGGTCACTGTAGGCCGCATTAGATACGTACAGATCCAGACTGCCGAACTCATCAACGGTCTCAGCTACCATCGCTTCGACGCCGGACTGATCCGATACGTCTGTTTTTGAGACGATGGCGCGACGACCAATCGCACGGATTTCTTCTGCGACGATATTGGCTTCATCTGCGCTTGACCGACAGTTGACAGTAACATTGGCTCCGCCACGGGCCAGTTCCAGAGCGACCGCTCGACCGATCCCTTTTGACGATCCGGTTACGACTGCGTTTTTACCTGTGAAGGACATGGTTTGTCTCTGTTTGTTGATATCGGGGAGGAGTCCTCGAGTTCGGAAGTTGAGTTGACAGACGCGATACAGTACCCGTGATCAACTCTCATGCAACTCACCACGGCAGGGGAGTTTTTGTTGAGCGAATTCTTTGGTGAAACCGTCGTCAAGTTTTGATTCATCGACCAATGTTTGATTCATCGACATGGTCAACAGCATTTGTTCAGTCCTCCGCAGAGCAGAACATTTCACAGGAAGACGGGAGATGATTTTCTAACAGCAGGACGCAGGCAACGGTGAGAAACATCAGTAGGCTCACACGTGCGGCGTGTCGTGAGTTCTGCACATTCTATGTTGAAAGAAGTGAGTCAGAGGCGATTCCGCTTTGTACGGTACGGGTGTATGACCGTTTTCGATCGTTTTCTGCCGGAGGATGTTCACTGAGATGCGTGTACGTGAATCTCTTAAACGCTGTTGATCCCATTGACTACGTTTTGCAGTTGTCCCTGCTTAAATGCAGCAACGTTGCTCACGGCTGTCTGCAGCAGCTGTCCGCGGGCCGAGCGGGTTGCCCAGGCGATATGGGGAGTGATGTGACAGTTTTTTGCCGTATACAGTGGATGTTGCTTAGGTGGGGGCTCCTGCTCCAGTACGTCCAGGCCTGCTCCCGCTATCTGACCACTGTTGAGTGCAGCGGCCAGTGCTTCTGAATCGACAAGCGGTCCGCGGGAGGTGTTTACCAGGAAGGCTGTTGACTTCATAAGGGCCAGTCGTTCCGCATTGACCAGCTTCTCATTGTCGGGTGTCAGCGGACAATGCAGACTGATGACGTCACTCTGTTCAAACAAATGGTCCAGCTCCACCATCCGGATCTCGTCAGCAGTCGATTGCGCATATGGATCATAGGCAGACACCTTCATGCCAAACGCCAGTGCAAGTCGAGCCGTTGTCATACCGATTCGGCCGAGTCCGACGATGCCCATTGTGAGTCCGTCCAGTTCAATCATGGGATAGTCCCAGTAGCAAAAATCGGTACAGGCGGCCCACCGTCGCTGGTCACGAACCGTCTGATCATGGTGTGCAACGTTCTGCGTGAATTCCAGTATGTGAGCGAATACCATTTGAGCAACCGAACGTGTGCCATACGTGGGAACGTTGCAGACGGGAATCCTGCGACGAGCGGCCTCATCGATATCCACGATATTATAACCTGTTGCGGTAACACCGATGTATCTGAGATCCGGCAGTGCCTGGATTGTCTCGGCCGATATCACGAGTTTATTGACCAGAATGGCGTCCGCTCCCGCAGCACGTTCACAAATTTCCTGAGGAGCCGTCCGGTTGTAGAACGCAACTTCACCCAGCTGTTCAAGTTTGCTCCAGCTGAGATCACCTGGATTGAGTGTCGATCCGTCAAGTACAACGATACGCATGACTGATTCGTGAATTGTCAAAAGGAGGGAAGGAGTGCCGACGCCGGCTGCGACGAAGGTCTGATCATCTGATTCGGGTGACAGGGGCTGATTCGCCGCTGAGTTATTTCACTGGTGATTTCAATTCATCCGGTCTGCCTCGCGGCCAGCTCAGTACGAATCGTGTTCCGCTGCCGGACTCACTATCGATACGAATTTGACCACCATGTTCGCGTACTATTTTTAGACTGACAGGAAGGCCGATGCCGGTCCCGCCGTACCCCTTGGATGATTCAAAAATATTGAAGACGGTTTCCCGCTGATCTTCCGGGATTCCCGGTCCGTTGTCGCTGACCGCGACCAGCATCATATCCTGGTCGGCATCATATCCGGTCTGGAGAATGACGGCTGCCTGCTCCCTTTGATATACTGCGTCAATCGCATTGTTTACCGTATTCAGAACGGCACGGTGGATCGCTTCCGGGTCGAATGCTGCGGGCGGAATGTCGGTATCCGGTTTAAACATAAACTCAGTTTCGGACTCTCCGGCCCGCAGCGAAGCGAGTTCACTGACCTCTGCACATACGGCGTTAAGATTTGCGACCTGCAGTTGCGGAATGCGGTCCCGACTAAACGACAGCATGTCTGTCACCAGTTCAAAAATTCGGTTCTGGTTTCGCTCAACAACCGACCAGCCTTCTATGGCCATTTCTTTTTGGTCGTCCTCCAGCCCCTTGGCAATCAGGTATCCACCACCCTTGATCCCCTGAAGGATATTTCGGATGTGATGACTCAATACCGCTACGGTCCGCCCCATCGTGGCAAATCGTTCTGCCTGGAGAAATGCGTCGTGAAACTGTCGAGCCTCCACGGCTAACGCAGACTGTCGTGCAACCGCCAATACTGCCGTTAAGTGGTCGTCGGTCAGTCGACTGGCCGTTGCAAATCCTGGAACAACGTCGTGATTCTTTGTGTCGATGTAAAGGACCCCCAGCAATTCCTCATGTCCCCGCAAAGGTGCGCAGATCACTTCATGCACACCGTCTGCGGCAATACTGAGCCCGCCAAATCGAGTATCCTTTGTTGCATCCGATGTGCGAACTGCCTGGCCGTTATTGATCACATAGCCGGTGATGGAATGCGATACCTGTATCTGCGGTGAGGCCTCTTCCTGATCCAGGCGTTGCTGATAAGCAGCGGGGTTCAGGGTGCCGTCTGATTTCCGCAGCAGAAAACACCCGCGATCTGCTCCGACGGCTGACAGAACCAGCTTCAAGATTTCATTGAGTAGTGTTTGCTGCGAATGAGTCGGTCGAACGAGTTCTTCCGCGACACGATACATCAGGCGTGAGTCCTGAATCGGTACATGGTGAACGGTCATCGCTGATGCAGGAGGGACGGCCACTGATTTGACAATCGCCGAATGCTGTTGATCTGCTGTGTCGTCAATCAGCAGTACCTGTTGAGCCGAGTCCCGGGCTGCAACCAACGGATCGGACAGCTGAAAACTAATCAGGGAAGCGCCAATGCGAATGGTGTCACCGTGGGTAAGCGGAGATGTTTCAATGAACCGAGAGTTGAGTCTTGTGCCATTTGCGCTGTTCAGATCCTGAATCTGAAAGGAGACGCCGTCATAGCAGACCATCACATGCCGGCGCGATACTTCATGGTCGTCCAGTCGAATGTCACAACCGACACTTCGACCAATTGTCGTTTCGGTTTGTTCAGGTTCCACCGAGTACCGGGTACCCTGATTGGGGCCATGAATAACGAGGAGTGTAGCTGTCGACACTTCATCACCTGGACAAAATCAGCGAGCGCACACTGCTGAATCAGCATTTGCTCACAACCGAAATTTCAGAACGACGGGAAAGTTTATCGTCCCTGCGATCATCTGTCCGTCACAATCGGAGGAGGTCACGGAATCGACCGGTGACGTCTATCTCTGTATACCAAGCCGGGTGAGGAATTCCTGTTCTGTCAGGACTTCGATTCCAAGATCACGGGCTTTGGTCAGTTTGCTGCCGGCTTTTTCTCCCGCGACAACAATGTCTGTTTTCCGGGATACACTGCCGGAAGTCTTTCCCCCGTGATCACGAACCAGTTGTTTTGCTTCGTCACGGGAAAGATGCGAAAGTGTTCCTGTGATAACCACCGTACTGCCGCTGAGAGCCTGTTCCGCTCCGTCTCGGTTCCCGGAAACGACCGCTGTGCCGAGATTAAGGCCCAGGTCGGTGAGTTCTGCAACCAGTCGACTGCCGTAATCAGAAGCGAAGAATGTATGCACGGATGCAGCGATGATCGGGCCAATTTCATCGACGGCAGCCAGTTTTTCGACCGATTGTTCGGCAATGGTGTGGATTGTGCCAAAGGCCGACTCAAGTACCTGTGCGTTGCTTTGACCCACATGACGAATATTCAATCCTGTCAGCAGTCGCCACAGCGGACGTGATCTGGAATCATTGATACCTCTCAGCAGTCGATCGACCGATTTTTGTGCCATTCGCTCCACTTGCAGCAGATCGTCCTGCCTGGTGTTCAGTCGATAAAGTGAAGGGATGCCGTCAATCAGTTTTACATCAAGCAGTTGACCGACCAGTTTTTCACCGAGTCCGTCGATGTCCATGGCTGCTCGTGAGGCAAAGAAAACCATGGTCTCTCTCAACTGAGCCGGACACTGAGGATCGGGACAGCGAATATAAACAGCCCCGTCTTCCTGCCGGGTTGGTGCTCCGCACTCGGGGCAATGTGCCGGAAATCGAAATGGTTTCTCGTTTCCGCTTCGTGCCGCTGTGTTGACCCGAAGAATATGAGGAATGATTTTACCGGCTTTCTCCACGACTACGCGGTCGCCGACGAGGACTCCTAATCGATCCAATTCGTCTCGATTGTGCAGACTGGCCCGCGACACAATGGTGCCGTCAATTTCGACCGGTTCCAGTTCTGCCACCGGAGTCAGGGTTCCTGTTTTACCGACCTGAACCGCTATGTTGCTGACAGCTGTTTCGGCTTCGTATCGTTCCCACTTAAAGGCTCTGGCCCAGCGCGGAAACCGGGACGTTGCTCCCAGCTGGTCTCGCT
Source organism: Fuerstiella sp. (assembly GCA_022447225.1). NCBI lineage: Bacteria > Pseudomonadati > Planctomycetota > Planctomycetia > Planctomycetales > Planctomycetaceae > Fuerstiella > Fuerstiella sp. The sequence goes on along the minus strand of JAKVAZ010000006.1, from coordinate 232,246 downwards.
GTATGAGCCGGTTAAGTTTAATGACGATTCCATCGACTTCGAACGGCAGTGCGGGGACGCCTTCCATCATCTGAGCAATGACGTTCAGGAGGTGGTCGAGCCCCCGGGCTTTAGAAACTCCTGGGGTCACAGGCAGGCCCATCCGACGGATCGATTCCAGAAAGTGCAGATAGCTGGACCACTGAATCCCTTCGCAGTATCCCACCCCGTGGGCAACGAACCGGAGACCGCGCTGACGGGCAATCCGGGGATCGAGAAGCTTTAAAGCGCCTGCAGCTGCATTGCGAGGATTTCGAAATGGTTCTTCGCCACGTTCGATCTGGCCGGTGCGGAAGGCGGCGAAATCTTCACCGTGAATCATCACTTCACCTCTCACTTCGAGCACCGCAGGCGGATTCGTGATGTCCAGCCGCAGTGGTACACCTCCCACAACACGAGCATTCGAAGTGATGTCATCTCCCGTCTGACCATTCCCACGGGTCACTCCGCGGACCAGCTGTCCGTGTTCATAAATGAGTCCCATGGCGACTCCGTCTATTTTGTACTCGATGCTGTAGTCCGGTAATTCCTCCTCGAGCTGTTCCTGGAGTCCTCTGTGCCATTCAGTTACTTCCTGCTCTTCGAAAAGATTCTCAATCGACAGCATGGGAATACGGTGAGTAACCGATTCAAATCCGTCAATCGGGACTCCTCCAACTTTTCGTGTGGGACTGCTTTCGGAATCGTATTGCGGATACTGAGCTTCGAGTTCCTGCAGCTGACTCAGCAGCCTGTCGAAATCGCGATCCGGGATCTCCGGAGAAGCTTCGACGTAATAGAGTCGATTGTGCCGCTCCAGCGCGCGTCTCAGTTTCTCAATTTCACGTTTCACATTGGCTGTCACATCGGTTCCCTTATCAGCGGCAGAGTCCCTGAATGTGTGAATCCTAAACGGCCGAGTCCCTGCCACAAACTCCGTCGGCTGTCAGTTGCGACAGAGATCGAAAGTCACTGTCATCAAAGCCACCTTCTGTGCAGGCGATACTGAGAAAAACTTTTACCGCTGCGGTCATTCATGAAAATGCGCCACGATGTCGTCAGCCGGCCTGCTGTTCAAACTGTACTTTGGTGTAGCCGATTGTTCCGGTTCGTAATGTTTACGGGGTTCGGACATTGATCAGACGGTCCCCGTATCATTCATTCCGGACTAAGGGTGGCCGGTCCGTTGATGTTCATCGCACCTGCTGGTGTTTCCTGAACATATCCGGTACTTAGCACGTGTCGGTGAGGCTCCGTCTTTAGAGTTGAGTGGCTCAGTCGACCGTTTCGGGAACTAATTCACTTCCGATACCGGCATCACGGCGCTGTTCACTGAGTCCGGCCAGTTGACGTGCCCGGGCAAGCGATGTGTTGACCTTCAGACACAGATCGACCGTCCACGGACCCGATTCCGGAGCCACCAGATTCCAGTGTGGAGCTACAGTCACGCTCTGATGCACAAGCTCAAATCCGGACTCTGACTGACTGATGGTTTCGATGGGAAAAGCCCAGACTCCGCCGTTCTGAGTCCATTCCACGGTTATGTCCAGGCCCTGCCATTCATCGATAAGTCCCAGACGAGATGAGGACGGTACATCGATATGTGTATCGAGTGTTCCCAGTTGCTCACCCGTTTCATCGAAAAAGTAGCGGTCTGAAGCGCCTCCCGGCATGGTGGCAAAATTGAATTCGACAGCAAAATGCAGCGGGACATGTCCTGGCAGATCTTCCAGTTGATACCTGACCATTAATTCACCCGGGCGCTGTCGGGACATTGTTACTGTTTTTCGAATTCCGACTTCATAATCACTGAGACTGCCACGGCAGAACATTTCCAGTACGATCTGGTGGTTTTCGTGCCGGACCGCTGGACGGTACGCTGCTGTTGCAAACGAAGACAAAAGGCCACTGCCTTCACGAAACGTCTCTCCGGTAATGTCCGGCTGTAGAAAATGGTCTACCAGACTTTTGCGCGGCCAGTTGTCATAACTCAGCTTGCGGTCCAGATCCGGCTGTTTGAATCGGACGATGTCATGAATACTGGACACGCCGGATTCCTGAGAGCCGTCGCACTGTCGCAGTTTCTCTGCGTGGTCAATGATTTTTTGGTGATAGGGTTCCACTCGCCGATTGAGCGTGGCCAGCAGGTTCACCCGACAGCTGCGAATGTCCCATTCATACAAATGGCCGCCGGTGGACGGGCTAAAATAGGCAGCCATTCTGTGGTTGCTCAGGCGAACTTCCTCTTGAGTATCCAGATTGTAATCGCCCGTACAGACGTCCAGCCATTCGTTTGAAGTCTGAGTACGATGTTCCAGCTGATTATCCGCTTCAATCAGACTGGAGTAGACTGCATTGCGAAGATGTGGGAGGTACAGGCCGCCAAATGCACCGTGCCAGTAGCTGCAGTTACACTGACCCTGATATAACAACCGGCGAATTTCGGTCAGCTCACCAGCTTCGCTTCCCGCATCCCGTTCGGCTTCTGCCAGCCTTGAGCTAATCTCCAGCATCCGGGCATACATCTCGTTGCTTTCAGGGTACTTGACTCTGAAGTTGCGCCAGAATCCTCCCCGAAGAAACTGTTGTAACCGCTGCCAGTTTTCGTCCCCTTCTATGTGGCTCAGACGCTGCAGATCCTGCTGTGTCGTGCTGTCCAGTACCCACTCAGTCATCTCCCGATAGCTGGCATCCGGTATATAAAACAGCCCCTGAGGCTTCACCTGGTCAAGTGTTTCGCCTGGTGTTGTTACTTTCAGCCAGTTGCTGTTGTCTCGTAATGTCTGCAGAAAACGTCGCAGCCAGCCGTCCTCATAGACATGTTTATGTGTTTCAGGCCAGGCACCGAATTTTTCTCCGTCATCCCCCAGTACAACGATGGCATTGTCATGACGGTCCGCAATGTCTCTCAGGTAGGTGATTGTTTCTTCCGGACTACGGAAGGGAATCAGGTATCGCAGGTGTTCACTGCCGGGAAAAATCGCAAGCAGACGCCCTTCATCTTCAGTGACGTGGTACCCGAACAGCTGATACTGATTCATACCGGCACTACGGAAATGATGGTCATCCAGTATCGTGTATCGAACACCGGCGGCAGTCAGGTCACCGGCAAACGACTGTTCCCAGACACGTTCGGGCATCCACATCCCGTGGATGGAGGTTCCGAACATTTTTTCAAGATGCTGAGTGAACGTACGAATCTGACCAATACGGTCACGACGCGGGATATTCGACAAAATGGGCTCATAAAACGCACCGCCGATGATCTCGACCTGGCCACGTTCAGCGAGTGACCGAACATGATCAATGTATTCGGGGCGGTGTTTCTCAAGCCAGTCAAGCAGACTCCCTGATATATGCAGGGAAAATCTGATTTCCGGATAGTCGGTCACGACATTCAGGAACGGCTGATAGCTTTCCTGATATGACTGTTCAAAAATGCCGTCGAAATTTCCGATCGGCTGATGATTGTGCAGCGCCAGAATCAGACGCAGAGTTCCTGCCATGGATGGACTACTCCGACTCTCCATCTAAACAGGAGAGGTATCTCAGCTGTGTTTGCCGACCTGTCGCGTTTGAAATTCGTGCCCTCGATGATTTAACAAGGCTTCACCACTGAGATCGAATTCGTTGATCCCGAATGTGCGTCACTTTTTCCAATGTCGTAAATCCTTATGCCGGCGGCTGACTCTGCGGATCTTTTCCGAGTTGCCGGCCGGACAGCCGGCCTGTGTGTGAATTGTGGCATGTTCGACGTCTTCTTGGAATAAGGGAATCGAAGTGTTTCCCGTACGTAGAACGACCGCAACCTGTTTCTGAAAATTCATTCCGGATTGTCGTATGACGCACATTAAATTCCCCGGGGCAACCTGGTCACAAATTATAAGTCGCGTTGAACTGCGTTCGACTTTTTTGATTAGTGAATTGTCATAGTTCCTTCTGTTTACAACATGCGAATTTCACGCTGTGGGAATGGAATGTCGATGCCTTCTTCGGCAAACGAGTGATGGATCCGGGTGTGCAGTTCGGTGATTGTCGACAGACGATTATCAAGGTTCGGCAGATATGCCCGAAGTACGAGTTCCAAAGAGCTGTCGCCGAATTTCTCAAATGTCGCTACGGGGCCCGGCTCATCCAGTACGTTGGGATGTGCTCTGGCTGTGTTCAGCATGATTGTTCGGGCTTTTTCCGGATCACATCCATAGCCAATTCCTACAGCAACCATGACTCGGTTCGTCGAATCACTCAGCGTCCAGTTGAGTAGTTTGCCTGTGACCAGTTCCCGATTCGGTACTATAAATTCACGGCGGTCCCAGTCGGTGATTGATGTGGCACGAATCTGAATCCCTGATACCACGCCACTCACACCGTCGATGGTCACGATGTCTCCGATTCGAATGGGGCGTTCCACCAGAATGATAATGCCGGAGATGAAGTTTGCGAACACTTCCTGGAGACCGAATCCGAGTCCAACGGAAAGGCCGGCGACCAGCCACTGGACCTGCGACCAGCGGAGTCCCAGCGAATGACAGACAACCGTGGTTCCGGCAACCAGCACGACGTATCTGGAGACGGTGGAAACAGTGTAACGCACGCCGCTGTCAAGGCTGGATCTTCTCCGCAGAATGACTTCGATCAGTCCCGGAAGTTGTCGTACTCCTGTGAATGTTGCTGCTGATGCGAATATCACCAGCAGCAGGCTACCAACAGTCACTGCCCGGGTTCTCCAGCGCTGCGTTGACTGCTCGTCTCCGGATTCTGTGACTTGTGTGACTGTCACCTGTTCCTGGACGCTCCACAATTCGTAACGATCCACAATCCGAAGTGCCGGCAGGATGTCGAACCAGATTCCCCAGGCACAGCCGATCATGGCCAGAACGGCGACATTGCGCACCAGTTGTCGGGCCTGTGTGCCGAAGACCATTAATTCGGAATCTTCCGAGACCGCATGCTGTGCAAGGGAGCTGTCGGATGTGTGATCCGACTGGTTCCGTTTTCGGGCTCGTTCACGGGCCAGCTCCAGTCGCATAGCGCGATGATTCATTCTGAGCCATCGCATAACCAGTGACCAGCAAAGGATCACTCCTGTTCCGGTCACTACAGACCAGCCCATTCGGTCCCAAAGTGACAGAGCCGTGTGATGAAATCCGGCTGCCGAACAAACTGCCAGAATCAGAGGGGCTGCCACCGTTACGGAAATCCACAGGTAGCGTGTGGAATCCAGAAAACCGGATCCTGACACCAGTGTGCGGACGAATCTGCTGTTCAGCGGAAAAAAAAGTCGGCACAGGAGTGTTGAACTGCAGACCAGCAGCAGCATGAACAGAATTCGCTCCGTGGTATCTGACTGTTCCGGAAGATTTCGTGTCAGCAGAAACATAAACAGAGGCAGGGGGAGAACCGCAAAGACCAGTCGCAGCCAGAGGCGCAGGTGATCACCGACCACCGGGCTCCATGTCAGGTGATTTGATGCCAGCCCGCCGGGTCGAAGTACTTGTCGAATGAACTCCAGCCACAAAGCAATTCCACCCAGCTGAATCAGTGCCTGTCCCAGCGCATCCGCCACGTTATCGGCATTACGCTGCAGCACGGTGCCTGTCATCATCAAAAACAGTGGCCATTCAGCGGCCAGTCCGACGCTCAGCAACAGAGTCCACATGGTTGGCTGCAGACTCGTGCAAGTTCTTTGAGATGCTTCTTTTCCTCGTTGTTTGAGTGCTTCCCTGGCGCGTGACTGAACGGCCAGCAGAATGACAATCGCCAGTCCGGCCGGAATGATCAGTGTCCACAATAACCTGCCTGAATTTGCAGCCACGGTCATCAGGCTTTGTACGATATCACGACCTTGGGCGCGCATCGTCGGCAGAACCGTAGCAGCGTCCTGTAACGTCAGAGCCTCGTGACTGCGCAGCCAAAGCGCGTGTTCACTGGAAAACGTCATCCAGTCGTTAATGAAGGCGATGGTGGCCAGGTCAGCGCCATTGACATCTGCAAGTGTCGAAAAGAATCTGATATTGCTCTCATTGACCTGATTCAGGAGGTCTTCAACATGTTCCAGTATCTCTCGTTCCGCCGTGCCCGCTGTCTGTCCAAACCGACGAATCACTGACTGAATTCGTTCTTTCTGTTCTTCATATTCGATCTCTCTCAGTCGCCATCCGGTGGTAAGCACATCGATCTGATCAATTTCGGCACGAATTATACTCAGTGACGGCAGTTCTGTTCCGAAATGAAGTATCTCGCGGCCAAGTGTCGAATGTGTGCCAAACTGTTCAACTCGTTTTCGGATTTTGTCTCCCTTATCGGTCAGACGGTCGAGATCATCGCGGCGTCGGTTGAGGATCTGATTCCAGTGAGGCTCGTCCTCCTGAGTGATGCGACTGGTTTCTTTAGCCAGTTCGAGCCTGAATGCACCGAGTTCGCGAATCTCTGCATTGTCAATGGACGCCAGCTGACTCCTGGCTTCAATAGCCAGGTCCAGTTCCTGGCGGGCCTGTTCCGTTCGCAGTTTTTTTAGTTTCGTCCGCAGTTCCTGAAGTCGGACGTTCCGGGAATCGATCAGTGACTGGAGATTTGCGACGCGGAGGCTCGGCAGATTCAGTGATAAATTTGTGTCGACTTCTGCAAGCAGCGTACGGGGCAGATCATATTCTGCTGCGGCCCGAATACGGTTCGCCTCTGAACTGGTGCGGAGTGTTTCATCCAGCAGCGTGACGGGGGTTTCCGGAAGAGTCTTCAGTCGTGCCACAGCGGAAGTGACATTCTGCTCTGCGGCCTGCACTCTTTCCTGAAGGAGCCGTTTTCGATCTGTAGCGGACTCTGCCTCCTGCTGATCCTTGGCGAGTTGCTGTTCGGCAGACGTCAGGTTCAGTTCCTGTGTGGCAATTTCTCCTTCCAGCTCTTCCACAGTCATTGACTCAACAGAGTTTTCTGCCGGACGTGGTGGCGGATTTCGCAACTGGTCCGCCGCTTTCGGCAGCTGTTTGAGCCGATTCCGGACCCCGGTGTTCTGTTTTGCCAGATCATCGGCCGTATCCATGTCCGATGTCGCCTGAGCCAGCAGACCGCGAATTTGCTCACGGGTTGCCTCATCCACATCTGCTGTTTCAGTGGCCGACGTCAGTCGGGTAATCTGCTGACGCAGCGCCTGCTGCGGGCCGACCCGGGAAGTGAGATCCTGGCCACCAGACCGAGTCTGCTGAGCGGGTTCCTGGGTTTGTGGCACCGGATCAGTCTGACCCGGTACCGGTGACGCCGTCAGGGCCAGTACAAGCAGCCCCGCCGCGGTTACGATCGACGTGTGAAATCGGTCACATGGGCTGTCTCGCTCAGGCACCGTCGACGTCATGCCTGCAGATTTTGAATTCCCGAATGTTGTCTGCTGCAGTCCGTGCATCGCAGGAAGCTTTCAGGGGAGCGTCAATTCAGGACAGTACTGTCCATGTTGGTGTCGTCGGTACAACTCAGACGATTCCAGATGGTGAACCAGTACACCATTTAACCTGAGTTGTAGTTCACGAAGGCAGGAATTCAATTCGTCTGCCCCAATTCGGTACATTCGGCGGTTAGTCGATGCGATTTTATCCAGCGATCAGTGGTCAGTCTCTGTACCAGGTACAGGTATCAAATCATGGGTTTACAACGGTAAATCGCCAATATGTGCCTGCCGTTTGGCTATCTTCATACAGTCAGGCGGTTTGCCTCCTGGAGAATCGTTTCCATTCGATCCGTAGCATGTTCGATGGACATCACCGCCTGCTGGAAATTTGTGTGCGTTGAGGCCCGCCAGGCGTTTTCCCGGAACTCAGCCACGGCCTTTCGAAGTTTGCCGATCTTTTTACGGGCAAAGCGAAAATAGACAGCTGGATCTTCGGTTTTGTTCTCAATTGCCCGACTCATGTCGAACACAGATCGAACAATTTCCATTAGCTCAGGAAAGTCATCCACTTCATCACAATGCTTGATGAATGTCCGCACCATCCAGGCATGGGCCATGGTTTTCTGAAATTCAGCGGCCAGGTCGGATAGGGCCGGGTTTTGTATGTTTTCAACTGACATAACAACATCGGAATACTAGTTGATTTCCACTGCAGATCCGGCCTTCCAAAGGACGTCGTCTGCACCATCTGAATTTTCACGTCTGGCCAGAACAAACAGCAAATCCGAGAGACGATTCAGAAAAACACCGATTTCGGAGTTCGTAGTGGCGGATTCACCGGACTCAATAAGCCGCAGAAACTCCAGTTCGGCTCGACGACACACGGATCGTGCCAGATGCAGGCCGGCAGCAGCCGGACGTCCACCGGGCAGAATGAAGCTGATCAGTGGATTCAGTTTCTCCGTGGCTTCATCAATTCGGGTTTCCAGCCAGACCGTGTGCTGCTTTGCTATTCGCGGGCACTGATCCGCTGACGGATCGGCCGGAATCGGACTGCAAAGATCCGCTCCCAGATCAAACAGGAGTTGCTGAATTCGGCTGAACAGCTGTTGGAGACCGGAATCGTTTGAATGGGAAATCGCCGTCCCAAGATGACAATTGACTTCGTCCACGGCTCCCATGACAACGATCCGCTGTGAAGTCTTGGCGACACAGCTTCCGTCACCGAGAAACGTTTTTCCGGAATCACCCGAGCGAGTGTAAATTCGATCCAGTCGCACCATGACTTCGGTCAACTGCGTCGCAGTCTTGCCCCCAGTACTTTTACGTCGGCCATCAGCGCCTCACGAGCTTCTTTCAGTCCGGCAATTGTGGGAGAACCGGCTTTCATATAGTCGATTACGTATGCTTCGGCCTTCATGAATTCTTCACATGCCTGTGGAATCTCTGAAGCCACATCCAGTGGAATTGTTGTAACCCCGTTACAGTCTCCGTGAAGCAGATCGCCGGGATAGATACTTATTCCTCCAACGACCACGGGTACATTCACTGATAACATGTGACAGGCTCCATGAGAGCAACAGGTGCCGGCAGTGAACGCCGGAAAATTCAGTTCGTCCACCTGGTCCAGGTCCCGTCCGGTTCCCGACGTGATCAGACCGGCAGCACCAAATGCCTTATATGTCGAGCACATCACTTCGCCGAATGTTGCGGCAGCGGATGGAACATCTAGGTCCTGAAACACGATCACCGCCGGGGCCTCCATCGACTCGATACATTCCAGCTGTGCGTCCATGCTGCCGTATACATCTCCGCTTTTGGGTGGAGAAAGGGCTCTGAATTCAGTCGTGAGCGCAAGTCCGACCATCGGGGGAAGTTTTGGAAAACAGGCCTGAATAGATTGATCCATGTATCCGGTACTGCGGGGACGAACCGCGAATAATTCGATGACATTGCAGACGGTCGGTGTATCAAATTTCTTAAGTCCGTCCAGTGTTTCGGCGGAAATGGTCACGTTGGAATCCTTGGATGATTTACCGGGTTGACAGATTAAGAAGGTTTCGCCTGGGGAACCACAAACCGCCAGACATCGGCCGGAGTGTTATCATAACGCTTGTGTCTGCCATCGCCTGCCGGACCGGCGTTAAACGATTCAAAACGATCAGGTTCGCGAACTGCTATTGTGAATCGGCCAGCTTCCTGATTGCGATACTTCTGAACTCAACAGGATCACTGTGACCCGCGAATCCAAAGTACCCGGATGTTCGGTCTTTTCCGGGATGGGAGGAATTCTTCATGTATTCGGTGACACCAGCAAGATCCGTATCAAGAATCAAAGCCCCATTTAGTTCAACCTGAATTTGGGATCCGTCCACGACCACCTGCTGGTAGTTCCATTCGCCTGTCGGACGGAGGAATCCACGTCGGGCTGCCGTCATCCCGTAAGCCGATCCGTGATACTGGCGCTTGTCCAGATCGACATATTTTTCGTGTGTTGAATCCAGGACCTGCAGCTCACACATTGCATGGTATGCCGGGTCCCCTGTGAGTGGAGAACGGATTGCCAGACCGTTGTTGCCGCCGGGCGGCAGTCGAAACTCCAGTCGGGCGATGAAATTCGAATATTCGTTTTCCGTGAGTAACAGTCCGCCATGTCCGTCGCGACACCGGATCGCTCCGTCGACGACTTCATAGTCGTTGACGGCGCCCTGCCATCCTGAAAGATCCGTGCCATTGAACACCGAAACGAAAGCCTGTCTCTGGTGTGCAGCCAGAAATGTGTTGGCTTCTTCGCTGCTCAGTTCCCGGATCGCCATATGACGCCAGCGAATTTCTCCTCCGTGTGTTTGCAGAACGACCGGACCTTCCAGTGGAAGTGGAGCGCCACGATCGAAATAATTTTCCATGACTGCGTTGTCAACGATGTGTTGACCATTCAGCCATACCGATGTTCTGGATCCCACTTGAAGAATGCGGAACGAATTCCATTGGCCCAGGGACCGGTCCGCCAGAAACAGCGGGTCTTTGCCGGGTTGACCCGGTGAATTGTTCCACAGGCCGCCGCTTCCAAGGTCTGCGCCAATTGCAAATTTACGAGGGTCCGTAAAGTCCCAGATTTGAACCTGAGGACAGCCCTTCAGATAGATTCCACTGTCGGCACCTGCCACCGTCCTGTATTCAAGGAGCAGTTCGAAGTCGCGATAGTTGCCATCGGTGGCCAGATATTTGCCGTGACCGTCGTTGACGAGCTCACCGTTTTCCACGGACCAGTGTTTTTCTGCGTCGGCCGTCCATTCTGCGGTGACCTGACTGAGTTCATCGGGAGTCGCATCCCTGAATTTTGTCATGGCCTGGTGATCCCAGCCGTGCAGTCCATTCAGGTTCACTCCATTAAACAGCGGCTGAAATCCGGCGGGAGGTTCTGCTGCAAACACGCTGACGGGACATGCGATTGTGAAGATCAGGGCAAGTGAACAGTGAAGGAAACGCATGAGTGCCAACTCCGAGGGCAGGAAACGAAGGCAGTGATGAGGAAAAAAAAACGGCACAGTTCAGTTCTGACCGTTTAGTAAAAGCCTACAAAACAGACCGCACAGATACCTTGCGGGCGGGTGGATAAACACCGAAATCGTTCGATTTGCCGTCTGAGTTGCGAGTGTTCATTGTGACCATACGCTGAAGTCAGCGGTAGCAAAAACCGCAGAGAAGCGATGGAACATCGCCTAGATCACCATGCCGCCATCGACATTCAACGTTGCACCGGTGGTGAATGATCCGGCATCAGAGGCAAGATAAACAGCTGCACCCGTCAGTTCGTCTGTATTTCCCACGCGTCCAAGTGCTTTCAGAGAGGCCATCTGTTTTTCCATTTTTGGATCTGCCCACAATGCTTCGCTGAGTTTCGTGCGAACGACGCCGGGACAGATGCAGTTGACCCGAACATTCTGAGCTCCCAATTCCTTTGCCATTACTTTTGTGAGCATGATCACACCTGCTTTGGTAATGGAATAAATGCCCTGCATCGCTAAAGCCGTCTGACCTGCCACTGATGCAATATTGATGATTGAGCCTCCGTTGCCGGCCACCATTTTTTTGGCGACAAGTTTTGACAGCATATACGGGCCTTTCAGATTCACTTGCATCGTTTTGTCCCATGCCGCTTCCTCTGATTTGATCAGGGGCCCGAAATACGGATTCGTGCCGGCGTTATTGACCAGAATCCCGACGGGACCGAAACGCGTTTCCGCGTGGGAAATCAGACGTTCCAGATCTTCTGTTTTTCCCACGTGTGCTGCCACACCCTGAATGCTGTCACTGAATTCAGCCAGCTCCGTCAATGCTTCGTCTACGTTGTACTGCTTCCGACTGCAGATCGTGACTTTCGCTCCGGCTTCAAGGAATCCCTGCGCAATCGCAAGTCCGATTCCTCTTGTCCCTCCGGTGATGATGGCGTTGCGACCGCGAAGTGAAAAACGATCTGTCATCGATTGGCTCTGGGCGGATTCGGGGACGAAATTTGAATGTTACGGTACAGCTGGACGGCTGCTTTGACTGGCTGTTTACCGGTTGTTAACGTTGGATACCGCCTGACAGGCGGGATTCTAGGACCCCGACATGCGATCAGCAAACCGGTTGCATCGCATCACACCCCGGCCCTTCGTGTTCATCGGATCGGGGCCCCTGAGGAAATTTTATGAGTGAGCTTGTTCTGGTTGAGGTCAGGGACGATGTCACCGTCATTTCGCTCATGAATCCACCGGTCAACGCTTTAAGCCAGGCGGTCTGCAGAGCCGTCCTTTCCGCTGTCGAAGACGCAGCCCGGGCTGATGCCGTTTGTGCGATTATTATTACGGGGGCAGGAAAGACCTTCTCGGGAGGGGCTGACATCAGTGAATTCGATTCGCTTCATCAAAGCGGAATCGATTCTGAATTCCCGATGCATTCGATGATCAATGGTATCGAAAACTGTTCCAAACCGGTGATCGCAGCAATTCACGGCAACGCTCTCGGGGGAGGACTGGAAACAGCCATCGGATGTCACTATCGGATCGCTGTGGCGGACGCCCGTGTGGGGTTTCCGGAAGTTAAACTGGGTCTGATTCCCGGTGCGATGGGAACCCAGCGTCTGCCGCGGCTGTGTGGAATTCCGAAGGCTGCTGAAATCTGTGCCAGCGGGGACATGATTTCCGCTAACGTTGCCTGCGAACTTGGCATCATCGACCGGATTGCCGATGGGGATTTACTGGAAAAGTCTCTGGACTACGCACACGAACTGGTTGAAACCGGAGGTGCTCCCAGGAAAACCAGCGAAATAACGGATCGTCTTGGTGAGACCGATGAAAATGCGGCCGCGCTTGAAGAACTCAGAAGAGTAGTCAGTAAACGTGCACGCGGTCAGGAATCACCACTTCGATGTATCGAAGCCGTGGAAGCTGCCGGCCGGAATTCTTTTGCAGACGGTTCTCAGAATGAGTTTCGCATCTTTGCGGAATGTCTGCAGAGTACTCAGTCCCAGGGACTGATTCATGCCTTCTTTGGAGAACGAACGGTCAGCAAAGTTCCTGGTATTACCAAGGACACACAGCGTCGCTCGGTCGATTCAGCGGCAGTCATTGGTGCCGGTACCATGGGCGGCGGGATTGCGATGACTTACGTGAATGCTGGAATTCCGGTCATCATCAGGGAAGTCAGTCAGGAACAGCTGGAGAAGGGGCTTGACAGAATTCGTCAAACCTATGGAATTTCTGTCAAGCGGGGCAGGATGACTGAGGCGGACGTTGACCGGAAAATGACGATGATCACCGGTACCACCGACTACGCCCAAATTTCAGATGCCGATATCATTGTCGAAGCGGCCTTTGAAGGAATGGATCTTAAGAAGCAGATCTTTGGGGAACTGGACGAGATTGCGAAGCCGGGTGCGATTCTCGCATCGAATACGTCCACACTGGACATCGACGAAATTGCCGCTGCTACCCGACGCCCGCAAAGCGTTATTGGCCATCATTTCTTTAGTCCTCCCAATGTGATGAAACTGCTGGAGATGGTTCGCGGCAAAGAAACGGCTGACGACGTGATTGCCACCTCCTTGGATCTTGCCCGTCGTCTTCGGAAAGTCGGTGTCCTGGTCGGGAACTGCTTCGGATTTGTGGGGAACAGAATGTTCTGGCCCTATCAGAGGGAAGCTCAGTTTTTACTGGAGGAAGGTGCCACGGTCGAACAGGTTGACAGCGTGCACCGACGATTTGGCATGGCGATGGGACCTCACGCTGTCTCCGATCTGTCCGGGATTGATGTTGCCTGGCGGATCAATCAGGAGATTAAAGATACAATTCCCCGGGGAATGCGGCAGCCACTTGTTGCCGACAGGCTGTACGAACAGGGACGTTATGGCCAGAAGACCGGTGCCGGCTGGTACAGGTACGACGGACGCAGTGCAATCCGAGATCCCGAAGTAGAGCAGTTGATCGAGTCCTGTGCTGCGGAATCCGGGATTGTGCGTCGCGATGTCAGTGATGAGGAGATCATCGAGCGAACCGTGTTTTCAATGATCAATGAAGGGGCACTGATTCTGCAGGAAGGGATCGCAATGCGGTCTGTCGACATCGACATTGTCTACCTTTATGGATACGGATTTCCGTCATGGCGCGGAGGTCCCATGAAGTATGCGGACACCGTCGGCCTGAAGAAGGTGTATGACCGAATCTGTTACTACCATGAAACCCAGGGCTTCTGGTGGGAACCCGCACCGCTGCTCAGAGACCTGGCTGAGAGCGGCCGTACATTCAGTGACTGGTCCAAGTCCTGATCCCGGAAAGTTCTATGGCAGATCAACGCGGCTGATGATGGCCGCTGAGCCCGGTCATCAGGCGAATTTACTTTCCTCAAGTTTCGACAAATACGTCAATCGATCCAGGTGTGGACGTGTCAGAGGTGTACGGCCAACCGTGAAACGCAGATGTTGCGACTATGCGGGTAAATCACTGAAACGACCTGCGCACGAACCCAGTGTTTCACCGGGATGACCGTGCCGTACGAGCACGTTTAAACAATCGGAAATCTCGATCCGGGTAACCAGGTTTTTATACGGAAAAAGATATTCAGGTCGCCGTCGGGAGTACTGACCGGATTTGGTCATCAACGAAGGCGTGAGAGATTCCTGATGCCTCAGGTCCAAAACTTACCCAGTTCGGACGACCGGTAAAATTTTCCACCGGTTGCAGCGGTTCAGCGGACAGCTCTGCAGGATTCGACGACACCGAGTCCCCTGGGTAAAGGGAATTTAGGTCGGTGTGTCACTCACGTCGATGACAGGAAGTGTTTTCCTGTTTCTGTGTGAGATCACGAAATGGATGTCAACGAAGACGTAACGGAAGAAATGACAGCCTCTGTACCTGCAGCGGGCAGACGATTTCGTTACGGCATCTGTGTGTTGGCAATGATGGTGCTGTTGCCAAGTGCGGTGACGGTGACGGGAATCGGTCTTCGCGGTTTGAACTGGTTCTGTCCGCGGATTGCCGCTGTCACCAGGTTTGAGCACCTGTCCCTGCACTGGTGGGCACCGATCGAATGTACGGGACTGCAAATCGATAATACCCGGGAACGGTCGCAAACAGTTCCTCCACTACTGACTGTTCGGAGGCTCACCACTCGGCAGTCTCTGTGGCAGATCGGTTGGAATTTTGGCCGCGGCATCGACGTGATTCTGACCGAACCTGAACTGAATCTCGTTAACACGATCGATGGATCCAATCTGAGGGACGCGATTGAGGATCTGGGTGGTGAACAGGATTCGAGCGGAAATACGGTTCCATTTCGAATTGCTGTGCACAACGGACGCATCAACGTCGTAAGAACTGATTCGTCCGTGTGGACTTCAGAAGACCGTATCACTGCAAAAGACCATGCTGCATACACTGTGGACAGACTGGTTTCTGACATTCACTGCGAAGTGTCGACACTGCAGGCAGATGGTTTATTTCCCGACATTTCGCTTGTTGCTTCCATCGGCAGGGACCGAACGGGATTCATCGGAGCCCGTGAAAGGTTCCCGGCGTCCGGCACGACGGTGAATCCCCGAATAGCAGCTCGTCTGGAGCAGCTCACAGCCGGTTTTCATCCGCTGCAACTGGATACGCCAGACGGAGAATCACAAAGATCAGAGCGGCCGACCGTCGAGATCAAACTTTGCACGGTCAGTAATAAAACGCACCGGGCTCTGCGATTTGTGGCCAGAGAGCTTGATCTTGAGGAACTGGAGCCTTTGATTGTGCAGCTGATTCCGGGAGTTCGCTGTCGCGGACTCGTATCTGTCCAGGGTGAGGCGGTGATGAACGGTACATCCCCTGTCGACGGAATTGCGTTACGCGGTGCAGTTCGTGCTGCAGACGTTGTCTGGCGTCAGGCGACATGGCACAGCGAAGAGGCCGTGGTAATGTCGACCGCGTCAGCAGACTGTGCGATTGCAGTTGCTGACGACGGAATTATCGTACAGACGCTTTCAGCAAAATGTCCATTTGCCTCCCTGAACGGCAGTGGAGAAATTCGGCTGCCTGCGGATCAGCTGCCGAAATCAATCATCGGTACATCGTCGTGGTTAACAAATGATCGCAGACCGTTTTTAACGGAAACCGCCGCTGCCCCTGCGGGGCAGGTGAATATCAGAGGACTTGTTGATCTTGTGAAATTGTCTCAGATGTTGCCCCGCACAATGCAGCTTCGTGAGGGATTGCGGCTCCAGGAAGGTTCACTGCGTTTTGCCATGCAAACAGAGCCGAGGTCAGCCGGTGTCCATGATTCTGAGGAACTCGACTGGCAGGCCGTGCTGGAATCATCACCGATTGTTGCCATTCACAATCAACGCACGATTCGCTGGGACTCACCGGTGCGGCTGATGTGTTCGGGCCCGCTAGGTATGGCTCAGACACAATTAACTTCTGCAACACTTTCAGCGGACTTCGGTCGACTGCAGGTGAAGCCGGTCAGTAACACACTGCATCTTCACGGTCGTGTCGATGTGAACCGACTCTGGAGTCATCTGGGGCAGTTCATCGACAGCAGAAAACCTGGTGTTCAGGGTGAATTGCAGATTGATGCTGCTGTGGGAATACCGTTGTCGTCCGGTTTCATGGTTCGGAACTTGAGCATCCTCGGAGACAACCTGCGGATCGAATCACCAAAACTCGGCATATGCCTCGATGAGTCTCTGCTGAAGATGCTGGACGGGCAGCTGACAGTCAACGGTACCGGGGCCGCCGTACGGAGTTTGGTGGGTCCGTGGACGGAACTCAGTTGGCTGGCCCGGGATTCCCGGGTCTTCGCGCAGCTGGATGCGGCACCCTCTCAACGTCTGACTATTATTGGCGAAATTCGACCTGGACCGACGGCTTCCGTTTCTTCGGATTTTGGGGCAGGTTCTTCCATGACGCCGTTCAATCAGGCCCGACTCACCCTGGACATCGATACCGACACGCAGGCTGATCACTATGTGATTCGAAACGGTCGGCTGCGGGCTCCCGGAATTGATGCACAGCTCAGTGGAACACTGGAATCGACCGGAGAGTGGATGACCACACAGCTGGTAGTTGATGCTGAGTACGACTTGGCAGCTCTCAGCAGGACAGCGTTTGGTGATTCAGGAGGGGATTTACGGCTGACCGGACAAAAACAGACGCGTTTTGTAGTGCGAGGTACACCTGCTTTTTGGGATGGTTCCGGCCCGGCTGACGCTCCAAAATTTGAAGTCACCGGGGAACTCGGCTGGGATGCGGCGGATGCGTATGGTCTAAAACTCGGGCCGGTACAGATCCCGGTTCGCCTCAAGAACGGAGAGATTGAAACTGAAACCGTTCGCTGCTCAGTTAATGGCGGACAGCTTACAACGATGATCAATTACGATCTGCGTCAGAGTCACCTGGCTCTGGCATCCGGAAGTCGAGTGGAGAACATTACTGTCTCTAACGAACTGGCCGGTCAGTGGCTTGGTTATGTTGCCCCGTTTTTGTCAGAAGCGACTGACGTTCAGGGGGCTGTTTCGGCCAGACTGAGTCACTGTCACTTAACTGCCGGCCGTCCTGAGGCTGCCGAGTTGGGAGGCGTTATCACGGTGCATGAGATATCGGCCAGGCCCGGACGATCTCTTAAGACGTTGCTGCAGACACTGAACACGGTGCGATCGGATCGTCGGTCCCTCCAGCGTGATCTGGTGATTCCTGCTCAACAGATCCCTTTTGAACTCAGAAACGGAATGATCACTCATGATCAGTTTGTGGTTGGTCTGTCCGGATTCGAATTGAAGAGCCGGGGAACCATCGGACTCAATCAGCAACTCCGCCTGATCGTCGACGTGCCGCTGGAAAGATCCGGCGACCGGCAGTCCGCACGGTCAGTGTCAATTCCGGTGCGCGGTACGGTGACGCAGCCGAGCATTGATCTTTCACGCGTGGTTTACGATGCCGGTACTCAGCGAATTCACGGTGAAATCAACCGTCAGCTGGATCGCTTGTTCAACCGGCTTCGATGATGAAAGTGGCTATTGTTTTTTGGATGGTCGTAACACCGTCGCTTTGCGACTATGTTTTTCCTGTCGTCACGCCGACACTCGTTATCGTCCGGATTCAAAACGAGGGAGTCGATTCCCTGCCATGTTTCCATTGTTAGAACTAAGAACGCGAAACACAATCCGATCTTGCTGGAGGAATTGCGACAATTTGCGAGGCGGCGTTCGGATGTCGGCGATCCGGAAAAAGGGGGAAATGGGTGGTTCTCGAAATGCCACCTCGGAGAGGGCGATTGGTTTGGGCTCTTTTGGAGCGAAGAGTATCTGTTTGCCCAAAATTCACAGCCAGAAGCCATCGACTTGTTGGTTGGTATTCAATTGATCTCAGCGCACGCCTGATAGGCGATAAAGATGAGACCTGTCGATCGCATGACGGTGCCTACTACTATCCCGATGAGGCGCACCTGAAGCCAACTCCCCTGCCTAATCGCTTCTTCCTGTTACGGAGAACTTGGGTAGACGACTTGCCGTACTGGTACCGGCTCGCCGTCGCCGCCCTTATTGCTCTGTTTCTAATTTGGTTGTTCCCGTAGCTCGTAATGCGCCGGCTTGAGTCTAGGATCTAACACTGTCTTGTCACAGTTTCAGCGCGAGGTAGATTCTCTGATCAAGCCAGGGATCACGGGTGTTCGTCCTTTGCGCCTTAGCACCAGCGCTTCAGCGTTGAGTGGAACCCCGGTCGATGGACTGCCGCGGCCGGGGTGTGCCGTTATTTGTCACATTGTTTGACAGTTCCGCCCGGCAGTGGATGCTGATCCACGTGTGTCTTCCGGCATTGCGGTCACATGTGGATACCGGTGCTCCGTTTCCGTCCGGGTGAATCCGGGAGCGTTGATGTGAACGGCTTCCGGCCGTAGTTCGCGGTGTCATTGAGCAGGAATCGTTGTATAGCCGGGGATTCGTGGTCGGGACAGGCAGGACAAGTCAGAAATGCGTCGTTATGCTTACCCTGTGCAGGCCGCATATCGTTGCCGGCGGATCATCAGTCGGAAACGATCATGGGGAAGACGACCCTGTCTGACCTGTAAATCAAACACAGAATGACTTGTCGCCTGAACGAGGAACCGGTTCATTGGCCGAGAAACGAGACTTTGATGAATTTCTGGAAAAATTCCATCGTCACCACGAAGTGATGGTGGAAGAACTTCACAAAGTGATCATCGGACAGGACGTCGTGATTGACCAGATTCTGGCGGCGATTTTCACCGGTGGACACTGTCTGCTGGTGGGTGTTCCGGGGCTGGCCAAGACACTGGTTGTCAGCACAATTGCCCGACTGCTGGACGTCCAGTTTCATCGTATACAGTTTACGCCGGATCTGATGCCGGCCGACATTACCGGTACAAATGTCCTGGAAGAAAACGAACAGGGCCGCCGTGAGTTTCGGTTTGTGGATGGTCCGGTGTTTACAAACGTGCTGCTGGCCGACGAGATTAACCGGACTCCGCCCAAGACACAGGCGGCTTTGCTGCAGGCAATGCAGGAAAGAGAAGTCACAGTCGGCCAGCAGACATTCAATCTTCCGGAACCCTTCTTTGTGATTGCCACACAGAACCCCATTGAACAGGAAGGGACTTATCCACTGCCGGAAGCACAGCTTGACCGTTTTATGTTCAATGTAATGGTGGACTATCCGACTCTGGACGAAGAAGAACGTATTTTGGAGACGACGACTTCCGGAGAATCTACCGATGTGCGAAAGGTACTCTCCGCCCGTTCGATTCTGTATTTGCAGAAACAAATCAGTTTGATTGTCGCGTCACCGCTCATCATCAGCTATGTCACGCGACTCGTGAGGGCGACTCGTCCGGGAGACGAAGCTGCACCCGAATTTATTAAAACCCTGGTTGACTGGGGGGCCGGGCCGCGTGCGGGACAATACCTGATTGCGGGTGCTAAAGCCTTCGCGGCTATGGATGGACGTCCTCATGTAACCATCCCTGATGTTCGCAGAGTCGCTGTTCCCGTACTCCGTCATCGAATCTCAACGAATTTTCAGGCACAGGCCGAAGGGATGACAACCGACGACATCGTCGACAAACTGGTGGCAGAAGTTCCCGAACCTAACGTACCGAAATACGAAGAATAGGTGATTCGTTTACAATCACAGGATTTGCGGGATTCGATAATCCATTTCCACGTATTTGTGCGGTCTCGCTGCTGACAATTATGAATACGAATGCAACAACAGAGATCACCTGTTGAGGGCTGACGGACTGTTTTTAACGGCAACTGGAGACTGTGATGATTCAGGTATCTGGTCGTGCCATGCTTGCTTCGATCTTTGTGTTGGTAGCTGCAGCAGGTTGTGAAAAAGTGGAAATTCCGTCCCTGACGGAATCCGGTTCCAAGGCTCCGAATTTGCCGACGGCAGAACCAGACAGCGGAAAACGTCCGTCACCTGTGGCAGCGAAGCAGCCGGTTCCCGTCCGGCACGGGAATGCGGCAGCAGGTCAACCCTGTCCGACACCGACTGCAGAACCCGGACCTTCCGTGCGACCTTCGGCTGCTTCGGTCCTGGCCTCGATCAATGCAAAACCTTCGTTAAGAGTCACAGACCAGGATCTTCGGAAGTTCTCAGGGATCGACGAAGGGCTGGAAACCGTTACGGAACTAAAACTCACAGGGGCCACGTTGTCTGCAGCCGGGCTGGAAGTTCTTGCTACGCTGCCGGCTCTGAAAAAGCTCGATCTGGAGCACGCCCGAATTCGTGATGCCGACTGGTCGGGACTTGCGGGTGCAACCACTCTGGAATCACTGAATCTGAAAAAATCCTCGATTCGTAATACGACGATGTCGGCGTTGAGCGGAATGACGAACCTGAAGCTGCTGGATATTTCTGACACTCGTGTCACCGACCTGGGGTTTAAACATCTCGCGAAGCTTTCCGCACTAGAGCATCTTGTTGTTGAGTCTCTGAATATAGAGGGCAATGGAATGCAGGAACTTGGAAGGAAAGGTGCGAACGCTCCGCTGCGGACTATTCATGCGTCGCAAACAACGTTTGGCCGACTGGGATTCATCTATTTACGGGAATTCGATGATCTGGAAGAACTCTACGTGACTGCCGCGTCGGTCAGTAACAATTCACTGTCGGGGCTCAGCAGAGTGACAACGTTGCGGCGAGTCAGTCTCGCCGGCAATCCACTCGTCACTGACGCCGGGCTGAAGTTCCTGAGAAAGTCACGGCAGCTGGAATATCTTGAATTGAGCGGAGTTTGGAAAATTTCCGACGAAACACTGAAAGGATTCTCAAAACACAGGAACCTGAAGGAATTGCGAATCAACGACAGTCTGTGCACCCTGGACGGCGTCGTCGCATTCAAGAACTCCGTTCCGCGCTGCACGGTTTACCTGCGGGGTGAAAAACATTGATCTGGGCAGAATTGCGATCTCAGCACATACTGCGTGTCGTATGTCTGTCGAACCCGACATCGTGAATCTGCCTGCAGAACCTGTTTACTTCTGTCCCGGGGAGTCATCTCCGATCAGTCAGGCCGTTCATCGCGCGCGTCTGGCTGCCTACTGGCCCGGCTGTCGTATTTGTCGTAGTCGGGACGAGTGGCCGGAACCGAAGAAAACTGACAATTCGGCGGCGAAGGCTGCTCAGTCCATCAGACGTACTCACTGGGGGATTCGAGGTGTCTGGCAAAATGCTTTGACTCGTCATCAGGCGGCACAACTGATTGGAGTTGTCACGGGACACCTGCTGACGCAGTGCGGTGATGAAGAAACGCGTTTGTGCTCATCGGGAGTTGAGGATCCAAAACTCAATAGCAGTATCGATTCACCGATGGTGGTGACGGGGTACGATGGCAGAGCATCCTCACCCGATATTTATGCCGGAATCGTGACGGCGACTCTGCAGAACGGTTGTCATGTGATCGACACCGGCCGGGCGACTGCAGCGTCAATTCAGGAGACGTGTCGCAACCAGACCAGACCGTGTTGGGGGATCATTGTCACAGGTGCCGGCGCGATTCCGTCAGTGACGGGTTTCGATCTGTTTGATGACTGTGGTCAGGGGGTCTCGATTCCGTGGCAGGCTTCCGGTATCAGAATTCAGCAGATCCGGGAATCAAACACCCAATTCGAAAATTCGGATTCGACTGACCGTCGCGATGTGGTGGCTCGTCTCAAACATTCTATTCACTCCGGCGAATCCGACGAATACCCGCTAACGGCAGACATAAGTCCCGTCGATTCCACTCTCAGCAGCCTCGAACTGCCGCGGCAGGCTACGATCTCAGCGGCTCGATTTCGCCGCGCCCGCCGCAGCGGTCAATGTCATTCGATTGATGCGGAATCGGCCTATCGCCGCTGGCTGCACACATGGTTTCCGAAATCGATCACTGCCAGAATCATCTGCAGCAGCTGTGATCCGCTTGTCAGGGACCGCCTGCAGTGGTTGTTTTCAGAATCCGGCAGATCCGTTGATGTTGTTGTCAGTCATTCATCAGCTTCCGCCATACAGCAACTCAGCCAGCGTGTGAGGAAAATTCACGCTGATTGGGGAATCAGTATTGCAGAGGACGATCGGTACATGACAGTTGTCAACCGCGACGGTTACGTTCTGGAGAACGAACATCTTTCCGGATGGCTCAACGAGACTGTCGGATCGGTCAGGGACCATGTCTCGACTCATGTTCCTGCGGAAGAGGATCGCATTGTGCTGCTGGATGCCGGTCGTCCAAATCAGGGAGCAGCGCATGAAGTGATTTCCGATTCTTTAGCGCTGCTGGGCTGTCTCTGCCAGGTCACCCGGGCAGGAACCGCACTGCCGGGTGCAGCCTAACACGGGCTACTGCATCAAATTCGAACGAATATTGGGAAACACGCCTCGTAGTCGTTCGGAATAATGTGCAAATGCTGGAATTCCACCGGGATATGACATGACATATTCCGATCGAAGTAACGCACCGTGGAGCATAACACCTCTCATCTGACTTTCAGCGGAAGTCATCTTGTGTGCGGAAAATCCACAAACGGGTCTGTGCTCGCTGAATGTCCGTCAGATCACTGGTAACGAAACAATCATTTGGGGAACTGTGGCGTCGATGAGGATTGTGAGTCAAATTTAATTCGAAAGTTATTGATTCTTCATCTTGTCTGTTTCCAAAGGCATCACGAATTGTGATAGATGTCGCGGTCGCGACAAAGACGTCAGACAACAGCAGCCAATCGGTATCTCATGATTCCCAGCCTCGCCGGAAACAGCGTGATTATCCGTGTGCGCAGGTTGACGACGTGGTGTGAATGCAGTGAGTCTCAGCATGGCGATCTGACACTTGGTGAGCCATAAAAGTGACAGGCGTCTCTTATGGTGCGGGGACGGAGGCATAAACGAACATCGTACCCGGGGTATTTTGGTTACGACGCTGAACGCCTACGGCATGATGTTTTGCCTGCCAATCGTACGACACCATGCTTACAAAAACAGCATTCCGACTATTTTTACAGTTGCGAAACAGGCACTGTTGCTTACCCGTATATGGCACGTGACTTGCTGTCGCTAGTGAACTGAACAGCCATGACATTTACGGAGTTAACCATGCAAACAGGTTTCCTTATCGATATGGATGGAGTCATCTACCGAGGCAGTGAGTTGATTCCAGGGGCTGATCGATTTATTCAGGAACTACGAAAAGATCAAGTGCCTTTTGTTTTTTTGACGAACAATAGCCAGCGTACGAGGCGTGACGTTCAAACCAAATTGGCACGTATGGGGGTTCTTGTCGACGAGCACAATATCTTTACATGTGCGATGGCCACCGCGAGATTTTTGGCAGCGAAAAAACCAGCCGGTACGGCTTATGTCATCGGGGAAGGGGGCTTACTGCAGGCGCTGCACAGGAATGGGTATTCGATTGTAGATCATTCACCTGATTTCGTTGTCGTGGGAGAGGGCCGTACGGTAACACTGGATGCCCTGGAAAACGCAGTCAATATGATCCTTGCCGGTGCAAAGTTGATCGCAACCAATCTTGACCCGAATTGCCCTACGCAAACCGGCACTCGTCCCGGTTGCGGGGCAACGGTAGCTTATCTGGAGGCTGTGACGGGGATCAAAGCGTTCAGTGTCGGCAAACCGAGTCCCGTCATGATGCGAGCCGCCCGAAAAGAGCTTGGACTAGCCACGTCACATACCATAATGCTGGGGGACACTATGGAAACCGATATCCTTGGTGGCGTTCAAATGGGATATCGAACGGTACTTACGTTGACCGGAGGGACAACCCGAGATGATCTTGACGAGTACGCTTATCGTCCGGACGTTATCGTGGAATCTGTGGCCGAACTCTGTAATCTGTCCACGTTTCTGGAGGGCCGTTTGACCGAAGCCAGTGCTGAGAATAGCTCATAACGTCATCGTCCTCGAGGCGTTCATGTGTCACTTGAAGCTCAGAGATGTTTCATGACGCAAAATCGATATCCATCGAGGTGGAGGTAGTGAAGCGGATTCATCGATTGTGTATTGAACTTTTTTGCATCGCCTGTTGACGCATCCGACGTCGAAGGTCGTACTGGTGATTGAGAACCTCAACACACACACACACACACACACACAGAACCGCCACGCGGTACGAAGCTTTCGTGCGTGATGAGGTCAGACGCCGGAGCGAAGGGCCGGAGATTTACGATTCACCAATACTGCCAGTCGGCTTGATCTGGCCGAAATAGAAGTGTGTGTTCTCACACGTCGGTGTCAGGATTGATAGACTTCGGACCGCCAGACGCTGATCTTGGCAGGTTCAGGCCCGGAAAGACGAAGTCAACAGTACGGAATACACAATTTTCTGGGAGTTCAAATATCAGAATGCATCAATCAGACTCACGAAGTTTCTAATACGTCAATTCACTTCTGACGGAACACGAATGGTCATCGAATTCTGCTGATCGGCTGAAAACCACTTATCTTTATCTCGCGAATTGCGAGTTGATTTCAAACGATTTCGGAGTCAGACTTTGCAAGGTCGGGCGCTAGGCAGGTCGGTAATAAATCTTGCTGTTCCACTCAGCGGAATTCTGTGACTCAATCTGAATTCAGGGTGACATATGCTGACTCGGTCAAATCAAAGGCAGAAAAGTCACCTGCGACCTGCGTTCACACTGCTTGAAGTACTGGTCGTTATTGCAGTCATCGGTGTTCTTCTGTCGCTGTTGGTTCCGGGAGTGCAGCAGGTCCGCGCGGCGGCTCGCCGTATTCATTGCGCCAACAATCTCAAACAGCTTGGATTGGCGGCACATCTGTTTCACGACACATACGGGGTCTTTCCTCCGGCGCGGCTGATTCTTGATGTTAAGCGGACAGGGTTGGATATCGGGAACTCCGTTGCACTCGATGAAGCATCCTGGCCGGTGCGTTTGCTGCCATATCTGGATCAGGCGAATGTGTATGACGAGTGGGATGAATATGGGACCTACCTTGGGCAGACGCCGGTTGCCAGGAACCGTGCGATAGCTGTTTTTCTGTGTCCTGCCCGCCATTCTGTTTCGGAGGCTGTCGTTCCGGATGAACAGATTGTCATTACGGCTGCCTGCGGCTGTCCTGCCGGCCTGCAGACTGTTCCGGGAGGTGCTATTATTGACTATGCAGCCAACCACGGTGATTTGTCTCCGGGTGCGGTGAATGCACCAACCGATTTTTACTGGGGCGGGAACGGTACTGGTGTTCTGATTTCGAGTCGTCCTGCCGGTAACCAGAAAACTGTAGAGCCGGACTGGCTTGATAAAATTGGTATTGTCGACGTGGCAGACGGTACCAGTAATACGCTGTTAATCGGCGAACCGCATATTCCAGAGGGAAGTGACAAATCCACACCGTACAATGGTCCCGCCTATTTCGGTCGTTATTTGACGAATTTCGCACGGATTGGCGGTCCGGGGGTCCCTCTGGCTCACAGTTCCACGGACCAGCGAGCCGATCAGTTTTCGTTCGGCAGTTCGCATGTGGGATTCGTGCAGTTTGCTTTGGCGGATGGAAGTGGTCGGCAGATCAGCACATCCACCAGTACCAGGGTTCTGGGGTATCTCGCCAATCGGCACGACGGTCAGCCTGCGGGTGGATTCTGAGTGATGCGGTGTACTCTGCTGTGGATTCTCGCGTTGCTTTTGTTTGGGTGTCAGACTGACCGAGTCTCCACGTATCCCGTTCGCGGTCGAGTTCAGTATACAGACGGTACCCCTGTGCGCGTCGGAACGATTGAGCTTGAATCTGTGACATTTGGGACTACGGCCAGTGGACGAATTCAGCAAGACGGTTCATTTGTACTGGGGACCTATACCTCATCCGACGGAGCAGCGTCCGGAAAGCATCGAGTTGTCGTTGTGCAGATCATTGTCAGTGATGGCACTGTACAGCATACGAAGGATCACGGTCGACCGGTTCCTCGACGCTACGGAGACTACGCACGTTCATCGCTGTCTGTCTCTGTTGAACCGCAGCCTCTCAATGATCTGATTATCGAGCTGTCGGGCGACTAGATCCACAGCCGGTCTGAGCGATCGTCCCCTGAGCTGACCAGGGGCACTTCATCCTGTTTGGCGAACAGTGTTCCGAAGGGAACCGCCCCTGTGCCTCCGGAATGAGAAACGTGCACGCTTTTGTGATGAATTAACGACTCACAGCCCCGGGGGACGGGCTTCTGTAAAGTTTGCGAAATTTGTGAACGGTGCCGGACTGTGACAGCATCGGGACACACAATTCTGCAGGCCGACTGCCATTTACGAGTTTGTGTGAACATCTGCGGTCTGAATTCGCGGATCACCGACGGCAAAAACAGCCGTTTGACACAATCTTTGGTGATCGGCCGACATCAGGGACTGCCAATGTCAGCACATGCAATAGACACGCATGATCGATGCCGATGATAATTTCTACTGTGAGCCAGGCTGACGATTTTCAACTGGCCGTACAAACGGTAGGTTTGGTGTCGTCTCCTTTTAAAGTTGTTCGCAAGCAACGGGGTGCTGGCCAGCGAAGTCATGAATCAGGAATTAAGTGAAATTCGGTGTACTTTCGATGCACCAGCTGATGGTTCCACGCTGTATCGGTCAATGGGAGCCCATGTGACTGATGCAGGTGTGCGGTTTTCTGTATGGGCTCCCAACGCTCGTGAAGTTTCAGTCATTAGCGACGGCAATAGCTGGTCGCCCGGTCGCGATTTCCTCAACTCCAGTGATGGCGGTGTCTGGTGTGGTGAAATTCGCGGCGCAACGTCGGGGACGTGTTACAAATTTGCGATTCGAACTCGTGACGGGCGGTTGATTGAAAAAGCGGATCCTTTTGCTTTCGCATCGGAATTGCGCCCGGCCACAGCATCGATTGTATGGAATCTGCGCGGATACGACTGGACTGACGATGACTGGCTGAATAAACGTATTTCGACCGACTGGCTGCGGTCTCCTGTCAGCATTTACGAAGTGCATCCTGGATCGTGGAGGCGTCCTGAAGACAGTCGTGAATTTCTCAACTATCGTGAGCTTGCATCGGCCATTACTGAATATGTACTGGAAGCCGGTTACACACACATTCAGTTGATGCCCGTCACCGAACATCCATTTGACGGGTCGTGGGGATACCAGACTACAGGCTACTTCAGTCCGACCAGTCGTTTTGGCTCACCTGACGATTTTCGATATTTTGTTAATTACCTGCACCGTCATGGACTGGGAGTCCTGATCGACTGGGTCCCCGGTCATTTTCCGACTGATGACCATGGACTGGCCCGGTTCGACGGTACGGCCATCTATGAACACGCTGATCCCCGACAGGGGTTTCACCCGGACTGGAATACCTACATCTTTAATTACGGCCGACGCGAAGTGGCCGAATTTCTCCGGTCAAGCGCCCGGTTCTGGTGTGACGTGTATCATGTGGACGGTATTCGTGTCGATGCCGTGGCTTCCATGTTGTACCTGGATTACTCACGTGCTCCGGGAGAGTGGATACCAAACCAGGATGGGGGTCGTGAAAATCTGGAAGCCGTTCAGTTCCTGCGTGAGATGAACACGATGCTGCACAGCGAGTTTCCCGGCGTTTTGAGTATTGCCGAAGAATCGACCGCGTGGTCGGGCGTCTCCCGTCCGGTACACACCGGAGGGCTGGGTTTCACGATGAAGTGGGACATGGGCTGGATGAACGACACTCTGCGATTCATGCAGCGTGACTGTATTCATCGCAACTGGCATCTCAACGATCTGGTATTCAGAGCGGTTTATGCGTTTACGGAAAATTTTATATTACCGCTGTCACACGATGAAGTTGTCCATGGCAAGCAGTCTCTGCTGTCTCAAATGTCAGGCGATGAATGGCAGCAGTTTGCCAATCTTCGTTTGCTGTATGCGATGCAGTACATGATGCCGGGCAAGAAACTGCAGTTTATGGGGGCCGAGATCGGTCAGTGGAACGAATGGGATCACGATGGCGAAATCGACTGGCTGCTGCGGACTTATGAACGTCACGAAGGCATTCGCCGAATGATCTGCGACAGCAATCGACTGTACACCAAAGAAACGGCTTTACACGAAGCTGACGTTTTTTCTCAGGGGTTCCAGTGGGTTGTGGGCGACGATACAGAGAACTGTGTGATAGCCTGGATTCGCAAATCACTGGATCAGCAGCAACAGGTACTTATTGCCGCGAATCTTACACCCGTTCCGTGCAGTGAATATCGAATTGGCGTCCCGAAAGCCGGGTTTTATCGTGAGATTTTTAACAGCGATGCAGAGTGGTACGGCGGGTCAGGAACGGGAAACCAGGGCGGACGCTACAGTACGGACACGGCCAGTCACGGATTCCAGGACAGTATCTCCATGTTCGTTCCACCACTGGCAGTCGTGGCATTCAAGCCGGTCTCGCTGTCCGAAGACGTATCCGCATCATCAAATGATTAAGCCAAAGAGTGGCTGCGATCATGTTTTCAGTCGGTCGTTGATTTCTTCAACGACCTGATCTGCAGAGATGCGTACCTGTTCCAGACTGTCGCGATCACGCAGCGTTACGGAGTTGTCTGAAGCGGTATCGCCGTCCACCGTGAGGCAGAACGGTGTGCCAATTTCGTCCTGACGACGATAACGTCGTCCGATGGCCCCCTGCTGGTCGTAGTGACAGTTCAGACCGGCCGCCTTGAGTTCACCGAATATTTCGGCGGCCTTTTCCGGCATGCCTTCCTTCTTGATCAGCGGGAACACGGCAGCCTTGACCGGGGCCAGTCGCGGATGAAACCGCATCACGGTGCGTTCCTGGGGTTTTCCGTGTTCATCCGGCTGCGCGTCTTCATGATATGCCTCACAGATGAATGCCAGAGTCGCCCGGTCTGCACCCGCAGATGGTTCAATGACGTGAGGAATGAATCGTTCACGGGACTGGTCATCAAAGTAACTCAGATCCTTACCGCTGCCCCGATGGACCGGGTGGCCGTTTTCGTCCTGCTGGACTTCCAGTTCGCCCTGTTTGGTTTTGGCCAGCTTGCCTTCCATATGTGACCGCAGATCGAAGTTGCCTCGGTGAGCAACTCCCTCCAGTTCACCGTACTCGCCGTCTTCCAGAAACGGGAAAGCGTATTCAATGTCAGCGGTGCCAACAGAATAATGGGCAAGTTCAGACGCTTCATGATCGCGAAGGATCAGACGTTCGGAACTGATGCCCAGATGCTGATACCACTGGTAACGACAATCCCGCCACCATGTGTACCATTCTCTCGACTGATCCGGATGGCAGAAGAACTCGATTTCCATCTGTTCAAACTCCCGTGACCGAAACGTGAAGTTACGGGGCGTGATTTCGTTTCGGAAGCTCTTTCCGATCTGAGCCACGCCAAACGGCAGTTTGACTCGGGTACTGTCTGCCACATTGCGAAAGTTGACAAAGATACCCTGTGCGGTTTCCGGACGCAAAAACGCCGCGTCTTCGCTGCTGCCCAGCGCTCCGATGACCGTTTTGAACATCAGGTTGAACTCACGAGGGGCTGTGAGCGAACCGGCCCGGTTTGCACCGGGGGCCACCACGCACGCAAAATCAGCTTCGGTAATCCGGTCAAGCGTGGTTGCCTCGCCGTCCCACTGAAGCCGATCGGCGTATTTCTTTTTGAGCCCAAACACGCGCAGAGCTTCTGCCGTCAGATCCTCCTGAAAGTTTTCTGCGGTGGACGCCACCAGCACATGTTCAAATTCTTTCTGGTCACTATCGCGAACTGAATCCGGCGGAGTACTATCCAGCTGACCCGGTACCGTTTTGTCCCGGGAGCTGACTCGTCGCACTCGAACCTGATCCAGGCGAAAACGACCGCGTGTTTCACGGCAGTCAACCATCATATCGTGGAACAGGTCGTAGTGTCCCGAACACTTCCAGACCTGGGGATGCATGATGATTGAAGTTTCCAGTCCCACCATCTGGAATTTTCCTGGCGCGCCGTCCGACAGCAGGAGTTCATTGTGGGACTGCACCATGTCTTCGTACCAGACGTTGCGTACATTCCTCTTTAGTTCTGTACCGAGCGGACCATAGTCCCAGAATCCGTTCTGTCCGCCGTAGATCTCTGAGTTCTGAAAGACGAATCCCCGTCGCTTGCACAAGGCGACGATCTTTTCCATCGAACGACTCATTTGGATAACCTTTATGCCTCGGGTACAGCTGGACCGAAGCAGCATAGCTCTGCTGTCAATTGTGATGTCCGGGCAGATAAAACATCCGGGGTGTCGATATTCACGGCTCGGTGGGCCGGGATTGTAGGACGGGGCCAGGCTTTGTCCAGCGGTGGTCGCGATCGCTCCGGGGGGCTGTCCTCAGCAGTAACGGGAAAATTTATGAACTATGATTGTTTGGTGATTGGTCTTGGTGGTATGGGCAGCAGTGCCCTTTATCACCTTGCGAGACGCGGCCTGCGTGTTTGTGGTCTGGATCAGTTTGGTCCGGCGCACGCCCGAGGAAGTTCGCACGGCAACTTTAGAATATTCCGAAAGGCCTATTTCGAGCATTCAGATTATGTTCCGCTGCTGCAAACTGCTGAGCAGCTCTGGAGGCAGCTCGAATCAGAAAGTCAGGTCTCACTATATCATCGTATTGGTGTTTTGCTGTCCGGGCCGGCTGACGGGGAAGCGGTTCCCGGAACTCTGGCTGCAGCGGAACAGCATGGTCTGACAGTGGAAGTCATTGCTCCGTCTGAAGCTGCCCGACGCTGGCCACTGCTGCGATTTCCGGAAACGCATCGTGTGGTGCTGGATGCTGATGCCGGTATTCTTGCAGTTGAACACTGCGTGGCTCAACATCTGGAACGAGCGGCAGAGCTGGGTGCTGAAACCTGTTTTTACGAACAGGTGCAGGACTGGAAGTTGAATTCCGGTTCTGTCATCGTGAGGACAGACAAGGCGACCCGAACAGCAGAGTCGGTCGTGATTGCCGGGGGTGCCTGGTCACGGTCGCTGCTTAGTGCCGAACGGACGGGTGTGGAGCTGCCGCCGATGCAGGTTCTGCATAAACTTCAGTTGTGGCACACCGTTGATCGACCGTCACGAGATGCTCTTTCAAAGCTGCCTGCATTTTACTTTGAAACAGAAAACGGAGCTTTTTACGGTATGAGAACCGGGCTGGCAGAAATCAAACTTGCCCGGCATACACAAGGTGCAAAAATAACTGACCCGTCGAACCCCGGGGAGGCTGCTATGCTTGCGGAACGTGTCCCCTGTGTGGAATTTGCCGGAGATTTCCTGCCGGGGATTAATACAGAACCGTTTCGCACCAGCGGTTGTTTTTATACCACATCACCGGACGGTCATTTCATTGTGGACCATGCCCCCGAATGTTCACGAATCGTGTTCGCTACGGGCTTTTCGGGCCACGGATTCAAGTTTGCCAGCGTAATCGGGGCAGCACTGGCCGATCTGGCCACCACGGGGCGGACGAACCTGCCAATCGATTTCCTCAGCAGCCGACGGTTTCAATGAACGAAGTTCCCCGGGCGGTTGAACGTTGTCGACAATCCGCATACGCTGCCGGGCATCGTCGACGCCTCATTGGTTACTCGAGGTCGTTTCAGTCTGTAAATCTCCGATTCGGCAGCATCATCGATGATTTTGAGCGGCAGTGAAATCAAGGCCCAATTGGGTAAGAACCTGTCTATCGATCCCTTTTCCGAGGATCAGCTCAATCCCAACAGCTACAATCTGTGTTTGCACAACGAGCTACTCGTCTACGAAGAAATCGTGCTGGACATGAGACGTCCCAGTCGATTCAGACGGCTTTCGATTCCCGAAGACGGGCTGGTGCTGCAGCCCAATCAGCTGTATCTGGGACGCACGATTGAACACACCGAAACACACAATCTTGTGCCAATGCTCGAAGGTCGTTCCTCCATCGGACGTCTTGGCCTGTTTGTACATGTAACGGCTGGATTTGGTGACGTGGGTTTCTGCGGATACTGGACGCTCGAAATGTTCGCAGTACAGCCCGTGCGGATTTATCCTGGTGTTCAGGTGTGCCAGATTTTTTACCACACCATTGAGGGTGAGGTCACAAAATACGAGAGCACGAAATATCAGCATAATACCGATATTCAGCCGAGTCTGTTGTTTCGGGAACTGGGGCTGCGGGACGATCGTCAACTGCAACTCGACTTTGACGAACAGGCAGCGGCCGCTTCCGAGCAGACGGGCTGAATATTTCAGCACATTGCCGTTCTGTCTGGGAAAATTTTCGGAACCGGCACCGACCGGACTGCGGCAGTCGGACGGGGATAAATTAAAAAACGCGAGTCCGATCTGAACTCGCGTTGGTTCCGGTGGGCCGGCGCTGGGGCGCCGGTCTGTCTGACTCACCTGGCTTTATTCGGACTTGCCGTCTGCAGCCTTGTCATCACCAGGTAATTTTCCTTCTTTGATCAGATCTCCGTAGGTCTTGCCTTTAACGTGACTCTTTTGGCTTTCCAGCTTCTTCAGTGCCTCGG
The DNA here is from genome assembly GCA_022447225.1 of Fuerstiella sp. Classification (NCBI taxonomy): domain Bacteria; kingdom Pseudomonadati; phylum Planctomycetota; class Planctomycetia; order Planctomycetales; family Planctomycetaceae; genus Fuerstiella; species Fuerstiella sp. The sequence continues at coordinate 199,350 of JAKVAZ010000006.1, read as the reverse complement.
TAACTACTTTTTTATCTTTTACCCATTTTTTTGGGTCAGTCACGCCGAGTTCTTTTTTGAGGGCAACGCCGTAATTGTTGCGGATTTTCTTGCTCTTAACAGGGTGACACACCGAACAACCGATTTTCACACCCTCGGTCTTTGCCAGGTCAGGATAGACCTTCTGATAGAGTCTTTTGTAGGGGGGGCGCGCTACTGCATCTTCGGATGGCAGAACAACAAAAGCGATGAGTAATGCACCGGCGAACATAGTTCGACCAAAGGTCGTCAGATTCAACATTCAGGCCTCCAAAAGTTCATCAGGGATTAATGTGTCAGCATGTAGCCGGCAGCATGTACATTTTCATGGTTCTGTCGCCGGAATCAACACCGAAATCCGACCGAATTTATTCTGCATATTTAGCATCAAGGTTTTAGCGATGTTGGTGTTGGGTTAATAGGGCAGAGAGGGTAGTTTAGGAGCCCGGAGGGCTCGGGGGTAGTCGGTGGTTGAGCGTCACGTGGAACTCACTGCGAGTGAATGACCGGTTCATGGTTCTGTCGTAATCCTCTGCTGGACTTTGTTTTGCGGTGATTGTATAAGCGTCAGTCCGATTTTCTTGGTCTGTCAGCGGAAGTCACGGTGAGTCCCGCTCCGGACCAGTCCTTCAACCGAGTTTTGTGGGTCGGAGCGGCCGACCTACTCCCTCCAGGCGGTTCTTTTAGCCATGGTCGACCATAACCTCATTCGAGAGTTTTCTGTAGACGAAGACGAAATTGACTCCCTGTTTACTGAGTCAGAAGAAGTCATCTATGAGCACGAGGCTCAAACGTATGACATCAATCAGTTGCTGAATGGCCGGGTGGTGCGTGTCGACGATGAGGAAGTTGTCGTTGATATTGGCTACAAGAGTGAAGGAGTCATTCAGCGGGACGAATGGGATGTTGGTGATGAACTACCGGAACCAGGATCGGATATAGAAGTCCTATTGGAAGAATTTGAGGATTCCATAGGCCTTATTCTGCTGTCGTGGAGAAAAGCACGCCGCATTCGTCAGTGGGAAGATGTCATCTCCCGTCATGCGGAAGGCGACATTGTAAAGGGGCCGGTTGAACGCAAGATCAAGGGAGGTCTGCTGGTTGACATAGGAGTGCACGTGTTCCTGCCTGCCAGCCAGGTCGATGTGCGGCGTCCTCAGGATATCGGTGACTACATCGGTCAGGATATCGAGTGCATGATTCTCAAGATCGACGAGCAGCGACGCAACATCGTCGTCTCCCGTCGTCGACTCATCGAAGAAGCTCGTGAGAAGATGAAAAAGGAGCTGCTGGAAACGCTCCAGGTAGGCGATCTTCGAAATGGAACCGTCAAAAATATTGCCGATTTCGGAGCGTTTGTCGATCTTGGAGGGATCGACGGGCTGTTGCACATCACTGATATGAGCTGGGGGCGTATCAGCCATCCCACAGAGATGGTTAAGATCGATGATGAAGTGGAAGTGATGGTGCTGAATATTGACTACGAGAAGGAAAAAATCGCCCTTGGTCTCAAACAGAAATCAGCGAGTCCCTGGGATAACATTGAGGAGAAGTTTCCTGTCAATACCACGGCGAACGGAGAGGTTGTCAATGTGTTGACATACGGTGCCTTCGTCAAGCTGGAAGACGGCATTGAGGGACTAGTTCATATCAGTGAAATGTCGTGGACTCGTCGCGTCAGTCATCCGAGCGAACTGGTGAGTATTGGCGACGAAGTTGAAGTGATGGTGTTGGGAATCAACACACAGAAACAGGAAATCTCCCTGGGAATGAAACAGACCCAGGACAATCCGTGGGACGATGTTTCCCAGAAGTATCCTGTGGGTGAAACGGTTGCCGGAACTGTGCGCAACCTCACCAACTACGGTGCATTTGTTGAACTTGAGGAAGGAGTCGACGGACTGCTTCACATCAGTGATATGTCATGGACTCGCAAAGTTTCACATTCGAATGAGATCCTGAAGAAGGGAGATCCGATCGAATGTCAAATCCTTTCCGTTGATGAAGAGCGTCGAAGGATTGCACTCGGACTTAAGCAGCTTGCCGAAGATCCGTGGGAAAGTCACATTCCGGAAAAATATACTCCAGGAAGTTCCGTAAGCGGCAAAGTCACCAAGATCACAAATTTCGGTGTCTTTGTGGAGCTGGAAGACGAGCTGGAAGGGCTGCTGCACGTTTCTGAGCTGGCAGATCATAAGGTCGAGCACCCGGAAGCCATGGTCAACGTCGGAGAGGTACTCGAAGTACGTGTCCTGCGAGTTGATACCGCCGATCGAAAAATTGGTTTGAGTTGTCGGTCGGATGAGGAGATTAAGGCTCAGGCGGCTGCTGAATCTGACTCAGGTGCCGCCAGCCCTGCCGTTGGAGAGATGGACTCTGGTACTCGCGAAGAACTCAAGGGAGGCATGGGGGCTACCGCCGGACCTCTCTTTAGTTTCAGTAGTGGTGATGAAGCTGCTGAAGGTGAACCGTCTGCCCCGGAAGTGACACCGGAATCAGCCGTCGGAGACGAAACGGAAAGCGGTGAAGAGAACGCTGCTGATCAGAACGCTGCTGATCAGGACGCTGCTGATCAGGACGCTGCTGATCAGGACGCTGCTGATCAGGATGATGATGAAGCAGAAGTTTCCGAATGATCTGATCGTCTTTGTCGAATCAGCAATCTGAACAGCCAAACAATGCCCGACTTTGAAAAAAGTCGGGCATTGTTTGGCTGTGCTCACAGAGTTGTGACAGATCAGCCGTAGAAATACGTTCTGTCGCCCGGCGAAATAGTGTTCGCTTTAGTAAGCGAACACTTCGCAACCGATTTCCGGAGGCCTGATGGTTCACGGGTGTCCAACGGCATCGTTTGTGCCGATTCAACATGATTGCTTGATCAGTGTGAAGAGCCGACGGGCATGCTCACTTGTGACCGGAATTTCGCGGAACTGAGTTTGTCGGACGTGTTGCCGTTGAGTTAACTCGTTTTCCTCATGAGTTTGGACATGGCTTCAACCTCCACATAAACGGCTGATCCCTGATGATTTGTGGGGTATGTCAGACCTGTTTTGAATCGGTTGCTGGTCCAGTTACTGCCCTGTGTTTCTGCAGATCACCTGGAGTTGGCCGGTATCGCGGGACGTATGAAAACGTCCCGCAGTTGGATCCGGCACGGGACGCCGAATTCCGAATTTTTTCTTATTCATAGGATTTGCGGGGCAATTTCGGATGAGCTGCCCCGCAACTGTCCGTTGTCCCGGCAAATGCTGCAACGGATTGCCTTTGTCTTAAAGATACGTGCTCAATTCGATTCAGCTGCGACCGTTGAGCAGTTGGCTGGGGCATCCGGTCTTCCGGTGGAACAGAAATTCTGAATGTCTGATCCTGGGATGACTGACTCGTTCGGCATCGATGGAACGAATGGGTTCACAGCGAATCATGCCGTCTGTCTGAATCGAACGACCTGTCCGAGCAGCAGGAACTGTGGCAGGTTCTGACGGATGGGAGTGAGGCACTGTGGGACATCAAGCGCAATGTGATTGCGCTGCATTATCCTGAGAGACTCAAACTTCGCGAATTTGGAACGGTTCCTGAACTTTCGGAATCCCGAGTCTGCCGAATTGTTCACTGCGTTCGTGAGAGCGCTAATGGATTATGTGCGTCAGTGAGACTAAGGAGCCGCATAGTCACCTGCATTTGGTCATTTTGTCCAGCTGACAAAATTTGCTCTATTCTGAATTTGTGTCTGTGAATTTAGGTCTATGTGGAGTTGCTGTACGGTCCCTCGGTTCCACACCGGACTGAACCTTCCGGTCACCTGAATCTAACACGGGCCTCATTTACATCCGGGGTGGCAACTCTACCTCCGGTTCTTGCTTGCTAAAAAGACTTCGGGACCGAAGATTCTCTGAAACTTTAGTGAGAGTCTCATAGCTTCTTGGACTGGCCCCGGCGGACAGTGCCAACTCGAGAAAATTTTGAGCACGGAGACGATTTCCCAGAAACAACTCGTAGCCGGCTGCAAGCAACAGGCGATCGGCAGACGAAGGATGATCCTGAAGCCAGATCCACAAACCATTATGTGACAGCCAGGAACTGTTTGTTGCAGCATCACCGACAAGTTGTTTCGCCGTCACCCACCCTCCGCCGGCTGCATCATGAATCAGTATCGCCCGTTTCAACGCTGCGGCTGCCCTGGCAAAATCTCTTTGGACCACATAAACCCATGCGATTCGAAGCCACGGAGTCTGTCGATTTGAAGCGGCCTGAATCGCTGACTGATAAAATGTACGGGCAAGTTCAGGATCTCCGTCCTGCAAAGCCTGGTCGCCCCGATTCTGAAGCCGTTGGCTTTCGATCCTGTCCAGTGTGGTCACTCGTGCCTGATGAGCCGCGGTGGCTGCAAATTCTCCGGCGAGAGGTGCCATTTCAATCGCTGCTGTCACTTTCCGCTGGACTGATGCGAAATCTGTCTGAACAGGCTGCGTTGTGATCCCTGATCTGCCAAAGGAAGCAGAAAATTTGGCTGGTGGCGTTTTGTTGACCTTTGAGACGCTGACCGAAGGAATATCTCTGTTGTATACGGACCGATCACCTGAATACGCGGATGGAAGAGAGTAATAACCACTGAATCCAGTATCGTAATACAGTGGCAGCACCGGTCCAAAGCGTCTGAAAAACGAACCGGTTCCCGAATAATTCACCGACCAGCGAAAACCGGATGTTTCGGCCGACCAAATCGAAGGATAAAACAATCCCGGATGAATCCAGGACGGGGAACTAGCCAGACATGGATAGTAAAATGGAGTGAATCCGCGACCAACAGTGACTCCTCCAAAGAATTGACGATTGACTACAGAGCTGTGAACAACCTGATGGGGACTTCTGGCCGGCAGACTATGGCGGGTCCAGGTCGATCCCAGCGACATCCGGCCGGATCCGGTGAACTGCTGGCCAAACACCGGTTTGGCAGCGACAATTGCTGTCAAGACCGTGAGCAGGCGAATGTAATGCAGGAAACACACTGGTTGCATCTGCTAATTTCAGGCCCGAAGGACGGAAGACGAATCAGGAGCCAAATTCAATTATTTTGCACTCCTGAGGCAGGACTGCAATTGGAAACGTTCCGGGATGGTTGATCCGATCGAAAAAAAATCCACCCGAATCCCAACTTCAGCAGGCAGGATTATAGGAATCAACTTGCGTATTCTGCCCAGAAATGGTCGAATACAGTTGTATCTGATAATTGCTGCCTGGGTCCCACCAGCTAGGTGGAACGATTCCGGCTGTCTTTCATTGTGTCAATCATGTTGGAGATGACGAATGTTACGTCAATTTGCGGCTGGGTCACTTGTGTTCGCCATGGCAATCATGTTTGCAGCGACTCAGGCAGATGCTGCCGATAAGAAATTTTCCGCAAAATGCCCCATTTCGGGGGGCAAGGCAAAGGAATCTCAGGCGGCTGATTTCAAGGGTGGAAAAGTTTATTTCTGTTGTGGAAAGTGTAAGGCAGCGTTTGAAAAGGACTCCAGCAAGCACACGGCCAAAGCACACGCTCAGCTGGTTGCAACCGGACAATACGAACAAAAGAAGTGTCCATTAAGCGGTGGTCCGCTGAAGACAACTTCCACTGTTGGCGGAGTTGAAGTCAAGTTCTGTTGTGGCAACTGTAAGAAGAAAGTGGATGAGGCTGAGGGAGCAGATAAGTTCGCACTTGTCTTTAGCGATAGGGCCTTTAAGAAGGGCTTCGTAAAGACCAAGTAAAGACTTCAGGTCGAAACGCCTGACCAGTGAATCAGATTCGAAAATCCGCGTAACTTGTGTTACGTGGATTTTTTTTTGTGGTTCAAATTTCTTGCCTGCGTGTGTTCAGGCGTGAATCAGGCCTTCACGAATCGCCCAGCGACAAAGCTCAACTCGGTCGGAGGCGCCGAGTCGCTGCATGATACGATGCTTGTGCGCCTCAACCGCCTTGCGTGAGATCTGCAGTTCCTCAGCAACCTCAGGGACTCTGACTCCCTCCGCGACCCGAAGCAGAACATCCCACTGGCGGTCTGTGAACTGTGTCATTTGTCGACTGGCGGTGCACTGAAACTGTCGCTGTTCATCCAGAGTCACGCGGTTTTCCAGCTGCGCTGACAGCACGACTGCGCCTGATGCGATCCGAATGAGTTGATCGCAAATTTTGCGTGTGCCTTCTTGTCGTGATAAAAGCCCTGTGATTGGGTTGTTGGTGACGAGATCCAGTTGACGATCTGTCAGGCGATCGGCAAATACCGCAATTCGCGTTTCGGCCAGTTTCACAGCCAGTTCGGACGTCACACTGCGTATTGCATCTACAATGATCGATTCAGCGATAACGACCACAGACGGACGCTGACTTCGAATCACGTCCAGCAGGCCATCGAGATTCGTCACATGATCAACGGCGCAGAATGCTCCATACGCGTTGAGGCACCAGGAAACCGATTCAGCATGAAGTACGTTGGAGTCGGCGATGACAATTGTTGTTCCGCGGTCCGTGGATTCAGTCTCAATAGGGATTGTTTGCATGATTCATACTCCGTGACCCCTTAACGACGTGCGGGGAACTCACATACTTTCGAATGAAACTCTTCGAGGATGCGAACAAATCTTCGTTTGCAAGAATACTGAATGTGCTGGGATTTCCCCAGGGGAATATACCGCCGGAGACCGTAGGCTCCGGCTCTTGATACTGTGTGAGCGGCACGTCGGCGGAAGCTGCCGAACACAGCCATATGGGCCGTCCCCTGCCGATGTTGGGGAGCCTGAGCGGCTTCCGCGCCTCGTTAACGATTCTCGAAAAACACAGTCGAGTGAGCTGATTTCCTGCGAGATATGGAAAAACGTATAAACGGGAATCAGTGTCAACAGTCAGTTCGAACATTTTGGCCGATGTCGAAATGTCATAACTCCTATCTTTTCTATGATGCAAACGATCCAGTAATGCTGATTTTCGGCAGCTGTGATTCACGTGGAGTTGCAGGAGAAGGTGACCTGGAGTCCATGTAGGTATTGACTGTGTTCTCCGGCCGCCGCGTGACTTCACTTTCCGTGAAGCCAGGAGACTCCAATGGTCAGCAAAGAGGAAGAAACCACAGATAACGTGTCAGATCTGAGCGCAGTCAAAGATCTTCCGGACTCGCGTGTCCTTGAAGACAAAACGCCGGACTGGATCCGTATGTCAGGCGGTTCTGTTTTGTTTGTTCTGACGCTCGGCACTTTAATGATCACCATATTCTCCAGCCGACCGTTGTGGCCTACCGATCTGTGGGATCATGTGAATTACGGGAGCTGGATGATGGCTCACGGCAGGATTCCTTATACTGAGCCATTGCTTGCGCTGGCTGAAGGTGTCCCTGTGGTGACGTCCGCGTGGCTCTCCCAGTTAGGGCTGTTTACGCTGTTCTCAGCTTACGGGTTTGCCGGACTCCAGTTTGCCTACGGTCTGCTGGTGGTTCTTCCCCTGGGAATTGTGGCTACGGGCGGAGTAAGTCGATCCGGGTCTGTTGTGTTTGGTTTTGTGGCGCTCTTTTCATGTATGGCGCTGAACTGGCAGCAGTTGTTAGTTATTCGGCCACAGCTGGTGGGTTTTTTATGTTACTCAATGCTGGTTACGTGGCTGTTGACCGTACGTCGCTGGCGCCGGGCCGTCTGGGTATTGCTGCCTGTGATGTTCGGGATCTGGGCTAACTCTCACGGCTCGTTTGCCATCGGGCTGATGACCATGGCTCTGGCGGGACTGGCTCATGCGATCACTATCGGGGTAAGAACAAAAAGCATTGGTGCGGGTATTTCAAATCAACGATTTGTGCGACTACTGTTGCTGACTCAGCTGTGTGCCGCGGCTGCTTTGGTGAATCCGAATGGTCTGTTGATATTTACGGAGGTATTGCGGGTTGGCCGACATCCCAATATTGAATCGATGTTCGAATGGAGTCCACTGACGCTCCGAATGCATCAGGGCCGGATGGCCGCAGCGCTGGGATTGCTGTTGATCGTTGTGCTGCGGTGGAGTCCGCGTCGACTGCGGCTGGATGAGTCAATACTGCTTGTGTTTACCGCCGGAATGACGCTGTGGTCATCGCGGATGATCAACTGGCTGGCACCGGTGATGGGGCTGACTCTTGCCGGCCACGGTGCGGCTGCATGGAGACGGTTTCGGAGCATCGGGCGAACCACGGAGATGACTCAACGGACCGGATTGTGGGGGTTGGCGAATATTGGCCTGTGCTGGATATTTTTTGCAATGACCACTCTTGGTGTGCAGGTTGTTCATGGTCGCCGTGTGAGCATCGATCGGGCTGTTTCATCACAGACGCCCGTTTCGGCCGCTGAGTTTCTGAATTCACAGCGGTCACTTCCTGAGGGTTTGGTGTTTTGTTCCGCTGAGTGGTCCGGTTTTTTGCAGCGATTCGGTCCGAAAGGTTTCCGTCCCATGGTGAATCTGCATGTGCACGTGATTCCCGAGCAGGTTTGGACTCACTATCAGAGACTGGCCGCCGGCTCCGAGGACTGGCGATGTCTCACTGAGATTTACGGAGTGAACCTGGCAGTCACGGATAAGTCACGACATGAGCTGCTGATCGACGCGCTGAGAAAGAGCGAACACTGGGTAAAAGTTTTTGAAGATGCTCAAACTGTCATTTACAAACGAGAACCCTCCAAGCATCAGATTTTCGAGTCCGACGAGGTGTCTTAGCCGCCCGAGAACACCTGGTCGACCGTTCGAATGAATTTCCATGAGTCATTGAAAATGTATTCCGACAATCACTGTTGTTTCGATCCAGGTTGTGTCTGTAGTCGTGTTCATGATTGCCTGGTTTTGTACTGCCGGCCGGTGACCGGAAACGCATTCTGGCACAGTTGCCGGGATCGGTTCCGTCGGGGAAATTCAGATAGAAAATATGACGCACGCTGTTCTATCACCGCTGTGTGATGATGTGGGGCATTTCTGATGAAGACCTGGCGTTCGTGGCGTATGCTCTTTTGTCGCGGTACATTCAGCAGAAGCTCCGACTGTATTACGTTGAACATGCGTTTCGTGGCTGGGTAACGGAAATTGAGTTCAGGAATGATGCACTGATCCCCGGTTCAGGTATGGTTGACTATCTTGTGGATACTGGCGAATACGTTAACTCTCGGGGGATGAGCAAGATTCGATTCTGCAGCCGAACAATGAAGGCATCCACGTGTAGCGGGATTCTGACCGGAGTTCTTCAGCTCTTCATTACCCCACATGTTGACATCCCTTGCTGAAGCGGGAGTGACCCTGGATCGGTCCGTTTATACACCTGCCCGTGTGGCGACACTGCTTGAAATTTCTGCTGGAGCCTTTAGCGATTCTTAATTGGGTGAACCAGAGACAGAATGGTCGCCAATGCACTGGATCTTTGGGGCGGAAAACTCAGTCTGCGTTCTTGACGCTGGTGAGAGTCTTATCCGGATGCAAGAAGAATTCAGTGAATCCAACCCTGATGTCAGTTCACGCCTCAGCCCTGACGATGATTGACTGATGCGCGGGGGCTGTTCCACCTGCAGCTTCAGTCGACATTTCCAAGAATGTTACGAAGACGCTGCAGTGCACGCAGATGGCGCATGCCGGCGGCTGCAGGTGTCACATCCAGAGCCTCAGCCGTTTCCGCGCTGGAGAGGTGTTCGAAGTGTCGCATCATGATGATTTCGCGGTCGGCATCATCAAGCTGATTGATTGCTGCAACGAAGTGCTGTTCGATTTCTTTACGTACTGAAGCAGCCGCCGGAGTGAGTTCCGCATCTCGTAAAAGCTGAGCCAGATCATTGACCGATTTTTCATCACTGCTGACTGAGGCGATCGGCTGTTCTCGATCCACGCTGCGTTTTTTTGCAGCTCGATGCCGACGATGCATGTCGACGATTCGATCCCGGGCCAGTTGTCTTAACCAGAGGTGAAACGGGACGACCGGATTGTCCAGATAATCTTTCATACGTCTGCTTGCTTCGAACAGAACATCCTGAACGACATCACTTGCATCGACACGTTGAGCAATCGCCCGATCCATTCTCATATCAACAAGGCGTTTGACGGCCTCACGATGACGATCAATCAGGTCATCAACTGCCTGCTGGTTTCCGTCACGGATTTTTGTAAGAAGATTGAGTGTTTGGGTGCCTTCCGGCCACATAATCAACTCCCGCTGCACCGGGTTTCAGGTATGGGATCAGATTTTCGGTGTCATTGTGATTGCCGACATGACTCATGCCCGCGGCGACAGGATCGTCGTGCGTACCATTGGAACAGAATTCGGGAACTTCGTATCGAGGAAGCATTCGATTCAGTTTTCGGGGAACCGCAGACGCTGTTGATCAATACATCGAACTGCTAAAGTAATACCAGCCTAGTATTGTCCATGATCACTCAACCAGATCCAGACGGATGACACAGTCGGGCAAAGAATTACGGATTGAGCCTGAGCAGGAACTTATCGATCGGGTTGTTGGTGGTGATCAGGAGGCACTGGCAGAGTTGTTCTCGCAGCATCGGGACCGGCTGTGGCGAATGATCAACTTTCGCCTGGACCCTCGTCTGCACGGTCGGGTCGACGCAGACGACATACTCCAGGAAGCCTGGCTGTCAGCTGTTCAGCGAATCGATCATTTTCTCGCCGATGCCACGCGTTCTATTTTTGTGTGGTTCCGGCTTATTGCCAGCCAGACGATTATTGATCTTCACCGTCGGCATTTGGGAACTCAAAAACGCAATGCTGCACTTGAATTTTCGATCAATCGCGGCTGGACGTCCGGATCGACGTCTTCAGCACTGTCGTTTCATCTGCTCGGGCATTTGACTTCACCCAGTCAGGCAGCGTTGAGGGCCGAGTTGTCAAATCAGCTTCAGGTTTCTTTGCAGTCGATGAACGAAATCGATCGCGAAGTACTTGCCCTTCGTCATTTTGAACAGTTAAGCAACAAAGAAGCGGCTCTGATTCTTGGAATCTCAGATCAGGCGTGCAGCGATCGGTATATGCGTGCTCTGGGCCGCCTGAAGAATGTACTGCGGATCCTGCCGGAATTTCAGGACTGGACTGTGTTGCCGTAAGTATTACTTTTTCGTTGGCGGTGCACGTTAAACTGCAGCTTGCGATTGAAAAAAATAATTTCCGTGAGGCCGGCTGGGAGTTCCGGGTTTGACATTGGCTGACCGGTGATCGGGGTACTTGATAACCTTTCGCGTGAAGCGTGCTGTGAAGGAATAGCTATTGGTGAGTGACTTGAATTCACCGATCAGAGATGAGGACACCGGGTTTCAGTTGCTGGGGTTGCCACAACCAGGCCCAGGTGCTGATCTGAGGTCGCGCACGCCGATCGAGTTGCTGGCCAGTCAGTTTGTGGACGAACTGCGTCGCGGAGAACGACCTTCTATTGAAACCTATGCCAAACGATATCCCGTACACGCGGAAGTGATTCGTGAGTCATTTCCCGTGATGGCGATGCTTGAGCGGGCACGGTTGCAGAATGAATCCCGGGCCATGCGACGAAGTATACCCCGGCAGTTTCCATTCACACGTCTGGGGCGATGTAAACTTCTCTGTGAACTGGGGCGCGGGGGAATGGGCGTTGTGTATCAGGGACGTGATATTGATAGTAATCACATCGTCGCAGTCAAAGTACTGCCGTGGCGGGTTTCGATGGTTCCCGAATGGCAGAATCGATTTGAAGAAGAAGCACGCACGGCTGCGCGACTTCGCCACCGGCATATCGTTCCTGTGTATCGATTCGGGCAGGAACACGGTTACTGTTACTACACGATGCAGTTCATCAACGGTGTCACGCTGGAGCAGATTATCACTCGTCTGAGAGATACTGACGGGGTCGTTTATCGGGACGAAATAGTCCGTGAACAGCGGAGTCGTTCGAATCGTTTCGTGCAGGGGGATTCAGACCGGAGTCGGGAGGCCACTGCAGCAACGGACAATAATTCGCGACGACCTAGGTTGACCCGTGAATCCTGGCGAGCATTCACCCAAATTGCGATGCAGGTCTGTGAGGCGCTGCGATACGCTCATCAGCAGCAACTTGTGCACAATGATATTAAACCTGCCAATATACTGGTTAACGAGGACGGACGCGTCTGGATTACGGATTTTGGACTCTCCGGAACTGTGCGGGCATCTGAATCCAACCTTGAGGCCGATGCTCCATACGGCACGCTGCGTTATATGCCTCCGGAACGTTTCAGCGGTGTCTCTGACCGTCGCAGTGATTTGTATTCTCTGGGACTTACGTTTTATGAAATGCTGACCCGGCAGTATGCTTTTGATGCAGATTCAGAAGCTGAGCTGATTCAGCGAATTTGTGAGGAGCGTGTCATACGTCCTTCAAAAATTCAGCCGAAGATCCCACGCGATCTGGAGACAGTTGTGATGAACTGTATTGAGAAACGCCCTACGGATCGTTATCAGAACGCTGAATCATTGTATTCGGACCTGCTGTTGTGTGACCGCGGACAACGTGTGTCAGCGACTCGTCGTGGCAGGCTGTCTTCACTTTGGAACCAGTGGAGTTCGTGATCAAATCTGCACAATTCTTCCAGGCGTTACGTTTGACGTGACAGACCAGTTCTTCGGAAGCTGACAAATACTGCAAATCCAGCCAATGGTTGCTCGGGATTATGCGGAAATCGATGTGGGTGTAGTAGAATTTAACGGATCCGGAACCGTTCTGGTGGCAGGCGTTAAGCACATCGTCGGTGATCAACTGCAATAACTACAACAGTTTCTGCATGCCTGAAACAACTCAGATACCAGTGACGGCTGAACGCTATCTGAAGCTGCTTACAAAAAGCAGGCTGCTTTCGCCACGGCAGCTCGAAAAAATTCGCCAGGCCTTTGATGTGTCAGCAGACAGCCGGGGGGACGATCTTGCTCGTCAGCTGGTCACCGAACGAATACTGACGCCGTTTCAGGCAGAACTCCTGCTGGAAGGTCGTTATCGTGGGTTTGTTATCGACGGATTTCGTATTCGTGAGATTCTTGGCGTCGGCGGAATGGGTTGTGTTTTTATCGCTGAGGATCCTGAGTCAAATCAAAAAGTTGCTCTGAAAGTTTTGTCCAGCCGGTATTCAGCGGATGCCGGCATGCTGGCTCGTATGAAACTGGAATCATGGGCAGGAATACACATTGACCATCCCAATGTTGTACGGACGCACAAACTGGGTTCCACCGGAGCTGTCACGTATCTGGTCATGGATCTGATGCGAGCCATTAGTCTGCACGAATTGGTGGCTCTTGGTGGTCCTGTCCGTCCTGCCATGGCCTGCGATATGTTTCGACAGGCCGCTCTGGGGCTGCAGGCTGCACACGAAAAGAAAATCATTCATCGTGATATCAAGCCCGCAAACGTGCTGATCGATAAAACGGGGCATACATGGATTCTGGATTTCGGGCTGGCTCTGGTCGGGAATGAAAGCGCCGATGAATTTTCGCTGGCCATGATTTTTGGGCATGATTGTCTGGGGACACCTGACTACATCGCACCCGAACAGTCACTGGACAGTAACGCCGTAGATATTCGTGCAGATATCTATAGCCTGGGGTGCACTTTTTATGTTGCATTGACCGGCCGGGTTCCATTTTCTGAATGTAAAACCAATCGGGAAAAGCTGGAGGCACAGCGGACGCGAAAGGCTCCGGCGGTTCACGTGATCAGACCTGGTGTGCCTGTGGAGATTTCCGACGTTGTCGAAAAAATGATGGCTCGCGATCCTGCGAACCGGTATCAGTCGGCGGCGGAAGTGGCTGCCGCTTTGGAACCGTTGTCTTTACGCAGAACAGTCAAATTCGACTTCCGCAGGTTAATCACGATTCGGGCCCGACTGGCACGCCAGCGCGAACTCAGGGAAAACCGACAGCGTGACCGGTCGAATTCGTTTATCACATCGACTCTGTCGTGGGTGGACAATTCAAGTCAGCACCTTCAGTCTGAAAAAGAGACATTCAGCGGCAATGAAACGCCCGCCGTGCGTCAGCCGGATCGCCGTGAGAGTCAACAGGTTTCGGAAAGCGGACGGTCGTCAGGACTGCTTTCTTCCGGAACCGGCCAGTCTCCGGTCCTTCCGCGTGGATGGTATGTTCAGGCCATCAGCAGTCGGCGACGAATGAAGCTCAATACAGCACGCGTTCGGGTGGGCAAAGGGACTTCCAGTGACATTCAAATTCGCGGCGAAGCCTGTGACGAACATCAGTGTACGCTGACATTCAACAATGGGGTCTGGCATCTGAAGCAGCATTCAAAGACTCACCCCACGTTTGTGGATGGTAAACTGGACCCGTATGCCCAGTTAAGGTCCGGTGCGAAAGTTACGTTTATGGACGGATCCGGATTTGTTCTGCAGAAAAAGAAAATCAGTTCCAGGCAGACTTCTCTTTCAGAGGAGGCTGGCTGGTTGACCGTTGCTGCCGAGCTGGTGGGGATGGTGCTCCTGGCCGGTATTCTTTATGCCGCATGGAAGTTGCTGGTTTGATCCGAATCGTGGTATCGGACCATTAAATCAAACTGAGTTCCGACCTTGTGGCGGTTTCCAGAATTCCTGCCGGGTGCTTTCGTTCATCTGACGATGGTGGCATGATCCCGGTCACACTGACCGATTCGGCAGTCTCAATAGTCGGAAATGCTATAGTATTGTGAGTATTCATGTACTGAAACCGCGGAAGTCCTGGCAACGAAGTTCGCCCATTCTGCCGGTTTTCCCGGACAAACTGCTCATTGACGGCAAACCGAGTCGTTCCAGGCACTTCAAAGCTGCTGTTCCTGGTGACACGCTGCTAATTTCGCTACTTTTAGGTATTGGGCCGCTATATTGACCGCGGATCGTGGTGCCTGCTCAGTGGGCTAATGAGTTCCGTGTGCACATGCCGGTTTTTTAACAGGAGTCATCCATCACGGACCCTGTTCTTTTTCTTTTGGTGTCGATTCGGAAAGTCTCAATTCCATGGCGAAAAAGAAGGCTGTGAAAAAGAAGGCTGTGAAAAAGAAAGCCGTAAAAAAGAAGACTGTGTCACAGTCGGCAGCAAAAAAGAAGGTTGCTTCTCGCAGGCCCACACAGAAGAAAACTGCAGGTAAACCGTCTGCCAAAAAAAAGGCGGTCACGAAAAAAACTGTCGCAAAGAAAAAAACAGCCGCAGTTGCCAGGAAATCCCCTGCGTCGCGCACCACAGCTGCGGCTGCCCAGCCCAGAAAGTCTGTCAAAAAACGCAAAGGAGTACGACGGGCGACAACCACGGCAGGATTGAGATCCGGCAAACCTGCTCGCAAACTCGGAAGATCTCAAATTCCGATTGATGCACCCCTGGACATTGTGTTTCAAAATGATCGGTCGGCACTGGATGCGTTTGTGTTTCTGGGGATCCATACCATTCGCGAGCTGGAGCAGTTTGAGCCGGATGAACTGGTGAGACGTCTCACCAGTCCCGCGAAACAGACGGTTGGTCGGATCCGCAAGATACTGGCAATGAATAACCGTAGTCTGGAACAGGACGAAGCGTTTGCCCTGGAATTCAAGGAACGACTCTCGCAGACGCACAGCCTGTAACTGTATGTGGTGCGCAGTTCACCCCTTTCTGTGAGAAACGGACGGGGGGACTTCGGATTTTTCTGAAATCTGCTCAGGCCGACTTACCGGTTCATCCTAATTTTGATTACGGATCTCCTCTTTCACAGATTTAGGCGGTTGTGCCAGTTGTTGTCTTTCTGCTTTTGAGTTGCGTGCTGGGATTCCTTATTGGTGGTATCCCGTTTGGATTTCTCGTCGGAAAATTCGTAGTCAAAGATGATATTCGCAGTTACGGCAGTGGCAATATCGGGGCAACGAACGTCGGACGAATCCTTGGCTGGTACTGGGGTGCCTTGGTGCTGATTCTGGACGCAATCAAGGGGCTGATTCCCACGGTTGCTGCTGCCTGGCTCTCCGGATTTTTGATTTCTCCTGAGTGGTGGACTCACATGGCTGTGGCTGCCGGGATGAGTTCGGTGATTGGGCATATGTATCCGGTGTACCTGCAGTTGCGCGGAGGAAAGGGGGTTGCAACGGCACTTGGGGTTGTGATGGTTCTTGCCCCCCAGGCCCTTGGAATGGCGTTGGTTGTATTTGTTGTGGTAATGGTGTTGACACATCAGGTGGCACTCGGGTCGATACTGGCTTCCTCTGCATTTTGTGCTGCTTATCTGCTGTTGAACTGGGACCACGCGTGGAATACTTCGTCAGCATCACAGACGGCATTTGCCGTCTGTGTTCCACTCCTGATTATTTGGCGGCATCGCAGCAACATCCGAAGGATGTTGGCGGGTACCGAACCGCGGGTTACGGAGCATACGGAATCTGCAGATAGTGAGGACGGATTGAGAGTACTACACGAATCTGCGGAAGCAGACGAGGTCTGATGAGTTCGTTTTTCTGTTTCATCAGCAGAATTCTTTTTTGGAGCGAACAAACGTCCTCAGTGGAATCGCTGGTTGAACCAGTTAAGGCATTCCACTGGTAAACACGTAACCGGTCTGCTCCGGCATTTCAGAAGATGATTTGCATTCAGAACGAGGCAGGGCCGATTGCTGACTGAGGTGATCACCCTTTGTAACCGGCACCGATGGTCTGGACATGACGACTGTTGTATTTCTGAATGCCTTCAATGAGGTGTGTGCCGCCGAGGTCACTTTGGTCTGGCTGTGCCATGTCAGCAAAACTCGCTGTGGTTTCTTACCTGTCGATGTCAATCGAAACCGACAGGCCTGCTGTCAGAGTTCCGCAACGACGAACTCTGTTTCTTTCGATAAGACCGGAGAAGTGTCTGGTGACATTACATTCACCGCACCGAGCCTCTAAGCGGGATGTCTGCAAATCTGAAATTCTCTTTTGTAGTTGAGACAATACTTTTGCAGGAATCAACGAAATGACCGATGAAAATTAATTGGTATGGGTTACCGATTTGGTTTATCGATGTTGACGAAATCTATCAGGCGGGAGAAACACGGATCGATGATGAGTCACCGGCTCACATGTTCGGGACTGTACAGAGAGGTTGTTTCGGACTGACATACAGAACAGTGACAGGGATGAAATGGCAGTGAATACCTTGTTTTTCAACGTGTTGCTGTCCGGAATTCAGGTGAGTCTGTGAGTCAACAGCGGTGAAGAGAACTGCAGTGATATGTTTCCGGCAGAAACAGCCCAATGCTGCAAATGGCAAGGGGTGTGTTTAAGTGCCGTTAGCGAAACAGTTTACGGCTACATTGACCCGTTTTTGACAGTTGCGGTACCATAGCAGGGTTGATTAGGACGGCCAGGATGGCGTCAGACACCGGATTCAGGGAAGAGTCAATGCGGGAACAGCCAACGTCGTCTGAGGTAATTCCTCTGGACGCCGTGGATCAGTTACGTTTTGCGCGTGACGTTATCTGCGAAGAAGCACAGGCATTGGAGGTCTTGGCGGATTCACTGGACACTTCGTTTTACGAAGCGGTTCGGTTGGTTGGCGGGACGTCCGGCTGCGTGATTGTGACGGGGGTTGGTAAGGCCGGTCTGATCGGACAAAAGATGGTGGCAACATTCGCCAGCACGGGAACTCGTGCATGGTTTTTGCATCCGACAGAGGCGCTTCATGGTGACATCGGCTGCGTTCACGACGACGACATCGTGCTGATGATTTCCAACAGTGGTCGCTCGGAAGAAGTCCTGCGGTTGTTGCCCTTATTTTCGGACCGCGATATTCCGGTGATTGCCCTAACACGAGACTGCTGTAATCCGCTGGCCCGTGGCGCGAGAGTTACCATAAACATCGGCCATCATCAGGAGGCCGGCGAGTTCAGGCTGGCGCCCACAACCAGTACAGCGGCGATGCTCGCAGCGGGAGATGCTCTGGCATTAACGATCAGCAGGGTTCAGGGGTTTACGGTTCATGACTTTGCGAAGGTCCATCCGGCGGGAGACATTGGTCGTCAGTTACTGTCCGTGCGCGACGTTATGAGAACCGGGGAGGATCTTAGGATGGCCAGTCCGTCCCGTACAATTCGGTCTGTACTGGTTGATCAACAGCTGCCTGGCCGCCGTACAGGGGCTGTCCTGCTGGTTTCCGATGAGGGAACACTGAGTGGGATCTTTACGGACAGCGACCTCACGCGCCTGCTTGAGCAGCACAGAGAAAATCAGCTCGATCGTCCCATCGCCGAAGTGATGTCTGCAAATCCATGCACAATTCACCAGTCAGCTCTGGTTCCTCAGGCTGTGGAAGTGATGTCTGTCGGCAAGCTCAGTGAGTTACCGGTGATTGATGATCAGGGTTGTCCGGTTGGAGTGATTGACATCACGGATCTGATTGACCTGCGGTCGTCCGGTGAGCAGATTATTGATTCTTCACAGCGATACTCTGCGTGAATGCACGGAAGTCTGTCATAATGGATGTGCAATCACCAACCGATCGAGTGCTTCGAAGTCTTGTTGCGGCGGTAACGTTAAGCGGCCTGTGCTTTGGCTACATACAGTTCTGTTCACAATGGCTGGACGTTGAACGTAGTGTGCGGAGACGTCCGGTACAGGCTTCACAGGCAGAAGTGATTTCCGTCGCAGATGAATCGGTGCTGCAGTGGTTTCCCGAAAGTGCCTGGGTCCGCCAGGCGAATAAAAGCTTTCGAAATGACCGTCAGTATCTGTTTTTTAACACCCAGGAAACCACAGAAGTTCCGGCAGCCGGTCCTGCCGAGACTGCCGGTCAGTTAATTGATCTGAAGCCGGTTGCAATGCTTTGGAAGAATCAAGATCCCGACGTCAAGCCGATCGTCGTCACCGCGGATTCTGCGCGTCTGACGCTTTCTGAACGATTCTCAGCAAAGAATTCCTCAGTTGGACGAATTATTAACGGCTGGCTGACCGGCAATGTTGTGATTCAGGGTCCCAAAGGTCTGCACATCACCGGACATGAATTTTCAGTGGATGAGATTTCAATGAAACTGAAATCGTTCAACCGTGTTGACTTTCACTGGGAGAGTCACAGTGGTTATGCGGACAATGGTGTTGAAATTTTGCTCGAACCTGATTCTGAAAATGCCAAAGGTCTCACTTCGGTGAATACTGTTACAGCTGTGAAAATGAATGGTCCGGTTGTGTGCAGCCTGCAGTTCGACGAGCCACGGAACCAAAATGGAACTGAACTGGAGATTGTTGCTCCCGGAAGTTTTGTATTCGATCTCAGGACGAATCGGGGAATATTTTACGGGATGCGTGGCGGTAACGACTACCGGCAGACGGACGTGCGGGTGAAACGAATGACTGATGGTGAACCGGACCGCATGTATTCTCCGGAGCTCCATGTGGCATTTTACCAGAATGTTCTTGAGGACACCGGCAGAGCCAATATCAGTCGACTTCATCTTGGCAAAGTTTCAGCCAGAGGCGTCTCGAAAAAAATTGTCCGGTATTACTCGACTGAGAACGACATTAAAGCCGGCATGATGCAGCTGGACTATCAGGTTGGTGCTCGTCAACTGGATATGTACGGTTCACTCCAGTCGCAGGACAGTTCAAAACGACAACAAAGGAAACTAAGTATCCAGCAGAATGGTCGTGTGTTGCGTGTTCCTCACCTGCGACTGCTTCACGGTGAAGGGACCGGCGTTGAGCGTATTGAATGTATCGGACCCGGTTCTATCTTTCCTGCTTCTCTAGGACGTCCGGGAAAATCCCGCTGGAATGTGGGGGACCGTGATATCGCGGCTTCCGTCCTGTGGACACGACACCTCAACGTGCGTCGGCAGGCCGCCGGCAAGTCCTGTACTGTCACAATTGCCGGTGGCGGAAAAGTGTCGCTTCCGGACCGTCAGATGAAGATTGAGGGCCGAACCATCAAACTCAGGCTGGACGCTGCGGAACAGGTGCCTACCGGGAGGCAGTCCCGAACTCCGCCGGAGTTGTCACTGAATGTGGCGGATTTACGCCCGGAGAAACTGGTAGCTCAGGGAAATGTGATTGTTCGGTCGCCAAGAGTTTCGGGTGAATTGAAGGATCAGTTGACGGTTTATTTTCATCCGAATGAGGACAGTGTCAAAAGAAACATCAGTGTGATTTCACAGACAAAGGAATTGTCCGGTTCAAACGAGAAACGTGCTTCGCAGACTGAATCTCGTCTTTCGGGCGATCAGGGACATTCCACATTCTTTGGTCGGGAAATGACGGCAAAAGTTGTGCTTTCCGATGATTCCTCTGGGCAGCAGCGATGGAGCCATATTCGGCTGGCCGGAGACGTCATTGTCCAGCATCAGGGCATTGATCCGAAGGACGCGTATACCGCTGAAGGCAGTACGTTTATTGCCGAAAATGGTGTTGGCGATCAGGCTGATATCAAGTTGTTTGGAAATCCAGCAATGCTCCGTTCTTCAACGGGGCACGTCACAGGGCTGAGGATCGACCTGCATCAGGCTGAGGGTGTGGCCGAAATCAATGGCGGTGGTAAGCTGGAAATGGTGATTGATCAGGATTTCGACGGACAGCAGTTACCGAGTCCGGTTCCCATTAAGATTCGCTGGACAGACTACATGAATGTTCGCGGTAAAAGGGCACATTTTGTCGGTGGCATTCGTGTTGATGTTGACGAACTCCAGTATGCCGTGGATGACCCACAGGTCCATGATGCGGAAATCCGTACGCCCGAACTGATGGTCTTTTTTGCTGATGCGATTAATCTCGCCGGTTCGCAGAACTCTGAACGCATTAGCGTTGACTCAGTTAGTTCGTCAGATTCTCCCGAAATTGAACGGATTCGTTGTGTGGGTGAGACGCTTATACATCGGGAATCCTTTACTGACGGAGAGTTGGACGGTTTGCTGAATGCAAAGATGGTTGATCTGGAGCTGGAACCAGGCACCGGGAAATTTTCAGCAATTGGTCCGGGATATATTGAGTCAACGACAACGAACACCAAATCCGGTCCGGTGACGCAGATTCGTGTGGAGTCGAATCGCCGAACCGAAATTGGCAGATCGCCACTTGTTCGGCTGAGGGCGTCGTTTATTGGACAGATGGAGGGAAGTCTGAATGACCGGGACGTAAGTCTGAGAAACTTCGTGACTATTGCTTTTGTTCCTGTGCAGGAACTCGATGAGAAAATAGACTTGGAGTCACTTCCGGCGGAGACGATGCCGGAAGACAGTCGACTGCTGCAGGCTGAAGAAGTCTACATTGAATCGGTGCCTGGTGCCGACGGCGATGAGTTTTCAGTGACAGCGGTTGGCGATGCTCAACTGGAATCCCGCGACCTGTCCGGTGACGCGGACAGGATTTCCTACGATCGTTCCAAATCACAGATCACTTTGACTGCCGAAAATGGTCGTTTGGTCAACCTGCGTCAGCGATTGGGAGGAACCGGACAGTTTCGTATCGTGAGTGGTCCACGGTACCAGTACAATCTGGAAACGCAGGGATTATCCGGCAGGAATTTCAAACTGGATGTTTCAGATTGAGATCTGTGTTGACCTCTTAGTGAAACGGACCACGTGCAAGAATCGTGTGATTCGGGAACGGATGGATTTACGGAGACCGAAATTCCAGTCGTTTCAGGCGACCGAATTCTAAGCCGGAAGGAGTGTTTGACGATATTGGCAGGCTGTGTGCAGTGCCCGTCGGGTGGTTCTGTGTTGACCGTGTTTCTTTTGCTGGTTCTGTCATGTTTTAACGGGTGCTTTCTGACGGTGTTCGTGATCAAAAAACTAACCGAACTTGCTACATCTCTCAGGATTTCGGTCAAACAGTAGCACAGGACTTCCAGTGCAGCGTTTGATGGTCTAAGGGAGAGCCGTCTGTGTGAGAAAGACCGGCAGAACATACCGTCAGTTTTAGTGATGCGGTCTCTCAAAGTATGAAAGCTGCCGGCCGTCAAACCGGAGCCTGGAATTCCAGCAGGGAGAACAGCAGGTGGACCAGCAGGACGAGTAACGTTGACCAGAGAATTGTTCGCGTGACACCGGTACTGATTTCCGGTCCGGATTGCTTTGGTGTTGATCCACAGTTCCAGGCGACCATTGCGATTCCGGCGGCGCAACACAGCAGCTTCGCAATTAACCAGTTGCTTCCGCAGTAGAATACTGCTGCCGGGTCACGCAGCTCTTTGTGGTAGTGTGCATCCCAGAATACCACACCCTGATCGGCATGGGTGGCCAGAAATGCGACTGCTGCAGTGAGCGTTGCTGCTGCATAACTCAGCAGTGTCAGCAGTGGAGTTCCCAGCAGAAAAGCATAGAGAATGGGTGTCCGCAGTGATCGTTCGGGATCAATGCCGATTGTTTTCATCGCATCGATCTGATTTCCATAGACCTTACTGCCAATATCGGCGGCCACCGCAGCTCCAGACCGGGCAGCGATCAGAATCGTGCACAGAAGCGGCACCAGGAATCGGTAAAGTGAAAAACCGGTTGCATGCAGCAGGTTTTCAATCAGCAGAGGTTCCGTGTACTGACGAAAGGGCAAATAACGAAAAATAAAATCCTGAGACACGAAACCGATGATGATTCCGGCAATCGTGATGTAGACACAGGCCGACGGACCGGCGACCAGACCCAGATAGTGACGTGTGCTTCGAAGTCCCCAGCGGAAGCTGTTCCACATCGGCAGCAGTGACCAGGGCAACCTCACGATTTCTTCAATGGACTGTCCGCTGCGACCAAGAAAACGCGACCCCGCCGACATGAGTTTAGCTGGTAGGCCGGGTTGTGGCGGGCTGTCGGTGTCGACGTCAGGCGGGTCGCCAATAGCTTTGCTTAACCGGTCCCATTGCTCGCGCGGGATTTCTTCAAGAGAATGACGAACATGATTCAGGACATAGATCCGGTCTGCGATCGTCTTTAGTGCCTGGAAGTCATGAGTGATAATCACCGAAGTCCGCCGGAACTGTTCCTGTGTTGACCGGATCAGCCGGGCTACTCGTTCGGCCGTGGCGGCATCCAGACCGGATGTTGGCTCGTCATAGAGAATGATATCGGTATCCATTGCAACGGCTCTGGCAATGGCAAGACGCTGTTGCTGACCGCCGCTTAACACGGAGGTTGGTCGATCGGTGGGGACTCCGAGCTGGTCCAGGAGACCTGAGGCCCGATCGCTGACGCTGGCTTGTGTGGCAGAAGGGGAGGCTGTGTGATCCAGTGCGATTTCCACGTTTTCCCGTGGCGTCAGTTCGTCGAACAGCGCATAGTTCTGGAACACGACCGCCGCTGAAGAATCGGGGCGGGGGCCGGAGGACGATTGACGGTCAATTTGACCGGTCCATCTGATAGCATCGTCAGACGAGTCGATTAGGCCCGCGAGAATTCGCAGTAGCAGTGATTTGCCAACACCGCTGCAGCCAATGATCAGACTGACGCATCCGCCCGGAAATTCTGCTGCAGAGTTGCACAGCAGTGAACGCCCGCCTGCGCTGATGGACATTTCTGATAAATGAACGGAGACTCCCTCATCCGTCTTTCGGGGGGGATCAGGGGGGGGGACCGTTTGTGAACTGGCGGGAGTATCAAAGCCGGAATCGGTTGTCATGGCGGACAGTCAGTTGCTTTCGGAGTGATTGGCAGATGAAAATTCGCCTGTCAGACACTGGCAGCGTTGTTTTCGCAGCACATTGATACGCCACATAGACTGCGGGACGTTACTTTTCGAATTCACATTGATGCTCCCCTGACTTCCGGAGAAGAAGATGAGTCGAACCGCTGAGATTCGGGAGTCAGCGGGCTTTGCTGCTGACCGAAAAATCTCAGCGGATACTGCATCGGTTTACCTGCGACCCGGATCTCAATAGAGCCGGGTTGGTTGCTGAGATTATCCGGAACTATGACGAACCATCGTCGGTCTTTTCTGAGTATCTGCGATCTGAGTACTCGCGAAAATTCGGCCGTAATTCCTTTCTCACGATTGCCAAAGATCAGATCACCGATGGAACGCACCATTGGTTCGAGTCGGTCGGAGGTGACCCGAAGGGCGGTTCTTGTCTGTCGGCTGTTCCAGTACTGTTTAAGCTCACTGTGCAGGACGGTATTTTCGATTGTCGCCTTGCGGACGATAACTCCGAGGACGCGGCTCGCTTCCGGGTCTTCCATGATATGTTGAATGGTATCCCGAACCTTACTGCGAACCGATTCATTTTCCATAACACGTTTAATGATCTGCCTGGTGACACCAATGAGTTCATCAGTGCGGGCCTCCAGTTCCGGCACGGCTTCACGTTCAATAAATCGCTCGAATTCTGTGCGGACGGCGCTGCGTTCCGGGAGTGGTGAAACATCGTAAAGATAGCGTAAGGCGAATGATGTCAGTGAGACGCGATTCCAAAGTGACCTGCCGATTTCCATTGCGAGCGGTTGAGATTCTTCCTTAATGATTGGCAGAATCTCTTCGCGAACAATCGGGATAAGCTGCCGGGTCAGAATCTCTGCCTGAAATCTAGTACTCAGGTGTTGAAAATCTTTCTGATAGTTACTGATGATTCCGGGCAGTTCAGCTTCGACAGCCCTGATGGCCCGATTCATTCCTTCTTTTACCACCGGTTCCAGCTGTTCCAGCACAATGTTCTCATGGACACCCCACTCACTTCGGACCATCGCTGCAATCTCAACGCGGCGTTCCGGAGGAATCATTGTGGTGATGACCTGGTCGAGGTTCATCGGAGTGGTGTAATATTCCAGGTGGCAACCGTCAGGAAACTGAGCCAGCACGCTGTGATAGATCACGATCTCCGCGGACTGCACGTACTTCGGATTGTGGGCCCTGGTTCCGTCGATATTTGAGACGTAGCCTGCCTGAATGAAGCGGTCATTGGTTGTGGCAACAAACACGGGATCGTGCAAAGCGATCCTCAGTGGTACCGAAGTTTTTGCCTGTTCGACGTTTCGGGCGCCGGTGATCCAGCCGCGGAGATCTCCTGACAGTTTCGTCAGACTTGCGGACTGTTGAGCCAGTCTGGAGTGTGTAGACAGGCAGACGGAGATAATGACGGTCAGCCAGCCGGTGGTTCCAAGGATAACATGGCGCAGTTTCAACATCCGGCTCCGTCTGAGCAGGAATTCCTGCATGTCTGTTCCGCAGTCATCTGTCCTGCAGGTTCAGCAAAACATTCGACAGTGTCCTGTTCGCCAGGAAGGACGAATTCCCGAAAGAAACAGTGACATGATCTGAACATTTGCTTAATGAGAAGCTGTTTATAACTTAAAAGTCCCCGGTCAGGTGACCGGGGACTGAATCATGTTTACAGGCAGAGACCGACGTCATCGCTGTTGCCTACTGATCATCCGTCGATTCCTCACCGGACCCGACTCCGGCCAGTTCTCCTTCTTCGACTGTTTCCGGTGGTTCTTCAAAGTCACCGTCAAACCTCAGCTGCTTTTGATCCCCGACTTCAGTGACAGACACGTTGATCACATTTTTGCCTTCGAATGTGCCTCGCAGCAGTTCTTCAGACAGTGTGTCTTCGATGAAACGCTCAACACTCCGTCGTAGTGGTCGAGCACCGTAATCCAGGCCGTCGTCCACTTCGCCTTTATCGATAATAAACCCGCGTGCTTCATTGCTTAGCACCAGACGCAGGCCTCGTTCCATCAGTCTGTCGTAAACCTTAGCCAGTTCGATGTCCACGATTTCCATGAGTTCTGAGCGGGTCAGTTTACGGAATACGACGACTTCGTCCAGACGTCCAAGGAATTCCGGTTTGAACTGCTTCTGCAGTTCGTGCATCAGGTTTTTCTTCATGTCGTCATAAGACTGCTCCTCATCCGTATCACGAAGAGTGTGGAGTCCCATACTGCCGCCGTGGGCCATTTGGTTGGCTCCGGCATTGGTGGTCATGATCACAACAACATTTTTGAAGTCGACCGTTCGGCCGAAGCTGTCGGTCAAATGCCCTTCTTCCATGATCTGCAGCAACATATTGAATACATCATGATGAGCTTTTTCGATCTCATCCAGCAGCACAACTGCATAAGGGCGCCGGCGAATTTTTTCGGTGAGCTGACCACCTTCTTCATAGCCCACGTATCCAGGAGGAGCACCGATCAGTCGGCTGACGTTGTGTTTTTCCATGTACTCGGACATGTCGATCTGGATCAGTGCATCTTCGTCTCCGAACATAAATTCGGCCAAGGTCTTGGCCAGCAGTGTTTTACCGACTCCGGTGGGGCCGGAAAACAGAAACGCACCGGTTGGTCGTTTAGGATCCTTCAGGCCGCTGCGGCTTCGTCGGACGGCTTTGCAGACCTGTGTGATCGGTTCATCCTGACTGATCACACGTTTGTGAAGTTCGTCTTCCATTTGCAGGAGGCGGACGGCGTCTTCGCTGGAGAGTCGAGTGAGTGGAATTCCGGTCATCTTGGCCACCACTTCGGCCACAACTTCAGCGTCCACCACACCGTCTGTCTTGCGTGATTTTTCACGCCATTCTTCGGTTAGCTGGTCTTTCTTTCGCCGGAGCTTATCGGCCTGATCACGCAGCGACGCCGCTTTTTCAAACTGCTGTTCTGCCACGGCGTCTTCTTTGGCCTGGTTCAGTCGCTGAATTTCATCTTCGATTTCCTTGAGATCCGGAGGCCGCACCATCGATTTCAGACGGATACGGGCCCCCGATTCATCAATGACGTCGATGGCTTTGTCCGGCAGACAGCGGGAGGTGATGTAACGAGTCGACATTTCGACAGCTGTTTCCAGTGCATCATCCGTGATCTGCACCCGGTGATGTTCTTCATAACGTTCGCGCAGGCCTTTGAGGATTTCCACGGCCTGTTCGGGTGACGGAGGATTGACCATTACTGTCTGGAAACGTCGTTCGAGTGCTCCGTCTTTTTCGATGTACTTGCGATATTCATCCAGTGTTGTGGCTCCGATCACCTGGAGTTCGCCACGACTGAGCGCCGGTTTTAAAACGTTGGAAGCGTCAATGGCGCCTTCTGCACCACCGGCTCCGACAAGCGTGTGCAGCTCATCAATGAAAAGAATGGTGTTACGCGCGCGGCGAACTTCATTCATCACCGCTTTGATACGTTCTTCGAACTGACCACGGTACTTGGTACCCGCGACCATCATTGCCAAGTCCAGGACAATGATACGACGTTCTGCAAGGAGATCGGGAACATTCCCGTCAACGACCATTTGGGCAAAGCCTTCCACGATGGCAGTCTTGCCGACACCGGCCTCACCCAGCAGGACCGGGTTGTTTTTTTGACGACGGCAAAGAATCTGAATCACACGTTCGATTTCGCGTTCGCGGCCGATCACCGGGTCCAGTTTCTTTTGCTTTGCCAGTTCACTCAGATCTCGACCAAAGCTGTCTAGGGCAGGCGTTTTGCTGCGGCTTCCGCTTCGCTGTGAACTGCCCTCAGTCCGTTCACCGCCACCTCCTGCTTCGGCGGCTTCCAGTCCGTGCCCAAGAAGATTCAGGACTTCGTCACGAACATCTTCAAGTTTCATTCCCAGATTCATTAAGACCTGTGCCGCAACACCTTCCTGTTCCCGCAGCAGGCCGAGAAGCAGATGCTCCGTGCCAACATAGTTGTGGTTCAGGTTCCGCGCTTCTTCCATGGCATACTCGATGACCTTTTTTGCACGCGGCGTTTGCGGGAGTTTGCCCATTGTGACCATGTCGGGACCGGTCTGAACAATCTTCTCGACTTCGATTCGAATCTTGCGGAGGTCGATGTCCAGGTTCTTCAGGACATTCGCAGCAACGCCGGAACCCTCTTTGACCAGTCCCAGCAGGACGTGTTCAGTGCCGATGTATTCGTGATTGAATCGCTGGGCTTCCTGATTGGCCAGCTGCATCACTTTGCGAGCCCGGTCTGTAAATCTTTCGTACATTCGGCTTCCCTCTCGTTAAAGAGTGTCTCAACAACAGGCTCGTCAGCTCTTCCAAGCCTCAAAGCTTTTGATGTTTCTGGGTCCTTCGGCCGACGGTTGAAACTTTGGCTGATTACAGTCAATCTAGCGCGGGATTTTATACCGGGTCTGGATTAACCGACGCACACAAAGAATTGCCTCAGGTTCGATATCGGTTACAGGGAGAGCAATAGCTTATCGCATTGTGTCCCCCAGTGAATCCTGCGACTTTCATCCGTCAAATCGTTAAGTTCCGTTCAATCCCCACCGTCGGACCGCCACTGTGGCAGGCTGAGTCGAGATTGTCCGGTTACGCGAATTACATACCGAATTCTATGGGTGACGGTGAAGATCGACAAGATTGTCCGATACACTCGTCCGGTGACTTCCTGAAGTAGTGCCGCAGAAACGGGATTCGTCGGTCGTTTGTTTCCCCGTATTCCTGAGGTTTTTTGGCGGACAGCCGGCTTTAGGGTTGCTTTTAACTGACTGTTCGGCCAGGGATTGGAATGTTCGGGCTTTATGCTTGCGCAAAATGGACAGGCGTTTGGAGTTTTCAAGTTGCCTTGTGATGACGCTGAGCTCCTGTTGACACCGTCTGTTTTCCGAATTTTGCAGCGCGTTGCAGAATGCTGTGGGTCTGAAGAACTCGCTCAGTGTACCGGTCATCTGATTTGTGTCCTGCTCGAGCAGGAATGTCCGGCAGGCGATTTGTTGAGGTCCGCCGGTGTGACCACAGACGATGTCGCCACAAATTTCTTTACTCCGGCAAAAGAATTTTCCACTGCGACACACAGCGATACTGATGCTTCAGTTGCTGTGAGAAGCCTGCATCTCCCGTCCGGGATGGTCCGAATCATTGAGGAAACGCGACGAATCGCCCGTATGGATCTGCGGTCTGCAGCAATTTCCAGTCAACATCTGCTTTCAGCGATGCTGCAGTTCAATACTCCTGTCTGCCGGACGTTGCGCCAACACGGGGTGACTGCGGAGTTATTGCTGACAAACTGCGGTATACAGGAAGCCGAGGCTGATTCCGTCACCGTTCGGGTGACTTCCGGAGCAGAGGTAGAAAGTTCGGGCGCTGCTGATCACAGAATGCTCAGCCATGATTCGTGTAAGCCTTCACGTGTGCTGGATGCCTGTATGAACCGGGCTCGGGAAGGAATTCGTGTGCTTGAGGACTGTGCACGTTTCGTCACGGACGACAGCGCGCTGGTAAGGGAGTTGAAGGATCTGCGGCACCGTCTGGCGGTTTCTGAGCAGAAACTGGCGGCGACTGATCCGGACCGTGTTCACAGTCATTCTGTGGTTTTGGAACGGGATGTCCCGGGAGACTGCGGAACGGGTCTCACGGGGTCTGTGGAACAGATCCGCCACGGGACAATAGATATTGTGAATGCCAATTCAAAAAGGATCCAGGAATCTCTGCGCAGCCTCGAAGAATTTGGCAAGCTGATAAGCTCTGAGTTCTCTGTCGAAATGAAGCAGTTGCGTTACCGGGCTTACGAAATTCATCAACGCATGCTGACCGGAGTCGTTTTCGGCTATTTCCGCCTAAAACGACTTGGGCAGGCAACCGTTTGTGTACTGATCACTGAACAGGGGTGTCGGCACGGATGGAAGCAGGTTGTCGAATCCTGCCTGCAGGGAGGAGCTGATATGATTCAGCTTCGTGAGAAACATCTGGACGATTCCGAACTTCTGTCGCGAGCGAAATGGCTGGCTCAGATCTGTCATGAGGCCGGTGCGTTGTGCATTGTCAATGATCGATCCGATATTGCTTACCTTAGCGGAGCAGACGGAGTCCATCTGGGGCAGCAGGACTGCTGCGTGAAAGACGTCCGGCGCGTGGTTGGTGCCGATTTGTTGATTGGTCTGTCCACCCACAATGCTGCAGACATTGACTCAGCGGCGGCGCATGCAGCGGACTATCTGGGTGTCGGACCGGTATTCGCGTCCAGTACCAAACACTTTGACAGCCTGGCAGGACCGGAATTAATGGCTACAGCCGGGTTTGTGACAAAGCCCTGGTTTGCGATTGGCGGAATTGATCGGAATCGTGTCGAGCAGGTTGCCGGTGCCGGTGCCCAACGAATCGCTGTTTCATCGGCTGTGATTGGCGCTGAAGAACCGGACAGAATCGTTCGCGATCTAAGTGAATGGTTCAACGACGTTTGAAGGACATTAGCAGTTGTGCGACCCCTGCTTCGACGGACATCCCGGGACTTTCTTGAATGGCTGCTGCCGTCAGAATGTCTGCTTTGTCAGACAGTGACTGATATCAATCCGGACCACGTACCGGCGACGATCTGTGTTGATTGTCTTGAGCTTCTGAATCCACCGCGGGTTGTTACCTGTGCAAACTGTGGTGCATCTCTGGGGCCCCACGCCGATCCGGCCGGGAAATGTCCCCACTGTCGCGGACGACGTTTCCGTTTCAAATCGGTAACGTGTCTGGCCATGTACGAGGGAGCTCTACAGACGCTGCTGCTGTCCGGAAAATGGTCATTTTCCTCCAACAGTATCCGGACGCTGGCAAAAGTGTTTGTTGATGTTCGTGCCCGGGAACTTCAGGCTCTGGGCATTGATCGTATCATTCCGATACCTCAGATCTGGCACCGGCGAATCATACGTAATTTCAATCCTGCAGCTTTATTGGCAACGGAGATTGGCAAAGCCCTGAAACGACCGGTGGACGTCAATGTGCTGGGAAGGTCAAGAGGTACCCCGCTTCAGAAACGAGCGACTGTTTCCGGTCGGCAGGCGAGTCAGCGTGACTCGTTCCGAATTCAGGACTCACACCTTGTAGACGGCAGGCGAATTCTGCTGGTAGATGACGTGTTGACCACAGGAGCGACCTGTGATGAAGCCGTGCGCATTTTGAATCAGTCCGGTGTGAAGCAGTGTCACGTCGCCGTTCTTACCCGGGTTTCCGGGCAAGCGACCTGATTCGCCGGTTTGGAGGATTCCTGCCTGTGCGCGACCCTGTGAACCGCAGCACTTGCATTCCTGATCAGTCTCAAACGCCTAGGGAACAACGTTCAGGCGGAACCTCAGACGTGTGGGATCACGCCGGATTCGAGCTCAATGGCTGAGGAAACCGAAGCCCAGCGGATATGCGCAAAACCTGCCGACATTTGGTCAGCAATATGCGTCATGCAGATTCCGGCTGCCAGTAGAATCAGATGATCTCCATCGTTCATCGGTGCTCTTCCGTTTTGAGCCAGGACTTCGTCCAGACGGGAAAGAACCGTAGGGACGGACGCTGAGATCACGTTTCCGTATCCTGAAAGATTATTAAGGAATTCCACCTCAGGAAACTCGGGCTGACCTGTAGCAACGAGCGCTTTCAGCAGTTTAGCACTTGGCTGATGAGGGATAACCACAACGCGTTCGTGTGGTTGAGGTTCGAACGAATCCATCGCTGCACGAAGGTTGGACAGCATCAATTCAATCGCATTGATGAACACAGATTCCGGATTCATCCTCATCACGGCGCGCCGAACAGGTGCGCCGCGGAAAGTGAAGACATCTGACCGTTCGGTCCGGAACAGCGGATCCGGATTAGGACGTCGATTTTGCGGAATAAGAAAGTCATCCGCAGAGATCAGATCGAGCGGCATTCCGCCACCGTGTTCCATGATCGCGCCAACAGCCCCTGCGGAAATCAGACCACAAAATAAGCGATCAGATCCGTCGTGCCAGAACTCCGGGGTTTCAATCGACAGCACAGCGATCTTTGCTCCGGGTGGCATGTGATCAGATTCAATACTTGCTTCCTGCAGCAGTTTCAGGAATCCAGTGCAGCCATAGTTAAACGGGGTGATCAAACCTTTCGGCAGGCCCAGGGAAGATTCCATTGATTGGGCGAGTCGATGGCAGGCACTGTGGTCGGTATGCGAATGGCAAAGCAGGATCGCATGACAGTCACGGAGATCTGTTTCGGATTCACATTCGAGGCGTTCGCAAAGTCGTACCGCCAAATCCCCGGCGGAGACGCCCTCCCGCAAAATTCGGCGGGTACGGATCCCCGTGGATTTTCTGATACTCGACAGACTTGCAAAGCCGGCCGAGCCGCCTTGTCGAGACAACTCAAGCACAGCCTCGTCGTCCAGCAGATCGAACAGATCATGCTGATCGTAGACATCGGCGATTGTGGAAATACCCAAATTTCCCGAACCGACCCCAGCAAATTCACCCACTGTTAATCCTTTGAGCATAGCTCCAAAACACATCGTCCGTCGGAGACGCTAATTCCACTGACCCCGCAGACTAACCCCATTTAACAAAATATCAGGAATGTTTGCCGTCAAATACCGACTTGCCCCTGGTATTTGGGTTTTTGTGAAAACCGCAGAGTTACCTGTGTCCATTCTTCCTGATCGGGCCGAATCGCTGAACTTTGTCCGGGTCATTCGGTGTGTGGTCTCAGCGAAGGTTCCCGTATTGAGCAGATTCTGCCGTTTTACAGAACAGTTAGTGGATTCTGATCATGGCGACTGCAACCGAAGCCATTTTAGACGTTGGAGTCGCGGTTTGAGGTGCAGCGTGTTTTTTGTGCCCTGTCGCCAGCGTTCGGTTGTGGTTCATTCCGGATCGGGTTGATCCTGATTCTGCAATTTGTGCGACTTGACTTTTGTATCGGCGACGCATTGGGAGTGTGCAGGATGAAACTGCCGACGAGTTGAAACAAATTCGGTTGTTTCTGCCGAACAAATGGCCTGGACTAAGAAACTCCGTTTTTCGGTCTTCCATCCCTCTGGACAACTCCAAAGCTGCTCAATTATCAACCGTGAAATCGCTGGTACCACCATGCGGGGACCGTCATGAAAAGTGACGGTCCGGTGACTGCCGGTGAGCGGTACAGGTAGTGCAGAAATGCGGGCCTGTATCAAATGATTTTCGGGTGAAACCGGATTGAAAAATTCTACCGGTTCCACCCGGTGATGTGACAGAAGTTGAATATTGATCGCGGGAGAGAAGAGCAGCACTCGAAACCATCTGTCTCAGATCAGTCCCCACAGGACTGTGTAGATGAATCCGGTGAGCCGGTGTGTTGAACCGGTTTTACTGGATTGGAGGCCGTAAGGGTTCCGAAACTATCGGATACCAGGTGGCACCCGTTTCCGGTGCGATGTTCGTTATGGAGGATTGAATGACCAGCAAGCTCAGTGAAGATATAGTGCATGTCTGGATAGAATTCAAAAAGGACATGCGCAATCAAGCCTTGCGGAACCGGCTGATGGAACGGTATCTGCCACTTGTGAAATACAATGCAGAACGCGTGTGGGCCAAACTGCCGGAAGGTGTGGATCTTAACGATCTGATGTCTGCTGGTGTCTTTGGTCTTATGGATGCCATCGAAGCCTATGATATGGAACGTGGCGTTAAATTCGAAACCTACTGCGTGCCACGTATTCGCGGGGCCATGCTGGACGAACTGCGAACCATGGACTGGGTTCCTCGTCTTGTACGCAGCAAAGCCAGCAAGCTGGAGGCCGCTCGGAAATCGGTTGTTGCCAGGGTCGGCCGTCCACCAACGGATGTCGAAATCGCCGGGGAAATGGGTCTTCCCATCCAGGAGTTTGAAAAACTTAAGGCTGAAGCCAGCGCAGTGAACCTGGTCAGCCTGAACAAGAAGTGGTACGAAACTGACGGCTACAAAGATGTCCGCGAAGTTGACGTGCTGGAAGATGCGAAGGGTGAAGATCCGACAAACGGCATCCAGAAACTGGATGTCATGAAACTGGTCACCCGGGGACTCAATCGTAATGAACGACTGATCATCATTTTGTATTACTACGAAGAACTGACAATGAAGGAAATCGGAACCACCCTGGGACTGTCTGAGTCCCGGGTGAGTCAGATGCACAGCAGCATCGTTGCGCGAATGAAAGAACAACTTGGCGACCGACGACCGGAGTTCAATCATTGATCTGCCGCGGCCCTTTGGAACAGTCGGGCGCAGCCGGTATTTCGCAGCCATGTTTTTTCGTTACACGGTACCACACTGTCATCTTGATCAGCGGGCAGTGGCATTGAGCCGGCAGGTCTGTGTGGCTTCTTTGATGGCTGGTTTTCCGGACAGTGAGACGGTGGTTCGACGCCACCACCTTATCGGGTCCGGCACATTCAGCCCGATTCTGACGTGTTGACTACTGTCCATGTCTCTGATCAATCTTCCGGCCACGGCCAGCTGAAATCTCGCCTGCGGATAGATTGGCACGCCGGCGGCGGCCAGGCTCCAGCGATCCAGACGTACCGTGTGCCATTCGTCCAGGGGCGTTGAATCAGATACAAACGGAGCCACTGACGCAGGCAGTTCAGCGGCAGCAGCGGAGTGGATCCGGAGATGAAGTGTTTCCGGACGAGGGGAATACAGTTGCCAGCCGGTCCAGCTGTCGGTGACACCGAACAGCGCAAGTGTTGACCATGTTATACACAATCCGGCAGCTGCAGTGACCGAAGCCGATGGAGATTTCTGATGCATGAACGGCACAGGAAACAGAAAAATAACCCATAAGGCCAGGAACGCGTTCCAGATGATAACAGCCGGATGCTGGTTGAGTCCCCAGGGACCCAGAGCTGTGATCAGGATCAGATGCATGGCGACAGCGAGTCCCCTGCCCACGGACTGGGTCCGTGATATCCACAACAACAGCCCGGCAGACAGCTCAAGCATTGTGCTTAGCAGACAGGCCCAGAACATTGTTTCTTCCGATGCGGTCAGATGTGTGAGATCCGCAGATTCCAGCAGTACAGTGACGACGCTGCGGCTCATTCCGGAATCGATGTTCGGTCCGAAACGAGAGACAGCGGCGAAGACGTAAATGCACGGCAACAGCCGCCGGAGTACGTTCAGCACGTCGTCGTTCGACAGAATCATGCGGAAAGACATGGTGAGCATAAACAACCAGTGCCACGGCTGCAGGCAATGCTGATTGCAGCAGACGGCCAGACCTGCCAGCAGGAGGCTCACGGCCGAGATACGTCGTCCGGGCATCAAACGTTTTCCACGGCCGGTGAAGGCAGCCACCAGTAAAGCGGCAACAAATGTCAGCGAAACGAGTCGAACCAGCATCAGCGGTATCTGGAGAAAGATGCCAAAAAGCGGGACAACAGGGAATTCTGCAGCACAAAGCCATAGACGCCAGGTCGTGGCAATCAGCACCAGCTCCGCCACGATGGCCGTGCGGAAAATGACGTTGATGCGGTGTGCTGTCATTCCTATGCCGTCGTTGGTACCGCAGGGGCCTTTCGGGACATTAACAGCTGACTGCTCAGGATACTGCGACGGATTACTCCCACGGTGATACCATGATCCCGTACGATCCCAAACTGTGCGTGCTGTCGGAATAATTCAGAAAGTGCCACCAGTGGATGTGTTTCCTGGCTGAACTGTGGCAAAGGTTCCGATACTGCGGCAGGAGAGAATCGGGACAACATCAGCGTGGAAACACGAACTACACCGGTGACTTCCTGTTGCTCACGCTCGAGGAAGACCCAAGCGCTGCCGGACGCCGCTGCCACACCGAGCACCGTCTCCAGACCCGCGGACTGCCTAACCCTTGGAATCTGACCAGGTGATTCCATGAGTTCAGCCAGTGTCAATTCTTCGGTGTGGATGAGGTTGTCTGCCATGCGCCGCTGAACCTGTGTTAATATTCCGTCACGCTCTCCACTGGCAATCAGTCCAAACATCCGGGTTCGCCCAAACATCGTGTCGACTGAAGGGGTTTCCTGTCCTGTGAATCTGGAAACGGCGCGAGCGATCAGTGTGAGCGGGAAACTCAGCGGGAGGAACAGATAATAGAAGAACCGAAAGATCGAACTTCTGCGGCGCAGCAGTGACAGCGGCGAACGATAGTACAGACTTTTCGGTATCAGCTCACCGAAGACAAACACGATGGGGGCCAGGATTAGAGTTGCGGTGAGTTCAGTGGATCCTGACGGACCGGGATAACCGCTGGCTTCAGCAACAAAAAGTCCGATGGCCAGTGTGGTCAGATAGTTGGCCACATTGTTTCCAACCAGTGTGGTACCTACGAAGCGTTCCGGGTGACGGACGAACTCGACCAGATGACGCGAAGCTTCGTCGCCCTGTTGCTCCTGCAGTGTCAGTTGCAGGCGGCTCACACGGTAGAAGCCGGTTTCCGACCCGCTGAAGAATGCCGACAGCTGCATTCCGGTCAGAAACAGTGCAAACGACACGGAAAGTATCAGTACCGTGATCATCGTTCAGAGACCTCCTGGGCCGGCCCCGGCAATTCTGCGGGTTCTGCAAGAACTCTCACCAGACCCCGGTCGGTCACGTCGATTGCAGTAAAAACCCAGCCGTGCCATTCGAACTGGTCTCCCCGCAAAGGAATTCGTTCCAGTCGATCCTGGAATAAGCCGGCGAGGGTGTACAGCGATTCATCATGTGCCGTCAGTGTGACCCTCAGACGTCGGGCCAGATATCTCAGCGTCACCAGTCCTTCAGCATGGTAATGATTGGAATCGACTTCAATCAGTGGCTCGCGACGTAAAATACGCTTGGTGCGGCTGGGCGACTCACTAAGCACGCTGGCAATCAGGTCCTCATAGGGCAGGATGCCTACCATTTCACCATGTTCGTGGACAACCACTGCAACTTCGCGGTTACGTCCTTCAAGCTGGGTCAGTACCTGAGCCAGACTGGCACACCACGGAACGAACACGACAGGTTCAGCCAGTTCGGCATACGTCTGATCCGTAGCTGTGTGGAGATGGTCAAGAGGAAGGACGCCGTAAATTTCGCTGTCTTTGCTGTCCTGGACGAGCAGGAAATCCACATGTCGCACATTCGGAAGATTCGTTGAATTCAGCCGTCCGTCCGGTGGAACGGAAAGGCAGTGTCTGCGAGGACACATGACCTCTTCGGCCTGCATTTCGTTCAGATCCAGCACATTGTGCATCACATGCTGTTCTTCCTGAAGCATGTCCCGACCGAGTGCTGCTGACGTGTCCAGTGCTCGTTCCAGATCGGCGGGATTCAACTGAGCTTCCTGTTTTACATCCGGCCAGAACGTGCGGCGCAGGATCCGGGCCATTCGGCTTAACAGGGGAATCAGCGGATCCAGTATGAACAGTGCCGTCGCCAGCGGCCAGGCGGCAGCCCGGGCCAGAGCCTGCCCTCGCACAACGGCCACACTCTTGGGGAGGACTTCACCAAAGATAATCATACCCAGCAGATTCAGAACACCGGCGGCAGCAGCAATCGCTGGATAACCGGCCAGTGTCAGTCGTCGGACCAGAGCAATGCCAACCGCAAAATATGTCAGGTTGATGACCAGATTCCAGAACAGCACACCGGTCAGCAGTCGATCCGGATTGCCCATGAGCGATGCCAGAATTTTTTCGCGGTTGTTTCCCGCGGAAAATCGGCCGATTTGATCACGTGACAAAAAAAAACAGGCCGTCTCACTCGAAGAAAAAAATGCGGAGAACAGTATCAGCAGGACCATGGCACCTGTCCGAGGGAGCCAGATCGGGGCTGATTCAACAAGGTGACTCATCAGTACCTGCCACATGAGAGTGAATCCGGCGCTTTCAGACGGAAAAACTCACCAAGGGTCTCAGAAGTTTCCATTTCCGATAGACTAGCGAAAATACATGGCAATTTCCTTTCGGTTCAGGGTAACTTGCACAGAGTGATTCAAGTTAAGTCGCACAAATGCCAGTGGGCCAACATGAAGACACTGTTTGTTTCCGGAACAGATACTGACGTCGGCAAGACCTGGGTTTCCTGTCAGATCCTTGCAGAGTTGAGACGCAGAGGATTTCGTATGGGGGCATGGAAACCCGTGTGCAGCGGTGCGGTTCGCCAGCACGGACGACTCCTTTGGGAAGATATCCGATCTCTGGCTTCAGCAATCGGTGTTCATGACACGGACATTACTCTGATGGATCGCATCTGCGCCCATCGTTTCCAGGCTCCGATGGCTCCGAACGTTGCCGCGAGACTGGAAGGAAGAGTGCTGGCAGACCATGATCTTGTCACAGGACTGGACGCGTGGCGAGATGACGCCGATCTGGTGCTGATTGAAGGTGCCGGTGGTCTGTTGAGTCCGGTTTCTGACGGAATGCTGGTGGCTGAGCTCGCTCAGCGGCTGGTATCGCCAACTGTGATCGTGTCGGCCAACCGGCTGGGAACCATCCATCAGACACTGGCAACCGTTGAAGCAGCTGAGTCCCGCGGAATCAAGGTCTCAGCAGTGGTGCTGAACGAAGTTTCCCCGGACCTGGATCCGGTTTTACTGCAGACCAACAAGGATGAACTGAAACGTTTGATGCCTGGTGTTTTACTGTGCACAGTAGAGCATGGTGGCGAAGTGTGCGGTCTGTCGCAGGAAGTCGATTTTCTGCAATGGTTCGAATGAGACCGGAATTCATCAAAATTCGTGATAAACAATTCGTTGTTTTCGCAGATGCAGTCAGACCTCCGGAAGCAATACGCCGCGTTCTGTAGACATCTCCTGCGGCACCGATTGCCACAGCTCCAAAACGAATCGGAAATCGGAAGAGGTTTCGCGGTACGTGTTGCCCGGCGGTCTCTGTGAACTTCAATCGTACACCAGCCACTAGCACTGCGTTACAGTACAGGAAGCGTGGTTATGTGAAATACGAGATTTTTTCGTCCAAACCGGACGGTAAAAAGCAGAGTGAGCGGTGCCGGAAAACGTGAAAAGGATGAGTGTTACCGCTACGCGGCATTTTTCGACAGGAGGTCTGCCGCGAGATTTTTTAACTGCTCGATTACTTCTTTCAGTTCTCCTTCCGAGGTTCGCTTTGAGGCCAGGTTCTCGAGAAATTCGATCCCCTCGTGAAATTCTATATAGGGAGCCATCGCGGGCGTGTCTTCGAAGTCGTCAAGTACCTGGACAATCTCCCGGGTGGCTGCAAGCAAATCACCTGATGCAAGAGATTCATCCAGTTTGCTGCCGCTGGACTCCAGACACTGTTGAATCATCAGTGAGGGGCTTTGCGGAGTTGA
The DNA here is from genome assembly GCA_022447225.1 of Fuerstiella sp. NCBI lineage: Bacteria > Pseudomonadati > Planctomycetota > Planctomycetia > Planctomycetales > Planctomycetaceae > Fuerstiella > Fuerstiella sp. Next base: position 160,453 of record JAKVAZ010000006.1, on the reverse strand, counting down.
TGAAGTTTCCCCGCAACCGGAAAGGATAATGACTGCTGCTGCAATACATGCGATGGGCGTGACTGTCCCAAGAAATGACTGTCTCATTTATTATGGATCCTGTGAATTGCCTTGTTGGTTGTTATGGATGTGCTGTTAACAGACACAGGTATTTGCTTTTAACAGCTGCAGCCTGCGCTCCGGAAGAGTCTCAACTGCACTGATTCCGTTCCATGGTTTTCTAGGCATCTGATTCTGAAGATTCAATACCGACTGAATAAATTCAGCGTGAGTCGACAGGAATGTTACTGGTACGCCTCTGCATCCCTGACGACATAGAGCCCGACTCGGATCCCGTTTGTGCGGTTCCTGCCTTCCGACAAATCCATCACCGGGATCGCGACCGTCTGCAACCGCCGCAAATACGCCGGCTACAACCACTCGGTCTTCGCTTGCCGAACCCATGACATCCTCAGACTCATCGTCCTGGCGGGCAAGCAGTCGAGGCTCCCCGTCCAGCTAATAACCGCTGCCGGAGTTGCCTTCAGGGCGATGCCGCGAGATCCCTCTGTGGCTCAGTCGTCCTTGAAACTGCCGACTGCGCCATAGCTCAAATTAAAACTTACCGCCATCGCGATTTCATTTCCGGGGCCGTAAAATACGGTGAGTTCAATGGCCCGCTGGATCTTTGTCCCGCGAACACTATCGGTAGCCTGAAGACGCTTTCAGACAGGGATTTTGAGTGGCTAAGCTGGTCTTTGAGTTTCATCCAGTGAGATGTTTTTCAGGAGATTGGGATAATGACCAGGGAAGATCTTCGCGGGATCCTGGGTGGTGTGCGGTGATCAACTTCGGGTTCCTGACGGTTTGGTTCTTCGGGTTCCTGTTGGCCCACAATGTCGTCTACCAGATCCACTGCTCCATGTTTCCGGGGCTGTCCGCGGATCGCTTCGATGAGCTTCATTACCAGCTCATTGGCTTCTACAAGCTGAGCGTCATACTGTTGAATTTTGCCCCTTACATTGCGCTGCGGATTATTCCTGGGAGATCCTCATGACACGCGGACTGGTCGATGGGTGGACATGCGATGCGTGTGCCCGGAACGCGGCGCACGAACGAGTATCCCTTGACTACGAACGCCTGGCCCCTTGTTAGGCTTGGTGCGACTTCCGTCTCACTGAGGTCGAAGTTAATGTGGTCCTCGAATTCTTCGTCTGAATGCAGGAATCCGGCAGTCATGATCAAAAAGAAACTTGGACGAACGGGGCTCGAAGTGACCCAGCTTGGTTACGGGAGCATGGGGATCCGCGGGCCCAAAACATGGGGCGTGCGGGTTGTGACGGAACAGGCAGCGGAAGCGTTCCTCAATTCGGTGCTCGACGCCGGTATCAATTTGATTGATACGTCTCCCGATTATGGAATCAGTGAGGAACGCATTGGTCGCTACATCAGCACACGACGCAGCGAGTTCTGTCTCGCCACCAAATGTGGCTGTGTTTACACTCAACACGCCGATCATCTTGAGATTAACCATGTCTGGAAAAAAGACGTTATCTCTCGCAATCTTGAGACCAGCCTCCGGCGTCTGCAGACTGATCATGTGGATATCCTTCAGTTTCACGGGGTGGACGCGGCAACTCTGCAGCAGGAAGGTTTGATTGAACTGCTCCGGGACTTTCGGGATCAGGGCATGCTCCGATTCATTGGAGCATCCAGTACCATCCCGCACTTGGCAGCTCTCATCGATCTGGACGTTTTTGACACGTTTCAAATTCCGTATTCCTGCCTGGCTCCGCAGCATCATGACCTGATAACAGCCGCAGCTGAGTCCGGTGCCGGGATTATTGTACGGGGAGGCGTCGCCCACGGCGGTCCGGATGCTGAGATCCAGCGCCCCGCACTCAACGACGTGTGGAACCAGGCCAGACTGGATGAACTGCTTTCGCCGGGCATGAAACGAGCTGAATTGATTTTGCGTTACACTTTGAGCCACCCACACTGTCACACCACAATTGTCGGTACGTGCGATCCGGGACATCTGGCCGAAAATGTCTCTGCCTTTGAGAAAGGCCCTCTGCCCGATGATCTTTACAGGCAGATCGCAGACCGTGTCGCTGCACTGATCAACTGAGCCTGTTTGTAGCGATAAATGCCTGAAAAACACTGTTTTCAGCACGCCCGTGCAGGCCTCGTGACTGCTTTGGTGTCGTTGGCGGGAATACTTTCGGCATGCCCTTTGACAAATCTGTTGTTTGTGTTGTTGACGTACAGATCATCGAACTCGATTAACCGGGTTTACTGTTTCCGTGAACGAACGGATCATCATTCCGAGCACGTCCGTTTGCTGAACAGATGCAACGGTCAACTCATTCAATCTGTAAACAGTGCGATGTTGTGAACTGATTGATCGAGTGAACTGATAAGAATGAATACGCAGCGGCGCTTAATGAAAATTTCGAGTTCAAACGGAGCAGGACAGTGCACAGGACCCGGGCAGCAATCGTGTCGATGGCCAGTCGATTTGGCCGGCCGGAAGAGAATCTGCAGCGGATTGTCCACTGGAGCGAAACGGCTGCGGAACAGCAGGCGAACATCGTCTGTTTTCCGGAAATTTGTCTTCAGGGTTATCACACGGATCGGAGTCTGATGCAGCGGCAGGCCGAACCACTCGACGGACCGTCCTGTCAACGTCTGGTGGATGTCGCAGCCCGATCGGGCCTGGTGATCTCCGTCGGCATGGCGGTCCGGCAGGAGCATAAGGTGTTCAATGCCCAGGTGTTCCTGGGTGCAGACGGTCCCCTGGGGTTTGCCGCAAAAGTTCATGTTTGTGGTGAGGAGGCACAAATGTTTCACGCGGGATCCGGGTGGCCCGTTGTGGACCTGGGATTTGCCCGTGTGGGGACGGCGATTTGCTATGACGCGGAATTTCCTGAGGCTGCGCGGTGTCTGGCCCTCAACGGAGCCGAGATTGTTCTGATGTCCTTTGCCACCGGACGTTGTGATTCCTGCGGGCGGTCGCAGGATCCGCAGGAATGGCCCGCACAGGTGGCTCGCTGGGCGTCTGCCCGGGCCTATGAAAACCGTGTTTTCGTGCTGGGCGTGAATCATGCAGGAAATGTGGCTGACGATGATCGGATTGCCGGAGCATCCTGGGTTGAACCAGGTGCCATGCATCGCTGGCCTGGTTATTCCTTTGCCATTGATCCTGGCGGTGAGTGGATCAGTGAATCGGCCCGCGACCACAACCATGAGCGGTTGCTGATGGTGGACCTGGATCCGCAGGTTCTGGCACAGTGGCGGGCCGGATCGGGCGATTTCCTCCACGCTCGCCGCCCGGAAACCTATACACAACTTGTGGCCGGAGCAGGTTGAAATCAATAGGTGACCCGATTCACCTCAAACCAATCTACTCCGGCGGGTGCAGCGAAGATTTCAGGTCGGAATTTACACTCCACCATCGGTTGGCAACGTTGCATCAGACCGTTGTACGTTCGCAGGTTGTTAAAGTCGGCATACCGGCATGGACTGCTGGGGGATTGACACTGGTTTGATACGCGGCAGGAAGCAGGCGGACCCGCTGGCGAGCAGATCTCTGCCACTACTGTACTGGTTTTCTTTAGAATGATCGTAAACAATAATGCCAATGGTGCAGGAATCGGGCAGTCGCCGGCTTCAACATTTTTTTAACCCGTGTCGGCGAACGACTTTGCTGACTGTCGTCGCAGGCTGCCCGTATTTCAGTTGAGATGACTGTTTGATTGAAAACCTTTCATTCACTCATTGAGACTTTCCTGTTCGCACGTCGGCCGCGATTGCGGCAATTTGAAACGTCAGATCTTATACATCACCCGTATGACCCACGCGTTCCATCACAGGTCTTCCTGGAATGCAGCCTGGTCTCCCGGCGGGCTTCATGGAATCCAATTCCTCTGAGTATCCGGAAAATAAAGTGGACGGCATGGAAACTGACAATGTCTTTCAGATGGCGGCTTCCAATATTCGATTTGGAGCAGGATGCACGGCCGAAATCGGCATGGATCTGCGGGATATGTCGGCCGGACGAACCATGGTTCTGATGGATCCGAATCTGCGATCGCTGCCTGTTGCTGAAATTGTGACGGATTCATTGGAACGGCAGTCGATTGACTTCGTGCTGTTTGATGAAGTTTCCGTTGAACCGACCGATGCCAGTTTTCAGCATGCGGCCGCTGTCGCTGCTGACGGCAATTTTGATGCGTTCGTGGCTGTGGGAGGTGGCAGCACAATCGACACGGCAAAAGCCGCCAATCTTTATTCCACCTGGCCGGCAGATTTTTTTCACTATGTCAACGCACCGATTGGCGATGGTCAGCCGGTGCCGGCTCCCCTGAAACCACTGATTGCGGTACCGACCACGGCCGGTACCGGTAGTGAGACAACCGGTGTTGCTATCTTTGATTACGTGGACAAGCGGGCAAAAACCGGGATTGCTCACCGATATCTGAAACCCACACTGGGAATCATTGATTCGGAAAATACCAAAACGCTGCCGGCTGCTGTGGCCGCTTCCAGCGGACTGGATGTTCTGAGCCATGCTCTGGAATCATACACGGCGATGCCTTATCTAGATCGTCCCAGACCGGAGGGGCCTCTGCACCGGCCTGCTTATCAGGGGTCCAATCCTGTCAGTGATATCTGGGCTGTGCATGCGTTGAAACTGATGGCCGAATTTCTGCCTCGAGCCTTTGCGGATACCACAGACGATGAAGCCCGGGGCAACATGATGCTGGCAGCCGCCATTGCCGGGATTGGGTTTGGGAATGCGGGCGTGCATCTGCCGCACGGGATGTCTTATCCGGTGGCCGGCATGGTAAAATCCTTTCAGCCGCAGGGATTCGATGTTGATCATCCCCTGGTGCCGCACGGAATGTCAGTCATATTGAATACTCCGGCCGTGGTCCGTTTCACGGCGCCCGCCTGCCCGGAACGGCATCTGCAGGCTGCCGCCGCATTGGGAGCAGACGTTGGTGGTGTTTCGCCGGAAGACTCTGGCGAAGTCCTCGCCGCACGTGTGATTGATTTCATGCAGCTGATGCAGATGCCCAACGGACTGGAATCGATCGGATACACGGCGGCCAGTATCCCTGATCTTGTTCAGGGAACGTTGCCTCAACACCGGGTCACAAAACTGTCACCCCGCCCGGCAACAGAACAGGACCTGACATCGCTGTTTCAGGAGTCTATGACGATCTGGCCGAACACCGGCACCAATGACCGCGCACCTGCCTGACCAGGTGCGAATACACGGTCTGTAAGTGTCACACCGGCGGCTGGCGTGTGCAGTCTGCGTGCGGGTGGTGATTGTTGTTCGGTACAATTATTTGGTTCAATCGGGATTTTCCGGCGTTTTGCCCGTTATTCGGGTGACCTTCATTCGATTTGTTGACTCCGCGGGTTGCATGTATCAGAGTAAGATTACGGGAATTACCAGTTTGGGGGTGCATCGGAATACTCGATTCACCGTGACTGTGTGACTCTCTTTACGCTCACCGGTTTCGTTGAGTCCGGAAACGCGTCGCTTCACTTTGACTCCGTCTGCCTGCCGTGCCTTTCCTTTCACGCGTCCTGGTCACATTTCTTGGTATCTGCTTCGTTATGTCGGAGCCGGTACAGGGCCAGCCGTCTGTTTCGAATCTGACTCCTCGGGGACTGTTGCCGGGACAGGCAACGCTGGTGACAATTCAGGGAGACAATCTTGCCAAACCGCTGCAACTGTGGTCGCCGTCGCCGATTACGATCGCAGACATCAACGTAGCGGACGATGCGAAGTCACTGACCTGCAAAATGACGGCAGACTCAGACTGTCCGGTCGGTGTTGTGGGGCTGGTTGCAGCCAACGCTGCCGGAGTGACTCCTCCTTTGTTTTTGATGGTGGATGATCTGAGTTCCGTTGCCGACAATGCGGCCAATCATTCGATTGTGGAAGCTCAGGAAGTGCCGCCGGCAGTAGCGGTTGACGGAGTGTTTGACGGGCCTCAGTCCGACTTTTATCGGGTCCGTCTGAAAACAGGTCAGGCGACGTCCGTGGAAGTGGTTTCGCAGAGGATGGCTTCCCCGCTGGATCCGTTCCTCCGCGTGCTTGACACTCAGGGCAATGAACTGATGATTGCCGACGACAGTCCCGGATTCGGAGCGGATTGCCACCTGCTGTTTCAGCCGCCTGAGGACGGTGATTACATCGTCGAAGTACGTGATAATCGTTATCGCAGCGGTGGAGACTACCGCCTGCGGATAGGTGATTTTCCGATACTCACGTCGCCTTATCCGATGGGTGGCCGACTGGGAGCCACAACCCGCTTCGGGTTCACCGGGCAGCCGTCGAACGAACCGTTGTCGCTGATCAAACACCTTCCGGTGACTCTTACAGAAGATCAAATCGCGATCAGTGTGAAGCGGAATGGTGGTGTGAGTTCCGCCATGGCGCAAATTGCGGTGAGTGAACTGCCGGAATTTACAGAAATTGAACCCAATAATCAGCCTGAACATAGTGTAAGCGTGACGGTTCCCTGTGCCGTCAGCGGTGTGCTGAATACAAAGAAGGATCAGGATTACTTCGAGTTCGCGCTGGCGAAGGGACAGAGGATCGACTGCGTTGGGGAGAGTCGTCGGTACGGTTCTCATGCTCTGGTTCATATGCAGCTGACGGACGCCGCGGGCGGATCGATGGCGGAAACCTCGATTAATGATTCGGATGATTCACAGTTCAGCTACACGGCAGCAGAGGCCGGGATCTTTCGACTGGCTGTGCGTGACCTGATCTACCGGGGCGGAGAATCGTTTGCCTATCGTGTGGCGATTCGTACGGGGGCCGATTATTCCCTGAATCTCAAGCATGAAGACAAGACTACCGTCAGTTTTCCGATTCCTGTCAGTGATCGGGCTTTGGCGATGACAGTGAGTGTTCAGCGGCGAGGTTACTCCGGGCCGATCCGGCTGGATATCCGGGAACCAGGTCCATCGCTGGATCTGTACAATCAGACCATTCCTGCGGGCAGTAACGAGGTTCGGGTGTATGCTGTGCTTCCATCGGAGGCACAGGAAGGTCAGTTCTGGCCGCTGCGGTTCGATGGAATTGCTGAAATCGACGGCCGCAAGGTTCAGCGACCGGTCACCACGGAGGCCACCGTGCGTTCCACCATTCCCCAGCTGGCCTACCCTTATCCGTGGTTGGACGGACTGTTCACTGCGAGTGTGGTGCCCGCGGTCGAACCATTTTTTCTGATGACCTGTGAGCTTGCTGAGCATACGATTGTTTCCGGAACACAACAGGCGATTCCGCTGAAGCTCGAACGCAGGAATGAGGAGTTCAAAGGGGCGGTTCGGATCTTTGCTGAGCAGTTGCCTGTCGGCTGTGGAATCCAAGTGAAGACCGAAGAAGATGTATACACGGTTACTGTGACCTGCGACGATGACGCGCCGGAAGGCGATCAGACGGCTCGACTGGTCGTGATTGGCGAACACAGCGGCCGCACTCAAACATTTATGCAGGATGTGGTATTGCAGATCGTCAGGCCCGAAGCACCGCCGGAAGGAAAGGAGTCAGCAAAAAAAGCTGACTAACGGTGAGACCATGCAACATGATGGACTGAATGTTCGATTTCTTCTCGCGGGGGTTGCCGTGGCATTTGCGGTCAACGGTGGCACGAATCAGGCCGGTGAGGAAGATGCCGGCAGCACGTTGCCACAGGAGCCCGTGATTGTGGGTTCGCCGGATCGGATTGAGGTTTCCCCGGAAGAATTCAGGTTGTTGGGACCGCGGGAAAAACTGCAGCTGATCATCACTGGCTACTACGCAGACGGCAGTGTCCAGGATCTGACACGTACTGCCATGTTTTCCGTAAACGATGCGAACATTTCCGTCAGCGAAGCCGGGGTGGTGTTACCGGTGTCAGACGGTATGGCTTCTGTGACCGTGGCTGCAGGAGATCTCACTGCCGAAGCACGGATTGAAGTTGTCGGTCAGCAGGAATCTCATCCTGTGTCCTTTCAGTACGGAACGCTTGTCGCGCTGTCAAAACAGGGGTGTAACTCCGGTGCCTGCCACGGTTCTCCCAGCGGCAAAGGCGGTTTTCGACTGTCGCTGCGGGCTTTTGATGCGGAACTGGATCAGTACACACTGCTGCGAGAAGAATTTGGACGGCGGACGGATGCTCTGGATCCGGAAAACAGCCTGCTGCTGCTCAAGCCACTGATGAAAGTGACTCATGGTGGCGGATTAAAATTGAATGAACACGATCCAGCTTACAGCATTCTGAGAGACTGGATTGCCGGTGGTTGTCAGACGGATCCGGAGGATGCCCCGGTTTGTGTAGGGATTAGAGTCACGCCAGGAGAAAACCGTGTTTTGATTCGTCCGGCTCATACGCAGCAGATGTGCGTGATGGCAGAGTTCTCAGACGGTACTGTGCGGGACGTCACCGAACTGGCCGTGTATTCCACGTCAGATACGGAGGTCGCGCAGGTCACCCGTGGAGGTTTTGTGATCGGAAAGGATCGCGGTGAAGCGGCCGTGATTGTCAGGTATCTGGAATTCATCGAATCAACCATTCTGACTTTCGTAAAAGACATTGACGGTTATGAATGGCAGACACAGCCGGTAAACAATTACGTCGATACCCTGACACATGCGAAACTGCAGAAACTCAGGTATCTGCCATCAGATCTGTGCACGGACGAGGAATTTCTCCGACGTGTCTACCTTGATCTGGTTGGCAGTTTGCCCTCCATCGAAGAGGCGCAGCAGTTTCTTAGTGATTCGTCTGCTGACAGCCGTGAGAAACTGGTGAACCGTTTGCTGGATCGTCCGGAGTACGGAAAATTCTGGGCTCTCAAATGGGGTGATATTCTGCGGCTTACCAAAGGACAGGTAGGAGACGACGGTGTTCACAAATATCATCGCTGGATCGAGCGGGCGGTGAGCAGCAACATGCCGTATGACGAATTCGCACGAGAGCTGCTGACGGCTTCCGGGAGTACGCTGGAGAATCCCGCTGCCAACTTCTTCCGGACCACCAAAGATATGAACGACTGTGTGGAAACCGTTTCTCAGATCTTTCTGGGTGCAAGACTTCAGTGTGCCAAGTGTCACAATCATCCGTTTGAACGCTGGACTCAGGACAATTACTACGGGATGGGGGCGTTTTTCAACCGGGTTCAGCGCAAAAAGACGCGTCGGCCGGATGAAGTGTTTGTGTGGTCGGCCCCGACCGGAGACGTCACACAGCCTCGAACCGGTCAGACCATGCAGCCCTGGGTTCCGGTGGTTGGAAATGTCAAACAGTTGAGTGAGATCGATCGTCGACAGTCGTTTGCAGACTGGCTGACGACTGCTGATAACCCGTTTTTCGCAAAGATCGAAGTCAATCGGATCTGGAGTCATCTGCTGGGACGCGGCATTGTGGATCCTGTCGATGACTTTCGAGAATCCAATCCGCCTTCAAACGGACCGCTGTTGGATGCTCTAGCTCAGGATTTTGTCGAACACGGATTCGACCGCAAGCATGTGATACGCAGGATTGTTAACAGTCGTACCTATCAGATGAGTCACCGTCCGAATGATTTCAATCGTGATGATTCCAAATACTTTTCGCACTACTGGCCGCGTTTGCTGACTGCCGAACAAATGCTGGACGCGATTTGCCACGTCACCGGGATCGAAGAAACTTTTGAATCACTTCCTCCAGGGATGAAAGCAACTCAGTTACCTGCTCCTGACCTTGTCAATCATGAATTTTTAAAGGTCTTTGGGCAGCCCGAACGACAAACCGCGTGTGAATGTGAGCGCACCACCGAATCCAACCTGGGAATGGCCATTCAGTTCCTCAACGGACCGTTGATTCATAACAAAGTGCGCGACGGATCCAATCGGTTTCGTTCGCTGGTCAGTTCCGGAAAGTCGGATGAGGAAATCATCACGGAGCTGAACCTGGCAGCCCTGGCCCGTGTGCCAACCGGTGAAGAGATGGCAGCGGAGATCGGACACGTGGCCAGTAAGAAAATTCAGCTGGAAGAAGAAAATGTTCGGCTGCAGGCGGAGATTGAGCTGACCGGGCAGACGCTGGAAGAACTGAAGAAGACCCTGCGGGATCAGGTGTTTGATATTCGTTTGTTGACGGTTCCGGAAGCCATTCGGGACGATGTTCGGGTTGCGGTGACAACTGCAGAACAGGAACGCAGCCCCGTGCAGATTTATTTGGTGGAAAAACTTGGAGCTCTGCGGGAGATCACTGACGAGCAGTTGCTGAAAGAACTGCCCGAAGAACAGCAGAAACAGTTGACCGAATCCGAAGCCGGTTTCGCAAAACTGCAGGACTCTGTCATGTCACCGGAAAATATTCGTCTGGTGGCACTTGAAGATATCTGCTGGGTGCTTCTGAACAGGAATGAGTTTCTGTTTAACCATTAATCCGCTGGACGTATCAGCAATCATCGGAGTGTCGTGTTCGCCGGGAAATTCGCGGGCCTGCACAAAACAGTCGCTGTTGTAAGGGGTCGGAGTGAGACGCATCATGATTGCCGGATTGCGTGTGCTTTTGTGTGTGATCGCTGTTCCGTTGCTGGCGGCTGCCGGTGACGCATCGCCTCAGCCCGTGAGTTTCTCGCGAAGCATTGCTCCGTTGCTTCTGCAAAACTGTGAGGGGTGTCACGGTACAAAGAAGGCTGAAGGCAGTTACCGCGTTGATTCCTTTGAATTTGCTCTCCGTGAAGGAGATTCGGGTCTGGCCGGATTCGTGGGCGGAGATTTGGAAGAGAGTGAAGCGTTTCGACGCATTCTTTCGGATGACGCAGATGAACGCATGCCGCTGGATCGTGATGCCTTACCAGCAGAGCAGATTGAGCTGCTGAAACGATGGATCGACCAGGGAGCCGTGTTTGACGGCGATAACCCTAAAACGAGTCTGTCCGCTATCGTGGCACGATCTGATCAGCCGGAGGCCCCTGAGAAATATGAACATAGAATTCCGGTGAATGCACTGCAGTTTAATCAGGATGGAACACAGCTGTTTGCCGGTGGGTATCATGAGCTCACTGTCTGGAATACCAGTGACGGTGCTTTGGTGCGTCGTATCCCCAATATCGGTCAACGCACGTCGGGGCTGGATCTGTCTCCTGACGGTACGATGCTGGTTGTTGGAGACGGAGCACCGGGCCGCAGTGGTTCTGTCCGCATCGTTGATGTGAACGCCGGTCGCCTTAAGCAGGTTATCGGGACCGCCGGAGATCTCGTGCTTGATGTCAAATTCAGTCCCGACGGTTCACGCGTGGCCGCTGCCACGGTGGACAGTGGCGTCAAGATCTATGATGTGACTGACGGAAACGAACGATTGGCAATCGACAGTCATTCCGACTGGGTGACAAGCGTTGCCTGGAGTGCGGACGGTAACATTCTCGTCACCGGAAGTCGCGACAAAACCTGCAAGTTGTTTGATACCGAAACGGGTGAACTGAAACACACCTACAGCGGACACGGAAAACCGGTTCGGGGAGTAGCCTTCCATCCTGACGGCGAAGAGGTGTATTCCTCAGGAAGCGACAACAAAATCCACCGTTGGAAAACGGCCGACGGCGCCAAGTCGGCTGAAATTGCTTTTGACAACGAAGTCTTTCAGCTGGCCGTTGTGGGGTCGCACCTGTTCGGTGTGTCGGCGGACGGCACCGTACGTCAGTTCGAAGTTAAGGAAAACAAGGAAATCCATCAGTTCAAGGGGCATGCTGACTGGCCACTGAGTGTTGATTTTCACGCAGCTACCGATCGTATTGCTTCCGGTGCCTATGATGGAGAGATTCGAATCTGGGATCCCGATCAGACCGATGCACTGGTCTGGTTTTCTGCAGCGCCCTGACAGCAAACAACAGAGCCTTGGGGACTTACGGAACGTTTAGCAGATACAAATCATGCTGACCGTTTCGTTCTGAGACCACCACCAGTCGCTTTCCGTCCGGGTGCCAGTCCGGGTAATCATCCCGTTCCGTGTGATTGGTAACCCGGGTAAGACCGCTGCCGTCGACATTGACTACATAGATCTCACTATTGCCGTCGCGGTGACTGACAAATGCAATCCGTTGTCCGTCGGGCGAAAAACGTGGTCGAATGTCCTGAAACGGACAGTGAGTGATGCGTCTGACTCCAGAACCGTCGCGCTGCATGACATAGATCTCAAACGCTCCGTCACGGGACGAGCCAAACACGATCAACCGACCGTCCGGTGAAAAGCTCGGCCAGTTGTCGATACCGGAACTGTCGGTCAGCTTCACCGGATTCTCTGCCTGCAGATTGGTCACATAAATGTGCTGCCGTCCTCCGTCAGCAAACGAATACAGCACCCGGGAATTTTCGGGTGAAATCGCCGGACTGCGCATTCCCGCAAACCCTGCCGGTGGCAGCACTTCCACCAGTGAATTCGACTGACGGTCGAAGATGGCCATCGACAGACTCAATACTCCTCGTTGACGTATAAAGGCACAGTAGCGGCCGTCACGAGAGCAGGCCGGTTCAAATTCGGCCGTGGTTGCGTCCTTACGGAGTGACTCGATGTGTCCGTTGGCGACATTCATTTTCATCAGACAATATCGCTCTGCATTCTCCAGCAGGGCATAGACCAGTTCGGTGCCGTCCTTACAGTACACCGGACTCGCCTTGAGGATTCCGTCGCTGGTGAGTCGCAGCGAATCGGCCTGACTATGCTGCCCCGCACACACCACAACGACCAAGCAGGCGACAGCGTACAGACACACGCGGTCAAAGAAGCTCATTTATCACGGCTCCCCCTTCGAGGACCTTCATTTCGGCTCGAGCCTGACTGTTGACGCCGGCCAGTTCGGCAATCGTGGTTCCCACGTTAAGAGCCGTGACGGCGGGGCCGGAATGAGGTTCCTGGCCGGTGCGGTCACTTTCGCCGATCACGTGTCCTCCCTGAATGCCTGCACCGGCCCACAGCGAAAAGTAACATTTCGTCCAGTGGTCCCGTGCGGCCCGATTGCTGATTTTTGGTGTTCTGCCAAATTCCCCCATACAAACGACGAGGGTTTCTTCCAAGATTCCCCGATCACTGAGGTCGTCCAGTAACGCCGAGAAGGCTCTGTCAAAAATTGGACACAATTGATCCTGCAGCAGTTCGAAATTGTAGATGTGGGTGTCCCAGCCGATTTCGAAACCCGGATTGAATGCATCACAGTCGCGACTGTAGTTAAGCTGAATGTAGGGAACCCTGGCTTCAGCCAGTCTCAGTGCCAAAAGGGCGCTTTGACCGAACTCCGACTGTCCGTACCGCGCCCGGGTTGCGGTGGATTCACGGGTGAGATCCAGTGCGCTGCGTGCACTGGAATCCATCAGCAGGTCGTAGGCGGTTCCCCAAGTTCTCCCCCAGTCGCGCACTGCTCCGCTGTCGAGAGTGACCCGATCAGCGTTGAGGTGTGTTAGCAGCGTTTTTCTGTCATTGATCTGTGCGGGACTCAGGCCATTGAGCAGTTTCATCGAAGGGATTTTGACGACGCCCTGCTGGGAGCAACCGACCATAAACGGATCCTGAGCCCTCGAAAGAATGCCGCCGCCGTCACCTTTGATATACTCACCGCCTGCGGTCAGTTTTCCGTTGGTGAGTGAGAAGAATCCGGGAAGGGATCCGGTGTTTCCCCGGTGCTTTCCGACGATCGACCCGAAGGTCGGCTGTTGAACAGGTTCCGGCATTTCCTCGAAACCGGTGAGCGCAACCGTTCCTCCTCTGGGGTGTCCTCCGGACGAGCTGATTCCTACGTTGGTTCGAACCAGGCTGAAGCGGTCACTGCGCATCGCAGTGCGCGGCAGCAGTTCGGTGAAATGAACCCCGGGGGTTCGGGTTGGAATCGTTCCAAACGGTCCTCGATATTCTACCGGTGCCGTCGGTTTTGGGTCGAAGGTGTCCAGATGGCTGGGTGCTCCCCACAGGAACACGAAGATCACAGATTTGGCTCTGGCTGTTTCTTGGGCCGGAGCTCCCGCCAGTCCCAGGGCTGCGGGGAGCGAGCATCCGAACTGCAGAAACGACCGACGTGTGACACCGCCGCAGGTAACCGCCCGAAAATCGCCAATTTCCAGCATTCGATTTCTCCGGCAGTCGATGAACGGTCAAACGTAGTCAGTGTCCCGGACAGCAGTGCTGCGGCATCGAAAAAATGCTGATCACAGCTCCGTCATTCGGTTGGACAAGACGAGCACTGAGCTAATTTACCACAAGATGAGGGTTCGGACCAAGTATTATCGACGTTTGGCGGTACTGCGGGCGGGCGGTGCGGATATCAGGCACAGACGGGGCTGGTTGTGAATTGACGTGGCAGTAACCTGCGGCTGTTGTCAGTTCGGATGTCACGTGACACAGATTGTTTAGACGATGATCTCATTGATTACGTTGCCGGCGACGTCGGTGAGACGATAATCCCTACCGTTGAATCGGTATGTGAGTTTCTCGTGATCGATTCCCATGAGATGCAGAATCGTGGCGTGCAGGTCGTTCACGCTAACACGGTTTTCCACAGATTTGTAACCAAAATCATCGCTGACTCCATAGTGGACACCTCCCTGGATTCCGCCGCCGGCCATCCACATGGTGAATGCGTTGGGGTTGTGGTCGCGGCCCAGACTTGCCTGTGAGTCGGAAGTTCGACCAAATTCACCTCCCCAGATCACTAAGGTGTCCTCCAGCAGTCCGCGTTCCTTCAAATCGGCCAGTAACGCGGCAATTGGTCTGTCAACGCTGACAGCGGCTCCGCGGTGATTGGTCTGAATGTCGCTGTGGCCGTCCCAGGGCACGTCGGCAACCCCGCCGCCCTTTCCGTTTGTTCCCGCGTAGAGTTGCACGAAACGCACACCACGTTCGACCAGACGACGGGCCGTAATGCATTGCCTGGCGACGAGTTTGGTGTCTTCCTGATCGACACCGTAAGCTTTTTGTGTCTGTTCGGATTCTTTGGAAATGTCCATGGCTTCCGGTGCTGCTGTCTGCATACGGTAAGCCAGTTCGAATGACTCCAGCCGAGCAGCCAGATCGGCTTCATGCGGCCTGAGTTCCCGATGTGCCGCGTTCATTGCTTTGAGTACATCAAGCTGTGCGCGCTGCTGAGAATCTGACATGGAGGCCCGACGACCCAGATTGGAAATCGGCTGTTCACTGCGACCGTCGATTGATGTTGGCTGGTACACTTTAGGCAGAAATCCGGGTGACCAGATTGGCTTGCCTCCCCGCGGCATGTGTCCGTGCAGAACCACAAATCCCGGCAGGTTGCGGTTTTCTGTCCCCAGGCCGTAGGTGATCCAGGATCCCACAGAAGGGCGGCCCTGCAGGAACATTCCGGAATTCATTTCCAGCATTGCCGGCGTGTGATTATTTGACTGTGAAAAGCACGAATAGATGAACGACATGTCGTCCACGTGATTTGAGAGGTGAGGAAAAATCTCAGAGACCCAGGCACCGGATTCACCGTGACGGCGAAATCGAAACGGGGACTTCAACAGTTTGCCGCTGGTGGTAAAGAACCCGGTTTTCGGATCGGCGCCTTTCAGTTTCTGACCGTTACGACGCTGAAGTTCCGGTTTATAGTCGAACGTATCCACCTGCGACGGACTGCCTGGCATGAACAGCCAGATGATGGATTTTGCTTTCGGTTCAAAATGCGGATTTCGGGACTGCATCAGTTGAGTGTCACCGGCGGCATCTGCGGTGGACAGCAGCCCCTGATCGCTCAGCAGCCTGGTCAGAGCAAGGCTGCCGCTTCCCAGAGCCGCTGTTTGCAGAAACCGTCGTCGTGATTCAAAATCAAAAGTCGGTGAGTTCATGGAGACACCTGTTTAAATCTGAGTCCTGTTGTCGTGCAGGCATGGCTGGCATGTGACAGAACGTGCAAACGTATCAATCGATATAGATAAATTCATTCAGACACAACATCAGCTGACAATAATCGGCAACAGCGGTGGTCATCGCCGTTTCCTTGTTGCCATACATGGCTGCCTGATCGTTGATGAATCCGACCATCTGTTTGGCTTCACCTGGCTGCGGAGGTCGAGACAATGTTGTCCAGAATCCGTTGCGGACAATCTCCGCGGGAATCATGGCTGACTGTTTCTCAAGTCGAGCGGCAAGTTGTTCTGCCTTCTTGCGAATCAATGGTGAGTTCATCATTGCCAGTGCCTGCGGCGGAACCGTGGTGACGCCTCGATCCCCGATCCCCTGCATACCGTCGGGTGCATCGAACAGCTGCAGGAACGGAATCAGATTTCCTCGTTTCATTTTCAGGTACACGCTGCGTCGCACGTCGGTTTGCTCGAGGGATCCGGCCCCAAACATTCGCAGATCGAGTGTGTCGCTGACGGCAAGCAGGTTGTCACGAATGATTTCGGCGTCCAGACGCTGTGGCGGTCGCCGCCACCACAGACGATTGTCAGGATCGTTCTTCAGACCGGCGGGGCGGGACTCTCCGCTTTGTCTGTAAACGGCACTCGTCAAAATGAGTTTGTGGATCGGTTTGAGCTTCCAGTCACCTTCAATCAGTTTCCTGGCAAGGTAATCAAGGAGTTCGGGATGAGTGGGAAGGGCCCCCTGACGGCCGAAGTCACTGGGTGTGGCAACGATGCCCATACCAAAGTGATGCTGCCACAGACGGTTGACGATCACTCGCGCTAACAGGTGGCCGGCTCCGTGCTGAGAGTCGGTGAGCCATTCACCCAGGGCCATACGAGGAGGTCTGGCGGCGGGTTCTGCTCCCTCTGTACTGCTCATAAGCCATTTTTGTTCTTGATTATCACTGGTCATCAGGACACGCAGGAACGCCGGGGTTGCTCGTCCTGTTTTGGAATTCGAATTGCCGCGGGCGAGGAAGTACACCTTGCGGGTATCTTCACCAAAACTGTAGGTGGCTCCCCCGGTGCGCGCCGCAAACACCTTGGTGTACGGCGGCTGCGGCTTGTTTTGCAGATGGAGTTTTTCCGCCTGATCCAGTCTGGCCCACTCCCGGTCGCGCGGTGCGAACCAGTTCAGCAGTTCCTGCTGCTGAGGCTCACTTCGTGTGCTGTCTGCCAGAGCGAGAATTGCCCCAATGTTTTCAGGAGGAGGCGTTGCCTGGGAATCGAAATAGAAACCTGATGGTCCGTCGGCGTTGACAATCTTCAGCAGCAGCTCGCTGCGTCCTTCCGGCAGTGTCAAAGTCATCAGCTGCTGAGTTGCAGACACGGGCCCCATTGCCGGTTCATTCAACACGAGTTTCTGATTCAAAAATACTTTAATGCCGTCATCGAATCCGAATGACACATCCAGTTGCGTTGCTTCTGAAACTTCAATCGTGCGAAACAGATAGTTCGCTGCGTGATCGCCACTCAAAGTATTATGAACAGTGGCATCTTTCCATTCCGGTTTTACGGCCCACTTCCGTTTTCCAATCGGTTGTTTCAGGTCAATGGAGTTTTCAGGTTCAAATGTCTGATCGAAGGTTGTCCTGAAATCATCGGCAGTAAACGGTCCGATATGGTGCCAGGGGCTAAGGTCTATTTCGGCCGTGGTTTGTTTGCTGGCCTGCTCCCAGTCGGCCAGACGACCGGGCAGAGTTTTTTGCTGAAAGTCAGAGCGTGCATCGATATAAGGCTGGTGCTCCGCGTTGAAAGCATCCAGTGCGGCTTTTGTGCCCGTCGGATCCGGATCCCAGTCGTAGTCCTGGAATCCTGTTCTTTCGAAGCACGAGGTAAAGCGGTAATAGTCGTGATGGCCCACCGGATCAAATTTATGATCGTGGCAACGGGCACATCCGATCGTCAGTCCCAGCATTGAGGTGCCCAGTGTTCCAACGATGTCGTCCAGCTGCTCGTAGCGACTTCGTTCACGTTCTTTCTGAGTTTGCTGGGTGGTGAACGGACCGGCGGCAAGGAAACCGGTAGCGGCCTGGGCCATGTAGTCCTGCGGGGCGATGAGGTCTCCTGCCACCTGCAGCCGAATGAACTCGTCATACGGCATATCGTCGTTGAACGCTTTAATGATAAAATCACGAAAGTGAAACGCCGCCTGGCGATCGTTGTCGAACGCGTATCCGTTGCTTTCTGCAAACCTTGCCAGGTCGAGCCAGTGCCGGGCCCACCGCTCCCCAAAATGCCGGCTTCCCATTAAATCATTAACCAGCCGTTCGTAGGCGTCCGGTGATGTATCGCTGACAAAAGCCTCCACCGCAGCACGTTCCGGAGGCAGTCCCTGGATGTCAAAGTACAGCCGACGGATGAGTGTTACCCGGTCAGCCGTCTGGTTGGGAGCGATGTTGGCCGCTTCGAGCTTCGCCAGAATGAAACGATCGATGTCGTTGCGGGGCCAGGGAGCCTGGGCCACATCGGGGGGTGACGGTTTTTGCAGTGGTCGGAACGACCAGAATGTTCGACCGGCAGCGATGTCGATATCCGGTTTGGTTTGCAGCGGGCCGGCACCGTCACGGGGGTCCGGAGCCCCCATGGTCACCCAGCGGATGAAATGGTCAATCACGTCCTGTGGCAGCCTGGATTTCGGTGGCATTTCCAGTGACTCGTGCTGAATCGCAGAGATCAAAAGACTGGAATTGGGGTCTCCCGGCAGAATGGCCGGACCGCTGTCGCCACCGCTTCGGATCGCATCCCGGCTGTCCAGCAGAAGCTGACCCTGAAGCCTGCCTGCGTTTTGTGCTTTGGCGGAATGACACTGGTAACACTTTTCGATCAGCACCGGGCGAATGTGCGTTTCGAAGAACGCGATGCCTTCCGGTGAAGGGCCTTCTTCAGCAACGGTGGCGGCCATACAAAGAAATGGGATACAGGACGTGAGATATCGCATAAATCGTTCCGGCGGAGTCTTGAAAATTGTCGGATTTCCGGACACCTGTGGCTCGGACGGAGTCTGTTTGCCGTCGTTCTGAACAGACTCTAACAAGGCAGGTGGATCAGACCAGACGAGTTTCCGCCTCCCTGGTCGCCGGGATGCCTGCTGGTCGACGCGATTGACTCACGCGAAGCAGATTTTCTGAAATCCGAAGTCCCAGTCGAACGGAGCTTATCTCATACAGTTTCGATCATCCGTACGCCTGCCGCAAGCATTCGTTTGGTGATCCGTGCTGGGCCTGTCTATGAATTCTGCGTTCTGCAGGTCCGGCCTGGTGATGGTAACCGCAAACGGACGGTGGATCCCCGGGACCCTTTCAGCGAATAAAATCACCAGGCGCACCGTGGTGAGGGATTTTTGCCATCGTCGGAATGGGCGAATCCGGTTAGCTGATTCGGGCTGATCAGCACCACCTGAAATTACCTGTTGTTCTGACAGGCAATGACGATCCTGATGTCTTCGAAGCTGATTTTACGCTGGAGTGCTTCGAATATCGGCTTCAGCTGCTGACTGTCCTGTTTCGCGAGTACGGCTTCAATCTTTGCGACTGTCTCGGCAGGTACCCACCTCGACGGGTCACTGATGTTTCGACGCTGGATGAACGTGACCAGGTAGCCTGCCACGGTGCTTTGAACGCGATCGAGTTGCAGGCAGACGTCTTCGATGCTGAGACCCTGTTCAAACAGGTCGAAATAACGGCTGGAAGTCGACGTACGTTCCGATCCGGCGGACTTTGGTAGTGATTGTGTGGAAGGGTGACGGTTATCGATGCTGAGATCATGGTCGAGTCCGTGAGTTGTGCACCATTGTGCGATTTCATATGTGAACTGCGTACCAAATTGTTCCTGTTTCTGAGCACCGATTCCATAGATATGCAGGATACCCGCTGCGGTCGTTGGACGGCGTTTGGCAAGCTCCCGCAACGTCACGTCACCAAAGATCACATAAGGGGGAACACCGCGTTCTGAGGCGATCTCCATTCGAATTCCCCGCAGATGTTCGAACAGCCCCCGGTCTACACCATCCCAGCGTTCGCTGACAGCCGCGCTGTGCCGACGAGAACGTGGGCGGGAGAGTGTCACTTCTCTGTTACTTCGCATCACTTCCCATCCGGCCTCCGTGACTTTCAGAACCGAGTGCTCACCATCTTTGAGTAGCAGTTCACCACCGATCAACTGGTCGATCCAGCTGCGAACGACGTGCTCGGATTCCTCTTTCAACAGTCCCCACGTACTGAGCCTGTGGTGTCCATTGGCAAGAATCTTTTTGTTGCGGGATCCCCGGAGAACCTGACAGGTGTAGCTGGCTCCGAATCCCTGATTCTGTCGACACACACCGGAAAGAATCTTTTGAGCAATGGTGGTGGCATCAGCCACCAGTTCGGTTTCTTCCAGGCATATATCACAGGCCCCACAGTTGGTTTTGTTGAGTGTTTCACCAAAATGTGCACAAATGTGCCGATGCCGGCAGCGATGGCTGATGCAGAATGATTCCATTTCGGACAAGGCTGCTCGCGAAGCGACGCGATTGTCTTCGGTTTCCGATTGATCGATCAGAAACTCCCAGGTACTCACGTCGCGGCCGGAAAAGAACAGCCAGCAGTCGGCTTCCAGACCATCGCGTCCGGCGCGACCACTTTCCTGCTGCCATGCTTCCACACTTCGTGGCATTTCGGCGTGAATTACGAAGCGAACATTACTTTTGTCGATACCCATTCCAAAGGCTACCGTGGCAACAATGATCTCCACATCGTCATTAATGAATGATTCCTGGTGTTTCCTGCGGACGTCGGCATCGAGTCCTGCGTGGTACGGAAGCGTTCGGTAGCCAAGGGCATTCAATGCGTGGCTGGTTTCCTCCACATTGCTGCGGCTGATGCAGTATATGATTCCGGACTCGCCCTGCCGCCCCTGCAGCACGCCGCGGATCTGATTGACTGCATCATAACGTCGTTCGACACGATAGGTCAGATTGGGACGGTCAAATGATCCAACCAGTACCTTGGGATCGACCAATTCCATCTGCTGACAGATGTCGCTGCGGACACGTTCGGTCGCGGTGGCAGTGAATGCATGGAACGATACTTCCGGAAATGCTGTTTTAAGGACATGAAGCTGACGGTATTCCGGTCGAAAGTCATGTCCCCAGTGACTGATGCAGTGGGCTTCGTCAATTGCAATGAAACTGATGGTGGTCTGTCGCAGGAATTGAATCGTTGATTCCTGAACCAGACGTTCCGGTGCTGCGAACAGCATTTTGAGTTCACCGGATGTTACCCGTTGTGCGACACTTCGGCGTTCATCCAGACTCAGCGAACTATTGACAAATGCAGCCGGGACACCGCAGGCGCTGAGTGCATCGACCTGGTCTTTCATCAGAGCAATCAGAGGACTGACGATGATCGCCATGCCCTCACGACAAACAGCCGGCACCTGGTAACACAGAGATTTTCCGCCTCCGGTCGGCAGAACGACTACTGAATCGCGTTTTTGCATCACCAGCTGCATCGACTCCAGCTGCAGCGGTCGAAAGGAATCATATCCCCAGTATCGTTTGAGAGAGGTCCGTAAGCGTTCAGTTGCTGCGCTGTCAGCGGCTGCGGTTGTGAGTAAAGTGGACACGTCAATTATTTTTCAGCACAGCGATGGAATTGGGTGACGGGAGTTCTCATGTTAATCGGATTGAGCCCACAGCTGAAATCATCGATGGATTGTTCTGTCAGCTGAGGGCGGCAGAGCCATTGTTCACCGAATGATTGCGGGTTTGGATGTTGAGTGATTTTCCGAAAATCCGTGGATTTCGCGGTCTGCGGATCGGCGAGGGAAGTTCTAATCCCGTACGCTCATGCTCCGGCGTTCCCCGCTGATTCCTGCAGATTTCTTCAACCATGTCAAAGCTGAAATCCCCGACCGACAGTGTTTCACGGGTGCGCACGGCTGCCGACATGGTGAGTGCCATGTGGGCTCGTGCCGGTATCCATGACTCTCCACTGGTGGCCGTGATTCTTGGGTCCGGCCTCGGCGGGGTGGCCGACCGGGCACTGCGCAGCGGCGCCACCGCTGTGGCTTATGAAGACGTTCCCGGGATGCCGGTGTCCGCAGTCGCGGGACACGCGGGGCGTATTGTCGCCGGAGGCCGGTCGTTCAGGCGTTGTGTATTTCTGCAGGGGCGATCGCACTTTTATGAAGGCTGGTCACTTTTTGATGTGACGTTTTCGGTATCTCTGTTGGCTGAACTGGGAGTTCGAACCCTGATCCTGACCAATGCGGCCGGGGCAATCAGTCCGTTTCTGCGGCCTGGTGACCTGATGACCATTGTCGATCATCTGAGTTTGATTGACATGAGCCCGCTGAAGATTCAGGCGACCTGCCCAGGTGTCTTCCAGGCCGGTGAGCCTGTGTGGAGTCACCGATTGCGGAAGATCGCGCATCAAATCGAAACGGAATTGCCGATTCATACCGGCTGCTACGCCATGATGCCCGGTCCTAACTATGAAACACCGGCGGAAGTCAGGATGCTGACCATGCTGGGAGCTGATGCGGTGGGGATGAGTACGGTGCCGGAAGCCATCATGGCAAGGCAGCTGGGAATGGAAATTTTGGGAATATCGTGCATCACAAATCCGGCAGCCGGACGTGCCGGAGTTCCGCTGGATCATCAGGACATCAGCCTGATTGCTGCCCGTGTTGAAAACAGGTTGATCGACTGGCTCAAACGGTTACTGACTGTCATTGACGACCCGCCTGAGAAGAACGGTCATTAGAAGGACATGGTATTTACTTGAAAACTGTCACGAATTTACCTGGCGAGCAGGGGGCGTCTGGTGTTCATTTTCGGTTGAGTATCTTGCTCGCGTGCTGAATCTCCGGGAAACCAATGGCATGCTTCGGCTGCTGCTGCAGACCAAAACCGTCCGTATTGCGCTGAGTTTCCATGTCGGAACACGTTAAATCGACTGCGAGAAATGTTATAGTGCTCACGCAGGCTGGTCGCCGAAATGATTTTCTGACCAGTGGACATTATGAGCAGATCCGGACCGGACGTCGGGGTGTTTGCGGACATGTAACTGCCCGTTTTCCTTTTTTTGTGTTCTGCCTCGTCCTCGCGGTTTGAGTTCGCCACATCAATTCTTTTTTAGATTACCAGTGCACATCATGGAACAGGTTGCCACGACCGGGGAACTGCAGCCGGGAGAACGTCGATCCGTTTTTGTCGACGATCTTCCGGCGTTGCTGATTCGAATTGACGATGATTATTTTGTAATCGAAGATGTTTGTTCACACGACGGTCAGCCGATCACGGAGGGGAATGTTGATGGTTGTTCTATTCAATGTCCGCGGCATGGAGCGAAATTCGACTTGAAAACCGGCGCTGCCCTTTGTATGCCGGCAACCAGCGGAATTCGTACGTTCCATGTGGAAGTTCGGGAAGACGGTGTTTGGGCCGGTCCTGGCTAAATGCCTGTTGTTTTTGGGAACATCCACCAGACCTCTACAACCCCAGTATGCTCGGATTGATTCGCATGTCAGACGATGCCGTGAGCCCCGACGAGTCCATCGACAAAAAGAATGAAGCAGTAGCCGCTGCCCAGACTGCTTCCTCGACAGAAACCGACTGGCTGGACGCCTTGCGTCAGGTGATTGATCCGGAATTGATGGTCAATATTGTGGACTTGGGGCTGATCTATTCGGTGGCAGCCGATGAAGATGAAGACGTGACACAGGGGGTTGCCGTCGAAATGACCCTGACCAGTCCGGCCTGTCCTGCCGGGCCGCAACTTGTCCAGCAGGCCAAAATGGCACTGGAGCGGCTGCACGACATTGATGTGGCAAAAATCAGTCTGACAATGTCACCGCCATGGACTCCGGAGCGGATGACAGACGATGCCCGTGACCAGTTGGGAATCTTTTAGTCGCTGTTACGCACTGGCTGAAATTCCGGACGTTACAGCAGAGATTTGTCGATCATCATGCGATGCAGTTCGGACAGCGACGTCGTATGATCGAGCACACGACGGCGTGCAGACTCTTCGAGTGAGATCATTCCGTCTTCCAGTGCGGCATCTGCGATTTCATAGGATGCTGCATCTTTGTGGATAGCTTCTTTCAAGTGCCGTCCGACCATCATCGTCTCAAAAATTGCCGTGCGGCCATTGTATCCGGTCTGGAAGTTACATGGCGCCGGGACACCTTCGGCGATTTTGGTGGTTGAGTCGTCGTCGGGCAGGTTCAGTACCCGGCGAGCCGCTTCATCGGGCGCAATCTCTCGTCGAGAAGTTTCACAGAGGCGATGAATAAGCCGCTGTGAAATCACGGCACGTAACGAGTCTGCGATCACCATTGAGGGGATTCCAAACTGACGCAGGACATCCACTGCGGATGCGGTATCGTTTGCATGCAGGGTCGACATGACCAGCACCCCGGTGGTAGCTGCCCGGCTGGCAATTTTCGCGGTTTCTGCGTCACGGATTTCACCAATGCACATGATATTTGGGTCCTGACGCAGAACTCCTCGCAATGCCACAGGGAACGTCAGGCCGGATTTGTTATCCACCTGAATCTGGCTGGAACCGGTAAGCCTTCGTTCCACCGGATCCTCGATGGTCACGATGCTCTTTTCGGGACGGTTAAGGGAAGAGACAAAATTGTACAGAGTCGTAGTTTTTCCTGCACCCACCGGTCCCACAACCAGAACAAGTCCGTAAGGGGTCTTGAGCAGACGCTCAATCTGCTCCAGCTGATCTTCGTACATTCCAAGACTGTCCAGTGTCGTCAACTGAGTCGGATCCGGCATCAGTCGCATGACAATCCGTTCACCATAAATGGTGGACATCGTTCCGACACGAACATCACGGTCGACGCCGTCCAGGTGAGTAGACGAAATACGTCCGTCCTGCGGAAGGCGACGTTCGGTTATGTCCATGTTGGACAGAACTTTGATTCGTGAAATGATGTTTGTGGCTTTTGCTGCCGGAACCGGACAAATGTCCTGCAGAAATCCGTCGATCCGGAACCGAATCCGCATCCCATTTGCGACCGAATCCAGATGGATGTCTGTGGCACCGTAGGAATGTGCTCGCTGAAGCAGCATATCTGCAATCGCACCGGGTTCCACGACGCCCAGCAATTCGATCAGTTCCGCTGACAGCGCTGCATTGTCGGGTCGTCCGGAAGTGGTAGATGACATAGTCACTGTACCTTTTACTTAGGCTCCAGGGGAGAACACGCTGACGGGGAAATGCGGCCATTCGGGGCGGATGGTAAAGCACTTCCCGGCGCCCAGCACAAATCAATTGTCTTCAGAATCAGTATCGGGTGCTTCGATGTCAGCCTCGATGACACCGTCATCATTGTCGTCATCATTATCCGGTTCCGGCTTGTTGCCGCGGACGGTCAGTTCACCAGTTTTATCCAGGATGGATGATTCGCTGCTGACGGCGTCGTCCGAAGTCTCTGATTCATCAGCTTCTTCAGAGCCTTCGTTGTTAATATTGCCATATCCAATCGGCGACAACCCGGCTTCATCATTCTGACCGCCACCTGAATTAGCAAAGTACATCGCAGCAGCACCAACTGCGACGCCGACCAGCAGCATCACGACTGCGATAGCCCACGAAGAACGGCTGCCTCCGGACGAGGGTCCCTGCTTGTGTCTCTGTTCGAGCTTGGCTGCTCCAATCTCAGTGGAAGCATCGTCAAGACTGTGTACCACGGAGAAAACTTTGAACAGTCCGGCAGACCGCAGTACTTCTTTGACGACATCACTGGGTGCCGCAACAACTAGTTGACGCTTGGAGTGATGATCTGTGGACTTCCACATTCGCAGCATCGATGCGACCAGATCACTCTGAATCAACTCCATCGGAGTCAGGTCAACGATTACATTACCCGTATCAGCTGCCCGAAGTTTTTCGGAGATCTCAGCTGCTCCGCTTTCAACGTCGCCCCACGACATATCAAGCAGAGTCGACTCAAACCGGACGATGCAGTAACCACGACGGTTATCGAAAGAGAATCCACTCATGTCAGCACAACCCCGGCATTGTGACGCAGAACTTACGGTCCGAAGTTGGTGTATTCTCACACCACTGGAATCGTAGAAAATGAGCCGTGAGCATGCTATCGACATGCGGTTGTGTTCCGCGGGATTTTATTTCCGTTTTTTCGTGCGGGTTACCTGCTTTCAGGGTGTTCGTGCGTTGTGGGTGAGTGGGTGGACTGCGGGTAATTCATTCGTCCGGAAGCGAAACGTTCAGTTGATTCGGTCTGAATCATTTGTGCTGATAATTACTGAGGAACCAGAATACGATTTCCGTTATTTTTGAGCACTCGTTCCCATCGACGCACGGAGTCGTTGCGCTGACCGGAGGGGCTGTCCGGGTGATAGCCATAAATCTTTCCTGTGAGATCAGTTAGAGTCATGTATGCCAGTTGTCGGATGGGTGCCCGGTCATGTCGCAGCATGGCAACCAGCCAGAGACTGGTTTCTTCCTGTTGTGCATCATCCCGCGTGACTCCTTCGAACAGTCGCATAAAATGTCCCAGATCCCGCATGGGTAGTCTGTTTTCAAGTGCTCGCATGACGGCTTGCCGACCGGGCAGCGTCTGAATTGCCGCGTTACGCAATCCATCAATCGTTTCAATGCGAACCTGTTCTTCATCAGTCTGCAGCAGAACCTGGGCAAGAATGTCTACCTCACGGGATACCGAAAGCACGGAAGCGGCGAACCTGGCCTGCAGCGGATTCCTGACTTCACAAAGCTGCTGTGCATTCTGAATCACTGACTCAGAATGTTTCAGATCAGCCGCGAATTTTGATTTGGCCTGTTCAATTTCGATGACGGCAGGTTCTCCGGCGGTAAACACCCAGTCAGGGACCGTATCCAGCCGGGTCCGGTCGCTGAGCTGAACTCCCTGCACACTTCCTGATACTGTTGCCCACCGGATCGCTTGTCCTTTGTCAACGTTGATGTCTTCGATCCCGTCGGCTTTGACCACCATGCTGCCTCCGGCGAGGTACAGGACCACAGATGCGTCCCCGGTGAGCGGAAGTTGTTCGGTTTTGTTTTCAAGGTCATCCTGGGTATCTGCGGGAACCGGTGGATTTTCCCCGTTGCCGGGAACCAGGAGATCGTTTGGATCAGGCCGGGATAATTCCGGGGAAACGGGCGGGGTCGGAATAACCAGAATCCCCAATCGCAGGTCGTCATCGGCCAGGGAACAGTTCACCGACGTTCCTCCGGCAACGAGTTTCAGTACCGCAGCATCCTCATCGATATTCCACTGTTCGGGAAGCACAATGCAACGGCCGTCATACAGATGAAGTTCCGGCCACACACCGTCCTGAAACTGTGCCAGACAGGGGGAAACCAAGGTGGCTGTCCAGCCGGCACTGACGGGGCTGATCTGTGCCGTGAATGGATTCGGCAGGGCCAAAATGCGATCTGTAACAAGATCGTGCCAGTCCGAACCATTGGCCTGAAGCGCCGCAGCTCTCATCCAGTCATTGCCGTCCTGTGAACGGGAAAGCAGCATTTCACCGGGATCATCCAACAGAAACTCGAATTTCCGAGGCACAGGCGGGGTGGCTGTCTCATTGTCGTCAGCCTCAGCTGATCTTTCGCTGTCAGGGCCGTCTGGTGATCCGGTATCTGCAATCTCTGTGTGGTTCGGCAATTGATCGGGGGACAAGGCCGGTCGAGTTTCCACCGGGTGGCTGTCTTCCCTGTTGTTTTCGTTGGCGATGACTTGGGAATCTGCACCAGGAATGTCTGTCATTATTCCTGCCGGATTCTCAGACCCGGCGGGTGGGACCTGGTTTTCCTGGTTCGCGATTTCCGGGTCCGAACTGGTGTCTTCTGCCGGAAACTGTTGTGATTTTGCCCCAACCGCTTCCTCAGCGTCCGAGGGTTGTTTATTTTCCGGTTCCCGATTGTTTGCCGGCAGCGAATTCATATCCGATGAAGCGAGATTCGAACTGGATTCCATAAACAGCTTGTCCGTCAGCAACAGTGCCAGCCAGCCGACCAGCAGGACAGCCAGAATCAGTGCCGGTGAACGTGGCGAAAATGGCCGCTGGGGCGCGAGCGGTTTCCACACTTCCTGCTGTGGTTCTGAATCTTTTTGTTGACCGGCCTTCTCATGTTCGTGATCAGTGGTCTCAGTTTTTTTCCGGCGATGAGGATTCTGATTGTGCAGCCGTTCTCTGAGACGCGGGGCCAGATCGACCGGGTCCCCCAACAGTCCGATAACCTCATGAGACGCAGCGACTTCTGCCAGCGAGAAATCCGACGACAGAACTTCCTTTTCGATCAGTGAGACCAGTTCCGGAGTGAGTTGGTCATCAAGGTATTCGGCGATCAAATTCGGATCGATCAACTTGACTCGGCGTCCCGGTGCTGTGAGCCGGCGTTGACGCATGACTGTTCGAATTCGATCCGCAAGATCCTGAGCGAAAGCGCTGTCGTTTAGTTTTCTTCCAATTTCGCGGGCATTGGCAGATGACAATCGGTCATCCAGATAGGCCAGCAGTGTTCGCAGTGTTAGTCGCATGGAAATGGATTCCTATGTTCCTCTCAGCGGGTATACCGAATACCGGGTGCCGGACGAACGAAAAGTGATGATCTTCCGCAATCGCAAATTCCGAAAGAGTCGGACCGGCCGACTCGTACAACCGAGCACATCCGAACTGGGACGTTCCGCAGTCAAAATCAGTCTTTGCAGGAGTATCTGTGACAATTTGTTTCGGATTTCGTGCAGAAAAATCTCAAAAACAGATTCGATTCCACCGACTTCTCATTTCCGCTTTGTATGTCCTATACTGGGGGGCTGAGCTGCGGTGTCATTCGGTCCGGTAATAAGGGGGACGATATGTCAGAGACGAATCAGCCGGATGACTTCTCCCGCGTGGTGGTGCGCTACGGGGCGATGAGGATTCTAAGGGAATTCACGACGCGGCCGCGGGATACCGTAAGACGTGGTGACGCGGTCATCATCCGAACAGATCGAGGAGTCGAATGGGGGACCGTATTGAGTCAGTCCTCCTCGAGGACTCGGGAGTGGCTGGGTGAAAACGGAAGAATCGGTCGGATTCTGCGATCTGCTACAGACGAGGACAGACGCTCACGGGATGAAGTCGCAGAACGGGAAAAACAATACTTCGTCGATGCTGAACGAATCATCAATCACCGCAAACTGCAAATGAAACTGGTTGATGTGGAGCAGATCTTCGGTGGTGAGCGAATCGTATTTTTCTACCTGGCCGAGAAGCGGATTGACTTTCGGGAGTTGGTGCGGGAGCTGGCCGGCGAGTTTAACGCTCGGATCGAAATGAGGCAGATGGGGGTTCGCGACGAAGCGCGACTGCTTGCCGATTACGGAGACTGCGGAAAACCGGTGTGCTGCAATACGCATCTGGATGAGATGCCTCCGGTCTCCATGAAAATGGCCAAGCTTCAAAAGGCCACACTCGATCCGGCCAAGATTTCCGGACGCTGCGGAAGACTGAAGTGCTGCCTGCGCTACGAATATGAAACTTATGAGGAAAACCGTCGCGAAATGCCGTCGGTTGGATCAACTGTCGTTACCAAACAGGGACAGGGACGTGTTGTGTCCCTGGAACTTTTATCTCGCCAGTTGCTGGTGAGTTATGATGACGGGCGGCGACTCCTTACTGGTCAGGACGATATTGTCACCGTCGTTTCAAAGCAAAATCATGAAAACAAACGAAGGTCCGACTCAGATCCTGATCAAAATCTGTGACAGACCCTTCAGTCAGCGCTGCTTCGACCTTATGATGGGTAACAGCATCCGATCTTTCCGACAGCCCGTTATCGAGCGCGTCCCATGACTGTTCTTCGCGGCCAAAGCCGTCGTTCAGCTTATCATGTTAATGCGTACCAGTTTGTGTTTGCCGCTCTGCAGTATGCTCAGGAAAAACTGGGGCGCGATCGGGGGACCCCACAGGCCGGACACATTTCGGGCGAGGAACTGCTGGACGGTGTTCGTGAAATGGCGCTGCGCCACTTCGGTTTAATGGCAAAAACAGTTCTTGCGGCCTGGGGAATCACGACCACAGAGGATTTTGGGCGAATCGTGTTTGAACTCATTGAATCCGGCCGCATGCGCAAGACGGAAGATGATCGGCTGGAGGATTTTGTTGACGTCTACGATTTTGGTGAGGCGTTTGAAAACGAATACGAAATCGATACGTCGGTGGCGTTTCGTGATCATCCGGCGCGTATTTAATTTGCGTTTGCGGATGGTCGGGCTGTCTTGTTCTGCTGATTTGGTACTGGTGTCACTCCGTACTGACTGATGCAGCCGTAGGGAATGCCTGTCCGTCCGTCCTGTATTTCGGTGACGGTCCGGGACCCCGTTTTGTATTGGTTCAGCCTGCTGGTTGCAGCGAAGAACGGATCTGAAGGGCAATTCCAGGGTTGGTCATGGCAGCCGTTGCCAGATGGCACGCACTGGCACCGGAGCTCAGATATCGCTGAACGTCGGCTGCCGAACTGATTCCTCCAACACCAATCAGCTCCATATCGGAACGACGTTCCACCACGAGCTGATGGAACATGGCTACCTGATCCACAGACGCATCCAGAATTGCCTGTCCACAGATACCTCGACGTTGTCCGTCGAACAGCAAATGCGAACCGTCGCGTACTTGGGTGGCGACACTGTTAGTCATGGCAATGGCTGACGTTGAGGTTCTTAGCGCATCAAGCAGATCTGCCGCCGCCGCGTGAGACGGGACATGGCCGATTTTGACGATATAGGGCGTCTGACCGATCGCAGACCGGACACAATCTGCTACCTGCTGTGCTGCATCCGGATTCTGGTACAGCTGTCCGTCCCTGGTTGAAACATTCGGACAGGAGAAATTGGTTTCAACGATATCTGCACCGCTTTCAACTGCCCACCTGGCGCACAGTGCGTAGTCTTCAGCTATGTCGTCAATGGTCCAGCCCTCCTGCACGGTTGCTACTACGGAGACCGACAGCAGTTTTCCTGGTGGCAGGGCAGTCCGAGTTGCCTGCACATCTTTCCGCCACACGTCAGGTTCCATGGACGGCATGCCGTAGGACACAGCCCAGCTTCCGTTCATGGTTGAAGACGCCGGCAGCTCTGTGATGTGCTCGGAGACCTGGTCGCATTTCACCGGCTGCAGGTTGGGCATCACATAACACTCGCGAGCCCGGCTGCGGACAGTTTTGTAGGTGACCACATCGAACCCGAGACTGGCATAATACAGGCACCAGCGACCATTCAATAACGGACCGGCAGGAATACCAAGCGGTGAATCCACGGGCAGTCCGCAGAGCGACCATTTTCCCTGGACTGCCGGTACCTCCAAAGACACAGGCGATGGTGCTCTTTCATAATTCCATTCGTAGGATTGATGCCGGTCGTATCCTGGCAGTTCAGCTGACGAACATATTTCCATCACTCGATTCCTGACGTGAGTGGCAATAACAGGGAGTTGGAGTTGTGGTTCAGCAGCGTCTCATTTAGTCCGAGAACCAGCCTGAACGCCGGATCGGTCCTCACTGATGCTGTACTCTGCTGCACAGGAGGCCGCGAATGGATTCCATCTGCCGAACAGTAACCAGTTTTGGTTGGTGCTCAGCAGACGGTAATTATATCACTGAAAGACCCCGGACGTACAGGAGGATGAACAGTTGCCCATTGATGTTAATAAGGAGCCTGACTGTCGGCCGTTCGAGTTTCTGCGCCGCTGAGCTGATTTTCGGTTTCAGTGAAGTAAAAGTTCGTTAACCAGACATGGGGGGTGTCAGACGGTAGCCGCTGAGGTGTCACGGGGACCGATGCTGAAGATCCGTGGTGGTTCCGGGAATGCAGAGCGCGGTGTCTTCTCAACAGAACAACCGGAAACGGGCATATACGGTTTGTTCCGACTGATGATCTGATACAACATCCGCAACTATTGAACTGCCTGGCGTATGGCCGCAGCAGGAACATCCGAAATTATTTTTTTTCGGAGTTCCTGCCACACGGCGGTCGACGGATGTTTTTTGTTTCACCGGCATCACGAGGTCTCGGATGAGTTCCCAGGACGTCACGCCCGTTTCCACAGACACAACCACTGGTCTGCAACCGACCCGTGTCTTTCTCAACTCGCGGCGCGAGGCGATGGTGATTTTCGCCGTTTGGTTTGTCGCGCTGTGCTGGTCAGTCCCTTACTGTTACATCAATGGTTATGGCCGGCAGGTCAGCGTGGAAACGTTAAATACAACACTGGGGATTCCCAGCTGGCTGTTTGGCGGCATCCTGCTGCCGTGGATCGTGGCTGACGTGATCACTGCCTGGATCTGCTTTTTTTTCATGAAGGATGACGATTTGGGCGCAGCCGGTGATGAAGACGGGCTGGCAACTGATGCTGTGCAGACCGCGGGAGGTGCCGCATGAACGGAATCCGGCAACTGATAACTCTGGGACAGGCCGATTCAGGCCAGGCGGTCTTATGGACGTTTCTGGTCTACATTGTTGGTGTGTTTGTCATTGCGGGCCTGTCAAACCGCTTACTCAAAGGTCGAAGCTTTTTGAGCGAATACTTCCTGGGCAGTCGTGGTCTGGGGGTGTGGGCGTTCGCACTGACGCTTGCGGCGACGAGTTCCTCCGGCGGCAGCTTCATGGGGTTTCCCAGTAAGATCTACACGCACGGCTGGAGTCTCGGCCTGTGGATCGGCAGTTACATGGTGGTGCCGATCTGCGTGATGGGGCTGCTGGGCAAACGGATCAATGAGGTGGCGCGAACGGCCGGGGCGATCACGATTCCCGATATCCTTCGTGACAGGTTTCGTAGTGTGTCGTTCGGGCTGATTTCAGTCTCACTGATCGTGTTTTTTATGACGTTTAATCTGATTGCTCAGTTTAAGGGTGGCAGCACTATCCTCAAAACCCTGCTGGGACCGATTGACGCTTTTACTTCAGCAGCAGCCAGCCTGCCCGACTGGATTGGTAATCTTAGTTCTCAGGGCAATGAATACCTCTTGTGCCTGGTTGTCTTTGGCGTCGCGGTGATTGTGTACACCACTTACGGTGGTTTTCACGCGGTGGTCTGGACCGATGTGATGCAGGGGGTGGTGATGGTGATTGGCGTGGTAATCATGTTACCGCTGGCGATCAACCAGGCCGGAAATATTGCCCAAACCGTTGATGGGGCGGGACTGGAACAGGTCACTCATCGCATGGTCAGAATGGTTCCCCCCCGAAGAGGGACTGGAATCATCAGAGCGATCGGGGACAACGCTGACGTGACAGTCCCGTCGGGATCATGGATCTTCACCGGACAGAATGACGGGGAGCGGTTGTTCAAGATCAAAGACCGATTCGATCTCACCAACAGTGAGCCGGAAGCGACGAATGTGGAAATCTGGGAAATCGTTTCAGCGGACGATATCGAACAGGTTCGGCGGCGACTTGAATCGGGACGCGAGCGCAGCAACGTCACAGATCGGGTCACTCTGGAGATCAGCGAGATCAACGACTACGCCTATGGTGCCAAACCGGAACAGGCGGGATCGTACGTCACCGGACCGGGACCGCACCGCCTGAAATCAGATGGATTTTTGCCGCTGAGTCTGGCGATTTCGTTCTTCTTCATGTGGGCCATTTCCGGGACCGGACAACCCAGCAATATGGTCCGCCTGATGGCCTTTAAAGATACCGTCACCCTGAGACGGTCGATCTTCACTGTTGCTGTGTATTACTCCGCCATTTATTTCCCCCTGGTGATCATCTTCTGCTGTGCTCGTGTGCTGATGCCCGGCATGGAATCAGAACCGGATCGGATTATGCCTCAGATGGCGATTGAACTGACCACGAATATCGGAATGGGCTGGCTGGCCGGGCTGCTGATTGCGGCTCCGTTTGCCGCCGTGATGTCCACCGTTGACAGCTTTTTGCTGATGATCTCCTCCGCGCTGGTTCGCGACATCTACCAGCGGAACATCAATCCCGGGGTACAGGAAAAGAAAATCAAGACCTTTAGTTACGTGATCACCCTGGTGGCGGGCCTGGGGGCGCTGTTTGGAGCGATGAATCCACCTGAATTTCTGCAGGACATTATCGTGTATACCGGCAGTGGTTTGGCGGCCTGTTTTCTGGCAGCGGTTGTCTATGCTCTGTACTGGCCGCGTGCGAATGCTCAGGGATGTATCGCAGCCATGCTCTCCGGATTTGGTTCTCACCTGTCGATGTATCTGATCGGCTTTCTGCAGGGCAACGGATTTTCTGCCTACCGACTGTTCGACATGGATCCCATCATTATTGGGCTGACGACTTCCTTTTTGGTGGGGTATGGGGTGACTCTGCTGACTCCGCCGCCACCACGGGACCTGGTCGAAAAGTACTTCTACCAACCGGTACCGTAAGTCAGCCCGGGGCTGCGGTCATTCGTTACCGCCCGGGACGACCACCAGCCCCTGCTCCGAATCGGGTCGTGCCAGATGCAGCGAACCCAGGCAGCGCTGCTCTGTTGTGCGAAGCCCTTTTGCGACCAGAACATGGTCGTTGTGGACACCCACGATTCCCAGTGATGCATCAAACTCGTAGCGTCCCTGCATCCGGAAACCGGAATCGGTTTTCAACAGGATTTTCGGTGTGCCGTAGCAGCCAAACCACCAGCTGCCGTGGTGAAATGTGGCCGTCTGTATTCCCAGTTCTGTCCAGCCACTCCTGATGACGTGTTTCCGTTTAAAGTGAAACTGTGAGTCATACCGGTAGACGTAATTTTGCTCAACCCCGTCCGGGAGGCCTCCCACGACATAAAATTCACCCTGCATGGCACCAATGCCGCCGGCACCATGGAACACTTCCGGTGTCCGGTGTTTTGCCGTTTCCTGCAGGGTGTCCGCGTCGTAAACGTAGACCCATGAATCAGCGTTACCGTCCGGATCATTGAATCGTCCCAGATTTACGGCGGCATACAGTTTGCCTTTATGAAAACAAAGATCGCCGTGATGATTTGCCACCGGCAGACTCTTCCTGACTGTGCCATTGCGATCTGTTTTGACCAGGACTGTTGTGAACGACCAGTAAATGGAATCGCGTTGATTGGTACAGACTCCCTGCAGATGATGTTGATAGTCGCCTTCACATTTCACACCGCCAAACCTCGTCTGCTCACCTGCAGTCGTATCGGGTACAGATCGAACTGCCGGAATCGCTGAAAGACCGGCAGTCAGTGTCAGGCTCATTATCATTGCGGGCAGCATGGTCAACTCGTTGAGGGATTGAGTACAGAAAGAGTTTACACAGGATCGTGGTGCGGCCACTCGACAGCCACAGAAGAAATCTGTATGAGAAAAGTTTCACTTGGTTGCAGTAATGACGTTGCAGTGGTTTTGGTAACAGAATGGTTTTGACGACAGAGAACGGTTAATTCTCTATCCATGAACTGAGGTGATTTCGAAATTGAGATTTCTGAGGTATTGTGAACACCAGCGCCAGCAGTACGGGCACGTTGGTAAATTTCGAACATGGACAAACCAACGAGTAGGTTCCGTAACAGCATCCGGGTGCTGCAGTAAATCGCGATCGTCTGATCCGGTTGCCGGAGATCACGAAGCTTTCTGCCTGCCGATCGGATCCGATGTGTCCGGTCGCGAGCCGCATCGTCCACCGGCCAAACCGGATGGGCTCACAAAAAGCGTGGTCTCTATTACCGGGGGCATGTTGTAAACCTGTCGGGGACTCAGGAACAGTAGCTCCACGAAATACAATCGTTAAACGATCGATCGATTCTGCAGAGAGCGAATACGTTACTTCAGGAGACCGGTCGTCTGTGCGATAGCGAAAGTTCCCAGCATCATGTAGTAAGCTCCTGCCACTGACAGGGCCGTGCGAACGAACCAGCCGGGGCGCAGCGGCTTCGGCAG
Organism: Fuerstiella sp.; assembly: GCA_022447225.1. Taxonomy (NCBI): domain Bacteria; kingdom Pseudomonadati; phylum Planctomycetota; class Planctomycetia; order Planctomycetales; family Planctomycetaceae; genus Fuerstiella; species Fuerstiella sp. The sequence goes on along the minus strand of JAKVAZ010000006.1, from coordinate 124,678 downwards.
CAGCGTGACATTGATCACCAGTGTGTGCCAGCAACTGAAGCCAAGGGCAATGTTAAAGAACATTGTTGCGTAGGTAATTAAGTCTCCCGGATTGAGCGACAGCATGACGCAACCGAAAACCGCATAGCCCAGCAAAACTTTGAAATACACGACTTTGATATGTCGCGCATCCATTGCCCTCAGGCGTTTACTGCTGGTCCAGAACACGTCGACCCAGCGTCGAATAATTCCGTCTGCCGATGTGGACATTGTCGGGGCCAGTACCAGAAAGCCGCAGAGAATAGTCATAAACCAGCAGAAGCTGCCCAGGCCGGCACCGGACTGATTTGTGACGGTCTCCTGTACGCCCTCGGCGGTCATGACCGCCATTGTCCAGTTACTGCCGGCCTGTGTGCCACGATCCAAAAAATCAATGGACAGCATCGCAGGAAGTGCCAGGCCCACAAAGCAGGCAGGAAGCCACACAACCAGTTGATCGCGGCACACGTGTTTGTACCACTTCCGCCATCGCGGCATCGACTCCTCGGAAATTTCGAAAACACATCCTACGTGTGACAGCGAAATATCATGACCACCAATTGCGCTGGGAATGGCTCCGACATGATGTCCCATTCCCCAGCCCTGATCTCGCGTATAGTTACTGGTTGGAGTATTGGAAAGTCCCCCGGATCCCGCGATTGCAGCGAGGGCCGCGATAAATCCGACCATGGTAAAGTCAATATCAGGCATCCCTCTGCCGTTGATGACCGACACAAAGATGTTTGCCACATTGACACCATCCCGTTTACCGTCACCGTCGACGTCTTCATAATCCGTGATCTTCCCTGATTCATCACGCGATTTGACCGGTTCGATTACATCCAGTCTGCCGTCGAGATCAAAATCTTCTCCCGAGTCGAGGACGCCGTTGCCGTTGGTATCCTCACCGGCCTCTACCGGAACGCTGCCAAATTTGACGAATCCGACGGCAATTTCGGCCCATGTTCCGCGATTCGAATAACCGAATGCCAGAAACAACAGGAAGCTGAACACGACGATCAGTTTGAAGGTCATGACGGCCTTCAGTGAACGGTAGATTTTTCCGCCAAACAGCAGCGGAATCAGCGCTCCAATAAAAATCAGGTAGCCGAGTCCCTTCATCAGCCAGAAATCGGAATCGACGTGTTCGGGATCCGGTACGATTCCCCCCTTAAGCAACGTTGCCACCGGTGTCGCCGCGTTGGCGGCCAGGTACGGAAAAACAGATCCAAAGTCGAAGAATAGATAGGCAAAAACCCAGAATTTTGGGCCGGGCATGGTTCGGAACTTTCCGGTGAAAATCGGTTCACCGGTATACAGCGTATAGCGGCTGATTTCGATGTTGTAGATCACCTGTCCCAGAATGCTGAGCGTTGCCAGCCACAACAGCGAACCACCATACAGGGCTGTGACCTTGGGCCCGACAAGCCATTCGCCCCCACCGATTGCCGCACCACCAAGGATCAGGCCCGGGCCCAGCAGGGCGAACCAATTCTTTTTTGTGAACACCGGGGCATCGATCAGTTCATTCGAAGTCCATTGAGGCATTTCCTTTGAACCGGGCCAGGGAATGTCCGTTGCTGACGAGGTTGTGTTGTCGGTCATGTAAAACTCACTTTCCTGATTGGTGTTGCTGGACAATACCCGGAATCCAATCGGGATGAAACCTGTCGATGAATTCAGCGCACGAATACATGAGTGGTTGAGTTGTCCCGTCGCAGATTCTGCCTACCTCTTTTCAGCTGCAAGTGAGCAGGAACCAGTCCGGAGCAGTCTGGCTGACGGGAGGCATTGAGGAACAATCTGTTCCTCATCGGCGGGGCTGAAACTGTGTGCCCGTGCGGGAAAGCTGACCGGATACCATTGTCGCTGTTCGCCGAACAACCAGTGTGAGCACAGCAGTCGATCCGGGAACAGCGAAACGAACGCTGTCTATCTTTGAATCCGGCATTGTGGCAGCAGTCCGTCCAGTTGCCGGATTCCGTCATTTGTGAAATCCGTGTCAGTGACGTTGAGTTGTCGCAGAGATTTCAGCAGACCAAGAACGGCAATGGAACTGTCGGAAATATTTGTCTTGTTGAGCCAAAGACTCTGAAGGTCCGTCATCTGTGACAGATACTTCAGCCCCGCGTCGGTGACCTGTGTTTCGCCAAGGTGCAGGCCCGTCAGTCCAGTCAGTTTTCGCAGGTGTTTGACGCCGTCGTTCGTCACCATGTTACCGCGCAGGCCCAGATGCAAAAGCTGATTCATATCGGTCAAATGAGCCAGACCGGCATCTGTGACCTTCGTTTCTCCGACTGGCAGATGCCGGAGATTTCTGAGTTTGCTGATTTGCTTCAGACCGTCATTTCCGATTTGAGTCCGATACAGATTAAGCCATTCCAGTGACTGCAGACAGTTCAGATGAGACAGACCGCTGTCACCCACTGTTGTTTCCTCCAGTGAAAGATCCGTCATGTGCACAAAATCTGACAGACATTGCAGATCTTTGTTCCGGACTGCGGTGCGGTTTGCATTGACTTCGATGACATGATTGCCCTGAAAGAAAACAGTAGCGTCAAGTCGTTTGAGTTGCCGGATTCGTTCTTCCCGGGTTCGCGGGGTCCCGGTGGTAAGAGTTGCCGCCCATTGCTCGAATTCCTCCAGGCAGTCTTCGGCACTGACGAATTTCTTCCAGACCAGGCGACCCCGAAAACCGTACTCTTTTCCGGATTCAGCCCTGTTGATGATATACTGAAAATCCCATGCAGGGCGTGGATGTTTTGGCAGTTTGAACTTGTAGAGACTGAACCGAATCTGGTCCTGTTCAGTGTGCAGACGATCAAACATCAGGATCAGAGTCATTCCGTGTGCCGCACGTCCGTAGTAGAAAGGTTTGGCAATTCGGGGCCAGTCGTACGACCACGTATTTAGTCGGAACCGTACATCGTGGTCGTATTCCAGTGCTTCGGCAGTGAGGGCCCGATAGTTCCCGCCACCATTCCAGTCAGGGTGTTCGTCGGGGGCATCTGCGGTAATCCAGTCTTCCGGTCCGGCGTGTGATTTGTGTCCGCGAAAATGCAGCGAGATGTCCTGCACATCGTTCATGTAGTTCGCGAAAAAGAACAGTACATATCCTCGTCGGCCAAACGCTGAAGCATCCTGGGGCGTGCATCGAAACTCAAAATCGATGTAATGCGGTTTCCTGACCGTATACTTCAGAGTACTTGCAACCTTCCACGGACTGTCTTCGGCGCGTCGTGTCAGTACAACGGATTTTCCGTCCGGCAGCATCTGCAGCGTGTACGGTCCGTGACGCGGTGTGAATTTGTTGTTTGGATTCTGATGTCCTGAGATAATGTGCTCGAAATTCAGTCCGGCGGAAGCTCCATGTGTATCCGGATCATACGCATCGTAATCGGCCGGGGGGATTTGATTGAACAGCGCATCGATGCCGCTCAGTACGGAAGGCGACTTTGAGTTGTCACGGAAGTCAATCGTGAGGTCGCCGTGCTCCACACGCAACGCTGAAGGTCGTATTTCTTCCTGCGCCGGGCCGGAAGTAACTGCCACAAGTACGGCAGCAAACCACGTTGTTCCTGATAAGGCGTTCATTCGTGAATTCGATCAGGCGAAGAGGGTCACAAACGATATCGGGGTCTCTTGTCGCGTCAGAGCACTGCAATGGCCCCTTACAGAGAACTAGATGTCGACCCTGCGGGCACGTTCTTCGATTTCTTCGAGACTAAAAAACTGGCCGGTGCCGGCCCCGGGACACGAATCGCAGACTTCATTCCATTTGCGACGGGATTCAATATTCGAATTCCAGAACGGCCAGGTTCGGCACTGTCCGGGACGCACAGGATACACCTTGCATTTTCGCTCCCGGGAATCGAAAAAGGTGCAATCGCCGTTCTGGTATTCGGTGAGGGACACGCGTCCCCGGACAGGACGCGTGTGAAACAGACGGATTTCTCCAATCGGTCTGTCCAGATAGTCGGCGATAGCCTGCAGTTCCTCTTCGTTAACCCACACGACCCCTGGATCGCCTGTGCAGCAGTCTCCACACTGCGAGCAGGTAAATTGAAGGCCGTCACTGTACCATGGGGCCGAGTCTGACGTCTTGCCGGACTGTGTGTCGGGATCTGTCATTTGTGCCGACTCGATCTGATCGTCTTCAAAATACAGGAATTGATGCGAATCATATCACCCGTTCGGACACAATGCGCGGGGGCGTCCTGCCTGTCACCGAAATAGAATGTTTACGGCCGTCTGCAAAAATCGTTGCGGGAGTCGACTCAGCCGGCGGATCGTTTGCCGGTTACCGACATTTCCGTTCCGATGATGACTCAGTATCGTGTGCAGGATCAGTCGTTTCGGCCCGGATGCGAGTGATTTTCATAAGGAATTGGTTTTGTCTTCACACAGTTCTGTCGGGGCCGTTGTTCTTTGCGGAGGACATTCGGTGCGTATGGGGTCGGACAAAGCTTTGCTGCTTGTTGAAGGTCGACCGTTTCTGACTCACATTTGTTCGATCATCAATTCTCATTTTCAGCAGACGGTGGTTGTGGCTGCTGAAGGACAGCGACTTCCTGAACTTCCGGCAGGTGTGAGCGTTGTTCGTGATTCTCTGCCGAATGCCGGACCGCTGGCCGGACTTTTAACCGGTCTTGAACAAACAGAAAAATTATGTCCGAAACCTGTGAAGATCTGGCTGGGATCCTGTGACACACCGTTTGTCAGTTTACAGGTGATTGATCGACTACTGGTCGCGGGGGCTGACTCAGATGCGGTGCTGGTGCAGCATGCAGATTGTGTGCAGCCGTTCGGAGGTATCTATCGAACCGGCATTCAGCAGATCGCCAGGCAGTTGATTGAACGTGGCGAGCGACGTCTGAGTTCATTGCCAGGGGCGCTGAACACCCGAATTATCGATTCCGGAACACTTAGAGATCTGGATCCGGAACTGGAGTTCCTGCGGAATATCAACACACAGCAGGATTACGAACGATACGTGCTGTCTCGCTGACTCAGCAGTGGCGGGTTGCGGTGGCCGGCAGGTACGTATTCAACCGGATACATTGTGCTGCGCGGTGGTTCACCGTGCAACGTGTGCCGGCTTATAGGGCATAGTGAAGTTGTGGCATCAGTGTTACACCGCTGGCATTTTGGTCGATAGCCTGAGCCGCCCAGCCGACCGTTCGGGCCAGAGCAATCGCCAGTGACATCCTTTCCGGTTTTACATCCAGCAGGGTCAGCACAACCGACGCACTCCAGTCCATGGTTGGGTAGCGATCTCTCCGGTCCATCAGCGTTTCCAGTCGCTGGGCACACGCAGCAATATGAATTCGGTCTTTGCTTCCCAGTAGCTGCCGTGCAGTGTGCAGAAGTATTGATGACCTTGGATCTGTTTCTTCAACCGTGAATCCAAACGGCAGCAACTGATCGTTTCTGCCGGCAAGCCATGCTTCAGCGTGATCCGGTGAGTGAAAGGATCGAAGATGAGAACCGATCCATTCGTAGGGATCGTTTCTCATCTGAGCGACATAAAGTGAAGCTGCGGATCGAACGGAGGGGGCCACATCGCTGACTGTGCTGCCGAAGAACCGTGCCGCAAAACACGCTGGACGCAGCTCTGTCAGGCACTGGCAGGTCAGCACCACGTTCATGGCATCTTCTTCCAGAGAAGAATGTATGGAAGACTGACTGCGTGCCGCATCCTGGCCCCGGACCAGCTGCAGGATGGCGCCGGCCAGAGTGGACCGAGATGCCACGAATGTGTCCGCACTATCCTGAGGGGATTCGTCGCCCAGGCCGCAGGCAAGCAGGATCGGCAACTGCGCAAGAATTCGCCAGACACGGGACCTGGTGGCTGCGGGATTCCTGTCTATCGGCATTGGATCAAAGTAAGACAGCATGGAGATGGCCAGTGGCAGCAGTTCCAGCGGTCGCGTTCGCAGTGGCAGCCCGGAAAGTGCTTCGCAGGCCGACTGTTCCACGACCGCCGACTCTTCCATAACTGCGGCTGCGTCGGCCAGCTGTTCATCACCGGGTAGCTCTCCGGTTAACAGCAGCCACACGACTGCCTCGAATGGTACTCCGTCGACGAGATCTGCGACGTCAACTCCACAGTACTCAACACGTTCCTGTGAGAATCCGGCCAGTTCAGAAGATCCGCATACAACATGGCTCAGACCGGATTTACCACCGCGTGCTAAGGTATTGATGTCCTGAACGAGGCGCTCGAGTCCGTCTGAAACGTGCTGCGAGTGGCCGTGATGAGACTCCATGATAAGAATCCGTTCCGACAGGTCCGCATTGATACGGACCATTCTTCAACAAGGGGGCCTGTTTCAGAAGTCCGGCTTCCGGGCCGAACCCGTATCCGTGAGTGTAATCCGTCCGTCTGGATGAGCAAACCGAACCGGCCGGAGTCACTGGTTTCCGCGGTCTGGTCATGAATCGATCGATCGTTTATGTTTATTTAGTGGCCTGAACTGCCCAGGCTGGCCATGTTTCCGTCGGAATCGAATGGTATCGGGGCCAGGTCGTCTTCAACCTTCCGGCTGTCACAGCTGCGAATTTCTGCAAGACAAGCTTCAGAAGCCCGAATAACGTCCAGGTGCAGCGTGTCGGAGATCTGGATGACTTTTGCATTTTCAGGTTCTGTTAAGCCAATCGTTTTGAGGGCGGCTTCGACGGCCTCACGATCATTTGGCAGAGTGATCGGAATCATGGCACCCTCCGGATGCAGTGCGGTAATGCAGTTGATACTGGTTTTGACCGGATCCACCAGATCCACGCAACTCTGTGTTGTGAATTCCGCGATCCCAATTCCACTGGCATTTCCGTTGGTTTTTTTGGTAAGCGAGCGAACCAGAATACGGCGGCAGGACACTCGGTCATCGGGTGTGGCCATGTGATCTAAAAATTTTCGACCGACCACGTTGGTGTCCATTCCGGAACCGCTGATGTTCTTGCCAATCTGATCAATGATCAACAGATCACATTCTGCGACGGGCAGCGACGGCAGCCAGTCACTGGCCTGTTTCAGCAGTTCGGCTTCGCGTTCCGCAAATGCATTGGGAGGAACCGCTTCGATCAATGCGGTTTCATCCAGTGCGTTTTCGACAATTGCCAGTCCGCCAATGACGCCACACTTTTCCAGTACGACTTCTGCCACATCTGCCAGGATCTCAGAAAAGCTATGTGCCAGAATTGCACGGTGATAAATGCTCGCTCCCGTGTGTTTGCCCAGTCCAATGAGCATCATTTTGTGCAGTCCGGATTCAATCGGGCCAACGAATCGTGTATGAGGTTTGATCCGGTTCACAATCAGCACATGATCCGCCTCACTGGCCAGCCGATCAAAATGTACGGGAACACCGGACCTGGTTTCCGTGACGACGATTGTTTCCATCGACGAGCGAATTGGTGCCTTCACCAGCTCTTCCGTGATTCCCAGACTGGCCAGAACTTCTACTTGGCCTTCCGCCGTTCCACCGCCATGACTGCCCATTGCCGGAACAATGAAAGGTTCCAGTCCCACAGTCCGTACGGCATCGACCGTTGCTGCAATGATCTCGCCGATATTTGCGATGCCCCGGCTGCCCGCTGTAATGGCCAGCGAGTCTCCGGGACGCACGTGATCATTCAGACGCAGGGTTTCGATCTGAGCACGGACGGTCGAAGCAATGTCATCAACCCGCGGAGCATCAAATCGCTGACGAACGGTGGCCATTTGAGGAAGCTGCATGCGAAGGGTCTTTTCCTGTGTAAACATGAATGGAGCGGGAGCTGTCTGACTGTCTTATAACGTCACGGGCGTGTTTGGTGAACGCATGTCGGCGGGTGAGAAGCGGGCTTCCCCGTCTGTCGGGAAGTGATCACCGAAAACGGGGCCGGGGAAGCCGGACTGTCAGGTGATTTCGATCGGCAACTCGTCAATGCGGGCCGCCAGAATAAAGTCGTTCAGAGACAAACCGCCGATCGCGTGGGTCCAGATTTCGATTTCGACATTGCGGTAACCGTGAAGGTGTAAATCAGGATGGTGTCCTTCGGATTCTGCCAGCTCCGTGACTTTTCCGAAGAATGACATTCCGGCAACAAAATTGCGGACAGTCCATGTTTTTCGGATCCGATCCGGATTACTGCAGACCGTCCAGCCGTCGACCAGTTCCAGTTGCTGCCGGATTTCGTCCTGGTTGAGCTTTGGTACGCCGCCTTCGCATGGCACGCACCGTTTTTGTCTGAGTTCATCAGCGGTCTGTGGAACGCTCATGATTGATCCTTATATCAATGGACGATGTCTTCAACATTTCAGATGTTGCCGCATTCTACGAAAGATTACGACGAGAGGTTTGTGACGGAACCGGAAAAATTCCACAGAATTATCAAGGAGTTGATGGTCGGAATTCACGGACACTCAGTTTGCCGGTCGCTGTGATTTCCAGTTCGATTGCTCCGTGCACACTGGTGAAATGTAGCCGGGATCCCGGGAAGATTCTGTCAAGCTGTGGTCGGTTTCTGTCGTTTCGGGCGCTGATCACGACGTGTTCAGGCGTCAGTTGATCCGCGACAGCCGGTACGTTGGCCTTCAGAGAACCGTGATGAGGGCTTGCCAGTACGTCACTATGCGACAGCTGCGGCAGAATGTTTTTTAGAGCATCCCCTTCAAGATCTCCAGGTAACACGACCGTCCGGCCTTTATACCGGATCCTGACAACCAGGCTTTTTTCATTGTTAGAGCGTGCGTTTCGGAGATGATCTCTGGAGGCCTGCAGGATCCGGATCTCAGTATCGTCCATCGTCAGTGAATCACCATGGCCCGCTGGACGAACGGGAACACGGCTGTCTGCTGCTAACCGGATCAGTTGTTCAGCGGCGGCGGAACCATTTTGAATGAATTGTTGTGACAGCAGTAACTCGCCCGTCGGAAAGCGGGTCAATAGAGTCCCCAGTGCATTGAAGTGATCGGTGTCAGCATGCGACACGATCACTGAATCGATCATGCGATGGCCGCGTTGCCACAGAAATCGGCTGATTTGCTCACCGGCACGGTCACCGCGATTCATCGCTCCGGCATCGACGAGCATTACTTTACCCCCGGGAAGCTCAACAACCGTGGCGTTGCCATGCCCGATTGCCAGAAAAGTGCATCGAAGACCGGCATCGATATTGGAGTTCGTGTGATTCCACAGGGCCACAGACGTAGATCCACACAGTATCAGCCAGAGGATTCGTTTGTGTTGAGTTTCACGGACACTGACAACGGCAATCAACACCGTGTACCACATCGGCAGGAACCACACCGGCAGATTTGCGATGTAGACATGTCCAAATCCGATATCGGCAGCGGCCCGGACCATTGATGTGAGACCACCAAGCATCAGTGAGAATCCGGTGCCCGCCAGATTGGGGAGCCAGGGCAGCAGAATTCCGGCAATGATTGAGGCGAATCCCAGCCACAGAGTCACCATTGTCCACGCAATCAGAAGAACATTGACGAGGAGGCCGATCGGAGAAATTACGTGAAACTCCCACGCTGTCAGTGGAATCGTGGCGGCCATGATCCACAGCAGAGGACGGTAGCGCGACGACAGCCAGTGACGGATCCGCATTACGACATCCCGAAGACGTTCCCGTGGCGTCAGGGGGGCAGCTGGTTCAGCCGAGAAAGTTCCGATTTTACTCCTCAGGACCTCCAGCGGAACAATTCGGGAAGCCCATGTCAGACCTGTGACCGAAAGAAATGAAAGCCAGGCACCGGTATCGAAGACAAGATACGGATGCCACAGCAGCATCAGACAGGCTGTCTGACCGATGACACAGGAGACGGGAACTTGACGCAGAGTGATCTGAGACATTGTGAACAGGGCTGAGAACACGGTAGCCCGTACTACCGACGGGCGCAGGTCGGTGATCAGTGCATAAACAACGCAGAAGACAGCAATCAGTATCAGGCGCTGGTTCCACGGGATAAGGAGCCAGTGACCCATTCGAATCAGCAGCAGACAGAAGATGCCGATGTGCAGTCCGGAAATAGCCAGCAGGTGCATCGTCCCGCTTCCGATAAAGATCTCATTCGTTTCTGCCCGAATCTCAGCACGGCTGCCCAGCAGTAGTGCTGAAGCAATCTCCCGGTGTTCGGGATCAACGGCGTCATGGAGTGCGGATTCCGCGGCACGCCGCAGCCATGTCAGCCAGTACCCCGCAGATGCCGGACCGACTTTGTGCAGGGTGCGCACACAGTCCGGATGAGCCGCAAAGAATATTCCTGCGTAACGGCGTCGACTCAGAAACGTAGCAAAATCAAATTCACCCGGATTGCCGGGGGGCGCCGGCCATGACAAACGTCCCGTCATTCGCACGGTTTCACCGCGGCGGAATCTCCTGGCCGCACCGCCGGAAATGTACACGCGCAGTGTTCCGTCCGCTGGGATCCGTTCCTCAGCCGTGTGAATGGTCACACATTCCGCGATAAATCCGGTCTGCCGACGGCCGGTTTCACGCTGTGAAGCCAGTTTTGATAAAGGACGTTCGTACTCGACAGGGACTGATGTGATGACGACGTCCATGACCAGGCTCAGATTGTCCTGTTGTGCCAGTCTGTGCACCGGACACGCCGAATTTTCCTGCAGGACCAGCGTCCACCGCACTGCTGACAGAGTTGCGACTGTCAGCACCAGCGACAGCAGTCGCAGTTGCCGGCGCTGCCGGAATGAAATCCATCGCATGCGTCCGGAAATCATGCCGGCGAAAAACAGTCCCCAGGCTATCAGCAGGCAGACAGTCGGCGACATTTCCAGAAATTCGGCTGACACCGTTCCCAGTGACAAAGCGAGTACCGTGGCAGCGATCCGGTGGACTGGTTGGCTGCCAAAGTTCATACGCTGGCCTAGTCCATCGAGGACCTGTTTCGATCGTCCAGGATCGGCTGAAGTTCATCGACGAAGTCATTGACGTCTTTGAACTCCCGATACACGGACGCAAATCTGACAAAAGCGACTTTGTCGAGATCCCGCAGCGCGTTGAACACCATTTCTCCGATCTGGCGCGAAGGAACTTCGCGTAGACCGTCTTCGTAGATCGTTGCTTCTACGTCCGCGACAACCTGATCGATCTGATGGTCACTTACCGGACGTTTGTAACAGGCTTTCTCGATGCCAAACCGGATTTTGCCCCGATCGAATGCAATTCGCGAACCGTCTTTTTTTACGACTTTAACAGAGGATTCTTCAATGCGTTCATATGTTGTGAAGCGACGTTCGCAGCTGAGACACTGCCGACGTCTTCGAATCGAGAAATCCTGACTCGTGCGCGAGTCAATGACCTTAGTTTCGTCATGCTGGCAAAACGGACAGCGCATGGTTTGCAACTCAATCAGGAATTGCTCGCAGGTCGTTGAGTGATCGGCCCGTCCTGCGATGACACCCGAATTGTAACAGGGGGATACGGCAAAACAATCGCTGAGTGCAACAGACGCCCGTGCAGGCTGTTCGTTACCGATAACCGGTCCGCGGCACTCTGCGCTGGATCCATTCGCTGAATGTGGCTGGTGTTCCGGGCCGCAGGCCGGCAGTGACGGGCCGGTCTGAACCGCAACTCGGCCGGTGATTTGGGAAGATATTCGGTTTGAGACCGGTGGTTTCGAGTCCTGAATTCACTGTTGCCCGGAGAATCGTGCCGCAACGTCCGTGGTTTGGCTTTACCTGTTGCCAGGTGTGGATCAGAATTGTCTGACGGACGATTCAATGAATCTGTGTCCGAATGATGTATCAGGAATGCACCCGTTTCTTTGTTTAACTACAGAATCTGTGTTCATGCGCCCTCTGTTTATTCTGATTCTGGCGATCTCGGGAGTTCGCGCTGCGGAGCCGGTTGATTTTTCCCGGGAGATTTTGCCAATCCTGTCCAACAAATGTTTCGTGTGTCACGGGCCGGATATCAATGCCGACACCGATCTGCGACTTGACAGTCCGGATGATGCAACTCGTGACCGGGGAGGGTACCGTGTCGTCAACGAGGCGGACCCTGCGTCCAGTGCCCTTATAAAAAGGATTCATGATGCCGAAGACCCGATGCCGCCGGCAGAAGCTGATCGACAGCTGACAGTGGCTGAAAAGAAACTCCTGTCGCAGTGGATTCAGGAGGGCGGGAATTTTGCGAAACATTGGGCATTTGTGGCACCACGAAAACAGCCACGATCGGATGATACCGTCAATCCTGTCGACTATTTCATTCAGAAACGGCTGAAGTCAGAGAATCTTTCCCTGGCGAAGCCGGCCCGTCGTTCAACGCTGGTTCGCCGGGTCGCCCTGACGCTTACCGGACTTCCTCCGGAACCGGAACAGCTTCGGCGATTCCTGGCTGATGAGACGGCAGAATCCTGGGACAGCCTGGTGTCAGAGTTACTGAACAGTCCGCGATATGGTGAACATCAGGCTCGGTACTGGCTGGACGCTGTACGCTATGGTGACACTCACGGACTGCATCTGGATAACCGTCGGGGGATCTATCCCTATCGTGACTGGGTTGTTCGTGCCATGAATGACAACCTGCCGCTGGACCAGTTCATTACGTGGCAGCTGGCCGGGGATCTGTTTCCGGATCCGTCAATGGCACAACTGATTGCCACCGGCTATGTCAGAATGAATCCAACGACAGCCGAAGGAGGTGCCCTTCCGGAGGAGTTCCAGGCGAAGAACAATTTCGACCGGACTGAGAACCTGGGGACCGTGTTTCTGGGAATGTCGCTGATCTGTGCCCGCTGTCATACTCACAAATACGATCCGATTCCTCAGCGGGAGTACTACCAGCTGCTGGCCTTTTTCAACAGTACCGCCGAACCACCCATGGACAGTAATGCGTACGAATTCGGACCGACACTCAGAGTCCCGGGTGACCAGCAGGCCTGGAGGGACTGGCAGCAGCTGATGAGGGTTCGTCATCAGCTTATTGAAAAAGTGGAATCACTGGTTTCCGACGGGGAACTGACTGAGGATCAGGCCGGTCAGTGGGCTGAGTCTGACGAGGAGGCCCGGTTGAATCTGCTGGCGGCGGATGACGGTCCGTTTGGTTCACTGGCTGTGGCCATGGAGTCCCGCAACCTGACGCAGAAGATCATGGCGGCTGAGGAAGGATTTACCACAACACTTGTGGCCGACGACCTGGAGCAGCCGCGGGCAACCCGGTTACTTCAACGGGGTGAATATCATCTCCCCACCGGGGAAGAACTGCAGCCGGGAGTCCTGAGCGTGATGGGTGAGCTGCCGTCCGGCGCACCGTCAAATCGACTGGGACTGGCTCGCTGGCTGACTTCCAGAGAACATCCGCTTGTTTCCCGTGTGATGATCAATCGTATCTGGCAAAGGACGTTTGGACACGGACTGGTGAGGACACCTGAAGACTTTGGACTCCAGGGACAGCAGGCGACTCATCCGGAACTCCTGGACTGGCTGGCGGTGGAACTTCAGGACAGCGGCTGGGATCTCAGGCATATGCTGCGTCTGATGGTCAGCAGCCGGACATTTCGGCAGTCATCAGCGATGCGTTCGGAGATCAGTGATCCTGAAAATCGGTTGTGGTCACGTGGTCCGGGCTACCGTCTGGATGCTGAAGTCCTGCGCGACATCGGACTGTGGTCCGGCAATCTGCTGGATCCGCACATGGGAGGCGAAGGAGTTAAACCATTTCAGCCCACGGGAATGTGGAAAGCGATGGCGCATCCCGGCAGCAACACGAAACAGTACGTTCCCGACAAACAGCCGCAGGTCAACCGCCGCAGCCTTTACGTTTACTGGAAACGTACAAGCCCTCATCCGATGATGACTTTGTTTGACGCTCCCGATCGTGAGTCCAGTTGTGTTCGTCGGGGACGAACGAGCACCCCGCTGCAGTCACTTGGTCTGTTAAACGAAATCCAGCGTGTGGCCATGGGGCGGGCGCTGGCCGGTCGGCTGGTTGATTTCAGCGATGAAGACGAGGTGCGACTTCGGCAGCTGTTCATTTTACTGTCCAGTCGGAATCCGTCGGATCAGGAGTACGCTGCCTGCATTCGGCTGGTTCAGAACATGCGCCGGCGGTACCAGTCGGCTCCCGATGATGCCGCTGCTCTTTTGGCCGAGGGCGGCACACTGCCCTCGGATCCGGCTGTGCAGGCTGAGTTAGCAGCATGGACACAACTGTCAATAACCGCACTGGCCAGCGACCTGGCGATTATGATGTACTGATTTGCAGACGCTTTCTCCTGTGTCCCCAGCGGGACATTTCAGCCGAAAAACTGACAGGATGAGCAGCAGGAATTCGAAAATGTACGTGAACCCTGTCCGTGAACATGAATTACTGACGACCCGCCGGCAGCTGTTCGGCCGCAGTGCACTTGGTATTGGCACTGCGGCGGTGGCACAGCTGCTGGGGAATGACATCACGTCTTCTGAAGCCGGAAGGGTCCAGGCCGCAAACACCGGTTTCGGTATGCATCATCTGCCTGCGGCCAGACGAGTGATCTATTTGTTTATGAGCGGTGGTCCCAGTCACCATGATTTGTGGGACTACAAGCCGAAACTTAGCAGCATGTTTGGGAAACAGTTGCCGGATGAAGTCCGACAGGGCCAGCGTCTGACAGGAATGACGGCAAATCAGAAGACCGGATTTCCGGTCTGTCCCAGCAGGTATCGTTTCACAAAGATGGACAACAACGATCAGGGGGTGTGGGTGAGTGAACTGCTGCCGCACACGGCAGGCGTTGTCGACGAACTGTGCGTTATCCACAGCACCTACACTGAAGCGATCAATCATGATCCGGCTATCACCTACATTCAGACCGGAAGCCAGATTCCCGGACGACCCAGCCTGGGGGCATGGTTAAGCTACGGTCTGGGATCTTTCAACGAAAACCTTCCGCACTATGTTGTGATGCACGCGCGAACGAACTTTGCCGAACAAAGTTTGTTCAATCGGCTGTGGGGACCCGGATTTCTGTCTTCAGACCATCAGGGCATACTGCTGCGAAGTCAGGGAGATCCGGTGCTGTATCTGAGTAATCCGGCAGGAGTGAACCCTCGTGATCGACGCAGCCAGCTGGATGCTTTGTCGGCGCTCAACCAGGCCCAGTACGATCGATTCGGAGATCCGGAAGTTCTGTCCCGCATTCGTCAGCATGAAATGGCTTATCGGATGCAAATGTCGGTGCCGGAACTGATGGACATGTCTGATGAAGGTCAGGGAACGTTCGAACTGTACGGAGAAGACGCAAAGACACCTGGTACGTTTGCCGCCTGTTGTCTCACCGCCAGACGTATGGCGGAACGCGGCGTGCGTAACATTCAGATTTTCCACCGTGGCTGGGACGCTCACGATAATCTTCCGGGGGAACATGGATCGCAGTGTCGAGACGTCGATCAGGCATCAGCGGCACTGATTCGTGACCTGCGCCAGCGGGGAATGCTGGATGATACACTGGTGATCTGGGGCGGTGAATTTGGCAGGACGGTCTACTGTCAGGGAGGATTGACTCGTGAAAAGTACGGTCGTGATCATCATCCCCGATGTTTTACAGTCTGGATGGCAGGGGGCGGGATTAAACCGGGTGTGACGTACGGACACACAGACGATTACGCCTACAACATTGCCGATTCAGACGGGGTGCCGCTGTTTCCTCAGCCGACCAAAGACAAATGGCAGCCGGGAACCATGCACATCCATGATTTGAATGCCACGGTCCTGCATCTGCTGGGGATCGACCATCGCCGTCTCACCTACCGTTATCAGGGACGCGATTTTCGTTTGACGGATGTTCACGGGCACGTGGTGAAGGACATTCTTGCCTGATCGTCTTCCGTTGCCGGTTCTGCGTGTCCGATGCAGTAGCGCCTGGAGTCGCGGATTCCTCGCGACCTGCCAGGGAATTCTCTTTGATTCTGCTGTCTGCTGAAATCAGGGATCTTGGGTGGTTTCAGGCGTGCGAATCAGAATCCGCCGAAAGTGCACCACCGATCCTTCACTCTGGAGTGCAATTCGACCGCGTGCCGGTTTGCAGTCGCTGACTTCTCCGGATTTCTTTCCATTCACGTGAACGACGATGCTTCTGTTTCTGCTGATAATCCGGCATTTATTCCACCGGCCCACGGGATTCGCAAGATCCTCTTTTCTGACGGTGGAGCCGCTGACGGCTTCACCGCCCGGAAAAATACTACCGGCTTCCGGCTGGTGAAGCTGAACCTGCATGGAGGTGGGCCACAACCGCTGATCGTCCTGTGTGAACACCAGGACGCCGCTGTTTCCGTTGGCATCCGACACAAAACGCCACTCAAAGGTCAAATCGAAGTCGCCAAATTCGTCGTTGGTATAAAGGTAACCGCGGGGGTCTCCTGAGCACACCAGTTCGACCAATTTTGAATTTTCTTCGACCGTGCGTTTCCAGACACTGGCCAGTGGAGTTTCATCAACGCAGGAAAAATGTTTCCAGCATGACTGAAATTCTCCGCTGAGCAGATCACGCGGTTTACTCCACGATTGATCTGATACGGCAGCATCCGGTGTCTCGAGTTCCGTTTGAGCCTCAATTGCCGGCATTACAAACAGAAAGGCAGCAGGAACGTTAAGCAGATATCGTACCACGGTTGCAGCAAAGAAACGTTTGCACGTACTGCAGCTTGACGGTGGCAGGGGCATAGAGACGTGGTTGCTGAATACAGTGAATCTGTCCGAACCGACACAGTCGGCTACGAATGACCGGCCACATCCCTCAACCGGTGTATGTTCTGTATTTTAGAAAGGCCTTAGCCTGCGTTCAATGTTTTGAGAGGCAGAACCCAGTAGACAAACGGAACAAATTTGTAGTCAAAACCGGTTTAAACTGCACTTCACAGGACCAGTGGGGCGATCTGGTGGTCGCTATAGCTGGAGTGCCCCGTCGTTTTGGTCCGGAAAATCCATCGGCGATGTTGGGCAGGAAATGCCGGTCTCCAGGGGACGTTTACATTTATTTTTTAACTCGCTCATCCGTTCTGCCATTGGCATGGACGGCAGCCGACCCGGTTTGCTAAATTTAATTGTTGTGAAAATGAGTTCAGGAAGACATCTGTCAACTGTGGCAGCTGATTCCCCCTTCAAGTCGCGTCGGCACGGAGGCCGTCATGGTATTGAAGCGCAAGCAAAACGTTTCCGGTCAGAGTGACAGTAACCCTGCATCTGATTTACTGATTCGATGGCTGATTCGTCGTGACATGGAGGAAGTCCTTGACATCGAACGAGGCAGTTTTGAATACCCCTGGACTGAGGAAGAATTTCTTTGCTGTCTGCGGCAGAGAAACTGCATCGGCACAGTGGCTGAGCTGGACCACAAAATTGTGGGGTTCATGATCTACGAGCTGCACCAGTCGATGCTGAAAATTCTCAATTTTGCTGTATCCCCGTATCATCGCAGAGACGGTGTGGGACGCCAGATGGTCCAGCGGTTGATCGATAAACTGTCACAACAGCGTCGACGCGAAATTGTTCTGGAGGTTAGGGAAACGAACCTGGCGGCACAGATGTTCTTTGGTTCCTGTAATTTCCGTGCCTTGTCCGTTCTGCGAAATCACTACGATGATACGCTGGAAGATGCGTACTATATGCGGTATTCGCTTAAGGAAAGTGTGGAGTCCTACAAGCCGTCGAACCGACTGCGTGACTACGGGACCGACGCAGCCTGACCTAACAAAAACAGGTTCCGGCTAATCATTAATTTTCAGACGCCGATGCCGTTGATCGGCGTTTTTTTGTGCGCCCGGATGATTGGTTTCTTCAGGGATCAGCCAATGATCCTGAAAAAAACCGCCGATCTGACTCGGTTCCCGGGAAAGTCTCGCAGTAATATGCATCCAGCCAGCTGGACTCTTCAGGAAATCAGACGATGTCGGCGTACACGATTTATCATAATCCTCGTTGCAGTAAGAGTCGCCGGACATTGCAGCTGCTCCAGGAGAACGGCATTGATCCGGAGATTGTGGAGTATCTCGACGATCCTCCCACACGGACCGAGTTGCGAAAGATTGTACGGGCTCTCGGGATTCCTGCTCGGGCTCTGATTCGTCGAAAAGAAAAGCTGTTTACTGAGGTTGGTGACCCCGATACTCGATATTCTGACAGCGCTGCCGTTAATCTTCTGGTGGCATATCCGCGACTGATGGAACGTCCGATTGTAGTTCGAGGTGACAAAGCTGTGATCGGACGACCTCCGGAAAATACTCTGGAGCTAATCGAATGTGAATAACTGCCTCTGTTTGGTGGCTATCCGCGGGTGGAACACGAAATGGCTGCGAAAGTGACGATTCTGAAGCACGCCGTGGTGGATCATCACTTGGCGTATGTCCGCGACAGAAATACTCGTCCGGAAGATTTTCGTCGAAGGATCAGGGTACTGGGGAGTTTGCTGATCGCCGAAGCGACTCGAGAGATGACGCAGGTTTCGGTCAGAGTTACCACGCCGATGGAGACCACGGACTGTCAGGTTCTTGCCGGAAGAATCGTGGCTGTACCGGTTCTTCGGGCTGGCCTGTGCCTTGTCGATCCGCTACTCGATTTCATTCCCGAAGCAGAAGTTCAACACCTTGGTATATACCGCGATGAGGCTACTGCTCAGCCGGTCCATTATTACAACCGGCTTCCGTCTGCAGATCCGCCGGACACCGGACTTGTCCTTGATCCGATGCTGGCCACGGGGGGCTCCGCTGTGGGAGCCGTTCGTTTGCTTGAGGAATGGGGCGTTGTCGATATTCGTATGCTGGCAGTGATTGCTGCACCGGAAGGGCTTGAACGTCTGAGGCGTGACTGTCCGGACGTTCAGATATTTTGCTGTGCGTGTGACCGTGAACTCAACGACCGGAAATTCATCGTGCCGGGACTTGGAGATGCGGGCGACCGGGTATTCGGGACCTGAGTCGGAACTCAGGACTGTGGACTTCAGAATTATCGACTGTTCGCAGACCTCGTGACTACGAGTCATCGTATTCCGGTTTGTCTGACAGACCGGCAAATAAGCGGACTGTCTCAGCCCCTGAACAGTCGATAGAATTAGCGGCTGTGTCGTTCAACAAGTCCCTGTTCCAAGCCTGTTCGGGGTCAGTCGGAATGGATAATGCTGCTTCTTCCCGGTTGAAGACAACGGAACTGCCGTCTGCTGTGGAAGTGACAGCTCTGGTTGTGATGAGACTGGCGCTGGGGTTCTGGATCGGTGCTGCTGTTTTGTTTATTATCACCAGCATCGCGGAACAAAAGTTTCCGGCGTTTGATTCTATGCTGCGGGATCAACTGGCGACGATTCGTTTTCCTTTTTACTACGCGTTCGGTATTTCCTGCTGTACGGCAGCTATTGCTGCCGGAGTCATCTGCCGAAATCTCAGCCGGCATTTGCAGATTGCCATGCTGCTGACTACGTTGGCCGCCGTGGTGTTTGCTCTGGATTACTGGTTTGTGTATCGCCTGCTTCAGGAGTTGATTATTCCTGCGGGCAGTCCGCGGACGGAACAGTTTGAAAAGCTTCATACCTGGTCACGCAATGTGAATTCCGTGCATCTGCTGCTCGTACTGATTGCTGCGGTGCAGGCTGGACTTCCGGTATTGCCAGTAAAACACCATTCTGGGTGAGACTTGCCGCGGAATGTCGGTTTGGATGTTGACGACGGAAATGCGGAATGTTGTCCGGTTCCGGGTCGATGCGAATGCGGGACGCGGTCTGTTTTAGTTTTGCCCCGGGATGTCCGCTTCCAGACGTGTTTTGAGCTGCTGAAGCTGCTGAAGATCAATGCCGTCAGGCTGTGTGGTGTAAAACCAGTCAACATCTTCCAGAGCCATGGTTGGATGCCCCGTTCTGACCCTGATTTCCAGACGCTTGGCCCGAAATTCCGGGTTGTCCCCGGAAATTGTGACAAGCAGTTCAAGATACCGCAGTACGCGCTGATCACTGCGATCATGTTCTGCCAGCCCAAGCAGGTTGCGCAGCATTCGTTCGATAATCCGGGTCGCACTTTGTGGTTCCAGATATTCGGGTTCCATCGTCAGGCCACGATCCTGAAGATGATCATTCAGATCATCATCGGTAAGCCGCTTTCCGCGATTGAACACATCGATCCATTCCGGTTCGTGTTCAGAATCGGCTGGTTCGAATTTCACGATATAGTGTCCCGGCAATCCGATTCCCGACATGTTCAGATTAAGTCGTTGTCCCAGTTCCATGTACAGCACACTCAAGGCGATCGGCAGGCCCTCCCGATCATCAATCACCTCGTTCATGTAGCTGTTCGAACGTGCGTAATACTGCTGACGGCTGCCGCGAAAACCGTTTTCTTCAAACAACCATTGGTCCAGTGCCTGCAGACGCTGTTGTTCATCAGCATCGTCACTGAATCCTGACCGGATTTCGTTTGCCATGGAATCGACTCGGGTAACGTAGTCCCTTCCCCGGATTTCGTCGTTGTCGAGTTCTGCCAGTAACAGTGCGGCTGTCAGCAGGTCCGGTTGTGATTCGTCTGAAGATTTTCCGGTGAGTATACTGCTGAGCTGCTGGGCGATCTGAGCGGTGTGTACGTCATCTGCCAGTTGCCGTACCAGAACGGCACGGGCGTCGATTTCCGCGGCCTTGCGCGCCAGCAGTCCGCCGACTCCCTGTCCCAGCGGTGTTAATTCACTGATCAGTTGCCGTGACAGAGGCTGATCCGGCTGCATCTGATTCAGCAGGTCCGTTACTTTTTGCTGTTGTTCGACAGACGGAAGGCGTGACGGAATACTGGGTGCGATACTGAGATTACGAAACGTGGCTTCCGTGCCTCGGAATGCTGCAAATCCCAAGCTGCCGTGAGGAATGACCTTGTCCTGTGTTTCGAAGACCGGATTTCCGTTCAGCTGACAACTGATTGTATCCGCCTGGATTCGAACTTTAAGAGTATTCCAGTCGTTGGGTCGATAGCTGGAGTGAGGTTCGTTGTGAAGGATGGTCCAGTGGTTCACGCTGGGGCCATCGAACCGGGTGAAACGGATGTTTCCGGCACTTGGATAGAATCCGTAGTGGCGGTCTCCACCGTCGGAGTGCATCATGAGACCGGCTGCTCCGCGTTCGTTTCCAAGTTTGACGTCTACTTCGATTTCAATCGGGATTTCGTGGACCTGCTTCAGCATGCACAATGTTCGGCCACCGAATCCCGTTCCCCAGCCCTCAACTTTGATGCGTCCTGCACGTTGTTTCCAGCCGGTGCCTCCAATCGGTTTCCAACGCTGACTGTCAAGGGCACCGATGGTGACCCAGCGGTCCATTTCTATTGGATTCGGGGACTCGCGGAGGCCATGCAGATGAGAGATCGGAATAGCGAAGCCGATGTTGTCGGTGGCGGTCGACTTCAGTGTGACCATTCCCACCACCATCCCCTCATAATCGACGACCGGGCCGCCGCTGTTGCCTGGTTCGATCGCCATAGCCAGCTGAATCATGGAGATCCCGTCGATATCGCGCCGACCGGAAACCACTCCATTGACGACGCTGTTGCGGAGCCCGTGCGGATGTCCCAGAGCCACGACCGGTCGCCCCACAGGTGCTTCCTGGTCGCTGAGTGTCAGTGGAGGCAGACCATGTGATTCGGTCTTCAGAATCACCATGTCCAGATGGGCTGTCTGAGAATACACCTGAAGCACGGGGACATGGCGGCCGTCAGGAAGAACAATCGACACACGACGACCTTCACCGATGACATGACGGGCCGTGGCGATCAGGTCGTCGGCGATGGCAAATCCCGACCCTTCCCCTCTCCGATCTCCGGAGCGTCCGGTTCCTTCGATGACAACCAGAGATTTCTGCACCGACGATGCAAGCTGCTCGATATCTGATTCCGGTGAAACGGAAACATTAACCGGTGCTTCATCGGCAGACACTGATGACACCGCAATCACGACAGACAGCAGCACCGGAAGACAGTGGATGATCCTTGCATTGTCGATGATCATGAAATGATTCGCTTGTCGGGGCGGCGAATGGTCCGGGAAGTGGTCAGCTTTCTTCTATTTATATCCGCACCTGACCGCTGTGTCCTGTCCGTTGTCGCCAGATCCGGAATCGTGTCAAAAACACCCGTCGTGCAGACCTGTATCGAACCCGAAAAAACTGCACAGCCGCAACGCACGACTGGTTGATGCCGTGTCACGGGAATGACCAGTTTATGCAGCCACGTTTCCCGTGTGCGATTTGATCGACCACACAAAACGCCGATTACCAAATTCCTGCTGAACCGAATGCAGAGACGTTGCGTTTGGCAGCCGATAGTGGGAGGACCCATTGCATGCGGTCAACGCGGGCAGCAGCAAGTCGCTGCGATGACACCCGAGGAATTCATGCAACAGGTGTTACCACCACGGAAAATTCCTCGTTCGTATTAGCTCAGACAGTACCGTTGCCATACGGCGGTCAGTTTGGTGCCGCGCGACACGTAGAGCAGTACCAGGATGAAATCAGTCTGTCAGGGATATAAACGCGGGGGTTCAATTTTTTTCTAAACGACGCAACTCAACCGTCCCAGGATTTTCCATCCCACTGGATAACTCGCTGCATTAGCCGCACCACACCGCCGGAGAACAATTCCAGCAGTTGTTCGCCTTTTTCGGATGTGGCCGCGTTCGGTGCGCCGATATGTCCGGTGGATGATCGATCGCCGGTAATCCAGGCACGCTGAGCCGGCAGGAACGGATTACCCTGATCAATGTTTTCGGTGTTCTGATAATCCTTCACCAGTTCCGGATATAAACGCAGAATCATTGATGTTTCCCACTCGCAGGCATGCTGCATCGAGTCCTGTGTCAGACCGGGGATACTCGACGGAGGATCTGCCAGACTCCAGTACGTTGCGTACAACAACAGTAAATCCGGTCGAGTGCGGTATTTCTGTCGCAGCTCAAATGTCACCTGTCGTCCCGGTACATCGTTGCCGCCATGACCGTTGAAAACCACGATGCGTCGAAACCCGTGGGTGATGAAATTTTCAACCAGTCCGCTGAGCAGGTCCAGCCAGACTCGGGGTTCAGCGGATACGGTGCCGGGGAAATCCATGTGATGATGAGAATTGCCGAGCCACATCAGAGGTACCAGTAACGTCTGCTGTTCCAGTTGCTGGTGGGCTCGACGCATAATTTCCCCCAGCAGCATGCTGTCGGTAAACACGGGCATGTGGTGACCATGCTGTTCGAGGGCCGCTACAGGAATGATGACCGGTGTATTTCGATCCAGTGCATCGACATCCGGCCAGGTCAGATTGGAAAGTTCCATGGGATTGCCATTTAAATAAGATAAAAGTGTTCAGATGTTGCGATTGTCTGTCTCAGACGATCAGTTGGGATTCCCGCTGCCGGTCACTGCCGAGGCAACTTTTAACGGCTGCGAACATCTGTGTCGAACGATTGTTCAACCTCCGACCTGGCACAGCATCATACCCAGAATGCCGGCCGCGACTGCATAATAAGCGAAGACCAGCAGGGTACGTCGGATGACGAGTCCTTCACGGCCCACCATTCCGGCCACGGCCAGTGCCGCTACCACGTTGTGTACGCAGATCGTATTTCCGGCGGCACCGCCCACAGCCTGCAGGGCAACCACCCAGAACGGGTCTGTTCCGATTTGCTGTCCGACCTCGAATTGCATCGGTGACAGCATCATGTTACTGAGTGTATTGCTGCCTGCAATGAACGCGCCCAGACCACCGACCGCCGGAGCCACTGCCGGCCAGAATGATCCCATCACTTCTGAAAACGATGTGGCCAGGACCTGGGGCATCCCGTCATACCCGTGGATCCCCCCCGTGGAACCTGTGAACACTTTTACCATGGGCACGGCAAAGATGAGTGCAACAGAAGCCTTGAGTGTGGTGAATAAGGATTCACGGAAGGCACTGCGGACCTGCCCCAGGGACATGTGATGAATCCACCAGGTCAGCAGGCACACCAGGATCAACGTGCTGCCAGGAGATGCCAGCAGAGGGTGATTGATGTCCACATCTGTGCCGAACACATTTTGAAACCCTATGCTCACTGACGGAGAACGCAGCCACTGTGCAACAGGCAGCAGAGGCATTCGCGAAATCAGCAGTGCTGCCGCCAGAAAGACATACGGCAGACAGGAATGCAGCAGGCTCCGATTTACACCAGATACGTCAGGCTGTCTGCCGCGACTCGTCAGTTCCGGTGACCAGTCGTCCAGCCAGTCCTGTTGCTTTGGAAACCGCCAAATTTCGTCCGAGGGAAGAAACCAGCCACGACGTGATGCCGAAATGACAATGATCAATCCGACCACGCTGCCGAGTAGCGACGGGAACTCCGGTCCCAGAACACGTGCGGCCAGAACGTAGGGGATTGTCATAGAGACGGCAGAAAATAACGCGAATCGCCACGCCGCCAGACCTCGCGCGATCGAGCGTTCCGTTCCGAACAATCGCGTCAGCAGACAGACCAGTATCAGCGGAATCAGCGTTCCGATGATTCCATGAAGCATGGCCACTCGAAAACCAATCTGTGCCAGAACAGTGTCTGCGTCACCGGTCAGTCCGTGTGCGGCAGCTGCGACGGCGACATCGGAGCCTTCAGTGAATCCTGCGGAGGTCAGGTTAAGTCCCGTGCGGACACCAACCAGAATGGGAGTCCCCAGGGCCCCAAACGAAACAGGTGTGCTCTGAATCGTCATACCACACAGGACGGCGGCCAGTGGCGGAAATCCAAGAGTCACCAGCAACGGAACTGCTACCGCCGCCGGAGTTCCAAAACCGGCGGAGCCTTCAATGAACGATCCGAACAGCCAGGCCACAATGATGGCCTGCACACGCTGGTCTTCTGAAATATCCCGGAAACCATTTCGAATGCAGTCCACCGCTCCGCTGTAACGCAGGCAGTTCAGCAAAAATATGGCGCCAAAGATGATATACAGAAGATTGGCGGCCGTTCCCGTACCCTGAAGGCACAGGGCTGCAATCTGCAAAGGACTGATACCCCAGGCGAAGTACGAAACAAGAATCGTGGTGACCAGTGACAGCAACATTGCCCGACTGGCAGGCACCCGCAGTAGTACGATCAAAATCGCGGTTACCAGTAACGGCAGGGCGGCCAGAAATGACAGCATCAGGACTCTTTTCGATTACCGGGAAAACGTCAGTGCGGGAAGTACGAATCCGATGCCGGTGGATTGATCTGTGCCGCGTCGGTCGGGGAGACACCGGTCAGTCCGAACCACATCCATCGCCATCCGGTCTTACGGACCTGGTCGGCTTCAGTCCAGATTCCTGATGCGGATATCACGATACTCAGCGAACATTGGTTTTCCTTCATGCAGCTGAAGTGCCAGGACCCCGTCCAGCAGGGCTCGATCTTTGCTGTCGGTAAAATCCAGTATCAGTCGGCCGTTCATAAAATGCCGGATATGAGTTCCTTTGGCGCGAATGATGACATCGTTCCAGTCATTCAGTCGGAACAATTGCTTGAACTCACCATCCGTAATCAGCACTTCGTCCGACAGTTGCAGACGGTCTCCTGTCCAGGTGCCCTTCTGGCCTACCAGTATCATTCGGCCGCGACCGCCTGTGGCAGCTCCTTCGTCATAAATAAAACCCGAGACACTCGGCAGATCGACCTGATTGCGAATTTCGTGCTGGTAGCCTTTCACGACCCATTTGTTCTTTGCCGATCCGTCGGTGATGTGTTTTGAACGGTACTGAATTCCGGAGTTATTGGTGGCGTTGCAGCGGAACGACAGTCGGAGTTCGAAATCGGACGTACGACCGTTCTGCCAGATCAAAAACGTATTCCCGTCTGCCACGTTTTCTGTGGTAGTTTCACCATGAATGACTCCGTCTTTAACGCTCCAAAGACGAGGATCACCCTCCCAACCGCTGAGATCTTTGCCATTGAAGATCCATGTCATACCGGATTCCGGTGGTGCAGCGTGGCTCGCAGCGGCACACAGCATAACAGCGAATATCGATAAACGTTCAGTCATGGACTTCAGCTTTGTGATGAGATTGCTGCTGTCACGGGAGGAAGAGGACGGTTTCCGACAGCCTTATCTGTTGATGGTCATCTAGCGACCATCACGAATTCTGTCACCCAGAAAATTGTCCAGATCCGGAATGTCGTAGATCTTTTTCGACGTCGTGTCCACGTCGTATTCCACTCGGTGGAATTTCAGCTGACTACCGTCAACAGTGACGTACGAGGAACGTGGATCATTGTCTCGAGGCTGACCGACCGAACCCACGTTGACCATGACTTTGCCAGATCCCAGTTCGTAGGTGTAGTCCAGTTCTTCGGGAGAGTGGAATTCATGCTCCTCGGTAAACACGCCGGGAATATGAGTGTGTCCCTGAAAACAGTACTGAGGAATCAATGCGAATATTTTTTCCATCTTGACCTGGTTGAAGACGTCGTCGGGAAACACATATTCATTCAGCGGATTGCGAGCCGATCCGTGAACATAAATCGTTTTCCCGTCTTCGGATTCTACCCGCCGGTTGAGTTCACCCAGGAACTCCCATCGTTGTTGCCCTTCCGGCCCTGGAGCTCGTTCCAGAATCGAACGCGTCCAGAAAATTGCGCGTTCTGCACCGGCGTTAAAGCCTTCCGGATCGAACAATGCCGCCTGGTCGTGGTTACCCAGCAGGCAAACATTCAGACCGATCACGCGATCCACACACTCACAGGGATTGGGACCGTATCCTACGATGTCTCCCAAGCAGTAAATCTCATCGACATCCTTCGCGGCAATATCGGCGAGCACCGCCTCAAGTGCTTCGAGGTTGCTGTGAATGTCACTGATGATTGCTCGCAAGCAACTTGTCCTTCCGGCACTCGTTGATCATTCCGTGTTTATGTTTCTTAACAAAATCAGGTTGGGGAGTTTAGGTCTGCAGTGGCCTCCGGGCAAGCTCAGGCGCATCAACCCCGGTTCAGTCTCCGAATTGGAACATCATGCGATATGGACGGGGTACGAAGATGATTTGTTGGTTGAATCGGGGAGGCGTGTGCTCCAGCCGAATTGCGAAAAGACTGTCGCGGACGATTTCGGTATTTGCAATTTTTTCAATATGTGTGTTTGGTCGCTGATGGCACTTCGAACCAGCCCTTATGTTCAGCTTTCACTGAAGCGGACGGCATCGGTGACCTGAATTCGGACAGGAAGACCGTTACCGGAGATAAACGCCCGGTTCACAACAACTTGAGTCAAATATCAAAACTTTCAGGATTTCACTGAAGTTCTGCAGGCTCTGTACCGATTAACAGGAACAGGGTGACTTTTTCACTCTGTCTGCACTCGCAGGTTCCCTCTGAGCGACCGCTCACTCCTCGATTCGAACTTTGTTTTTTAACCACGCGTTCAGTTCGAATTCCCGCCGCCTCGGTATCCAATCAGGATGACTTCTCATGATTCGCAAGCTGACTCTTCGATTTTGTGTTCTGACACTTCTGGCTGTCACCAGCTCCACGGTAAACGCCTGCTGTTTGCTTCCGTTTCTTAATCCGTTTGCGTGGACCTGCGGGCACGGCTGTGGAAGCGGTTTTGGATATGGATATCGTGGTGCAGGATATGGAATCTCGAGTCCGTGGTGTGCCCCGGCCTGTGGTGGTGGATACTATGGCGCTCATCGTGGCTATCACGGGTGGTCCCGCAGCGGTTACACGCCGGCCTATCCCGTATTGACACAGTCAACCGGTTGCGACTGCACGTCCGGACCGGCTATACCGAGTTCCGATGTCACCAACACCGGCTTTCCGAATGCGGGCATGGCAACTCAAACATCTGCCTTAGGCTTCCCGACTCTGTTGACACCGTCGGCAACAGCGTTTCAACCTCAGTTCCCCGTCTACTCCGCTCCGGCACCACGAACGGCCATGTCGACGGCTCCGATTTACGGACCCGCCTGGCAGGTCCCGTCACCAACACCTCATGTGAGCGGCGATATTCGCGGCGACCATCAACTTCCTGTCATTCCCAACGGGTTCAGTCCGTCAACGCCAGCTGTGGTTCATCCGGCAGCCTATCATCCGGTACGGCGGTCAGCCTATAGGTCGTATGATCCGCGAAGCGTGTTGGCGCGACCATGGTCCATGCGATAAAATGTTATGACGTACCGGAGCTGGTTTTTCGGTTCGCTCGGCAATTCGATTTCCAGCCAGCCTGCAACTGCAGGCTGGCTGTTTTGTTGCGCTTCTGTTTCAATCCAGTATGTTCATGACTAACCGATCGTGAACCTCAGGCCGGTACCGTGATCAAACGTGGATTTGTTGCGGGTGTTCGGCAGCCAAATATTGTTTGATTAAATTCCTTCCCACCCTGGACGCAACAATGCCGGATGAAGTTCTGATCGTGATTGGTGATGCCACAGAGTGTCTGGATACGCTGTATCCGTATTACCGTTTGATTGAATCGGGATTCCGTCCTGTGATCGCGGCTCCGGAAAAACGCCGGTATCAAATGGTTCTGCATGAAAACCGACCCGGATGGACGATCACCAAAGAATGGGAAGGTTATACGCTTGAGGCGGACATCGCTTTTTGCGACATCGTTCCCGAGAACTATACCGGCATTTTGTTTTCAGGCGGACGGGCTCCCGAATACATTCGCTACGACAAAGACCTCGTACGTATCACCCGCTGGTTCTTTGAAGCCAAACGACCGATTGCCAGCGTTTGTCACGGAGTGGAAATTCCCGCCTATGCCGACTGTGTTCGAGGTCGACGTATGGCAACGGTCCCCAAATGTCAGTTTGATCTGGAAGTCTGTGGAGGGATCTTTGTGGATGAACCGTGCGTGATTGACGGCAACCTGGTCAGTGGACGTACGTTTCATGACAACGGGGAGTATGTGGGACCATGGATCAAGCTGCTGGAAGCCGCACGATCCTCTGATGGCTAACACGGGGCCGACGGCTGGGCAATTCCTTTTGGCCGACGGACGTCTTCCTGCCACCGACGACATGATCACGCACCTGGCCGAGGGGAGAGTGTGTCCTGTACGCGGGATTCCGCGTCAGATCGTGTTCTGAATACCGCAGAGTTTGCGGGCGTGTCGGTACAGCGATGAAAAACCGGCAGAAACTCTGATTTTGATCAGGGATATTCCACGTGCCGATCATCTCTGGTACACAACTATCTCTGCTACGCAACCAATACGGTCACACAACTGGACCGTGCCATTGTTGTCCACGAGTGTCGAGTCCGCAGGGGACGAACCCTGACAGGGTCGAGGTGTGAAAATGTTCCGGTGTTCTCCTTGATCTTTATTGGCTGCTGAATTCAGCAGCCAACAATATCACCTGCGAGCGAAAGTGCTGCGAGGTTGATGAGTCAACGGATTCAGCCGCACAGCGTTGGACAGTTTCCATACTTTGGATTCGTGAACCCAGGTCGTTTCCCACAATTCAGCCACCCGATGTGTTATTGAGTGCGTGCGTGTCGTAATCTTTCCATTAGCCCGAATCTGCACCACAACTCCCGCGTCCGACTCTGATTTCAGAATCACGGACTGGATATGAAAGTCCGGTTCCAGCCGGACCTGTTTCAGACCCTGCCTGGCCGTCTCACCAAGACCGGGGCTGTTTTCGGAAATCCATCGGTCAACTGCAGTCAGATTTTCAGAATGAAGTCCCTTCAGGATCTGATTCGCAGACATTTCTACCTGTTCGCGATTTGAGACGACCAGTTGCGAGATCACATACACAAGTGCGCCGCAACCAACAAACACGGGGGCAAGTTTGGCCAAAGTGGAATGGCCGGTAAGCAGTGCCGCAACCGCGCAACTGCCCAGCACAATCATGGCCGGCCACGGATTATCTGTCAGGTAGTGCATGGGCAGAATGTATGTCAAATCTCAGCTGAAGCTGACAAACCGGCAGAGGAGTATCCGGTGAGTCTGCAGGGCCGTTACGGATCAGTTTGAGATCCTGGCAGATATCCTTTGTTCTTCGGTGTTCCACTGTCAGCCCCTCAGGCAACGGTTCTGCATGAACCGGAAAAACGGACAGTTCACCAGGGGCATGCAATCAACAAGTTGTTGCGCTGCAGGAATTGAGTGATTTCATTCTGTAATTTGTCTGCTCAAGCCAAAATAAAACGGGCAGATCAATAAATAAAACAGCAGAACCGTCGCGGCTGTGAACGGCCCGACTCGATGTTTGCACAGCCTGTACCTTGTGTGCAGGCCGTCGCAAAATCAAAGGTTTGATTACAAAGAAGTGGGTCAAGGTAGTGCGAGTGCCCGATCCACCGGGGACATGAAGTGTGAGTGCATCCAGAATCAGCCGGCTGTCCGGGGCAGTTGACGGACGCAGCTTCAATGAGCGGATCTGCTGAGCGATATGATAACGCACGACCGTCTGACGCATGACAGTGTTCAGGTTTTCAGTCCCAATTCCTGCTCAACCTGTTGCATGGGTTCCAGGTTTCTTCGGGCGCCGTCTTCCAGAAGAGGATAGTCGTGCATGTCGCATGTCAAACTGCCATCAAAGCTGATCTGTTTGAGTGCCGCGGTCACAGACGGCAGATCCAGGCAGCCGTCACCAATTGGCAGGTGCAGCGCATAGGTCGTGCAGTCGCCGTCGGAGAAATGAACGTGTCGAATTCGTTGACCCAGATTTTCGATGGCCTGAACATAGGAATTCGGTTGTCCGACACCGTAATGGCAGGTGTCATACAGGATGCCCACAGTTCCTTGGGCATGACCTTCGGCAACCGCATCAATAAAGTCGATGCACCACGAATCTTCCATACTCAGTGTGTCCGGATGTGGTTCGAAGACGAGTTTCAGGTTCGCACCGGCGGTCATCTCTGCGACCTGACGGAACAGACCCACATTGGTCGACAGAACCTCGGACGGTGTTCGGTCGGCGTTGGTATGTCCCCAGGTGTCGTGGCTGATGATCAGCCCCAGATCCAGGCCCGCAGCAAAATCCACCGCACGACGAAACTCTTCCAGGGTTTCGTCTAAGGCATCAAATGGTTCCACCTCAACCCAGCAGTCGAATCCGTACAGGTTCAGGTCAATTGACTCGCACCAGCGCAGAAACGCGGCTCGTGTTTCCGGAGTTTTTAGCTTCTCGTAAAACGGCGGTCGCGATACTTCCAGCGAATCAAATCCCGCGTCGCGAACGATTCGGCAAATCGTTTCGATGACCTTATATTCGCGAAAGCTGACGGCGTTGACCGAAGGCATAGAATGTCCTGTTCTGATTCAATGTGGACGTCGCTGAACTCGCCGGTGACCTGAACCGATCAATAGCTTATCGTCAATCCGCGATTGTGGCCACGCTGAGCGTTGCCAGGCGGGCCACTTACAGATCGTGGACTATCACGTGATCTGATCAACCGCGATTCCGGCCGCGACGTGCCAATTCGTAAATCGGTTGATGCACTTCGATGGAACTGAAGAAGATCCAGTTTGAGTAGGCAGTATGGTGTGGATTGGTACGTACATGCAGACTGAATCCGTATCCGGGAACCTGCTTTGCTCAGTCGGTCGGCGGAATCATGATTTCGACTGTCCCGCTTCAGCCGTGCTGTCTCGTGAGCCGGCATAACGTCTATCGTCATTCGACACACCCTCTGAGTCTCCGTTGCAGAAGTTGAGTCTCAGTTGCAGAAGATCGGGATCAGTCCGGACAGGCTGCGAACGGAAGTGACTCTGGCGTCCTGGTCATGAATGCCGTGTGGATCGAAGGCGAAGACCTGCATGCCGGCCGCCAGGCCGGCGTCGATGCCGAATCGACTGTCTTCAACAACCGCGCATCGCTCCGGAGCAACACCCAGTGATTGTGCGGCCATCAGGAACAGATCGGGAGCCGGTTTCCAGGTTTGAATCTGGTAGGCGCTGAAGATTCGGGATTTGGCAAAGTGGCGATCAAGTCCGGTGGCTTCCAGACAGACCTGGATCTTGTGCAGAGGCGCGTTGGAAGCGACACAGGCAGGAAGCGTCATGGCGTCCAGCAGTTCCGCGGCACCATCGATCGCCTGCAACTGTTCTTTGAGTACCGGGATCTGCCGGCGGCGAAATTGCTGCTCAAAATCCTGCGGAAGCGAGCTTCCCAGCTTTTGTTCGATGCCCCGCAGCACCTCAGCCAGTTCGCTGCCGGAAAACTCGTGGAGAGCCTCTTCAAAATCCAGCTGCAGTCCGAACTCCGACACAAAATTCACCAGCACCCTGATACTGGGTGACTCACTGTCAACGAGTGTACCGTCGCAGTCAAAAAGAACGGCTTCCAGTGGATCTGTATTCATGGTGTTTCAGGTCGAGCGTTTTTCAGGTCCAGGATTTTTTCAATACTGCAACGTTATCAGGTTCAGGGCGGTCTGAATCCTGACGGAAGTCTACGGCAGGCCCGTTCAGGGTGCGGGATTCAGCAGGCTGAAAACCCAAGGTCCGCATTATTCCGGCAGGTCAAACGGATACAGTTTTCGATTCAGGCGTTTGAACGGAAGATTGCCCAGGTCGTGAACACAGGGTTCGGAGACAACGTGAACAGCTCCGGCCCAGGATTCGAAACCGGCGCGGAAATGCGCGGCCGATTTGACTCCGATGTACCGCATTTCCTGGGGATCCAGTTTCAACGATTTGGCAAAAGCTGTGTCGAAAGGCTGTTCACGCAATGTGGTCAGCAGCACGTGGATTCCATCCTGCTCAATGTGTGCGGAAGGTCCCAGGTTGCTTTCAAGGCCGGAGTACATCTGACCATTGTAGCGAAAGGTTCCGTCTGAAACGGCGATGATACGAGCCGTCATTCGCACGGGGGCGCCCTGAAGCGGTGAAGATTTTCCGCCAACATCCAGAGTCAATGTTGCTCCGGTGCCCGCGGCATGACACTGCTGCACGGCTTCCGGGTCGGCGATATTCAGAACACAGGCGTCCTGAATGCCGGCATCAATGAATGTTCGCAGCATCCCGGTGCTGTCGCCAGGAGATCCGCCGCCCGTGTTGTCCCGCATGTCGGCAAAGACCACCGGGAAGTCACCGGCAGCCTGGGCCTGAGCCAGAGCCTCACGCGTGGTGGGGATTTCGAAATGCCAGTCCGCTCGACGTTCGTAGCACCATTCTCCCAGCTGGTCTGCGTACTGCTGTGCTGCGGGAAGATCGTTGTCGGTCACCACATACACCGAACATCCCATATCGGGCACATCTGCCAGGAAGTAGCAGGTGGCGATGGATCCGCAAACCACACCTGACTGAGCTTCGATGCGATGCAGTTCGCTGATGGCTTCTTTCATCGGTGAGTGAGCAGTGACCTGATTCATGCCCCACACCATCGGGATCTGGTGCAGCGCCATGGTGGGTCGTAATCCTTCGTTCCAGATGCGTGCCAACATATCAGCACAGTCCCGTGCTCGTTCTGCCATATCAACTTCCGGATAAGACCGACGGCCAAGCAGCACGTCCGCCTGATCGATCATTAGCGGGGTGACGTTGGAATGGATATCCAGTTCGGCAAGGATCGGGACATCCGGTCCAACAATACCACGGACCTCCTTCAGAATATGGCCTTCGGCGTCGGGAACACCTTCGGGTTCATCCAGATTGCCGGCACACATGGAACCGTGCAGTTCCAGCAACACACCGTCGACCTGACCGGCCTGCCGAATTTCCGTCAGCAGTTCATTGACGAGTTCGTCGAACAGTGGCCGTGGCGTGGGGGCGCTGGTATGTGATTCTGCCAGAAACGTGGGAATCGGTTCAAAGGCGTGCTTTTCTGCACCGTCGATGTAGCCGCCGACCGTGGTGTTGGTTCCCCGCAGAGTGTCCAGTATCTCCTGGCCACGCATAATCCGTCGTTCAAGATAGCTCTGTCGGGTGGTCGGGACGGGGGTAAAGGTACTGGTTTCGTGACTGATGCCTCCAACAACGACACGCTTCATCATGACCTCACTTTTTCGTCACCGGCGGATTCAGATCTTCGGACGGATCCGGCGAACAGACTGGAAATTTGAACCGTCAAACAATTGCTTCGTGGCAAACGTCTGCCGCGATTTAATGGAACCCCGGGCATTTGCCGCAGCAACATTGTCGCCGGGAGGCTGTTACTCCGCATACGTTTGTACCACGGAGCAACAACATGCGGGAGTTCCGTTCAGATCAGTGCTGATACCGGATTACCTTCGGAAAGCCACATGGGTCGATTGCTGGCATCCAGTACCTCGGTCCGTGGATTCAAACCAAGGCAGTGATAGATGGTCGCCGTCAGGTCGGCCGGGCTGACGGGATCCGATGCGGGATACCCGGCGTGACGGTCGGAGCTTCCATACACCTGACCGGGACGAATTCCGCCGCCGAACAGCATCACAGAAAAACAGTGAGGCCAGTGTTCGCGACCTCCTGTGGTCAGCGTGATGCGTGGAGTCCGTCCAAATTCTCCGGCAACCACCACCAGGGTTTCATCCAGCTGACCGGTTTGTTCAAGGTCGGTGATCAGTGCGTGCAGGGCCACGTCGAACGGTGGAATCAGATCTTCTCGCAGTGATTCACAATTTTGCCAGTGGCTGTCCCAGGCGTATCCTTTTTTCCCCTGTGTGCGCAACCAGCTGACCTGAACCAGACGCGTTCCGGCATTCAGCAGGCGTCGACCAAGGAATACCGACTGGCCAAACTGGTTTCGGCCGTATTTTTCTCGATCCAGCGGGTCAGCGGTCGACAGATCCACCGCACTGCGAACGGCGTCGGACGCCATCACGTCCACAGCCTTTTGCTGATTTTCTCTCAAGGATCCCGCGAGGGCTGTTTGTTCCAGATACTCCACCTGCTGGTTGACCTGAGACAGCAGTTTGCGCCGACGCTGGATAACTTCAGCCGGACGATTAGCCAGTAGCGGCAGATGATCCAGGCGATAATTTTCTTCGTTGGGGTTACCTCCGGTCTGCAGCGGATCGAATCGTCCGCCGAGTCGTCCGCCCCACTGTCCCGGGCGGCGTCCGCTTCCAGCATCAAGACGACGCGGCACAATGATGAACGGCACCATCGGTCCACGACCCGGACTGACTTTAGCGACGGCCGCTCCGATATGCGGGTGATCTTCGCGACTCATAAAGTTGGCCTGGGAACCGGTACCTTCGTATTGGTATCCCGTGAACATATGGTAGCCACCAACCGCATGACCGCCGGAAGTATGTGTCATCGATCGAATTAGTGAACCACGGCTCAGCAGTTGACTGGTCAGTGGCATGTATTCGGTAAATCGAACCCCGGGCAGCGCGGTATCGATTGTGCTGAATTCGCCACGAATTTCTGAAGGCGCATCGGGCTTGGGATCGTACATATCGATTTGCGAAGCGCCGCCGGACTGAAACAGTACGATACAGTTTTTCGCCTGGCCGAAACTGGCCATGCTGCGGCCCGCATAACTTTCTTCAGACGCCCGCGCGTCTTGATCCAAAAGCCATGGCAGTGAGGCACCCGACAGGCCAAGCCCGCCAACACGCAGCATCTCGCGACGATCGATTCCGTCACATAATTTGGTGGCCGGGCCGTTGATACGAAGCATTGCCTGCACCTCAAAATCACGCATTTTCTGCAATGTTACTGCTAATTTAGATTATCCTAACCGATCACGCCCCGCAAGCCGTTTCCGGGGTTGGTCAGCATGCGGTCAGCCCGTCACGGAATATGGTCAGCCTGTTCCGGACAACCGTCAGAGTGAAGTTGTCAATTGTTGACCGGTTTTTGTGCCTGACACGAATCACGGCACCGGGCATGCATTCAACTGCGGGGAGGCACCGGTGGTTCTGCGAAATCTGATGCAATGTCGTATCGTGCCTGCTATCATCAGAATGAATAATCCGACCTCTCCGCTAATGTTCCGCGAGACAATGGAAATCCGACGATGTGCTGTTGGTGGCCAGGGTTAACGAATTTGTGGCGAA
Source organism: Fuerstiella sp. (assembly GCA_022447225.1). NCBI lineage: Bacteria > Pseudomonadati > Planctomycetota > Planctomycetia > Planctomycetales > Planctomycetaceae > Fuerstiella > Fuerstiella sp. The sequence goes on along the minus strand of JAKVAZ010000006.1, from coordinate 88,786 downwards.
TGTGGAATTCCCGCTCTCCCGTGTGGTCCGTGCCTCTGTTGACGGTCGTGGTGTTGTCTTTGCCGGTAGAGTATCTGGCGGCGGAGATCTTTGTTGAGCGGGTGTTTCCTCCCTGTGTCCGGCGAGGCCACACCGTTCGCGTCACATTTACCGGAAGTGAACTTGGTGGCGCATCGGCGTTGTGGTCGTCTGCAGATTTCGTAAATGCAAAACTGATTGCTGCCGACAGTGACCGGGTGACATTTGACATCCGGACACCGTCGGAGGCCCCGGTGGGCATGTACGGGTTTCGAGTGGCGACGCACAGCGGTCTAAGCAATCTGCATCTGTTTGCCATCGATGATTTGCCGATACGCAGCGAACAGGAGACCGTTCAGGCGGATGCGTTGAATGACCGGCCCGCCCAGGCGCAGCCGGTTTCGCTGCCGGCCGTTGTGGTGGGAACTTCGCGGCAATCGGATCTGGATCATTTCGCCATCAACGTGGAAGCCGGGCAGCGAATTGCCTTTGAAGTGGTCGGAAGTCGACTTGGGAAAGCCTTTGATCCGGTGATCACCATACTTGATGAGCGAGGCCGCGCTGTCAGAACATACGACAATGATCCAGGTTTGTTTTTCGATTTTCGATTTTCCCACACCTTTGAGTCGGCCGGTCGGTACGTTCTTCGTTTGCATGATTCACGGTATTACGGATCCGAACGCTGGACCTACATGCTCAGAATCGGTCGCTTTCCGGAATCGCGGGTTGCCCTTCCGTCAACCGTCCTCCGCCATACCAGACAGTTGGTGTCGTTTCCTGGTTTCGCTGACACGCATCGCGAGGTGTCGTCCGCTGACGCAAATGTCACCGATCGTTTCTATTTTGGATTACGAGGAGCCGAAGACGATGCGCCGGTATGGATCCCCATGCAGATTTCCACATGGCCCAGTACCGTGGAAGCTGAACCAAACGACGATACAAAGACCGCGGCTGCTTCGGACATCCCCGGCAATCTGCACGGCTCGTTCGATGTGCCTGGCGACGAAGACTGGTTTCAGTTCGAGTTACAAAAGGGAACGGTTGTTGAGCTTCGATCTGAAACGCGGGCGATTGGTTCTCCGGCTGATATCGAGCTGGCAGTGTTTGACGCCGATGCGAAGCGACTGACCTCATCCGACGATTCGGATTTTGATGACGCACGACTCACGTTTGAGGCACCGGCGGACGGGACGTTTTATCTGCAGGTGACCGAACTTGTTCGTAAATTCGGCACGCCCTACACCTACCGGGTTGAAGTCGCCACCCGCCGTCCACAGATTTCGGTTTCCGCCGGAACGGCAAGATTGACGATTCCTCGTTCCACTCGTCAGCCTTTGCCGCTCATCGTCCAGCGAACCGATTTTGACGGCCCTATCGAACTGTCGTTACACGGTGCTCCGGCCGGCATGACACTGCACACCTCTGAAATTGCTTCCGAGGCCACTGAGCTGACAACGGCACTGGTTGTTGACGATTCTGTTCCGCCGGGTCTGCATACCATTCGTGTGGTCGCAACCGGCACCGCCGACGAATCATCGGTTTCAGCGGTGGCAGCAACGGCGCCGCTGGTGGACCGTGTGCCCACCGAACGCGGACCTCACGGGGAGGCTTTCGAACTGCGGGAAGACCAGCGTCGTCTTCCTCCAACGGTCAGTGACCGGATCGCCGTGCTGGTGGTTCCTGAGTCACCGTGGGATTTTGAGATTGTGGAACATGACGTTGTGGTTCCTCGTTACATTCAGGCGAATTTCACCATCCGCACAACGCGTCAGTCGGGTTACGATCAACCCGTGACATTTGTTGCCCGTGGAGGCCTGCTGGAACGCGACAGACTTCGGGAGGCGTCTGTGACCAGTTGGATTCCTGAAGCGACTTTGGATGCATCGGAGGTTGTGGGGGTACTCAAATCCGGTGTGGATACACTGCTGAAACGCCATCGCGTGACGGTCACAGGGTCGGCTCGTGACGGGGGACGCTTACTTCATCTGACGCGTACGTTTCAGCTGGAGACCAAATCTGCGTATCGACTGTCCGTGGAAATTCCGGAAATCCAGCTGTCGCCAGGAGGCCGTACGGCCGTGAAAATTGTGTCCCATCGATTGTCACCCTTCGCGGATCAAATCAGTTTGAAGCTGACAGCCACGGACGGAATTCAGGTTCCTGAGATGCTGACGATACTGTCCGGCGAAGATTCGGTGGAATTTGATCTGGTGTTGGACGAGTCAGTCAAGCCAGGTCGGTATTCTGTCAGCGTGACGGGCGACGCCATCATCGGAAAATTTCTGGAACGTGTGGAAGGCGAACCGCTGACTGTGGTTGTGAACGAGTGATTCTTATGTCTCTGTCGGGAAAACAGAATTCCGGAACGCACATGTCACGAATAAAACGTGTTCAGCTAATGGCCTGTCTGGTCTGCATCGTGTTGGGCTGGCTGCCTGGTGTGGAAGCGGGTGCAAAGGCTGATGCGGACCATGCTCGCGTCACTCCGAAATCGATCCATCTTTTTCCGCAGCAGGTGAAGTTGCGATCTTCGGAAGCTCAGAACGTTGTGGTTTCCGGTACATTTGCCGACGGGACCGCAGCCGATCTGACCCGCTCTGCGGTTCTGTCCAGTTCTGACAGCGACGTGGTCAGAATTGACCGTGCAAAACTTGTCCCGGTTGGCAACGGGAAAGCAGAGATCACAGCCGTGGTGGGCCTGTTACAAACCAGTGCACTTGTGGAAGTGACGGAGTTCGGCCATTCACGGCCGGTGGAATTTCGCACGGATGTGATCGGGGCACTCAGCCGTGGTGGTTGTAATCAGGGAGCTTGCCATGGTTCGCCAAAGGGTAAAAACGGATTTCGATTGAGCCTGCGGGGGTTTGATCCGGACGTGGGATATTCGCAGTTGACCAGGGACCTGTATGGTCGCCGAGTCAACACCGGTCACCCGGAGGCCAGTCTGGTGTTACTGAAGGCCACCGGCCAGGTGCCTCATCAGGGGGGGCGGCGATTTGGTCGTGATGATCCGGCGCTGCGGACACTTAAACAATGGATTGAACAGGGATGTCGTGATTCCGATTCACCACGCCGGCTGACCAGGCTGGAGGTGCATCCTTCCACGAGACGTCTGCATGAATCCAGTCCGGACCAGCAGTTGATTGTGCACGCCGGGTTTAGCGATGGAACCGTTCAGGACGTGACTGACTACGCGGTGTTTTCCGCAGCAGAGGACGGAGGTTTGTCAGTGACAGATGACGGGTTTGTGCATTTTGAAAACACGGCGGCCAGCGCCGTACTGGTCCGGTATCTGGACCGTATCGAAACCGTTCCGCTGACTTACATCAGGCACGACCCGGATTTTGAATTTGCATCGCCGCCAGTTAAGAATTTTATCGATGAAAAAGTATTTGCCCGTCAACGTGAGCTGCAGTTGCGTCCTGCTGAACTCGCCAGTGACGGGGTGTTTATGCGACGGGCCTGGCTGGACGTAACCGGAGGAATTCCAGATCCTGAAGAAGTTCGCAGGTTCCTTGACTCTACGGACCCGGACAAGCGGCAGGCGTTGATTGATCAACTGCTTGAGGAACCGGCGTATGCCATGTTTCAGGCGCTGCGATGGGCGGATGTCATGCGCGGTAATCGTGAATCAATCACCGAACGCGGCGTTCATAATTTTCACCGCTACCTGGTTTCCAATTTTGCGGCCGACCGTCCTTTTGTGGAAATCTCTTCGGAGATTCTGAACAGTCTGGGCAACACGATTCACGAACCGGCTGCCAACTTCTATCGCATTTCCCGCACGCCAACCGAGGCGGCCGAATCATTCTCGCAGTTATTTGTGGGAGTCAGAATTCAGTGTGCCAAGTGTCACAATCATCCTTACGAATCGATCAGCCAGCGTGATTATTATGGCCTGGCCGCTTACTTCGCCCGTGTTCAGCTGAAGGGCTATCGATTTGGACTTGATGACGAAACCGTGTTTCTGGGCAAGTCCGGTGATGTCAGGTTTCCTCAAACCGAAGAAACAATGATACCGGCCGCATTTGGTCACGTGGAATCGGATCTGGGTCCGGACGAAGACCGACGTCGGCGGCTTGCTGCCTGGCTGGCTGATCCGAACAATCCTTACTTTGCGCGTTCGGTGGTGAATCGCGTCTGGCAGCACATGATGGGGCAGGGAATCGTGGAGCCTGTGGATGATTTTCGTGATTCTAATCTGCCGTCCAATTCCGAACTGCTGGATGCGCTGTCTCAACACTTTATTGACAACGGGTATCGATTCCGGCCACTGATTCGCACAATTCTGAATTCAAGTACGTACCAGCTGAGTGCCCGGTTGCAGGCGGATCATTCAGCGGACGCCGCCGACGATGAACGCTATTTCACCACGGCTGTGGTGAAGATGTTGCCCGCTGAACAGTTGATTGATGCGATTTCCATGGCCACCGGAATTCCGGAGCAGTTCGGTCGTTATCCACCGGGAACCAGAGCCATTGAACTTGCAGAAGGAGCGATTGATCACCGTTTTCTGCAGGCGTTTACCAAACCAATACGTGATCTGGCCTGTGACTGTGCCCGCGAAACCGACCCGACTCTGGCACAGGTGATGCATTTGATGAACAACGCCGGAATTCTGGACCGGATTGATTCTGCGGAAAGTCGTCTGTCACAGTGGCTGGCCGGTGGTATCAGTGATGTCGCTGTGATTGAATCCCTGTATCTGGCAACGTTGACTCGCCGTCCGACGGATACCGAAATCCTGTTGGCGAATCGCCATATTGCCTCCGCAACAGACCGTGCTGAAGCGTTCCGTGATCTGCAGCACGCGCTGCTCAATTCCAATGAGTTTCTGATCCGCCACTAACCCGGGTGCATCCACGGCATTGACGTCAACGGACTGAGCCAGGCAGTTTCATGATGATGCCGCTCATCCGCTGTGTTTGACCGGGAAATCTGTTCGGGGCTTACCTTCCTGGTTCGGCCGCAGCCATGCTGTTTGGACGGTAGTCCGCTGTGGGTGGATGGCTGTGGGCAGATCCTGAATCTGTGGAGCGGTGAATTGCGTGCATAAAAAAACCGTAAACGTGACCACACGTCTACGGTCATCATCTGAGTTTTATGTTGCGTCTGCCAAGTCCACGCCGCCAGTCGGGCAGAATCTGCACACCTGTGTCTTGCCGTTTGTTCAAACGGTCGACTGCGAGGAAAACCGGTGACTCAGTATTCGAAAAGTAGTCTGAGTTCACATCAACGTTAACTGATTTTCGACACAATAGCTGCGGGTATGGAAACAGCTCAGGAAGCCCGGCAGGACCAGGCTTCGATTGACGAGTGCGATCAAACCATATCTTTCAATGCTTTCAACGGCTGAATCTTGACGACGTTTCGTGCCGGTTTGGCTTTGAAGATGGTTTCTTCTTTGGTGAACGGATTAATTCCTTTACGAGCTTTCGTCGCCGGTTTACGAATGACTTTAACCTTCATCAGGCCCGGAATATTAAACACGCCCGGTCCGCGGCGGCCCAGATTCTTGCCGATCAGGTTGCCAAGTTCGTCGAACACGCTGGCGATTTCTTTTCTGTTCAGGCCCGTTTCTTCGGCCAGACTGTTGAGAATCTGTGTCTTTGTCAGGGCTTTGGCGGGTGCGGCTTTCTTTTTTGCAGCCATTGAAATTCCTTTGAATTTTAAGTGAGGTCCGTCGAAGCCGGGAAGCTATTGATCAGGCATTCGAATGTCAATCCGCCTGCACGACGTCACCAGACTCGAGAGAATACAGAAACAGTTTTATCAACCAGTTGTCATGCGGCAGCTCGACGCATCACAGCCGACATGGGGATCACGTCGATACTTTGTTGAGCCCCTGCAGCATTGATCAGCGATTCAAACATTTGAATGTCCAGTGCGGAGGCAGTTGAACTTTCGGGATGCCACTGGACACCTATGCAGTACCAGTCGTCTGATACCGATTCGTAAGCTTCGATAATTCCGTCAGGACAGGTGGCGCAGACCCGGAACTGAGGTGCCAGTTCGTTGACCGCCATATGATGATGACTGTTCACACGGACTTCACCGGGTCCGAAAATTCGATCGAGACAGGTTTCCGGCACAATTTCCAGAATGTGACGCAGATTCTTTTCGACGGTATCACGGTGGTGCAGTGCACGTGGCACGTCTTCAGGAATATCCGCGTGCAGTGTTCCCCCACACAGAACATTCACTAGTTGCATTCCGGAACCGATGGCCATGATGGGCAGCTTCATTTCGATTGCCAGTTTGACAACGCGACGATCGAATTGTTCGCGGCGTTGAGGCATACAGCGAACGGAGGGATTGTTTTGTAGTCCCATGACCACGGGGTCCAGATCCAGATTGCAGCCGGCCAGAACCAGTCCGCCCAGCTGTTCCAGAGCCATCCGAATATCGTCGTCGTTATCGTAGGGTGGTAACAAAAACGGCAGTCCGCCGGCGCCGATGACGCTGTCATAATAACCGGCATTGAACCAGCTCAGCGCATCTCCGTTATAACGCTGCGGACGAAAGTCTCCGGTAATTCCAATAGTTGGCTTCGTAGAACTCATGACAAACCCTCCCTGGTCAGTTTAAGAATCTGGTAAAATCAGTGCTTAGTGCCGATCAGCGACTATTCACCAATCACCGCCCGTTTTGAGTATGCATCACCCTGTGAAGAAAGTTACCGCAGACTCCATTCTGAGGGATCGCCTCACAGATTTACTCGTGTGAAGCAATCGATACGTCGCCGGATCCTTCCGGCTGTTCAACGAAATCACGCTCGTCAAAAAATTAACACCGGGATGCGTTAAACAAATCAGTTCAACTCCGCTGAACTGATTGCACGGACCCTATCGGAGTGGCAAGGGCCTGTAAAGCAAATCGCTGATTTTGTGTAAAGAACGATTAAAGCTACCACTGATTGTGGTTCACTGCCCGAACGGCACCTTCATATGGCACAGTCGAATGCGTTCACCGGTGCGTGCGTATTCGTCCAGCATGTCTCTGACCGACGGCTGAAATTCGACGCGTTTGTCCGGACCTCTGGCCCGGATTGAAATTTTTCTGTCAGCATTGAAGTTCGGCATATCCGGAGACAGCAGCACCACGCCTCGTTCGGGGGCCGTGACACGGATGCTGTTGTTTTTTTCAAGTTTTGCATCCAGAGTTACATATCGAGAAACCGGGTCGGTGTTGGTTGATGGCATTTCCAGTGTCTGAAATCGTTCCGGAATTGAATCCAGACGTACCCAGTGCCAGCTGAGATCAGTCGAACGCATCATTCGACATTCAATGAGTTCGGGCCACGGATTTCGGTATGTGCTGCTCATCCACTCAAAGATTGACCCCGATTCTTCATAGTAGGATTCAAAGCCCCGGTTCGGATAACGTGCCAGCAGCACGTTGCAGTGTCCTTTGGCACTGTCGATACGACGAAACAGTCGTTTCAGCAGCTTTCCCATTCGTTCATACCAGAATGCCTGTCGTTCTCCCAAAACAATATACCATCCCAGGTCAGCCGAATTGTGAGCGGCCCACTGCAGGTGACGGCGACCGAGACCACCCACCGAGATGACTCCCGCAAAGAGTTCGGCATGACTGGTTGCCATATCCATGGCAATTTCTCCCCCAACGCCATGACCGCCGATGAAGACGCGGTTGTCGTCAATCTGCAGACCGAGTTTGAGATGTCGAATCAACTGCAGCATTCTGCGATGACCGACTGCATCGGCAGTGTAGTCTTCTGAATTTTGTGGCAGGACTTCGGGAACTGCGAGGATAAAACCGAATCGATCTGCCTGATGGGCCCACCACTCAATCGTGTTTCGCAGACTTACGCCCTGGCGGGGAATTGCAATCAGAAGAGGATATTGTCGAGTTGTGGAATATCCCGAAGGTACAATTCCTGTACAACGGATACCGGCTACGGATTCTGCGAGTTCGAAACGACGTCTGCCGTCTTCAGTCGTCTGAAGCGGAACAGAATGCGGGGGAGATAACTGACGTATCAGCGCGGCGACCCTGTCAACACTGAATCCTTCAAGATTCTGCAACCTTCGCGTTAAAGAGCCTCTTCCGCTTTCATTTGATTCTTCCAGCAATACGAAGTCGGCAATTGACTGTCTGATCCGAAACACACCGTGACACTCAGCAAATCCGGTGGTGACTTCGTCCGCTCCCAGCATCCAGCCTGAAACTGCCAGAGCAAGACGTGACTCGGCCGAGGAGGATGGGTCATCAGCCAGCAGTTCCCATGTTGTCAAACGATCGATGTTGTGGACGTCCAGATTGTTGAGCATGGCTGAGACCATCTCCCTGGCCTGTTGACGTTGGTGTCTGTCATCGAACTGGCCGATGGTCTGCTGCAGTGCTGCGGAGGCACTGTCAACACGTCGTTGCAGTGACTCATGGCTGGTGATCAGATTTCGGACGGCCACGCGAACCTGCGGAGTCAAATCGGTTTCGGGGAACCGTCTGGCGTACTGTGCGGCCCGACCAGGCTGTCCGACCATCATTTTTCGTTCAAGTTCTGTCAGAATTCGGGCTGCCGTCTGCTGTCTCAGGTTGCTGCGAACAGTTTCAACCTGGGGTAAAAGATCCGGAAATTCTGCCTCCACGTTGTTCAGAAGGGCAGCCGCAGCATCCACACGTCCTGCATCCATCAGCATTCCGGACATCGTTAATCGAACGCCGCCGTCCTGAAATCCGACTGCCTTTTCCAGCAAACCCGGGTAAAGCACATCATCCGACAGGGCAGACAATGCCATTCCAAACTTCCATTTGTGAGTCAGGCTGGTGACTTCCACCATATTCCTGTTGATTCTGCTGATTCCGACCTGAATGTCCTGAGATCGGTTTCGATCAAACTGAAGTTTCACCACCGCCTCCCCGTTTTTGTCAAACGCGGAGAATTGGGGGACACCGATGCCCTCCGGTATCCGGGCTCTTCCGGGTTTGCGGGGAATCGAGAATTCCAGCGAAGGAATCACTGCGGGGTCTTCAACGGGACGTGCTCCGACTCGGGCCGATACATCATAGTGTCGAAACCCCTGATCGATATGACGCAGTTCGGAAACGTCCTGTCCCCGGGCCGGTTCCAGAGATTTGGTGAGAGACACCATTCCTGCAAGCAGCATTCCGCCAGGAAGTCGGACAGTTCCCGGTACTGGTATTTCACCTGGAGACAGCTGGACTTTCAGTTGTGGGAGCAACAGGACTGCCTGCATCAGCAATGAAAGACAATGTGTCACGGTGAGAGGACCTCCGAAGTGAGCTGCGTCAATCGGCGTCAGCGGCGATGGATGTTCAGTTCTACGAATGACGCAGGGTCAGAATGTATCCGGATCTGCTGCATCTGTCATTTCAAATTCATTTGAGTTGAAATCAGAGCGTTCCGTGATTTTTACGGACGTTCGGTCGACCGGCACAGTCTGCCGGATCACGTCTGCCGGTTGGCAGCAGAACGATTTCAATCGGATGAAAATTCTGTTTTTGACAGTTAGGCCGCTATGATCACACAGTGGAGAACTACAAATCAGTTCAACACTGTTTCGAAAAACACCAGTTTCAATTCAGGTGCATCTGTTCAGATGGCTGCTGGTGTGATCAAAATGATGTGAGTAAGGATTTGAAAAGTACCGGGCGTCGACGTATTCATGCGAATGTGGAGGATTCAGACGCTGGCAGGATATCCTGAGTCAACGAATGGAACGTGGTCATGTGTGGCATCGTGGGGTACGTCGGGTTTCGAGCGGTTTCCGATCTGCTGGTGGAGGGACTTCATCGGCTGGAATATCGAGGCTATGACAGTGCCGGGATCGCCGTTTGCACTGATGGCGAAATTGCCCTGCGCAAGCGGGCAGGACGAGTCGAGGAGCTGTCTCGGCTGCTGGCCGATGAACCACTGAACGGGCACGTCGGAATCGGTCACACGCGATGGGCCACTCACGGTGGCACAACGGATGAGAACTCACACCCGCACATCGGAGGAAGCGGTGAAGTTGCCATTGTGCATAATGGTGTCATCGAAAATTACGACAGCCTGCGAAATCAGCTGCAGCAGGTGGGATATGTTTTTCAGTCACAGACAGATACCGAAGTGGTGGCCCATCTGATTGCTTATCACCTTGACGAACAGACCGGTCTGGGACATTCGTCAGCGGAAATTTCAACCTGCCTGAGAGCCATCGATGCGACGCTGGAACGACTGAACGGGACTTACGGTCTGGGAGTCCTGTTTCGGGATGTGCCGAACACAATCATTGCTGCCCGGTCCGGCAGTCCACTGGTGATCGGGGTTGGTAAAGATGAATACTTTCTGGCCAGCGACGCAAGTCCACTAGTGGGTTATACCCAGGAAGTAGTGTACCTGTCTGACAACGAAGTCGCCGTCATTCAGTCTGATACGCTGCAAATCGAACACAGAAAAACAGGAAACGTACGTCCTTCCATCCAGACTCTGGACCAGGTTTCAGCGGACATTGAACTGGGGGACTATGAACACTACATGCTCAAGGAGATCTACGAACAGCCGCAAGCCATCGAAAATGCTTTGCGCGGTCGACTGGATGACGAGGAAGCAACGGCAGTAATTGGCGGGCTGAATCTGACGGCTCAGCAGCTGCGACGGGTGGATCGAGTGGTACTGACAGCCTGCGGGACCAGCTGGCACGCCGGTTTGGTAGGAGAATATCTTCTGGAAGAATTTGCCCGCCTGCCGACCGAAGTCGAATACGCAAGCGAACTGCGTTATCGCAATCCGCCGATCAATGATCGAACGCTTGTTTTTGCAATCACTCAGAGTGGCGAAACGGCTGATACTCTGGCGGCAATGCGAGAATGTAAACGGAAGGGGCATCCCACGCTGGCGCTCTGCAACGTTGTGGGATCGACGATTGCTCGCGAGGCCGACGGAGGTATTTTTCTGCATGCGGGACCGGAAATCGGGGTTGCCTCAACCAAAGCGTTTACGTCCCAGGTCAGTGTGCTGATCCTGCTGTCGCTGTTTCTGGGGCGAATGCGTCACTTGTCCTATCCGGCCGGCAGACGCATGATTCAACAGTTGAAATCGATGCCTGAAATTATCGAGCAAACGCTGAAGTGTCATGAACAGGTGGAAGCCATTGCCGGCAAATACTTTGGTTTCAATAATTTTTTGTACCTGGGACGGCTCTATAATTTTCCGGTCGCCCTCGAAGGGGCTCTGAAGCTGAAAGAACTCAGCTATATCCATGCGGAAGGGTATCCTGCAGCGGAAATGAAGCACGGTCCCATCGCTCTGGTTGATGAGCAGACGCCGAGTGTATTTGTGATTCCTCGGGGGGGGATCTATCCTAAAGTCGTCAGCAATATGGAAGAAGTCAAGGCTCGTAAGGGGCCGGTGATCGCCATTGCGTGTGAAGGCGATGATGAAGTGACTCGAATCGCGGACGATGTTGTGTTTGTTCCGCCCGTGGATGAACACCTGCAGCCGCTGGTCTGTGCGGTTCCGCTGCAGCTGCTGAGCTACCATATTGCTCTGCTGCGCGGCTGTAATGTCGACCGTCCCAGAAATCTGGCCAAGAGTGTGACAGTGGAGTAGTCAGGGCCGATATGCTGTCCGCATCCGGTTGCACCGGTTCAGCGCAGCCTGTTCCGGTTTACTTTCCAACAAGGAACGCAGCCCGGCGACACCAGTCTGCAATTTGAATGTCGGTCACCGTCTGGTCCATCACGGCCGAAGCACCGGCTTCCAGTAACAGTGGCATCAATGACGCCGAATTTTCAGGGACAGTCAGCAGCACCGGCGGATACGGAGCACACAGTCGGCTCAGCCTTCCCAGAAATAACAGGCAGTCCCGTAACTGCTGACCGGCAATCAGCACCACTCCGGTGACAGATTCCGTCCGGATCTGTTCATAAATTTCCAGTGTTGTCGTAAAACTGTGACAACGGTAATCGACTGCAGCATCCGTCTCCAGTCGGGGTTGTCCGCAGACAGCCGGGATTGATGTTCCGGCAGATCGAACCAGTTCTGTCTGGACTGACGGGGCCCACCACGGGCATGACTCAAGAAAAACGAAGTTTGCCTGATTCCAGCGGGGGACGGAATCTCGCAGAATCTGGTTGAAGTCGGGTTTGGGCGTTGAAATGATTCGTGTCCCGTAATTGCAGCTGTTCGGTGTCGGCATCTTTAGTTGGATTTGCCATTTTAGTGACCGGCACGCGGTCGATGATACAGACATGTCCCTGTTCGTCTGTCATTGGTTTACGGTACAGAACCCTGAGCAGCCTCGGAATCTGCGGTTCCAGCCGGTAATACGGCCGGAATGTGTCATCCCGACTTGGCGAAACGGTCCAGTTCACGGCCGACTGCCGTTGAACTGAAACGCCTGCTGCTTAGGATTGACTTCAGAATCCCTGAGGTACCGATGGGGTGGCCCCGGGGTGTGTTTGTCAACAACAGGAATGATCCAGGTTCTCATGACAACTGCTGAAGAAATCAGATCTGTCGTCGGCCGGATTATTGATCCCGAGCTGGAACGAACACTGGGAGATCTTCGACAGATTCGCGATGTTCAGTGTGACGAGGCGACCGTCACGGTGGACATAGAGCTGTTGACTCCTGCGTATCCTCATCCGGGACGTTTGCAGAAGTCGATTGAAAAACGACTGTCTGATCTGGTGGGCAGTGAGCGGTCGCTGACCGTCAACCTGCATCCCACCGTGCGTGGTAAAGATTCCGGCGGTCGAATCGGACTGAAGGTGCACAATGTGATTGCTGTGGGAAGCGGCAAAGGTGGAGTAGGAAAAAGTACCGTGGCAGCCGCGCTGGCCTGCGGATTGAAATCATTTGGATGTCGTGTGGGCCTGATGGATGCTGATGTATACGGTCCCAGCATCCCGCACATGATGGGTGCCAAAGGACAGCCGGCGGCAAAGGAGATGACGGGACCGGATGGTCAGAAGGTGGTGCGGATTGATCCGATTGATGTCGACGGACTCAAACTGATGTCCATGGGGTTTTTCATGGAACAGGGGCAGTCCGTTGTTTGGCGGGGTCCGATGCTTCACAAGGCTTTGACTCAGTTTCTCAAGGACAGCGACTGGGGAGAACTGGACTACCTTGTCATCGATTTGCCCCCGGGGACCGGTGATGTTTCTCTGACACTCTCACAGCTTATCGGTCTTGCCGGAGCTGTCATCGTTTGTACCCCGCAGCAGGTTGCGCTGCTGGACGCGATCAAAGCGGTGGATATGTATCAGAAAGTTAATGTTCCGGTGCTTGGGTTTGTTGAGAATATGACAGGAGAAATATTTGGAAGGGGAGGCGCCCACAAGGTGGCCGATGAACTTAATGTTCCGTTTTTGGGAGAGATTCCCATTCAGGCGTGCATCCGCGAGCTCAGCGATGCGGGACAAATCCCGAAACTGCTGGAAGAAGACTGTCCGGCCTGCGAGTCACTACGGGATGTCTGCACCAATGTCGCGATGCAGGTGGCCCGCAATCTGATTGACACTCCCTCCGCACCCACCTTGGAGATTCTGTAGCTGTTCTGGACGATGAAGTTTGAGACTCCTGATTTTCTATAATCTCCGGCGACCGTCGGCGAATCCGGTGGAACAGGTTCCTCCGATACAGAATTCCCGTTAGATTCGAATCATGTCGATCGACGAACTCCTGGAAGAATTTGAAGAACTGCTCGACTGGGAAGAACAGTGTGACTTTCTGATTGATCTTGGGTTTGAACTGCCGGAGTTCTCAGTCGTACTGAAAACTGAGGAAAATATTGTCCAAGGATGTCAAAGCCTGGTGTGGCTGGTGGCTGAACCTGAGGTTTCAGACGGTGTTATCGTCGTAAGGATCAGGGCCGACAGTGATTCGATGATCGTGAAGGGATTGATTTCCGTATTGCTGGCGGCGTATTCGGGGAAGACACCGCAGCAGATTCTGGACGTGGACATCGAAGCTTTGTTTGAACGTATGGGGCTTAATCAGCATCTCAGTTCAACCCGTCGCAACGGACTGCACGGAATGGTCCGTCGAATTCGCAGCATTGCTGCGTCGAACTGTGCCTGAACGCAGAAAACTCAATGACCGAAATCACTCCCTCGCCGTTTGATGCTGAATCTGTCCGCAGCCAGTTCCCTGTTTTGAACCGGGAACTCAAACAGGGACGTCCGGTATTTCTTGACAGCGCGGCTTCAGCTCAAAAACCGTGTGCGGTGATCGCCAAGGAACGTGAAGTCGAAGAACAGTATTTTGCAAATGCCTACCGCGGTCGATACAGCTTTGGGGCGAGAATCGATCAAGAGCTGGAAGCGTCGCGAAAAAAAATAGCGAGTTTCATTGGAGCGGCCTCCGGATCGCAGATCGCATTTACTGCGGGAACCACGCTTGGTCTGAATCAGGTCGCGTTTGGCTGGGGACGGGGCCGACTTCGGGCGGGGGATGAAATCGTGGTTACCCCCATGGAACACCACGCGAATTTTGTGCCTTGGCAGCAACTGGCCAGGCAGACCGGTGCCACACTGAAAATGCTTCCCTTGTCCGACGACGGGCAGCTGGATGTGACAGCGTTCGATCAGGTGATCAGCAGACGAACAAAAATCGTGGCAGTCTGCAGCATGTCCAATGTGCTGGGGACAGTGAATCCGATCGCCGAGATTGCTCAGCGGGCTCATCATGCGGGAGCGATCCTGGTCGCTGACGGAGCTCAGAGTGTTCCCCACTGTTCTACAGATGTCACAGCCGACGATGTGGACTTTTTAGTGTTCAGCGGCCACAAGATCTACGGCCCGACAGGTGTGGGTGTCATTTACGGGCGTGCGGACCGCCTTGAAGAAATAGAGCCGATTGTGTTTGGGGGACATATGATCAGCCACGTTGCCGCGGATCATTCGGAATGGGCGGAGACTCCGGCACGACTCGAAGCTGGTACACTGCCCATTGTTCAGGCGATTGCCTTGGGTACGGCAGTGGACTGGGTGACTCAGACGGGGCTGGAATCGATTCACGTCCACGAACAGTCTCTGCTGCAGGAGGCCACCCGACGCTTAATGCAGATTCCCGGAATGACGATCTATGGACCGCAACCCGAATACAAAGGGGCCATTATCGCCTTTCGGATTGAAAATCTGCATCCGGAAGACCTGGCAGCTATGTTGGATCGTTGCGGGGTGTTCACCCGGCACGGTCATCACTGCACCATGCCACTGCACGAGCTTCTGGGGGTCACGGCCACAACGCGAGCCAGCTTTGCGGCTTACAATACGATGGAAGACGTGGATAAGCTGGTCGATGCGATTCAGTTTGCCCGCAAGAAGCTGCGTCTTGTGTAGTTACCTGAGAAAAAGGATCCGCTCAGCGCACTGATGCACCAATCGATGCTGGTATGTGTGACGGCAGGCACAGACGTTTTTCGTCTGTAACTTTCAGCCCGAACGGTTGTGTTTTTGACGTGGGACCCTCAGCCCGGTACAAAGCGGGCTGAGGTGTCTGAAATCGAATGACCTGGTCAGGATGTGATCTCATGCCAATTGCTGCCTGGATTCTGCTCATGGCTGCCGCCTTGATTTCCAGCGTTACAGAACTGCCGGCTCAGGAGAATGCTGCCCCGGCACAGCCTGATGCTGCTTCTGCCGATACGAAAGAAAATCAGAAAGACTGGAAGCCTCTGTTCAGCGGCAAAGATCTGAAGGACTGGAAGGTCACAAACTTTGGCGGCGAAGGTGAGGTTGAGGTTGGCCCCCGGGGAGAACTCATTATTCATCGGGGAGTTGACCTGTCCGGGATCACGTCCAGGCGAAAAGATTTGCCTACGACTAATTACGAAGTGGAATTCGAGGCTCAGCGCGCCAAAGGGACTGACTTTTTTGTTGGCTACACGTTTCCGGTTGGCGACAGTGCCTGCAGCCTGGTGCTGGGAGGCTGGGGGGGAGGCGTCTGCGGAATTTCCAGCCTGGATTTCATGGACGCTTCCGACAACGAAACTACTTCCTACCGGGATTTCACTCGAGGCAAATGGTACAAGGTGCGTGTCCGCGTGACTGACAGCCACGTTAAAGCCTGGCTGGGCAAATGGAATATCGCAGATGTCGAACGAGCGCTTTATAAAATCGACGTCAGGTTTGAAATGGAAATCTCAAAGCCCATGGGATTTGCTACCTACCAGACCGTTGCCAAGGTACGCAATGCCCGAATTCGCACTTTGAGTGCAGACGAGGTTGATGCAGACGACTGACAACTCCGTGATTCGTTGTTTCCGATTGACTCGCTGGTGTTATGTTTGGCCGTGGCACTACTGAGTTTTGACACAGCGGACTTAGTACGGATTTCGAATCCGGTCTGAACCGGGCAGGTGCGCGTCGTTGGATCTGTGTTGATGTTTGACAGCCGTTGTACGGTGCCTGAATAAAACCGGGCACCGGCAGGTTTGATGAATTTTGTCCGGCTGAGCGTCGATAGGTGCATTCGGTTTTGTTGACAGGCCGGAATCTGAGCTTACGACTGGTTGTCGGTGTCTTCCGCCGGCGGTTCCGGATTTGGAGCAGCCGGATCGGATGATGCCTGAGACTCTTGCGGCGGATCCTGTGGCTCGGGCGGAACCGCTGAGTCAGAGGCGGAATCGACTTTGAGAGACGCGGTCGCCTGTTCTTCGACGACATCCCCGGCGATGACTGCGCAGGAGACCAATGAATCACCGGAATCCAGCCGAATGACACGAACCCCCTGAGTGTTACGGCCGATCGTACTAATCTCCGATGCTCTGAGACGCTGAATCTTTCCCTTGGATGTGATCATGAGTACTTCATCGTCGTCGGTAACGGACAGTACGTCCACCACTTTGCCGTTGCGGCTGGTGGTTTTGATGTCCCGCAGGCCTTTGCCGCCCCGCTTTTGACGGCGGTACTGAGCGCTGCTGCTGACTGTTGTATCCCCGTTCGATTCTTCATCGTCTCCGGAGCTGATTCCGGTACCGAACGGTGTCCGTTTGCCGAATCCAAGTTCACAGACAGTTAACAGTGTGCGTTCTGCCTGGGCAACAACCATGCCGACGACGTACTCGTCGGATCCCAGACTGATCCCCTTGACCCCGCGAGTCGCACGACCCATGGGGCGTGCATCCTCGTGACTAAACCGAATGGACATTCCGCCGGAGGTACTCAGGACAACGTCCTGATCACCTTCCAGAATTCGAACATCAATCAGTTCGTCATCGTCGTCCAGCCGGATAGCGATAATGCCGCCTTTCATCGGCCGGCCGTAGGCAGACAAAGACGTCTTTTTGACGATCCCCTGACGCGTGGCGATCATCAGAAATTTGTCTTCGGGGAACTCCCGGACATTGAAACAGTTTGCCACGCCTTCACCCTCTTCCAGGGTGATCACATTCGCGAGTGCCCGGCCCCGGGCCGTACGTCCCTGAAGCGGCAGGTCATAAACCTTGAGCCAGTGCACTTTGCCCCGGTCGGTGAAGAACAGCAGGAAATCGTGGGTGCTGGATACAAACAAATGTTCGATCGGGTCTTCGCTGTCGGACTGTGCTCCCCGGATTCCTTTGCCGCCTCGGCGCTGTGACTCGTAGGTGCCAAGCGGTGTTCGCTTGATGTAACCGCGCTGCGACAGGGTGACTACCATTGGTTCTTCGGTAATCAGAGCTTCCTTGTCGTAGTCTCCAAGTTCTTCCTGAGAAATTTCCGTCCGTCGTTTGTCCGGAAACTTAACCTTGAGTTCCTCCATGTCTTTGCGAATTTCGGCGCGAATATTGGCTTCGGAAGACAGCAGGTGGACATAATCCGCGATGTTTTCCAGCAATTCCCGATGTTCCCCCTGCAGTTTTTCGTGTTCAAGGTTGGCAAGAGAACCCAGCTGCATGGAAACGATGGCTTCCGTCTGATTGGTCGACAGGAAGTATTCTGCAGCTTCCCCCTGCTCACGCCGGTATTCTTCATAACCGTCTGTGCCTAAAGCCCGGGCCACCATTTCTGACGGAATGGGAATCGCCTGCAGAGCGATCCTCGCCTCAACCCGGCTCGCCGCACTGCGAATGGTCTGAATCACACGGTCGATGTCGACCTGTGCCATCAGCAGGCCTTCAACGGTGTGCTTTCGCTTGCGGGCTTCTTTCAGCAGGAATTCGGTGCGACGACGAATTACGTCAATACGGTGCCGCAGGAAAGCGTCCAGCAGGGAGCGAATATTCATCAGTTGCGGACGGCTTCCGTCCAGTGCCAGATGAATCATGCTGACTGTCGTTTGCAGCGGTGAAAATTGATACAGCTGATTCAGAACGACGTCGCGGTCTGCATCCTTTTTAAGAACAATGTGCAGGTGCACTTGCCAGGCCGGCACGTTGCGGTCGGTGAGATCGACAATTCTGGAAATCCCTTTGATCCGCTCATCTCGCACCAGCAGTTCCAGCTTTTCGCGAATGCGGTCGCGCGTCTCCTGATACGGAATTTCCGTAACAACAATGACGTCACTTTTCTTTTCGGTTTCGAAGTGGGTTTTGGCTCGAAGAGTAATCGTCGAGCGACCGGTCATGTAAGCCTGCCGAACACCCATCCGTCCGCAGATGATTCCGCCGGTGGGGAAATCGGGTCCCGGAAGGACTTCCTGAATCTCATCAACCGAACAGTCCGGGTTGTCGATCAGTCGAATGACTGCATCACAGACCTCGCCCATATTGTGCGGGGGGATACTGGTCGCCATTCCGACCGCAATCCCGTTTGACCCGTTGACAAGTAAGTTGGGAAAACGCGCCGGGAGAACGACCGGCTCAAAACTGTCGTTGTCGTAGGTTGGCGTGAAATCAACCGTGTCACGATTAATATCGCGGAGCATTTCCACTGCCGCACCGGACAGGCGAGCTTCCGTATATCGCATGGCCGCAGGCGGCAGGCCCGCCAGTGAGCCAAAATTTCCCTGCTTATCAACAAGGACTTCACGCATGGCCCATTCCTGAGCCATCCGGACGAGTGTTGGATAAATCGTGGTCTCGCCGTGCGGGTGATAATTGCCGCTGGTATCACCGGCAATTTTTGCGCATTTCTTTCTCCCGCCGCCCGGAGTCAGATTCAAATCGTTCATTGCAACAAGAATTCGTCGCTGCGACGGTTTGAGACCGTCACGCGCATCCGGCAGCGCACGACTGACAATGACACTCATGGCGTAGGTGAGATAACTGGTTCGCATCTCATCCTGGACGTCCGTGCGATGGACACGAACGGGATCCGGCACCGAAATCCCGCCTGCTGGATCGTCAGTAGACAATCTGGTCACTCCCTGGAAATCTGCCTGTTCAGCAGCACTACAGAATGGAAACCCGCCCGGACATACGGGACGTGGTTGCGGAGTCAGATCATTCGTGATGAACGAGGCTCAGCCGATCGCACATCTGTACTGCCTCCTGCCTGAAAAGAGCGTCGTAACTCTCGATTTTGAAACAGGTTGCAGAAAATCCGGCCACTTGACCAATCATAGCAGATCACAGCCGGTTCACAATCCAGCAGACCTGCCAAAACAGCTGCTGGAAACACAACTTGACGCGATTTGTAGAATACTCTTATAACTTGATCCTTGCTTCGTAGCTGAGTGACTCAAGCCGGTGTTTTTTGCCGGTCCTGTCCCCTCAAGAATCTCTCCACCGGCCATCCTGGCCACTTTCTCTCCGTGCTATTCTCAACGTAAAGGACGACCCAGCTGTATCATGCGCAGGCAATTCCTCGCTGATGCTGTTTGTTCGGTTTCAGGAGCTACTGTCATGGATGACAAGAACACCCGGACGAATGCTATGCAGGATCGGAATCCTGTTCCCGGATCCGGTTCTGACCGCAAAAACCGTCGCCCTGCGTCCGTGATGGTGGCGGGTACTTTGATCGCAAGTCTTGCCGTGGGTGTGGGCGTTCAGCTGTTGCGGGCTCAGCCGGACTCCACGACGAAGGCCGTACCGGATTCTCGGGTTTCCACCGACAGTGAACTCTCAAGACCTGCGGCTAAAGTCAACGGTGAAGTCATTACCGGAGAACAGCTGGCACGGGAATGCATACATCAGTTTGGAGGTGAAGTCCTAGATGGTCTCATCAGTCGTAAAATCATTCAGCAGGAATGTGCCGAACACGGCGTTCAGGTGACAGATGCGGAGGTTCATGCTGAAGTGCTCCGCCTGAGTAAACACGCGGGGCTTCCGGCGGATCAGTGGTACAAATTCATTGAATCGGAACGCGGACTGAATGCACTGCAGTATCGTCGTGATGTGGTGTGGCCGCTACTCGCTCTGAAGAGAATTGCCGGGCGAGAGGTTGAAATTACCCGCGAAATGTTGAAAGAAGCGTACATTGACAATTACGGCCCCAGGGTCATCGCTCGTATGATCATGTTCGATAAACTCAGACGGGCCCAGGAGGTTGTTGCGGAAATCAAGAAACACCCGGAGAACTTTGAAGATTTTGCACGCGAACATTCCGTCGAGCCGAACAGTCGGTCTCTGGGAGGAAAAATTCCGCCGATCCGGATGTATTCAGGGGCCCATGAAGAGATTCGCAGAACCGCATTCCGGATGAAGGAAATTGGTGAGATTTCCGGACTGCTTCAGGTCGGGCGTAGTGAGTATGTCATATTGCAGTACGAAGGCAGGACGGAACCTGTCGAACACGACCGAAATGATGTGCATGCGATTCTGCACAGCGAACTTGTAGAGCGTGAGGTGCAGACGCTGGTGGCTGAGACATTCGATACTCTCAGGAAAGATGCCAAAGTTTTTAATTATCTCACTGGTGCAACCACCAATCCAATTAAACAGACCGCAGCCGTCAGCTCCGACCGGGTTCTGTCCGCCGCTGACTAGTTCGGTCTGATGTCACCTCATTCAGCGGATGATCGGGACAACTGTTTCGGAAACCCGATTCGGAAAGAACACCGGGTATGCCCAGAGTTGCCGGTGCGTAAGCCAATGCAAGGTGTACTCCGGGGACTGACCGTGCGTTTCGCTCGACAGGCGATATTGTCTTTGGCTACTGGGCACTGTTCATATCCGGACGCAGCTTTTGAGCTTCGCGCAGATAGACATGTTCGATTTCGGCAGTGCTGCGTTCTGTGTTGACATGCAGCAGCACACGGATACAGCGAGGCATTGAACCCTGTACGGGTATTTCCTGAGCACACAGCAGAGGGACCAGGGTCATTCCGATGTGTCGAGCGGCTTCTGCCGGAAACGTTGACCGAAGGTCTTCTGTCGTCGTGAAGATGGCAGAAATGACGTGATCATAATCCTCGATTCGGTTTCGCTTCAGGATCTGTTCGATCAGTTCCTGGGTCGCTTCACGAATTAGTTCCGGATCGTCTTTGGTCACAGACGTCGCGCCGCGAATGCCTCGAACCGCCATTCTTTTCTCCTGTTCGGGTTTAAGCGTCATTCTCAGGAACCTCCGGTGTGTGGCAAGGGTTGCAACAATCCGGTGGCGGGATTCTCAGAATCCGAAGATCTCACTTGTCTGCGGTTTCACGCTGTATCTGTTTTTTCAGGTGAAGGCAGTAGGATATTTCCGAAGCAACGTCGGGATCGTCGTGATAAAGCTGCATAACGGAATCCAGCAGAGAAACCGCTGTCTCAGCCAGATTGGGGTCATTCAGTGCCAGACTGGCTTCGTCGATAGCCGTTTTTAAAAGTTTGTGGCGACCTCGGATACTCGTGTCCTGTTTCCACTGTTCGAGTGTTTGCAGAATAAACCTGTGTAGGAACCGGTCATGTTCGGAGTTTTCGGTCAGAGCTGCCACGGCACTCAGATCAGCACGGGCCAGCGTCACGTTCCCGTGCGCGAAATCATCAAATGCCTGCCGAGTCAGACGCTGAAGTTCCAGATCCCTGGTTCCGTCAATCGGTGCCATGTGTTTGAGGTTACGACAGAACTCGTACTGGTCGGCGTTGCGAATCATCTGTTTAATTTCCGCGACTCGTTTGGGAACCGCATCCGTATCCAGCAGCTCCTGAAGGTTATCGCGTTCGCGGATCCATTCGGACGTGGGTTTTCCGGACATGACTGTTGCTGCTTTCTCAAAACGTTCCTCTGCCGTGAGAGTTGCGTTTGTCCAGAAATAATATCCCAGGCCAAGCACCATCAGTAGAAGACCAGTCAGCACCCAAGTGTTGTTAAAGATACGAGCCGGAAGTGATTTTTCCAGTTGTGATGTTACTTCCTCACGCATGATATCCCGTACGAGTGTTGCCGGGCCAGGCCGCTGCATCATCTGATCATCCGCCATTGATTCAGATGGCTGTGCTGGTGGACTCGTAACATCGTTAAGACTCTGTCGTTCCTCAAGTTCCTGCTGCTCTGCAAAAGCGATCCGAGAACGGACCTGTTCAAGCTTGCGACTCAGAACCAGAGCATTGGGGGTTCGTTTGTCAGGTTGTTTTTCCAGCAGCTGACAGACAAGTTCTTCAAAGAGTCGAGGAATTTCGGGTACGTAGTGCCGAGGCTTTTCAATTTGTGCAAACTGCTGTTTATGCAGGATCTCAGTGGCATTCCGGCCGGTGAACGGTGGTCGTCCTGTCAGCATGGCGTACATCACGGCTCCAAGTGAATACAGGTCACTTCTCTGGGTTGCCCGCAGTCCTCGAGCCTGTTCCGGTGACATATACTCCGCCGTGCCTACCACGCCTCCTGTTCGAGTCAGACGTGTGGTGGCAAACATGTGTGCAACACCGAAGTCCGTCAGCTTCACGGATCCGTCCGCAGTGATCATCAGGTTCGACGGCTTAATGTCACGGTGCACCACTCCCGCATCGTGTGCTGCTTTGAGAGCCGCGGCAATCTGTAAAGCAATGTCCGAGACTTCGGTCCACGGTAGCTTCTGACGAATCGTAATCAGATTGGTGAGTGTTTCACCTTCGATGAATTCCATGGCGTAGTACCATGAACCGTCCTCGGTCGATCCGTCATCAAACAGTTCCACAATATGGCGGCTGTTTAGTTTTCTGAGAGCCTGGATCTCACGTGAGAATCGTTCAACGAAGCCCCCCTCACGAGCCAGTGTTGCGGGCAAGACTTTCACTGCCGTTATTTGTCCGGTCTCTGTGTGCGTCCCTAAATAGACGTTCCCCATACCACCGGAGCCGATTTTTCGCTCGATGTGATAGGGGCCGATGCGATCCGGATACATCCCATAGTTCCTGTGGAGCTTTTCGTGCGGATTCGGCGCTGCTGTGTCCCTGCCGACCCCACTTGAGCCGCCGGAATTCGATTTCTCGCCAGCCCCGCTTCTCTATGAGAGTAACAGAATGGACGGGCGGCAAAGTTTTTTCACGTATTTTTGGCAGCATATTGTCAGAACTTCGGCGTTTGAAATCCCAGATCCCCTGTTGTAGAGACGTTTGGTACGGCTGCTGTGAGCCGTGTCCGCAGCACGCTGGCTGCGTTTCTTACGTTGCTGTCAACCGGTCAGAGGACACCGCCCTGTGTACGGGATGACGGTCGAGGTCCGACGGACTAAGGCGACTGCCTATGCTGTCGGTGACGCCGAAATACGCACCATGGCCAATGAGTCCGAAGCGTCGGGGTTTTGATTCCTGTTCAGATATCAACCCGGAGTTGGCACTTTCGGATCGCCGTCACCGGACATGCTGAATGGGTCCTGATCGACCTCGGCTGCTATCGACGGGGGCGGTGTCATAATTGACTGCAGCATCAGCATCACCGCACCGGTGACCAGACAGACATCAGCCACATTGAATATGGCCCAGTCGAACGAACCGAGACGAAAATCCAAAAAATCACGTACACCAAAAACGGTGTTGCCGTCGGAGTCCTGGAGTCCGTGCATCCCGAGGCGGTCATAAAGATTGCCGAGAGTTCCCCCGGACACCACGGCCAGAGCGGTTGTCAGCCATATACTCTGACAGCCCTGTCTCCAAAACAGCCAGTACAAAATTCCCGCCACGGCCGCGACGCTCAAAGCTGCGAACCACAAAGAAAGTCCCTGCCCGACTCCCCACAAAGCTCCCTGGTTGATGCTGGTGAACAGCCGAAATTTCAACCAGCCATCCATCAGCCAGTCCGTACCGGTATGCACACGCAACTGCCGAAATGCAATCGATTTGGAGACAAGATCCAGAGACACAGCGAACGATGACAGAAGTCCGTACAGGATTACTCGACTGACGGGAACGTGATTCATTAACGCATGATCTCCTGTTCGGCACGGGCCTCATATTGGATGCAGTGACGTGCACAGGGAATCACCTGTAGACGTAGGTTCGGGGCCCTTCCGGTTCGGACCTGCGTCATACCTGAAGTGACGTGAAGCTGTTTCAGATTGTCCGATTTCAGCATCGTGCATCCTGTTCCGGAACAGGTTCCTGAAAGGAGTCGGCCGGCTGGAATTACCGTGGTCAGGGGTTTTACCGGAATGATGTCCTCAAGTCGAAGGACCGGACAGTGTGTACAGAAACTTCAGCCCGTGTGACAACAGACAAGCTGTTCCCTGACTGCTGTGTGGCGAATGTGTTTTCCCGTCAGCGTCTTCAGGCTGCTGCTTTTCCGGAAGAATCGGATGATGATGAATCCTGCCACGACCAGTGTTTCAGTGACTTAAGGACCTCACCGGCTACCAGCATTGCATCAAGGGCCTCCCGACCGCCAACACGAGGCCGTGTTTTGCCGTGAATCACTTCAACGAATTCCTGCAGTTCCGCGGTCAGGGCATCTCTGTCCGACGCCTGAATGGTCTTCTCTTCAACCCATTCCCCAAAAACCCGGTCTTTGAGTGTTAGTGGATCGGGAGTGGCGGCGGCGATGGTCCGGATCATGCCGGGGTTGGCGGCCACTGCGGCGGATGGTTCCCAGCTTGTGAGTATGCGAGCCTGAAGATCAACGTTCAGACATCCCCGGGAACTCCAGATCTGCATAGACCGTTCGGACACAGGAGCCATCCGGCTGGAGGTGATATCGACAATCGTACTGTTCGGCATTCGAAGGCGGGCCACGGCGCAGTCTTCATGCGGGCCGATCGTCACAGCACCAAAGGCTTCCACGGATTCAGGCAGTTCACCGATGAGTGCCAGTGCCAAATCAATGTCATGGATCATTAAATCGTGAACAACACCGATGTCAGTAGAGCGAAACGAGTAGGGGCTGACCCGCTGGCACCGCAGGTATTTGACGTCGTCGCAAAGACTCAGAGCTTCTTCGAAGGCCGGGTTGAATCGTTCGATATGACCGACCTGCAGGACGGTGTTATGTGTGTCAGCCAGTTTGCGAAGATGATTTGCATCTTTCAGACTGGTTGCCAGTGGTTTTTCCACCAGTGTGGGAACCCCGGCTTTGAGGAAATACTCCGCAGGTTCCAGGTGATACATGGTTGGAGTTGCAATCACCACACCGTCCAGATGATGCGGAAGACCTTGCACGTCTGCATACCACTGCGTTCGATATCGTTGCGCGATCTGCCGACCATGTTCCGGTCGGGGATCCACGACACCAGCGAGTTGCACACCATTCATACCTGCCAGGATACGAGCGTGGTGCTGTCCAAGTGACCCGACACCCACGACTGCCATTTGAAGATCGTTCATGCTGCTTTCGATTTCTGCACGGACTGCTGTTGTGTTGCCGTTTGATTGCGAATGGCTTCCCGGGCACGGCCAAGTTTACCGGCTCGCTGATTTTCAATGAATTGAAACAGTTCCCTAAGTTCCGCCGGTAGTGCGTCGTCAATTGTGTTTTCAAGACTGCTGCGAACCTCTTCCAGCGGTTGTCGTTTACGAAACAGCAGTCGAAATGCAACTCGCAGGTGCTGAATTGAATCTTCAGAAATTCCGGCTCTTCGCATTCCGACGATGTTCAGTGTTTTCACGGCAGGATTATCATTGCCGGCAGCCAGCATAAAGGGGGGGATATCGTGCGGAACACGGCAGCCTCCGCTGACGAAGCTCAGACGCCCGAGTGTTGAGAAATGATGGACCACCGTATTGCCCGAGACAATTGCTCCATTGTGCACATGAACGTGTCCGCCCAGCAGTACACCGTTGACAAGGATGACCTTGTCAAAGATGTGACAATTGTGAGCGACGTGACTGTTGGCCATGAACATGTTGCCGTTGCCGATGCGTGTGCACCCGTCTTCTTTCTCGGCACCCCTGCTGACTGTCACACCTTCCCGAAAAATATTGTCATTGCCGATCACCACCTGGGTGTCTGTGTCCTGGTAACTGATGTCCTGAGGTTCGCCACCGATGACGCAGCCCGGATACACACGATTTCTTTGCCCGAGTGTTGTCCGGCCGGTAAGGACGACGTGACTCTGCAGCACGGTTTCGTCGCCAATGGTTACCTGCGGACCGACCACACAGAATGGTCCGATTTTGACTCCTGGACCGAGTCTGGCTGAGGAATGCACCTCGGACAGCGGCGAGACTTGTGGTTCCATGCTGGTCATCCTGATTGATATGTGCCGTCCTGGCGATAACCGTTGCGGGTTTCATGCGGCCGATGAAATAGATTGAGAATGACTGTCGGCCATTCGGGATACTTCCTCAGCGAGTCGATGATTGAGTTTGTGTCCACTGCGAACAGCGGTCAGGTGACCATACACCGATCGTCCGCTGAGTGCTAAATCACCCACGCAGTCCAGCAGTTTATGTCGAACGCACTCATCCGGCCATCGCAGTCTGTTGTTCCATGTCCCGTCAGTTCCGCAAACCAGTAGATCCCGGTCAGTGAGATGCCGACCATATCCCAGTCCCCGGAGCATGGTGATTTCTGATTCCAGTACAAACGTTCTTGCAGACGCTATTTCGCGGACAAAGATATCGGGCGTCAATTCGATTGAATAAATCTGGGGAGGTATCGGAGCCCGCCTACCATAGTCCAGTTGCCAGGTGACGGCCAGCAGTGACCGTACGTAGGGTCGCAGCACGACCGACTGTCCGCCATCGGACTTCAACATCATTTGGTCGGTTATGGCAAATGCTTCCACGCATTCCGACAGTTCCTGCAGACCCTTATCCAGCATTGCGTTGCAAAAGACACGACTGGATGCGTCAAATGATGGAACCTCCGGCCCATTGATTTCAATAACACAGTTGTCGACACCAATTCCGGCAATGGCGGCCATTAGATGTTCGACAGTTTCCACAAGCGGTTGACCGGCACGTCCCAGTATTGTTCGACGTGCGGCCGCCAGGACATAGTCGTGTCGCGCCGGAACTGTTGGGATATCGGGAAGGTCGCAGCGGCGGAACACGATACCGGTACCGGCTTCTGCGGGAAGTAGGCGAATGCGGGCCGGTATGCCGTGAAACAGGCCTGGCCCTTCCAGTTCAACCGGACCTGCCAGTGTCTGCTGCAGACGTTTGTGCGCGGCTTCAATCACAATTTCTCCCAACAGCCAGGACAACAGCTGATCCGGGCAGGAAAACCGACAGCCGGGTGTCAGTACAGACAGCTGTCGGGTTTGGTTGCCTTCATGCGACGACCCGATGGATCGTCGACGTTTCATTAGCGTTTAACAGGTTTCCGGTTACCTGCCGACTGAGTCGGAGTACGGCCGGATTTCCTGTTGTATTGATTGTTAAGCTGTTTGAGAACGATTTCAGTGATGTCGTTACCACTCTGGTGGTAAATCACATTCTTGTTCATTGCCTGAATGGCCTGCTGAGGCTGCATTTCGTCGTCGACACCTTTACGGTTAAAACGAAGGACCAGAGAGTATTCGGCGTATTCAGAGTAAGCTTTCACCATTCTGCTGACATCAGCGTAGATCGTTTTCAGCATTTCGGTTTCGCGTCGGGCGAGTTTACGCTGGGTGGCGGCCCGCCATGATTCAAACTTGGCCTTTTCGTCCAGAAGTCGGCGTTCAATATTTTCGTATTCAGGACTGCCGGGGTCGAAATCTTTGGACTGTTGGCTGAGTTGTTCCTGCAATGCCTTAAATTCGCCTGCCATGTCCTTGGCTTCGGCATCGCTTTGCTGTACCGCAGCCTGGAGTCCTTCTCGAAGCTCTTTGAATTTTTCGTAGTTCTGGAACACATGGGCCATGTCAATCAGACCTACCCGGGTTGCATCACGCTTCTTTTGCGAGGTTTTGCGTTCCTGAGCATCTGCCCGATTATCTGTTGCCACAACGGCAAATGTGAGGAGAGAAAGGATGAGTGTGAGGCGTTTCACGGTAGGACACTCCTTTGCCGGTTTCTGACCCGATCGTCAGGACAGCATATCATCGTGGGAAGGAAAGATTGAGATAAGCGGAAATCTCTCAGACCCCGGATTTCCGGTCAATATGAGAGATGTGCGGCCTGCCCCCAAAAAGTCACCAGTTCGGTTCCCAAGTTTTTCCACGGCAGACAAATCGGCAGTTCCTGCCTGCAATCCAGTTCGGCTCCCTGTAACTGAAGGGATTTGGTATGACCGGCGTATGAGGATGCAAATAGCATTTTTTCAGACATGGTTCGCCTGGACGCTGCTGGCACCGACGGCAGCCGCCGAATATCGGTTGATTGCTCATGATCCGATTCCACCGGCGTTCTTAAGTACGCCGGTGTACCGTTCCGCAGCCATTATTGATGATGCGTCCCTGTACGATGTGGCTGTGGTTGGCCGGCAATGTTGGGCAGTTGGGGAACGTGGGGTAGTTGTTCATTCTGGTGATGCCGGCAAGACGTGGGTTTCGGGCGTTCTGCCCTTTGACTGCAGCCTGAACAGTGTCTGTTTTCTCACGAATCGTATCGGTTTTATCGCCGGCATTCGTGCTGATCTGCATTCTAAGTTAGATCGTGGCGTTTTATTGACGACGGACGACGGCGGGCAGACATGGAAAAACGTATCACCAGACGTTCAGTTGCCTGGTCTGCGGATGGTTCGGTTCTTTGGGCTGGACAAGGGCATCGTGGTCACCACGCCCGGTCACGGCGAGGGAGGATCCGTTCTGATTACAACAGATGCCGGCCGGTCCTGGAAGGAAATTGAATCAGACAATGCTTCGGCTGACTGGGGCAGTGCCGCATTTGTGAGTCCGGACGAGGGGATCCTGGTTGGGGGAGGCCGGGCGTATGGCGTGGTTAACAGCAACAAACTGTCAATTCTTGGAGACCCCGGGAATTCTTTGCAGACTGTCCATGCGGTGTCCTTTTCCGACGATGGTCGAGCATGGATTGTGGGGGATGGTGGCTACGTTCGTCGGAGCGTGAACCGCGGGGTAAGCTGGAAAATTCCTGCACGATTCCCTGACGAGATTCGGGACATCTATTGTCTTCGCAGTGTGGTGCATGACGGTGAACGTGTCTGTGTTGCCGGGACACCGGCTTCAAGTGTTTTAGTCAGTGATGACGCAGGAACCACGTGGAGCAGGATTCCCTGTGCCAGAGGTGGTTCGATCAATCGACTGACTCGTTTGGGAGCGGATTCGCTCTTGGCCGTCGGGGCGTGGGGAATGATCCTGCAATCAGATGATTTTGGACGCAGTTGGAAAAGTGTGCGTAATGGCGACCGGCGATCGGCGTTGATGTACATCGTGACGGATCCTCAGGACGTGGCCCCGTTGATGCTCGCCAAAGTTGCCGGGGAAGACGGTTACCGGGTGAGCGTGCTGCAACCTTCGCGGCGATTAGTTGATGAACAAAATCCGGAGCGGTGGCGGTCGCAAATCGCCGGTTTGGGTGTAAACACGATGACAGCAGACTGGCGGTTCGCCCGAACGAAACATCAGCAGGCTGTGTCGCAGTCGTCGCTGCTTCAGACATGGGATATGTTGTCGGACGGTCGGTTGCGGAAACTACTTCCGCTACGTCTGGCAGCTGAAATTCGAACATGGCGTCCAAACGTGATATGTATCGAATCGTCCGGAGAAAATGACGGTGTCGCAGCGATTTGGCGGTCAGTGATCAAATCAGCCGGTGAAATTGCGGCAGGATCAGACCCTCGATCCTCCCCGCTGCTCAAGGCAGGACTGCTGCCCTGGACCGTGCAGCGCGTGATCATTCGCACTCATAAGAACAGTACTCCGCTGGAATATCGTGCCGACTTCGTGTTGCCGACGCTGAGGACGACAGCCGGTCTGGTGGCTCACAACTGGTACTCGGCTACAAATCCCAATGTCCGTTCGGGGAACGACGATGTGGCTTATGCAGTCCACCGCAGATCCGCGGCCGCCACACCCGATGCGATGTTTCGAAACATCCCGGTGACACCTGGCAGCGGTGGAAGACGCCGGCTGTTACAGCCGGATCACGACATTGGCGATCTGGAAGAAACTGTCAAAAAACATCATACTCAAAAGCTGGCTCTGACCACGCAAATAGAGCGTCGACCCGCAGGGGGAGAGCTCATCGCACATATGCGGACCATTGGCAGTAACATGCCGGCTGCACTGTCATCTGCTCAGCTGCAGCACGCACTGGAACTGTTTTGTCAGCGTGAGAATCTGGAAGGCAGGATTGCAGTCCGCAGGGAATTCATACGTCGATTTCCCGACTCACCGCAGGCTGCTTACGCTGCAGAAGATCTGCACCTGCTGTATTCCTCTGCAGAGATTCTGACCCTGCGAAAAAGCGGGCGACCGTTCCATGACAGGGGACAACGCCATGCTGCTTCACATATTCCCGCGGATCAGCGGCCGTTATCTGTTAAGCCATGGGTTCTTCCCGCCGCCGGAACGTCGCTTGATCGTTTTTACCGGAGCAATGGTCGGGAAGACAGGGCTCTCGATGAACACTGGAATCAGCAGGCCGTTATTTCGTGGGGGCATCTGAATCAGCTCGCTCCGGATTCGGCTTTATCGGCTCAGCAGAAACTCATCGTTGCTGCCCGTTACCGTCGATTGCATCAGCCTGGGAAAGAACGGACTGCACTGGCCGCCGCGTCCGGTGCTCCGGACTGGCGGCGCCTGCTGGCGGTTAATGAAATGCAGGCCGGATTCTCTGCTGTGGAACCTGTGATTGAGGCGTTTAATCTGCCTGAGACTCATCGGCGTCCCCGACTGGACGGGGTACTCAGCGATCAGTGCTGGCAGCAGGCTCCGGAAATTCAGCTAACCGGCGGAGGATCGGCGGACGGAACGACGAACAGCCTGGTGATGTTGAGCTGGGATCCTAAGTTCCTGTATTTCGCCGGTCATTTGCCGACGGTGGACGACATCCAGCCTGAGACAGAGAAATTCGATCGAACGCATGATGAAGCTGATATGACAGCTGACCATATTGAACTGCGACTGGACATCGACCGTGACTATTCGACGGCCTGGCATTTCGTGGTTGACAGTGCGGGCCGGACGTCCGATCGCTGCTGGCAGTTTGATAACTGGAATCCCCGGTGGTACGTGGCAACTCAGCGTGACCGGACCGGCTGGCGCTTCGAGGTTGCCATTCCGGTTCAGGAACTGCAGTCTCATCCACTGGAAGCCGGTGCCGGATGGGCCGTAAGCGTTCGTCGTGTTGTCCCCGGCTATGCCGATCAGCGCGTCGAAGTTTCTGACGAGGCGAAGCAGCTGAAGACTCGATACAGTCTGATCCGTTTTATACGAAACAGACGTCCGAAGTCATGATCATCAATATATGACATTCTTCATCGGAACCGACGAAGCCGGCTACGGTCCGAACCTGGGGCCATTACTGATTACAGCGACGGCCTGGCGATTTCCGCAGGGGACAACCAGTCCTCTGTGCTGGCAGCTGCTGAGTCGCGCCGTGGGTACCGCTGCGCCGGAGCAGCCGGAACAGCTGCAGGTTGCTGATTCGAAAAAAATATACTCGTCTGGTGGTTCCATGGTTCCGCTGGAGAAATCGGTATTGGCGTTTCTGAATCTGTTGAATCAGATGCCGCATGATTTTGATTCGCTGGGGACCGCGGTAGCCGGTGCTGAATTTCAGCGTGCTTTGGATCGTCAAAGATGTCGGCCTTCGGTTCGTGAGGGTGTACCGGTGCAGACAGATGCCGGGTTGATCGAACGGTCGTCACTGCAACTGCGTCAGACGCTCCGTGAGGCAGATGCGGAAATGGTAACCGTGCGATCTCGCATCATTTTCCCTGATGAATTCAACGATCTTGTCGCAGCGGCGGGATCCAAAGGCCGTGTTCTGTCAGTGGAGACGCTGCAACTGGTGTCAGAAATTGTCCGCGAGGAACGACCAAACACCGCTCAGATTATCTGTGACAAACACGGGGGAAGAAATCGCTACGCCGAGCTGATTTCGGCAGCGTTTGATGATGAGTTCGTGTTTGGCCTGGAAGAAGGACGAGAGCTGTCGCGGTATCGCCTGAATAACTTAGAGTTTCGTTTTCAAACGAAAGCCGAAGAACACCTTCCGGTTGCGGTAGCCTCTATGATATCAAAATACGTGCGTGAAGTTGCAATGCTCGAATTCAACGCGTTTTGGAGGCAGATGATTCCTGAGTTGAAGCCCACGCAGGGGTATCCGGTGGACGCGGCGCGATTTGTTAAAGAAATTGAACAGGAGCTGGATCGACAGAACATACCCAGGAATACGGTCTGGCGTTTCCGGTAGCAGTAGTGGATGAGTCGGCAGTTTCGGCTTCGCAGGGACGGTGATTTCAAACAAAACGGAACTTCATCATTTCAGGCAATGTCCGTGTTGATCCGGGGGGACCTGAAGGTCATGTATGGACAGGCTTAAACTGTTCCGCAACGATTGATGCTATGGTAGACAGTCTAAATTTTCCTGATTCTGAGCTGAAAACATTCGCGTTTCGCGTTGTGCGCAAACTGGATGCTGCCGGATTTGAAGCTGTGTGGGCCGGTGGGTGTGTGCGCGATGCCTTACGCGGGTTTGTTCCCAAAGATTACGACGTTGCCACTTCAGCCCGACCGGAGGAGGTGATTCAGCTGTTTGGCCGGGAAAAGACAGTCGGTGTCGGTGCCAGTTTCGGTGTGATAGTTGTTTTGGGAAAGTGTAAATCGGACGGTCAGGTTGAAGTTGCGACATTTCGTTCTGACGGAAAATACACTGACGGACGTCGTCCGAACCACGTTGAATTTTGTTCTGCCGAAAAAGACGCACAGCGACGTGATTTTACCATCAACGGTATGTTTTATGATCCGCTTGCTGAAAAAATGGTCGACTATGTTGGCGGGAGGCAGGACCTTGAACGATCAATCATCCGTGCCATTGGTAATCCGGTAGAACGATTTGAAGAAGACAAACTCAGAATGCTGCGTGCGGTCCGCTTTGCCGCTCGTTTTGAATTTGCACTGGACGATCGCACAGCGGAAGCCGTTAGGCGGCGAGCCGCAGACCTTACTCAGGTCAGCGAGGAACGAATCAGTCAGGAACTGAGGCAAATGCTGGCGCATTCTTCCAGACATTTGGCGCTGGAACTTCTGCGGAATCTGAATTTGTTTTCCGTTGTTTTTCCTGAAGTTTCAGATGAAGCCGAAAATACCGTTCTTCGGCTTGTGCCCTTTCTGCGTCTGCCGGTATTCGAACCGACTTTGGCAATGCTGCTGCAGGAACGACTTGATACGGACTTCGACCGGCATCGGGAGAGGATAAAACGTATTGCGTCAGTGTTGCGTCAACTCAGATTTTCTAACGAGGAAGTGTCTACGATCTGCTGGCTGTGTGACGCCTGCGATCGCTGTCAAAGCCCGACAGACCTGCCGCTGCACCGACTTAAGCCAATTCTGGCTGACCATCGGCACCCGCTGTTGCTGGATCTGATTGAGGCCCAGGTTCGGGCTGGTTTGCGGCCGCAATCTGATGCAGATTTTCTAAACAGGTATCTGAGTCAGACCACATCGGAAAGCCTGGACCCGCCACCGCTGATCTCAGGAGCTGATCTGAAACTGCTGGGAATGAAAGATGGCCCGGAATTCAGTGCCGTTCTTCGGACCATTCGCAATGAGCAACTGGACGAACTGATCTCAACGTGGCAAGAAGCGGTGGATCGGGTGATCTCGCTTCGTGAGAAGTGATCCACCGGGGCAGTATCCTGGCTGGTCCGGACAGTGCTCCGGAAAAAGGGACCGTGACTGAGGGTACCGATGTTACCAGTCAGGCATCCGGCACGAACGACTGATAAAAAATTTGTCTGTTCTCTGTGAAACCTGAATAATTCCGGGTGGAAAGCCAGGAGTGGGATCATCTGCGTGATCACGATAAACTTGTGCCTTTCGTCCCCCCTCTCCTGCAGTATGTATTGCTTCGATTTGTGATTCGATCATCCAGCCTCACCGGCATTATCCTGCTTGTTTCGGTCGCGCACGCCACTGTTCATCTGCTCGAACAGTCGATCGCAAGTGCAGAACTGGCTGTTTCAGCAGACTTCGACCTGACTGTGGCACAGTCAGGATGGCTGGGGTTTGCGTTACGATTGCCGTATGGCATCGGTGCGATTCTGGCCGGCCTGCTGGCGGATCGGTTTGGAGAGAAAAGAATCCTTGTGATTTATCTTTTGGGGGCAGCCGCGGCTTGTTTTGGGTTTTCCGCGGCAACCCATGTCGGAATGGTCTACATCCTGCTTGTTGGTCTGGGAACGAGCGCCAGCATGTATCATCCCGCTGGTTTGTCGATGCTGGCCAACGCCACAACCCCTGCCACACGACCCCGGGCTCTGGGAATACACGGCATCTTTGGGTCGCTTGGCATTGCATTCTCACCTTTCCTTGCGGGTCTGGTTCTGCGAATCGGAGACGGTGGATGGCGGGATTATTATTTACTGCTGGGGGCCGCGAGCGCCGTGCTCGGAGTGGTATTGCTGTACCGCCTCAAACCGACCCAGCGACCGGTCGTCAAATCGACACCGTCTGATCCTGTCGATCATCCTCATCGATTTCAGATAATTCCCTATTTACTGCTGGTGTTTTCCGGAGCCGTTGGCGGGTTGATCTATGGAGGGGTACTGCATTTCCTTCCACGTTATCTTTCAGAATCAGGTGCGCTGCAGATGCTTTCGGAAAGTTCGGCGGCGTCAGCCGGCAATTTTGCGGCCGCTGTTGCTTTGGTGTTTGGAGCGGTTGGACAATGGACGGCTGGCCGTCTGGCTGTTGCCCGCATGCTTCCCTTACAGCTGGCAGTCGTGTTTTTCTCCAACGCTCCGGCACTGATCTGGATGGCCCGGGCGGAAGGAGGCTCTCGACTTGCTGCCGCCGGAGTGTGGGCGTTTTTTCATTTCATGAGTCAACCGCTGTACAATGCGTTGCTGGCAGAGTTTATGTCTGTCGGACGCCGAAGTTTCGCGTACGGATTTAGCAATCTGATGGGATTTGGAATTGGAGCGATCGGACCGATCTTCGTGGCGGCATACGCCGACGCACCGCTGGGTTACACGGAGAGCTATCAGGCGTTGGCAGCTATTGCTGTGATCGCCGGTACGATTCCTCTGACCCTCCTGTCATCACGAATTGCCGTCCGGGAACAGGAAAGGCCGATGTGAAAATCCGTTCTTTGACAGCATTTCAGGTGCCGATTGCGCTGCGCAGGCCTGTGCGTCATGCGTCTCACGAGCGGTTTCACAACGACACGCTCATCGTCCGCTGTGAACTCTCCTGCGGACATGTGGGCTGGGGCGAAGGCCTGCCGCGCACGTATGTCACGGGAGAATCGATCGAATCTGTCTGGCGGCACCTTCAACACTCGTCATTTGAATCTCTGCGGGCCAACTTTCAGGATGTTCGTGAAGCTTCGGATCTCTTCGATCGATTCACTCTGGCGAGTGTCCCGGCTCCCGACGGTGTCATTCCTCGTGAGTGCTTCGGAAATTCTGTCCGATGTGCGCTGGAAATGGCGTTGCTGGACGCTGCCTGCAGGGCTGATGGTCAGAGTCTGGGAGACTTTATTGCCTCGCTACCGGAAGCTGGCGAGGTGACCGGGCAGCAGGACGAAGTTTTTTATAGCGGTGTTGTTACCTCCATGACAGCTCGCAGCCAGTGGCTGTCCGCGTGGAAGATGAAACTATTTGGATTCGGCAGCGTTAAGGTGAAAGTGGGACCAGACCCGAATGCGGATTACGACTGCCTTCGTCGGATCCGCAGCATTCTTGGGACCGAGGTCGACATTCGCCTTGACGCCAATGAGGCCTGGACGATTGAGGACACGGTTTCCCGTGTGGAACGACTGTTGCCGTTTCACCCGACAAGTGTGGAACAGCCAGTCCCTCACGCACTGGTTGCAGACCTTGCAAAGGTCCGGGCCCGGATCCCGGTCCCTGTTATGCTTGATGAGTCGTTGTGTTGTGAGGAAGACGGCCGGCGTGCGATTGAACAGCAAAGCTGCGATTTATTCAACATTCGACTTTCCAAGTGCGGTGGAATTCGCAGCTCGATTCGTCTGGTTGCTATGGCGGTTTCGAACGGTCTGGGATACCAGCTGGGTTGCCAGGTCGGTGAAACCGGAATTCTGTCGGCAGCCGGTCGACACTTCGCGTGCAATGTGAGCGGGATTCGATATCTGGAAGGTAGCTACGACAGGTTCCTGGTTCGAGAGGCTTTGACTCGCGAGAATCTGACATTTTCCCGCAGAGGTCGTGCTCCTCGGCTTCTTGGCTCTGGATTGGGAATCAACGTTAACGAAGAACGGATTCGATTGATCGCAGAACGTAAGATGGAGTTGATTTGCAGTCAGACGGATTGACGTCAAGCTGCATAACACTCACGCATATTTATTAAACACGAAATATCAGTATCCCATGAAAATTTTCTCTCCGTGGGATTCAATTCCCTGGGAGGATAACCTCCCTCGATCCGAGACCCTTCTTTAAACGCTCAAAGCTGCGTCCTATGCCCATTAACTCAAGACTCCCCTCCATCGAACATCTTCGGGACAAGGCCCGGCGTCGTATGCCGGGTTTCGCCTTCGACTATCTTGAGGGTGGCTGTAATTCCAATATCAACCTGCAACGCAACACGGATGAGATCCGCGATATTCGTCTGCAGCCCTACTATATCCGGGATTATGCAGGGTCTGATCTTCGTACCGAGCTCTTTGGTCAGACCTACGATGCACCATTCGGCATCGCTCCTATCGGCCTCCAGGGCCTGATGTGGCCTCGCTCCACCGAAATCCTGGCCAAGGCCGCGACGGAACATAACATTCCATTTATCCTGAGTACCGTTGGAACTGCCAGTATCGAGGAAGTCTCTGAAATCACCGGGGGTAAAGCGTGGTTTCAGCTTTATCACCCGGCCGAAGACGAGCTGAGGGATAAAATCCTTGCCAGGGCCAGTGCCGCGGCCTGTCCCGTTCTGGTTATTCTCGCTGACACTCCGACCTTCGGTTATCGGCCCAAAGAAATCCTCAACGGGCTTTCTATTCCTCCTCGGATGACTCCCCGGAATATTATCCAGATGATTACGCACCCCACCTGGTCTTTCTCACAGCTTGCAGCAGGAGTGCCTCAGTTCAAAACAATGACCCCCTACATTCCAAAGGGCCTCAGCATGAAGCATCTCGGCCTCTTTATGAACAAGACTTTCTCGGGAAGATTGAACGAGGACCGCATCAAGGCCATTCGGGATCGCTGGAAGGCCAAACTCGTCGTTAAGGGAATCGTGAACGAAGAGGACTGTGAAAAAGTCCTCCGCCTCGGGGTAGACGGAATCATTGCCTCGAATCACGGCGGACGACAACTCGACGCAGGACAATCGACGATCAGACCAATCCCTTCGCTGGCCGAATCCTACGGAGATAAACTCACTGTCATGATTGACAGTGGGTTGCGAGGAGGGCCGGATATCGCATGCGCGCTGGCCAGCGGAGCCCGCTTCACTTTTCTTGGACGCTCCTTCATGTATGGTGTCGGCGCTCTCGGTCGCGAAGGTGGCGATCACACTATCTCCATGCTCAAGCGTCAGCTGCAGCAGGTCATGGAGCAGCTGGCATGCGAGCGCGTCACCGATTTCCCCAATCATCTAGTCTGAGAGGACACGCCGGGCGCCCATTCCATCCTCACAAAATAGTGGAGAGATCTAAATCTCCATTCGAGATGCCCGGCCAGAGATTTCCGGTTGTCAAAGCCGGCTTCGAGAGTCAGTTACACATTATCGGAAAACCTGTATGGAAAACTGACCAGGGTGTTCGAGTCCCCTTCGTTCAGTGCTGTGATTTGTTGAGTACCGCCGGCGGACAATGTGTGCGTGTTCGCGTTCGATGAACTGTCATAGAAACCCGGATCGGTATTTACGGAGTCGGGATTGTGACGTTTTAGTTTTCCAGTTCCAGATTCCAGTACGCGTCGCTGATGAATTTTGACCAGCTCTCCAGACGAATCGTGTGGCGGGCATAAGCCGGACTCCAGATCGGTCGGCGGGGATGACGCTGCAGCGGCATTGAGGCCTTTTCCGGAGTTCGGTTTCCTTTGCGATGATTGCAGTTCACACAGGCCAGAACACAGTTGGACCAGGAGGACGTTCCACCCTGGGCACGAGGCAGGACGTGGTCAATCGTGAGTTCTTCACTGCCTGGACGGCAGCCGCAGTACTGACACATATAGGCATCGCGTTTGAAAACATTGCGACGACTGAACGCAACAACATTATGCGGCATTTTGTTGTAATGGGTTAATGTGACCACTTCCGGAACTCTTAGTCGTAGCCACTGAGCCTGGATCACGCGTTCGTCGTTTTCGGGCTTTAACCGGGCCCATTCGTCCCAGCTATGCTGCATGAAATTTTCGGGATCCACAATGCGGGCTGATTCGTTCCACACCTTGACCAGAGTTCGGGCAACCGTGGAAACACCCACCGGCTGCCAGCTCCGGTTGAGAACCAGAGTGGGGCGATTGAGTGACGAAGTGGACACGCACGTCCTTCCTGTTCCCGCGGCCGGCAATCCCGGCAACCTCGGCGAAACGCTGCCACGTTCCCGTCGGCATCGACTACATGCAGTCAAATAGACTCTCAATGCCAAGTGGCCGGAGAGTGCAGCCCAAAGAGTAATACCGTATCGGTTGCCGCGATGAGTTACGAGGCTAAATCAAAATGAATCTGTCAGCCGTGATCAGGAAATTGACTGAGGGGACGGTCCTGTACGAGCGAATGTTCCTCCTCAGATGAATCAGACAACCGGATTCGATCTATCCATGATCAGTGAAATAAAATTGTAACGATGGTTCATCGGGCTGGATTCAGTCGCTACACACACACACACACACACACACACACAACGGAATCAGAGCTTGTTCATCAGGCTGACAGCAGCGACGCCCGTTCAGCGGCACTCGTGCAGTCACACCGGCTCACAGGAGTAAAAATAAATAACCACCGTTCTTTCGCTTACTGCCGGCAGAATCCATTCACTGACACCCGCTGCAACTGAGACTGCACGCACCTGTCGCATAAGTCTGCGAGCGATAAGCCTGCCGCAGCGGCTGATAAGGGAACGAGGCTGTGAGATGTCATGCCGGGAATCGTATTGATCTCAAGAACGTAAGGACGATTGCTGTGATCAATCCGGAAATCAACCCGCAGGATTCCTTTGACGTTACATGCTTCGCAGACCTCAAGGGCGAGTGAAGACAAATTCGGCGGCAGATCGGCCGGCGAAACCTGGAAGTCGGTGGCGCTGCTTTCGTATTTGTTGTAGTAATCGTACCAACCGTTCTGAACATTGATTTCCACCGCCGGAAAGACATCGCCGTCAATCACCGGGATGCTGATTTCCCGTCCCGGTATGTACGACTCCACGACAACCTCGGAACAAAACGAAAATGCTGTATTGAGTGCTTCGTTCCAGTCTCCGGGATCTTTCACGATCGAGATTCCGATGCTCGATCCCTGCCTTGCCGGTTTCACTACCAGTGGAAATTCAAAAGGTGGCAAAGTGTCCGGTGAGTTGAGCGTGGTTCCGCGGGCCATTGGAACGCGGTATTTTTTGAGCCTGGTTCGCGTCCGCGATTTATCGAACGTCAGCGAGCTGCCGTCGATCGAACACCCGACCCAGGACAACCCCACTGCACGCAGCTGACGATGCAAAACGCCGTCTTCCCCACCCGTACCGTGCAGCATCGGAAAGGCAATATCCCACTGGCCCGGTGTGGGTTCCAGGACGGATGTCTGTGCAGGATCCCATTCTCCAACCGTATACCCGGCGGTTCGCAGTGCGTCCACGACTGTCCGACCGCTGTTCAGACTGACCTCTCGTTCAGCCGAACGACCTCCGGAGATGACCAGTACACGACATTTAGGCTGATGCAGCGTTGTTGGTGTCATGTGCAGTCGCGCCTCCTTACGACCAGCGACAAATCTCCAGTTCCAGTTCGACGCCGAATTTCTCTGACACGGCGGAACGGATTCGTGAGATTAACTGATCGACATCATGACAGGTTGCTCCTTTCTCCGTAACAATGAAGTTGGCATGCCGATCGCTGATGCGAGCCTGGCCGGACGTCATTCCCTTCAGTCCGCACTGTTCAATCAATGCTCCGGCACTCAGACCGCGAGGATTACGGAAGATGCACCCTGCGGACTGATCAGCCAGCGGCTGGGTCGCTCGCTTCATGATCCAGTTTTTTCTCATCCGGAGTGTCAGGTCATCTGACGGGTCGGACTTTAGCTGAAGTGTGGCCGACAGGACCAGAACGTCATCCAGACTGCATTGCCGATAAGAAAATACCAGCTCATCTCCCGTTCGTTCAACGACATCTCCCTGGCGGTTCAGTACCGACACTGACCGGATGAGTTTTCCAATATCGCCGTGTCGGCTTCCGGAGTTACCCAGTAATGCGCCACCAATGGTTCCTGGTATTCCTACCAGTGTTTCCAGTCCGGTCAGTTGTGCGCGAACGGCTTCTGAGACCGCGTTGGAAAGCAATGCTCCGCCGCCGGCTGTAACACTCTCACCAGTGACCGACACGTCACTCAACAGCGGTTCCGCAATGCGAATCACAGCTCCCCGTACTCCGTCATCCGATACCAGGACATTGGACCCACCGCCAAGAATCCTGACGGGAATCTCATTTTCGAGGCAGCAGCGAGCTACCTGCAGTAACTGGTCTTCAGTTTCAGGTGTCAGGAGATACTCAGCCCGACCACCCAGTCGCAACCAGGTGTAGGGCGCCAGCGATTCGTCACGCTGCAGAATCTCGCCGAAATCGTCGATGGACTTCGTCATGAATCTGATGCACTGTTCCGGCCCCCATTGTGAGGAAAACGTCCTCTGACCGGCCGGTCTGTTCTATGATTGAAACGACTGAATTCACTCCATCTGCGAACACAGCAGGAGTTCCTAAGTCACAAATTGTAGCAGCAAGGTCCCGGCTGGTTCGATGGCAGTTGGCCACAGAAATCGTTTCCCGTGCCGGAAACACGGGAAGCACCACCACTTGATCTGCCAGCGATAACGCCTGAGTAAACTGTTTCCGGCTGCGCTGCAGACGAACCATCTGGTGAGGCTCAAATACAACTCGAATTCGCCGTTCCGGAAACTGCTGACGAACCGTACTGAGTGTCGTTTTAACAGCAGTGGGGTGATGTGCATAGTCGTCCAGCATGCTCATTCCCCGGCAGGACCCGCGGTTATGCAGACGTCGCTTCACTCCGGGGAATCCGTTCAGTGCTGTTTGGCACTGAACGGCCGTCATTCCCATGTGAACGGCGGCCACGGTTGCCCCCAGCAGATTGCGGGCATTGTGTCGGCCGGACAGAGGGATTTTCAGGCTTCCGAAGCACTGTTGTCCGTGGCGGATCCTGACCGTCATGTGACCCGGTCCGGTGTGTGTGATACGTCCGGACCAGTCACCAGGAACGTCGTCCAGTGTCCAGCTGACGGTGTTCACACCAGCTGCAGCCGACAGGGACATACTTCGAGGACACGCGGCATTCACAAACGCACATCCATCGCCTGGTACTTTCCGGAGGAATTGAAGGTAAGCACTGTCTTCGGCATCCACTGAATCGAAATGATCGCAATCAATCCCGTTAAGAATAATGTGACCCGGTTGAAGCTGAAGGAACGAACAATCAAATTCACAGGCTTCAATGACGGCTACCGGACCGCGTCCGTAATGTCCGCCGTGTTGGGCGAATCCGGCCGGGGCAGAACTGTTCAGCTGAGCACCCACAAAAACACCGGGATCTGCGCCACTGCAGTGAAGCATCCAGGCGAGCAGACTGGATGTTGTACTCTTGCCGTGTGTTCCGGCGATGCAGATCTGAGAGCGTTCGGCGAACGCAGCACTCACAGCCGCATGCAGTGAGATTTCGGGGATCGACCGCTGCTGAATCCACGTTCGCAGCACAGCCGATTCGGGAATTGCCGGGGAACAGACACAGGAATCGATTGTTACGGCCGGATTCGGATCCATCCACGGGAGGAGGTGAACGTTATTTGTCAGCGGTGCCGTTCCCGTCGAGTCTGGACCGGCTACTTTCGGGCCATCGTTGTAAGTGATATCTGCCCCGAAGACGGTATGTCCGGCCTGATACAGAATTTCGGCAAGGGCCCGCATGCCGGATCCGGCCACGCCCAGTAAAAGACAGCGCTGTGGAACCGACCAATCGATTTGTCGATGTTTTAGCACTGACATACCCGCTTCCGGTTCGGTGATCAGGGCAGGAATAACAAGAGATCTGAAGTCGGAACTTAGCCGGAAGGTTAAGTCAGCCTCCGGTATCTGACAAGCACGGTCTCGCTCTTAGCATACGGCAGCTGAGAATTTACCTCGTGAACGGGAACGCAAGCTTTCTGTCCTGCGTTAACTGCCATTTCGGGAGTTCACACTTCCGGTTCCCTTACCCTCACTTCTGATCTTCGAGAGTTCGCGCACTTGGCCGACGAAAGCTCAGTGGTGTGAAACGCCGCTGCGGTGGACCAAAGCGATCGGTCTCCCCGGCAAGTTCCAGCAGAAGGACCTCGCAGGTTTCATTGGTGATCGGCGAGTTATGTGCAACGCGAATCACCAGCCAGCAAACGACAAGCGGGAGCGCGCAAATCGCGCCGAACCCCACGTTTTCGATGGCAGTGGCAATGATGGGGTCTCGATGTCTTTGCGCGGCAATGACTCGCTGGTCCTGA
This sequence comes from Fuerstiella sp., assembly GCA_022447225.1. Taxonomy (NCBI): domain Bacteria; kingdom Pseudomonadati; phylum Planctomycetota; class Planctomycetia; order Planctomycetales; family Planctomycetaceae; genus Fuerstiella; species Fuerstiella sp. Next base: position 45,836 of record JAKVAZ010000006.1, on the reverse strand, counting down.
ACAACCTCGGCGCGCATATCATCAATCGCACTTCTCTCCTCGCCGACTTGCTGCTGCAGTTCGCCATGCGTGGCGATCATTTGCTGACGGGCCAGGGCATCAGCCGCCACCAGTTCTTTGGAGGCCTGTGTGAGCTCGGCGGACTGGTCGGTGATGGAGCGGGTCAGCTCGGATTGTTGCCGGGCCGTCTGTCGCGCAAACTCGGCCAATTGACGATTGGCGTCATCATTCACAAGCAACGCTCGTTTGCAGACGACGACTAATGCTCGACCCTGATGACCTCATCAGCTACGAACTCTTCTTCCCGGGATCCATCACCGGTTCCACGGAAGTGGTATGCTGCTGATTCGAGTGTTACGATGAACCACGGGGACGATCACGGTTTTTTGAGACTTCTGGCCTGAGAATTGGATGCCCATTCACGTAATTTGTGATTCATGCAGCGCGGAGTACGATCTGAAGGACGAACTTGGTGGAAAGGACGTCAAGTGTCCAAAGTGCCAAGGGATCATTGATGTCCCCCCAGCCAAGGCCAAAGACGATGAAGCGGCGACTCGACGAGACGCTCCATCTGCCGGACATCCGGCATTTCACCGTGACAAATTCCTGTTGCGGCAGAAGCACCTGTCAATCTCCGAAAAGTACTTCGTGTGGGATGAAGCGGGCAATGAACTTCTGTTTGTTAAACGTCCTGCACACCTGATGCGCAATCTTCTGTCATTTTTTGTCGGGATCTTTATCCTAATAGGCGGTCTGATTCTGCTGGGTGGCGGTGCGGTTGCTTTACTGCCGGAGGGCGTAGCACAGGAAATCGGCACAGGCATCGGCGGTCTTGTCGCGGTCGTTGCGTCGATTGCTGCTTTCATCGCGATCCGACCAAAACGGCACATAGATTTTTATGCGGATTCGAATATGTCGGAATTGGTGTTAAAGACATTTCAGGACCAGAAATTGGCTCTATTCAATGCCACGTACACAGTGACGGATGCGGAAAATCAGTTACTGGGGACCTTTCGCAAGAATTATCTGTACAACATCATTCGAAAACGCTGGTATGGCTACGACGCAGACGGTTCGCTGCTTGTTGTCGCCAAAGAGGACTCGCTGATTCTTGCGTTGCTGAGGCGTTTTCTCGGCAACCTGTTCGGAATTCTGCGCCGCAATTACATATTTCTGAGACCCGATCAAGAATCAGCGCTGTACGATCCGACCGACGCTGCGGACTACGATCGTAAGGTAATTGGTGAATTTAATCGCAAATTCACCCTGCTGGATCGGTACGTCCTCGACATGAGCCAGGACCAGGGTCATGTGTTGGACCGTCGTCTGGCTGTAGCCCTTGGCGTACTGTTGGACACCGGCGAGAGACGATAGTGAGCGGCACAGTGGAAGACCCTTTCGACAACTCCATCGATAAGTCCGGTTCGTCTCCGACTTCCCTGTTCGTTGCTTTCTGTTGACGGCCTCGCCAGGCAGTAGACCAGGATCGCCGATTTGTGTTTAAAAGAGAAAAGGCGTTCGGCTTCTACTGTACGCATCGCCATGCCGGGACTGAGCAGATTTATCTAGAATGGCCAGAGCTTGGTTCGTTTATCGTCATCCAACTGAGTAGCGTATTCGCTGACCTCAAAGGCTTCGCAACAGGTGACGGCTCTGCCTTTTTCTTCGCCATAGGTGGCTATCAGAGCTTCCCGAAAGCGGTTGGCTCGCTCGGCGATTTCATCCTCAAACCATGTCCGAAGCCAGGCCAGTCTTTGTTCCGGCTCCTGGGGCACTTGGTCGAGGATGCCTTGTTCATAGGCCAGCCACTCGAAGACCTGCGTACGATGACAAGCCAGCATATCTATGACAGAGTCGAGCTGAGGTTCGACGTCCAGGACTAAATCCGGACGCAGGGGAGCCGGTCGAGTGAAAAGATCCGTCATGTAGAGGATGACGGGATTCTTGAAAAGCGGAGGCACGTCTGGCACCACCTTGGGCACCGTGACCAGATAGGATGCGTCTTGGGTGAGTTGACCGACGGCCCGGTGATCCGGGTGGTAATCACAGGTTCTGTGGGTCAGTACGACGTCGGGACGAAAAGAGCGAATTTCCCTGATCACGCGGTTGCGGTTCTCGATGGTCGGTTCCAAATGAGCGTCGGGCAAGCCCCAGTTCAGGTATTCGGCGCCAATCACCGCGCCTGCATCGGCTGATTCTTTTTGTCGCAATGCTTTTAATTCTTCGGATGATCGTTCGTGGTGTCCAGCTGCTCCATCGGTCAGAGAAATCAGTTTGACTGTGGCGTCGAGTTCCTTGCGGTAGCACGTGAGCAATCCGCCTGCATGGTATTCGGCGTCATCGGGATGAGCCCCGAGGAGAAGGATACGTGGAGGTTCGGACATTGGATTGAAACTGGTTTTGTCTTGCGTTTATCGAACAGGCGAAGTGAATCTCTTTGTTCATCATTATCGTTGCGGTTTGGGATTCAGTCGACGAACCCGGAACTCATTACCTCAGCAATTGATAATAACCAAATACAATATTGGAATCACTGGCATCGATGCCAGGAGGGATGTTCTTTACTCTCTCCGACCTCCGGACAAAGACGAATTCAAACAACGCTGAGGGATTGATATCACGCCTTATCGAGACATCAGGCAGTCTGTTGCGCACCAGTGTTCAGTGTTGTTGTGCCGCCCGTGTCGGGTACATAAAACCGAATCGTTGCTTTCAGTTGTTTTTGTAGTCGCGGTGACAGGCCTGGCAGACGCCTGCCAGACGTGACACACTGAGCTGAAAACTGCTGAAATCTTCTGTTTCCACCGCCTCCCGCATCGCCTGTCCTGAATCGGCGATCTGAGCAGCGTATTCAATAAATTCCGAATCATCAGCGAAGCCGTATGATTCGGTGGTCACGGCCCGAACGAGTCCGGACAGAATGGCGGCTTCGTGTCTGACAAGGTCCTGATGCCCGGCAAACGACGATTCACTGACTTCTGTCCGCAGACGTTGTTCGGCCTGCTCCATTCTCTGCATGACCAGTCGCATCTCAGCGACATCTGACAGTGGCCGTTCCGGATCCGGTTCGGACAGCCCGGACGGTCGGGACCGATCCAGCGTGTCGGCCAGATTCTCGAAGTGTCGTCGCAGTCTGCGCTGGTCCCCGGAACCACGCTTCAAAGGACTGTTGTTCATAGCTGCAGCAAGGTCACGGATGTAGCCGGCGTCCTGCTTCCATGACAGGTTTCCGGAATGTTCGATCGCCATCCCGGCCAGTACGGCCAGTGTGGCTGCCTGGGCGGGAATCATCGTGACGGCTGAATTATAGTTTCCCACTGACTGAAGTTTCTGATTCAGAAAATTGCGAATCGATTTGACCTCGGACTGAAGGTTTTCGGCGGGCAATACCGACGCCCAGTCCTTTGTCAGCGGTGATTCGGAAGGTGATCTCCCGACGGTTGCATCAACTGCAGCGGTCGTTGCTGAGTCGTCAGCCGGATTCCCATCAGACAACGGAGTGTCCGCCGGTTCAGTCGGCCGAGGATCGGAGGCCACCTCCAGAGGGTGATCGAAAAAGACATCGTAGGGAATCTTGCCAAGATACCGACGCCCGTCTGCATCCTCCCAGACTTCGTCCGGTCGCCGCGTTGCCGCAACTGTCGTTTGAGCGGCAGGCTGAGAGATCTGCGATTCAGTGACTTTTGAATTCACCAGCGGAGTTACGGTTGGCGGGGTGGCTGAGTTCGCTGCTTTGGTTTGGTCGGGATTACCTGAATCTCTTGTTCCACAACCCGTAAGGTTGATCAGAACAATCCAGCCCCACACGTAAAGAAGTCGCTTTCGGCAATTCAGATCCACGCCTCCTCCTTTCCTGACGTGGCAAGGCCTACGCAAGAAAATCGTCTGCGAGTGGAGCATCATACGCGTCGTGCAGCGCCTGGGACACTGTGGTGACCAGTTCCTGACGTCGCACCGGCTTCTGCAGCACCGTGTGAGCATTCACTTCTGAGGCATCACGCCGCAATTCGTCGCTGTCGTCAGACGTGATCAGAATACAGGGTCGCAGTTCATTCATATCTTTAAGAACGCGAATTGTGTCGAGTCCCGTCATGTGCTGCATGTGCATGTCAAGCAGTACGATGTCGATCTGGTACTCCTGCACGCAGTCCACTGCTTCTTCACCACAGCTGACTTCACAGATCTCAAAGCGGAAACGTCGCTCCAGTACTTCGCGCATGATTTTGCGGAAGGAGGAGTTGTCATCTGCGATGAGAAGTCGAAATTCTGCGAAAAACTCGGTCATCATGATCTAATGTACCTCACCTTGAGGTATTTGATGGTATCCGTCCCCACAAAGTTCATCCGTAATTCTGCTGAATCTGCAGACCGGATACCAGCCTAATTCGCACGAGAATCCGTTGTGGGGGCAAGTGCCGCCCGGCTCTGCTCAATGAAACCGCTTCATTGCCCCCCCCGCGATGTCAGCAGACTGACGGAAGAAATAAAATTCGACCGTCTGGAGCCTGTTGCGACGTCCGGGCCAGCGGCAGTTGATGAATGGCGCCCATCGTCCATGGTGGGGGTGATGGTGGATGATATGATGTCCTCGAGGCGACAACGTCAGACTACAGTATGAGGGCCGCCCGAAACCATCCGTGAATGACTTCGATGCTGGTCACTGGCGCAGTTGCTGTCACCAGACGCAGGTCATTCAGCTGTCCGTTGTCGCTGTAACGATTGGATCAGGGTTGCGGCCTAAGTCGCCCGCAGGGACACATGACAGGACTATTCGTGTCGCGTAGAATTACGATTGTCCGTGCCCCTGCTGTGGATTGATCCAGCACGAGTCGGTTGTCGCGTTGGAAAACAGAAGAATTCAACGCATGATCTGTAAGTCCGCATCCCAGTGGCCGCACAGATCGTACTTCGACAGGTCATCGTCCCAATGAACAGCCGGCTCCGAAATTTGAATCTGCGTCCCAGCACGGCCGGTGGGATTGTCTTCCTGGCCACCATTGTCATCCTGCTAAGCCATTATGCGATTAAATACGGCCTTAACGATCCACCTTCGCTACGTGGCGACGAACTGTCGTATGACATGGTCAGCTGGAATTTGGCTAAAGGAAACGGCTTCTCTGAACAGGTCAACGAACCGGTATTCTGGGAGCCATATGTTGTTGAGGGCAAGATAACTCCAGCACAGGCACGCCGGGAACAGCTCAAGCCAGTGCTGGTGACACATGAGAGGCCTCCTTTGTTTCCGTACCTGCTGTCGCTGTTCAATCGACAATTTGGCCGTCAGTTCTGGAGCGTCCGTATCATCAACGTCCTGGCAACTTCCGGCACCGCCGGGGTGCTGGTCTGGTATCTGCTGAGGACGGGCAATTTCGCATCAGCATTAACCGGATTTGTGTGTTTTCTGATCGTCGATACCCGTACACGGGTTTACGGGCGCGCTGTCCTGACTGAGGCTACGGCCACCTTTCTGCTGACAATTGTGACGATACTGCTGTTGCTGCTGCTGCGACACTGGCGACCTCGGACACTGATCCAGCTCGGAATTACGGCGGGTCTGCTTGTTCTGGACCGCACAATTTTTGCATTGTGGCTACCCGGCCTGGCGTTAATTGTGGGTCGACTAAGCTACCACACACCGACGAAAAATACGGATGTACATCTGCCACCTTCCTGGAAACGAGCTCTGGCGTCAGCTTCCTTTTTTCTGGCGATTTCCGGACTGGTAGTGCTGCCGTGGGGCGTCCGCAACATTCTGCAGTTGAAGGCTCCGATGCCATTCGGAACACAGGGAATGTCCCAGTTGCCGGCTGGCTTCAGCGATCTTGCACTGGAACGGAGGGGACTCTGGAGCGCCGAACCCACACATCGTCTGAAACGCGAGGTGGCACACTTTCCCACTCGTCAGGAACGCGACGTCGCACGGGCGCGGCTGGGACGTCAGGAAGCGATCGACTGGATTTGGTCCCACCCAACGGATTCTGTGCGGTTGGCCGGGATGAAAATCTGGCAGGAATATCGGCCTCGCCTGCCAGGAGAATGGCTCATCTGTGTGATGGCGGTCGTCGGGTTTCTTTTGACTGTGCGCAGACCGGACACGTGCGTCTTTATTGGGCTGCACTTGATCAGCTGTCTTGTGATCGCCGTGACCTGGTCCGTCGAAGGACGATTCGTTATGCCCCTGATGTTCACGACGCACGTCTTCGTTGCCCGATCGGTTGCGATCCTGTTTGACGGCGGTCGTGGACCAGCCAACTGAATTGCGACCAGTTGTGACGACAACTGCAGACTCAAAACTCCAGTTCTCTCCGCTCCATGATCACGTCCATCACGGCACCCATCGACAATCCACTACTTCAAATTGCGCGCGGCTTCCAGAATGCCGTCTGCATCAATGCCCTGATAGCCCATTTGCTGCCACAGTCCCCCCGAGCCCTCTTTGTTGGTCCCGATGTTGTTGTAGCTCCCTTTGAAGCCCCGACGCAGCAGTTCTGTCCCAAATCTGGAACCCAATCCTGTGTTTACGTTAAACGACTCAGCCACAAGGACTGCCGGTGAATTCACCAGACGTTCCATCACAGACTCGTCATACACATTCAGTGTCGCTTTGCAGACAAGTCCCACATCCACCCCCTCGTTTTTGAGCCGTGTTACCGCATCCAGTGCACGGTAAGTCGTTTCACCGAATGTAACGATATAACCGGCGGTACCTTCACGGATGATTTCATCCTGCCCCGGTACGAATTCGTAATCGTCACCAAAGAAGCGGGTGCCGTCTTCGTTCAACAGATCGGGAACACCCGAACGTGTGGAAAAGATAAAGCGAAGTCCGGGATGAGGAAAAATCGTCTTCAGACAGGCGCGAAACTGATGCTGATCGGCGGGAAAATACAATCGGGTATTGTCTTTGCCGCCATCCGGTAATCCGTTGGCCGCAAACATGTTGTTGAGTCCAAAGTGACAGGTGTTGTCCGCCATGTCGTCACAGCCGGCGTGGCTGAAGTGGGCCAGCACACTGGCTTGGTTTAATCTTGCCATGGTGATCTCTGAAACCACCATTTCCAAAAAAGCACTGAATGTTCCGTAGATTCCCTGACAGCCCTCCTGATAGCCGAAGCCGGCCGCTGCCGAAAAATTACCGCGTTCCATGATTCCGCCCCGAACAAAGACTTCCGGGTGAGTGGCCCGCACATGATTCAGCCCACAGCTGCCTTCGAGATCACAGTCGAACACGCGAACGGAGGCGACGCGACGTTTTTCCGGAATCTCATCCAGAATCTCATTGAGGATGCGCCCAAACAAATCCCTGTTTTTCCCTGTGCTGGCACCATCTGAGCCTGCATGGCTCGGTCCTCCCGGACCTTTCTCAACGGAATCCAGATAGTCAGCGGCATCTTTCCGACCACGGGAAACAAGATAGGTTTTGGCGACATCAGCCTTGATGACATCGTGCCCGTGGGCGCTCCCTTCCAGTCCCTCTATTCCGACACACATCCTGCGACGGTTCATCAGTGCAATAGGTCCCGGCGTTGTCACCGCCGCACACATTCTCGAATACAGGTCGTCCAGGTCCTCACCATCGCCAACACTCACGTTCAGGCCATGACCCTCAAGTGTCTGCGAAACATCGAAGCCCGGCAGATACTCGGACGGATGTCCTGCGATTGTGACATCGTTGTCGTCGATGAGCAATTTAATGTTCAAATTCTGAGCGACTGCCAGACGAGCGGCCTCTGCGTCATTGCCTTCCATCTGTGAACCGTCTGAGCCCAGCATGAATACCGTTTTTTGAGGGTTGGCCAGTGCGACCCCGTTCACAAACGGCCACATGTGCCCGAGTCGGCCCGAAGAAAATTTTACGCCGGGGGTGAATCCACGCTCGGGGTGACCTGGCAGTTGGGACAGATATTCGCGATAGTGCAGCAGGCGTTCAATTTCCAGATCCCCTTCCAGCGCGGCCATAAGATATTGAGTTGCCACGCGATGACCGGCCTCATCAAAGAAGATCGGCAGGACATCGTAAGTTCCGCCGGCTTCAGCGTGCTTCATGAAGCCGTGCATAATCAGTGTTTCGGGGACAGTATCGTATGCCCCGCCGGTGTGCCCGCCAAGCCCCCTGGCTCCGGCAACAGCTGTGAAGAAAACGATCGCGTCCCGACAAAGCTGAATATTGGTTCGCAGCGTCTTGTTTTGCTCAGCTGTCAGCGTCGGGTTCGCAGGATCCAGGGCAACAGGCTTGTATTCGCGCAAAGGAACAGGAAACTGGGGGGCGACAGACATTCATTATTTTCCAATTTATCCGGTGCCGATGCGGCGACCGAAATATTGTGAGCACCGCTTACCGGGGCGAATTTGTTTTCTTTTATTTAGGGCCAGATTACTGACGTTGACTCAGGCTGTCGCAGAGACCGACGGAGTCCCGGAAAATCGGGAAGCGTCAGCTGGTATGATGCCAGGGACTGCGTCATCAGAGTCTGTATTTTCAGTTCAGACACCAGCCGGACACTATGTCATTACGGCCTTGTTTTCAACGGCGGCCGGATGAATACTCCGATTAGGAGAGTCAACCGGTATGGAATGAAGAATCAGCCCGGCCGGTTGACTGAAGCCGGTGAATAGGCTTTCACGACCCGCTTAACTCCTCTTACAATGTATCAATGTCCGATTCTCAGCTCAGCGTTGTCATTTGTCAGGCTCAGGGACGTCATCCGGTTCGCCGGGCGCTTGAACACGAGATCACAGAGACGCTGATTCGTGAACCGGGTGTCCATGTGACCATGGTGCCGCACCTGTATGATATGGCACAAAATCACTCAGGACTGGAGTTTCTACGTTCCGTACCTGGAACACTGATCGTTCTTGGCTGGCTGTATGAACGTGCATCACGCTGGACACTGGACAGAGCGGGAATCAGAGGCGTCGTTGGTGAAACTCTGCTGAAGGCAGATGAGGATCAGGAAGACGAATCGTCTGAATCACCGGAGTTCAGCGGTATCGGCAGCGTGGATGTTCCTGATCGTCAGTTGTTCTGCATTGATCTGCGGGCATCTGAAGACTGTCAGGATTTTGTTGAGGAAATCCGTCGGATTAAATCCGAGTGCGATCGGCAGCCGTTCGATTTGATGCGGTGGATTGAAGGAACGCCCAAGCCTGATCAGTTGCAGCGATATCTGCAGCCCGTTGAAATGCTGGCCGCCGTGCAGTCCCAGGATGCCGGTGACACCACTGTTAATCGGGATCTCCTGCCGGAAGACACGCGGCGTCGCTGGTATCCTGTTATTGACTACAGTCGTTGTACGAACTGCATGGAATGCATTGACTTCTGTTTGTTCGGCGTTTACGGCATCGATGCGCTTGATCGAATACTTGTTGAGGAACAGGACAACTGTAAAAAGGGATGTCCGGCCTGCAGTCGCGTTTGTCCGGAGCACGCCATTGTGTTTCCTCAGCACAAAACACCGGCAATTGCCGGTGCCGACGGAGATGTTGCCGGCGTGAAAATCGATCTATCCAGACTGTTCGGTGGAGAAACCGGTCTGTCTGCGGTCGATCAGGCAGTCCGCGAACGCGATGCAGAACTGATTCTGGACGGTCGTCAGGCGGTTGGAACGTCCGTGGGTTTGAAAAACCGCGAGCACGATGAATTCGACGATCTAATGAACGAATTCGATGCACTGGAATTCTAGGTGCGTTTTATCGGGCAGCCGCAGGAATATGCCGCGGACTGTTTCAGTTCTGACTGCTGTATCTGTTGCCACCGTACGAACCAACCACTGTTAACGGTCGTGCTCGCTGAATGGGGATCAACTGTCTTTATGTGGTTATGGTCGACAAAACCGCTGCCGCGATCAGGATGATTACCGGATGTGATTCGGTTTCAGGCGGGAAATTTGTGGGTTTGATCATTGATGACCGGCGAGCGACAATACGTCATCGGGTTTGGCTCTGTGTAAAACAACGCCATGTTTTACCTTGGGCTGTATCACAAACTGTTCTATGACCTATGGAAGAATGTTCGATCTGATGTCTCGCTTCGCCTTCTGTTCATTTCGATTTGTACTGCTGCCGGTCCTGTTCGTCTGGTCAGGAGATCCGTACCAGACGTCTCGAGTCGCAGCCGAAGACAGTCCGTCGGAAGTCACCGTTGCCGAAAATGACGGAGCCCCATTGCCCGAAGGACATTCAGGTCACGGGGAAGTCTTCAACGAAGGACCACGTCAGGCGGCTTATCTGATGGACGGTGTCGGCAGAATCAGATTTGACGTCACGTCGGATATCCCGGAAGCGGTCGCGTTTGTCCATCAGGGCATTGGTCAGCTTCACGGGTTTTGGTTTTTCGAATCGGAACGATCGTTTCGACAGGCGGCTATGATTGATCCCCGGTGCGCTATTACCTACTGGGGCATGGCCATGTCAAATCGGGAAAATCCTGATCGAGCCAGAGGTTTTATCAAAGAGGCCATGGAACGCCGCGACAATGCGTCGCCACGGGAACAGCTATACATTGAAGCACTTGACCGATATTTCCATGCGCCAGATACCGACGAATCAGAGAAGGAAGCACGATCCGTAAAATACATCGAGGATCTTGAATCGCTGCTGTTTGAATTTCCTGATGACATCGAGGCAAAAGCTTTCCTGTGTGAGTTTCAGTGGTCGTCACGCAATTCCGGAGTGATGCTGAACAGCTATCTGGCCGTCGACGCCCTTATCCAGCAAATACATGATTTGGAGCCTCTCCATCAGGCGCACCATTATCGCATTCATTTGTGGGACAAAAAGAAGGCTGACAAAGCACTGGCATCTGCCGCGCTTTGCGGACCCGCTGCACCGTCAATTGCCCATATGTGGCATATGCCGGGACATATTTATTCGAAACTGAATCGATACCACGATGCGGTCTATCACCAGGAAGCATCTGCCCGGGTGGATCATGCCCACATGATCAAAGACCGGGTCCTTCCTGATCAGATTCATAATTTCGCTCATAATAATGAATGGTGTATTCGTAACCTGATTCACATTGGGCGGGTCCACGATGCCGTAAAACTGGCGATGAACATGATCGAGCTGCCTCGACATCCGGAATACAATCAGATTGATAAATCGGGAAGCTACAAATACGGTCGTGAACGTCTGCTTGATGTCCTGCAAACTTTTCAGCTGTATGATCAACTCATCGAAGTTGCCGATTCAGTGTGGCTTCAGAAAACCGATGATGAAGCTGCGGACGTGTCCGTCCGTCGCGCTCTGGCCTGTGCTTACGCTGTGTGTGGTCGGGTGTCCGACGCCGAAACAATCCGGCAGCAGCTGAATTCAGATCTGACACAGGTCAAAATCGACCAGGAACAGTCAGTGTCGGACGTGGAAACTGAGGTCTGCGGTGAGGAGGAAGACGATGTGGCAGTCTCTGAGGCCGCACAGGACCTGGAAACAGAATATGAAACCCGTGTGACAGCACTTCGGTCTGCGATTGACGAGATCGACGGGCGTCTGGCGGCTCAGCGGGGCGACTACGACGCGGCCGTGCGCCTGCTGGAAAATGCAGAAAATGTTTTACCGGAAGATGTGGTCGATGTGTTGCTGGCGGCAGGCAGAACCGAACAAGCACTCACGAAGATCATTGAGCATGTGGAAAAGAGTTCCGGTGAGGTTCGCCCCCTCGCAGCTCTGTTGAAGACTCACCGGGCAGCCGGTAACAAAGACGAAGTCCGTCAGACATTTGAGTCGCTTCGTGAGATTTCTTCGGTGATCGATCTCGACGTTCCGCTGTTTGCTGAGCTGGCTTCAGTGGCTGCTGAGTTCGGATATCCCGGAGACTGGAGAGTTGCTCGCGAGTTGCCGGCCGATTTGGGAGTTCGACCAAGTCTGGATTCGCTCGGTCCTTTCCGCTGGCAGCCGACCGCCGCTCCGGAATGGACACTGCAGGATGTCGACGGCAAATCGGTTTCATCTGTCGAACTGGGGCAGTCTCCAAAGATTATGATTTTTTATCTGGGATCAGGATGTCTGCATTGTGCGGAACAGCTTCAGAAGTTTCATCCCCATGCTGATGAGTTTCGTGACGCCGGGTTCGATCTGTTGGCCATCAGCACCGATCCGCAGGAATCCTTAAGTACCGCCCGCGAGAGATATGATGATGACTTCGCCTTTTCACTGTTCGCCGATCCCGAGATGGACGTGTTCCGCCAATACCGCTGTTATGACGATTTCGAACAGCAGCCGCTTCACGGAACGTTTGTGATTGATGCCGACGGATTGATTCGGTGGCAGGACATCAGCTTCGAACCCTTCATGGACCCGGAGTTTGTACTACATGAGGCACAAAGGCTCATTCGGCTTTCTGAAAACCAGGTTGGTTCAGGCAAAGAGCCGGCCTGTGCCGTTGACTGATCAATGCATGCCGTCACAGGTGCCGGACACCGCGGGTATGACACATATATATTATTCGGTTGTGATGTGCTGACATCAGTTATGTGGCCAACAATGACCAGCCGGACAGAACGCGAAAGATTCTCGTGAGCAGCATCACCGAAATCCTGACTGATGATCGTCGTTTCGACCTCAAAGACGGAGCCGGCAGCGACGCGGTGCATACCAATCCGCAGTACGGTTACGCGGTGACCTGTTTGAACAGTGACCGACCGGGGCTCACCGGAACAGGTCTTGCGTATACTCTCGGGGGAGGAACAAATCTTGTTTGTGATGCCATTGAATTGCTGGCAGCTCCGCTGCTGGGACGCGACATCGAAGAGTTGATGTCGGAATTCGGGGTGGTCCAGCGAAGCATCGCAGAACATCAGCTGATTCGCTGGCTAGGCCCTCACAAAGGTGTCATTCATCTGGCATTGGCCTCGATCACCAATGCCTGCTTTGATCTGTGGGCCCGATCCCGTGATGTACCGCTCTGGCAACTGCTTCTGGATCTGTCTCCCGAGGAGATCACTCGGCTGATCGATTTTAGTTATCTGGACGAGGTGCTCACGGCGGAACAGGCGACGAATATCCTGCGTGATCGTCAGTCAACTCGACCCGATCGCGAAAGTGTTCTGCAGATCGGCTATCCAGGCTACGACACATCGGTTGGCTGGTTCGCTTACAGCGACGAGCAAATCAGGGATAATGCTCGCCGCGCAGCGGACTGTGGGTTTACGGCCATGAAACTGAAGGTTGGTTCTCAGAATCCTGCAGATGACATTCGACGCGTGAATCTGGTTCGGCGAACTGTCGGTGATGACGTGCGGCTGATGGTGGATGCCAATCAGGCCTGGTCACTGCCGGCCGCGCTGAATGTTTGTGCTGAATTGGCAGCGAATGACTTGTACTGGGTGGAGGAACCCACTCAGGCGGATGATGTTCTTGCCCACCGCAAAATTGCCAGGGCCATTGCTCCGATGCACGTTGCTGTCGGGGAAACGATTTCCAACCGTGTGATTTGGAAGAATTTCCTGGAGGCGGAAGCGGTGGGCGTGGTGCAGGCGGACTGTACGCGTCTGGCCGGAATCAGCGAATATCTGGCCGTATCCATCATGGCGACGCAATATCCTGTCAAAGTCATTCCCCATGTTGGTGACATGGGGCAGATTCATCAGCACCTGGTGCTCTTCAACCATATTGCACTCGGCCACCAGCGGCTGTTCTTGGAATATATACCGCATCTGCAGGAATATTTTCGATATCCGGCGGTCGTTGAGGACGGAGTCTATCAGGTACCCCGGACACCAGGCTGTTCTACCGAACTTCTTGATTCCGCCGACTGACGTACTGGTTCGGAATGCGGACCCGGGGTGTGACGAATGTCCGGATTGCCGGAGGGAAACGGTAGAATAGGTTTGTCCGGGTAGTAAAAGTTCTGATTTCATTCACCGCTTCCGACCTCAGTTCATGTTCCGGTTGATTCGCCGAGTTCTCCCTGCCTAGGATGGCGTTAACGAGCGAACTTTCGATGGCCATCCGAACAGAGCCACAGGACGTGACATGAATCCGTTCCCTGAAACAGCCTGGATTCTGGGACTGTCGTTTTTGTTGATGACTCCCTGTGCATCGGCCGGACCGCGAGGTCGGGCTGAGGTTCCTCCGGCCCGGCAGCCTTATGAAGGACTTCCGACCGGACGCACAGATCACGCGGCCGAACGAGTCGATGCTTATCTGGATGAATTCTGGGAACGCACCGGTGTGGCTCCATCGCAGCTGATCGACGATGCGACATTTCTTCGTCGTGCCAGCCTCGTGTTGAACGGCATTGCGCCCGCCGCAGACGAAGTGTCCTGTTTTCTTGCAGATGATTCAGCTGATAAGCGGGAGGTCAAAGTTGAGCAACTGCTGACTCGCAGTCGTTACGCGGATTACTGGGCGTTCCTGTTTCGTGACTGGATTACTCAGATTCGGGATGTAAAAGGTCAGAGCACAAATCTGGTGACTCTGTATTACTATGGTCGCCAGGCAATGGCGGAAAATCGCAGCTGGGCACACATTGCCCGTGATCTGCTGGCCACTGATGGTGATGTCAGTCAGCATGGATGGGCGAACTTTCCTTTGTATTTTGACACGGAACCAAACGAGGTTGCCGAGGCTGCTTCACGTATGTTCCTTGGGACCAACCTTGCATGTGCACAGTGTCACGATGACCCGTATGTTGACGAATGGACTCATGAAACGTACTGGGGAATGGCGGCGTTCTTCGCCCGAGCAAAAATTCGGATGCCGTCGAGCACCAAAGACGAGTACTACGATCGTTTTGCCCTGCAATCGCGACCGCCGTCAAGTGTCAGCACACTTCCGGGTGGTGATGCGTCTGTGGACGGAGCATGGGGCGACGTTAGAGCCTATGTGGAATCCGACGAGGGAGAAGTTCGAATCCCTGGTTCGTCGCCAGAAGACGTTATCATGCCCAAGCCGCTCAACGGCGAAACCATGAATGACGTTGATTCCCGGGAGGAAACACGACGCGTTCAGTTTGTCAGCTGGACTGTGAATGCGGATAATCGTCTGTTCGCTCGAGCGGCGGTGAACCGGATGTGGCTGTCGCTCACCGGACTCGGATTTGTCGATTCATATGACGGGTTTTCGCCGCGCGTCCGTACGCGTCACGAGGAACTACTTGACGAACTCGCACGGGAGTTTGCGGACCATGGTCACGATCTGAAGTGGCTGATGCGAACCATTGTACTGAGCCGTCTTTTTCAGCTGGAGCATGGTTCGGCGACAGAGGTCGGCGAAACCTGGCATGCCATGCCGCCACGTTTGCTGAATGGAGACCAGTGGCTCGATTCGGTCGTGAGAGCCACTGGCGAAGAAGAAAGAGTCTACCTACTTGCAAGCGAGATCACTCCGCTGCTCGAACAGGAACACCACGACCGCGTAGACGGAATCGTTCCCTGGGATCCACGATCAGAACAGACGGACAAGTCAAAGGTGCCACGTCCGTCGAAGCCGTCAGCTGTGAAGAGCGTAGAACAAATGCGTTTGCAGGGTCTGCGCCGGGAGTATGCAGAATTTGGCAAACGTGTGGCCACGCTTCGTGCCCGGGCTAGGATTCCAATGAGTCCTACGTCTGAGGCTCTGATGTCGATGAACGGTGAAGTTGTGGCGGCGTCGATTGAGCGAGGGACAACAGTCGATCGAATTGCTGCCCTGTCCACACCGTCAGAGCAGATTGAGGCTATCTATTTTGGGGTTCTGGGGCGCCGTCCGAGACAGGATGAACTGCACCTGTTGTCTGATTCGGTTGCGGCAGACTCCGTCACAACAGCGACTGATTTGCTGTGGACTCTGCTGCAGACCACAGAATTCCGGACCTATTAAGAGGACTTTCAGTCATGATGTGTCAGAACGACTCCCATAGACTGGGCCGTGCCCCCTTGACGATGAGGACACGTCGAGGGATGTTAAATGTCTCGCTGTCCACTGCCGTGGGGACAATCATCGGGCCGACGCTGTCCCGCGCTTTTGCCGGGGATACGATCGGTGGACATGATTCCGGTAAATCGGTCATTCTTCTCTGGCTGGAAGGAGGGCCGTTTCAGACGGATACTTTTGATCCCAAAAAATCATCGGACCAAAAACTGGGTTACCGATACCGGCCGATCTCGACGTCATCACCGGATCTGGAGATCGCCGGGAGTCTGCCTCTTTTGGCATCTCAGGGGGCAGAGTTAACCGTGATCCGGTCTATGGTCAGCCTCGAGTTTGATCATAGTCCGGCGCAGTACTACATGCAGACCGGTTGGCGCGGTACGGGCGCGATTCAGGCTCCCTCCATTGGATCAATTGTGTCTCATGAACTGGGGGCGCAACCAGGTGCCGATCTGCCGGCATTTGTGTCAATCGGCACCGGCGGTTTTCCCGCCGGCTACTTCGGACCGACATACCAGCCCACCGTTGTCTGGGATCCGGAACAACCACCGGAGAATCTGGGGTTGCCTTCGGGAGTCACGCCGGAAACATTTTCCCGACGATTGCGATATCTCAAGGCATTGGAGAATGGAGACGCGTCTCGTACCTTTTCCGATCGTTTTCGTATCGGACGTGAGGAGGCCGTGCGGTTCATGAGGTCCAGACATCGCAGTGCCTTCGATCTGACGCGTGAACCTCCAGGAATACGTGACGGTTACGGTCGCACGACGTTCGGAAACGGATGTCTGCTCGCCCGGCGTCTGGTCGAAGCAGGCGTGCGTTTTGTCCAGGTACGTCAGACCGGTGACGATCCGATCGGCTATGACACTCACGAAAATCACTACAAAATCCATGATCCGCTGATCCGGGTTCTGGATCGTGGCATGTCCAGCCTGATCCGTGACCTCAAGCTCCGGGGGATGCTGGACAGCACGGTCGTGATTGCAGCAGGTGAGTTTGGTCGAACACCCACCATCAACTCAAATCAGGGACGTGATCACTGGACCAAAGGATTCAGTATTGCTGTTGCCGGTGGAGGGTTCCGCGGCGGATGTTCCTGGGGAAGCATGAATGACACCGGACAGGAACTCGATTCCGATCCGGTGAGTGTGCCCGATTTTCTGGCAACTCTGTGCCACGCGATCGGTATTGATCACACCAAAGAATATGTGGACGATTTCAAACGTCCGATCAGGCTTGTTGACGAAGGGCATGTGATTCACGACATCCTGACGTGAGGGAATGATCAGCGGCTTGCCGCGAATCCACGGACACCCGAACCAGCCCGACTTCGGGACAGGTACGAAATTCCCTCGCACCTCATTTTGTCAGCGTATCTGATCCGTCTGGGCGCCCACTCATTCGGCATTCGGGGCATCGGCAAAATCTGCGATGGCTGTGACCGGTCCGGACTGGAACCAGAGATTCACGGACAATGATCTCCTGAACAACCAGGCACCTGACGTCGCAGCAGACTGGACCTTTGGAGTGTCTGCAGACGATTCACACCCTGGGAACAACCGGCCAAAATATCCACAGGTGAGCAGAGTGTGGCGTTGATTCAGATCTGGTTTAACAACACTTCTGCAGTGCCTTAACTTCGTGGAGAACCGCAGCAGCGACTGTAACATCACCGTCGGTTTTTGCGAGCAGTTCACGTGCGCAGCGAAGGGCCGCCAGAGATATGGTCTGAGTTGACAGTATGCTTGACTTTGCGCCCCGTTCGTATCTGCTTTCAGTGCCGATCTTCTTTTTGCTCCTGCGTGTCAGACCCATCTTTTTCCGGGCGTTGGCAAAAGCAACTCCACAGCTGTTTTTGTTGATCGTCTGATTAGGGGCCTTTCGACACAGTGCTGCGTAAACCTGGGGGCCAGTAATGTTGTTGTCCGCTTTCAGCAGCGTTCGCACTTCAGCCGACATATTAAAACGCGACTTCTTTGCCATTGGGATTCCTTGTCTTGATGGACATTTGGTCGCAGACGATAACCCAGTGACCCGCAAGGCGATCACGACCAGTGCAGCCAGTTATATCGTTCGCACATTCGAGCGATACATTCAAAAGCCATTAAGCTCCAACAGTCTTTAACCAGCACTATAGTCTTTGGTTAAACGCGTTCAAGAAATGTTTGAAGTGTCTCAGGGAACATGGTGATTTGATTCATAAAAAAAAACGGACACGGAGCGTCCGTTGCAACGCCAGTCTCCCATGCAGGATTTAAAAATTTCACATCGGTCTGACGCAGGATCGAACAGTTGGTCCGTTAGGCTGACGCAGGATCGAACAGTTGGGCCGATGTACTGACGCAGGATGGATCAATTCGAATGTTGCACTGATATGGTTGCGGACAGAGGAAGTCGATTGCAGCCGGCATATGCTATTCTCATTCCTGATCTGCCGGATCTTTGCCGGCAGGAATATCGTGGCGCCGTTTTCTGCAGAATTTCGGGACGGCATCAGATTCGGGAAGTTTAAAATGTCGACTCAAGTCGCTCTGTTGCTATCGGCGATAGCTAGGCTGTTTTGCGTGGGGAGGAAAATCGGTCCCTGGCTTGTCTGAAATGACTGTCCTTGGCATACTTCCGGGTCTGGTGGTTTGTTCGAACAGGTGTTTATTGATTCCATTAATACGTGGAATCAGGATCGGGTGATCCGAACGTTGTGATCAGAGAAGATCTGTTGAATGCTCATGCACCCGTAGCTCAATTGGATAGAGCATCGGTCTACGGAACCGAAGGTTAGAGGTTCGAATCCTCTCGGGTGTATTTTTTGTCTGGTACGGATGACCTCGAATCCTGCCACATCCCATCAGCCCCTGATTTTTTCAGGATTTTGGGACGAGCAGAAATTTGATCTGATGCGATTCGAGCGGAAACGTGCTCCATTGGATCTCTGGCTCCACTCCTGCTCCATTTTTGTGAGACCCAGAACGGCTATTCTGAAGTGCCCTCGGGCGGTCTTCGCGGTCAGTCTGAAAGTAATACTTGTCGCCAGTGTCTTCGCTGTGTCCCATCCACGCACAGAGGAGGTCATTGGTTACTTCAGGAAGCTTCCGTAACTCACTTCCATCTGAACTTGCGAATTGCCTTGTATGGTGCTCCTGCGGGAATTTTCAGACCGTTCCGCTTGAGAATTTCCTTGTATGTCTTTTGAAGGTTTGTCTCAAACCGACCCTGTTTTAGTTTCACACCGTCCTCTGCTCGACAGATATCGAATTCTGGTTTCTTCTCCAGATTACCAATGTTTTTGGGGACGTCGTCAGACTCGTATCCGGTTTGCTCGTGGTACTGTTTAAGTCGGAGAAGCACAGGCCGTAGCTCGTGCCATAACGGCATTACTGTTTCACACCGCTCGTCGCCTGTACCGCACATCACGCCAACTGTTTTGCCACGCTTTGTCAGATCTTCGTTCGCCAAGTCTATGTCTGACCATCGGAGAATTGTGACCGCAGAAATGTGACATCCAGTGAATCGGATCAGGTTAACAACTATATTCCACTCCAGATTTTCGAACTCTGAACGAAGTGATTTTCGACAGGAAAGTAAATTGTCAAGATATTCCTCACTCACAATCTCGTGATTTCCTTTCGAGTGTATGTGATCCTCCTTAACGGAATACTTATTTGCCTCTGGAATATGGAAGGGGTTTTCGCCAGTGAAATACTTCTGCCGTTTCGCCTAATCAAATGCCTGACCGCACCGTTTGAATTAGTTTTTGATCGTACTTGATTTGTGATGTCGTACAGATTTCATGAATTGACGAACATCATCTTCAGCTACATCGCATAATTCTGTGTCACCGCCGATGTGCTCCTCGAATTTCTGTTGAGTGCTGCGGTAATTTCCGACGGTGCGTGCTTTGACTTCGGCAAGTTTGTCCTTCATATACTCGTCGAAAAACTGAGTGACCGTTAGCTTTGTCTCGTCCTCTGCGATTACACCCTTCTCCACCATGTCACCCGTAGATTTTGGGTTCAGCCTGTTTGAGTTTGAGTGTCTTAGTCCGCAGATCTTTGTTGGGATTTTCGAGTAATGCGTGAAGAGTTTCATATTCCTCTACGACAGCAAAAACCTTGTCCGCGCGTTTCTTACCAATTGCTCCAAGCGAGACTCTGTCTGGTTGTTCCGCCAGCTTATACGACAGCCGTATAGTACGGTTTACCATTCCAGATTTTCTGGTAGTAGTGTTGCCATCGACTACGCCTCCTCCGTGACCGCCGCTTTTTGTTGCTTTCTCTGCAACGCAGCATTGACCATTTTCTGCGAGCCGTCAGAGAAGCGGGTAGGCCAGTGTCTTTTCTATTTATGATTGGCCCTTGGTTTCCATTCACTTGGGTGGTGTCCACGATGTACATGAAACTGTATATCGAACCGCGAAACGACTGCCGGAAGACCATCGTTACTACAGGAATGAGTTATTGGGTTCACAGACTGCTCCCGTGAATCCACCACTCCCAAGCGAAACCCCCGCAATACCTGTCCCTGTGACCACGCCTGTTGTTAACACTCCGCCACCTCTGCCAAGGCAGACTGTCCAGTACTGGCTCTATCGATACGGGAAGGTCAAAGGTCGTGCGCTGAAGGCGATCAAGGCTGGCAAAATTCTACAGAGTGACCAAATAGCAAAGTTACCTGATGGTCCGTGGAAACCAGTAAGCCGAGTGTTCAAGAAGTGAAGGCGACGCGAAGCGGTTCAGTTCAACGACACCTTTAAACGGCGTTGTTAGCGTAGATCTTGCAGAGCTGATCGAACGAAACCAACATCAGAACCTGTTCACTTACAAGTGGATGTCATCTGTTGCGTTGCCACCAGGTTCTCAGCCACAAATCAAAGGAAGATGATCAGCTGTTATGGGTTTAAGCCGCAGTATTTATCGGCTGGTATATTAAATATACATATCTACATCTATGTTTTGATCCATGTTTACCATTTGTATATGAGTTATACACAACGTCACTTTGACTGTCTCAATTATCCACAGTCGAAACCGCATCATTTTTTCCTGAAATATCCAGCACCACGCCCCTTTTTTCCATCTGTATCACACCCAGCCAAAACACCATCCCAGCTGTCTTTAGATCTCAAGCCATCGATCCCATTGGCCTTTAACAAAGCATCTTTTGTCATGGCCTTGGATTTGCCAATGCAGTTCTTGTTAATAAATTTATTCAGTTTGTTGATTTCTGCTGATGTCAAATTTGGTTTGACAGATACTGTTGCCGTTTTAGCTGTTTTAATTGATGCCCAGCTTGAAATGGCTCGGACGTTTCCTGTGATATCAACACGTACATCATCAACCAAAGAATCAAAATCCAATTGACCTATAGCAGAAACCGCATCATCCAATTTCTTCTTGATGTTGTTGCTCGTTTCTCGATTCAATTCGGCTGAAGCCTTACTGGCGATCTGATTAAGATCTTCCTGAGAAAAGTTCGCCAGTAATTTGACCGCCTTATCAATGTCTGAAGCTTTATTGGTCATGGTATCTTTTTCAGTAGTACCCAATAAACGGTGAGGATCCAGGGGCAGATGTTATTGAATAAACACAATATCTGCAATAATAAATGGAAATATTTCGCCAGATGTGTGTAAAGGCGCGCCAAGATTAATTATGGAAACTGAAGTGAAACAAATGGCATTATATAAAACGTCGGTCGTGTTAATTGTCGTCGTTTTGTTGAGGTGTAATGTTTGGCGGGATTGTTGTTTTTGGGTCCGGTTGGGTTGGATTTGAAAATGTTTTTACATAAATACGAAAATGCTAATGTGTCGATGAACGAAGGGGTAAAACGTGCTGGTTGTTTAACAAGAAACGACAAAATAAAAGTTCTCGTCGAGCGATAACGGGTTAGACAACCAACGGAGTTTCGTAGTCCGGGTAGAATCAATAAAAATCCAGGGGCATTCATTAGTACCTGAGTGCCGGGTCGTACGGAAAAGAGAATTCTGTTATCGCCTCGGTAATGTCAGAACGTTACTTCAACAAAGACACTTTGACATCAGGAGTCAATCATGCCTCGTCTTTTCGATCGCAGCTACACACGTCAGCAGTTGCAGGATCTGACCGGCGATATGAGCCAGCTGGCGTATGCACGTCGATCGGAACTCGTTGAGGGAAATGAGCGGGGTGCCGGCCTGATTGACGTGTTCAACGCGTCAGGGCTTTGTTTTTCTGTTTTACCGGGTCGTGCTCTGGATATTGCCTCTGCCAGCTACAAGGGGATGTCGCTGGGGTTCCGAAGCAATACTGGCGATGTCGGGCCGGCCTTTTACGAGCCTCAGAGCTTTGGGTGGCTGCGCGGGTTCTTTGGTGGATTGCTGACCACCTGCGGGATGACTTTTGTCGGGCATCCTGAAGTCGACAAAGAGGTAGAGAATGAAGAGCTGGGGCTGCACGGTCGACTGTCCTATATTCCTGCAAAGCAGGTGCGTGCCCGGAGTGTCTGGGACGAAGGTGACTACGTTATCGAGGTCAGCGGCACCATGCGTGAAGCTGTGGTCTTTGGCACCGATCTGTTGATGTCTCGCCGGATCCGAACGGTACTCGGGCAGCGGTCGATTCAGATCCGTGACCGGGTGGAGAACCTGGGGGCCGGCCCGTCTCCACTAATGATTCTGTATCACATGAATCCAGGTTTCCCTGTTCTGGATACAGGCAGTCGGTTTCTGATCAGCAGCAAAAAGTCGACGGCCTGGAACGACGATCGGGAAGTCGGACCGCAGGCTTATGAAAAGGTGGGGAAACTGCAGGATCAGCCGCATGATGAGGTCTACGTTCACCGTCCCGTTCCTGATGACTCGGGCATGGTCGAGGCGGCTCTGGTCAATGACACGCTCGGTGTTGGCATTGACTTTCGTTTTCCCGCCAAAGAGTTGCCACTCCTGACACAGTGGCAGCACTTTACCAGAGGCACGTTTGTGACCGGAATCGAACCGGGAAACTGCAGTCCCCTTGGACGAGCATGGACTCGCGAAAATGGCTACCTCGAAAAAATAGATCCCGGCCAGGTGCGGGATTTTCACATGCAGATCAGCGTGCTGGACGGTGAAGCGGAGATTGCCGCTGCCGAAGCACGCATACGAGGCTAATCAGGTTGATCACTGTAGATCATTGTACGGTGGATCTTCTGTGTGAATTCGCTCAAACGATTGGCCAATGTTCGGACCAGGAACACTCTGACAGAAAGCTGACGGAGATGAAATCCATTACCGCACCACGAGCGCCGGCCCTTCTTCGAAGAATTCTGGACGGTGGTGTTTCGGTTAGCCGACAAACCCTGCCGTAGCTTCAACAAACAATTTATCCACGTGTGCGGGGACAGCGTTAATGGTCTGTCATGCATCCCGCGACGCACGATGGTTCTGACTGATTCTTTTGAAGGCAGACCGAATTCACACCGTCACCGATTTTGTGTTCAGATCAACTCCTGAATCACACTGCCGTGGTCGATTGCGGCGATGGGTCGGCCTGAGGAATCATTGAAGGCAATGTTGGGGTCGACACCGAGGACATTGAAGATGGTGTGGTGGATGTCGCCAGGACGCAGCGGGTTATCCTGTGGAACTTCGCCCAGTCGATTAGTCGAGCCGACAACCTGGCCACCACGGATTCCTCCACCGCCCATCAGTACGGAAATTGCGTTGCCCCAGTGATCGCGTCCGGGCGTGCCCTTGCTCAGTGGTGGTCCCCCGTTTCCACCGTCGTTTATGCGTGGTGTACGGCTGAACTCGCCCATCACCACCACAAGGACCTGGTCCAGCAGGCCTCTGTCGTCCAGGTCTGTAAACAAGGCGTGAACCGCCATGTCGACTTTAGGCAGGTAACTCTCCATCGTTCCCTGATGATTCCAGTGGCTGTCCCAGCCTCCGAAATGACATGTCACGAATGTGGATCCGGCTTCAACGAGTCGTCGCGCCAGCAAGGTGCTTTGGCCCCAGTTGTTACGACCGTATCTCTCACGCACGGCATCCTGTTCCTGACTGATGTCGAAGGCAGCACGTGCTTTTGAACCGGCCACCAGTCCGAATGCCTGCGAGTCAAACCGATCCATGGCTGCCAGAGTGCCGCTGTTTTCCGAGCTGCGCAATAACTGGTCAAAGTGTGTTTGTAGAAAACGACGATCTTCCAGTCGTTTGACAGTGAGACCGTCGGTGAGATTAAGATTCTGGACCGTGAAACCCGCTGCATTGGGATCTCCGCCGGTTTGAAACGGATCGTGTTCAATTCCCAGATAGTTGCCGCCAAAATAACCCGGACGCTTGCCAATACTCATCGCCAGCGGGACAGCCACATTCGCCGGCATTCCGGGCCGGCGTGATCCGGTGACTTTTGTGGCTACGCTGCCAAAAAACGGATACTTACCCGGAGTCTTCGATCCGCTCACACCGGCACCACGGCCGGTCAGCATCCAGTGGCCTCCCGAAAAGTGGTCACCGTTATCGTGATGGACAGACCGCACAATCGAAAATTTGTCTGCGATCCTTGAGTGCAGCGGCAGCAATTCGCAGAAGTTGATGTCCGGGACATTCGTGCAAATCGGGTTCCAGAATCCTGCGTACTCCCGCGGCGCATCCGGTTTGGGATCGTACGTGTCATGATGACTCGGACCACCGTCCAGCCACAACAGGATGACAGACGTGTCTTTCTTTGGACCGCCTGAGGATTCCTGAGCGCGGAGCAATGACGGGAGACTAAGACTACTCATTCCGGCCATGCCGACCTGAAGAAAACTCCGACGTGAGTTCCCGTCACAATACTGCGACGTCCGTCCGGCTTCGATTCGGATCATGCACGTGGCTCCATCACGTTTATTTGGTCTGAACCGGCATCCCCGGCGAATTGTCCCGGACTTCAGTAAAATTTCAATACCGATGCTGGTGGGTTTGCGGAGGAGTCATGGTTGCCGAGGAACGATACGCCACCGTATTCTGCAGATCTTTCAAAGCTGCGACGTTTCACTGCTGAACTTTACTGACACTCGGGGGCAGGAACATGAAGGCATTTGTGGCTGGAAAGTACCTTCCGAACGGGTTTCGGGTCAGATTATCAGACGTACTCCACCCAGTTCGCCGAGGTCATAGGGCAGTCGACCGCCAGGAGAGCCGATGAACATGAGATTCTTCGGAATATTCCATCTGTGAGAGAGTTCCTGAATCAGCTCCGGACCGAACTGACCTTCGATCTGCACAAAATCGATATCGATTTCCGGATAAGCCTGATCGAGAAATTCCAGTTCCTTCGCCAGACCGGCCGGTGTCTGCACGTTTTCGTCGTTCACGGTTACGATTTTCAGTCGGTTGGTGTGTTCATTCTGACGAACATACAGCATGGCGTTGTTCAGATTTGCGATGTTGTCTCCTCGCGTGAAAAACACGATCTGCTGAGCGTTAATTTCATCGATCTTTTCACGAACAGCTTTGGTGAGTCGAGTCATCGGACCGACGATACTGGCGGTAAGGGTCTTCACTACTGACAGGGACATTTTTAATAATGCGATTCGACCGAGCATCACGGCGATCACCAGCATCGTTGGAATAAAATACTGCAGGAATGTCCAGACATACGCGCTGTCAATCAAAGCATTTCCGATTAGTCCGGCGACAACCGCTGAGATAGCAAACAGCACTGAAATCCAGCCGGCCTGAGCAGGACGAGGCAGATTGGCACGGCGTAGCTTCAGAAGAACATTGCCCAGTCCAAATAACGCCATCACTGACAGAAACGAGATAGTGTAGATACCCGCCAATTTTTTGATTTGACTGTTCTCTCCTGCAACGTGCAGTTTCTCGGTTATTTCGTCATCCGACATTTGCGGAAGATGAGCCCGATCCTCCTTTGAAAGACTTTTGAAAATGTCTTTTGCGGAATCAGGAAGCTGCACCGGTTTCAGTGACAGGACTTCCCGATTGACCTGGCGACGAACGACTTCGATTGATGCATCCTCCGGAACATCCAGATTTTCAACCGCTGAGGAAATCGCCTTTGCGGTGCCGTCCGGAACGGTCTGGTGAGTGATCACCAGTACGGATGCACAAAGCAGGAAGAATGCGATGATGATACGATGCGTCGTCCCTCGCGAGTTCGTTTTTAGCAGAAATTGAGGCAGGCAGCGGTCCAGTGTCATTCGATGGACCAAGCCGGTAACTCCAACGAAGCTTGTCAGTACGGCTCCGCTAAGAACCAACGCGGCGTCAATCGACACAAGGGTGCTTAACCATTTTCCGTTACCCCCAATGACGCTGCCTACTTCCTGTCCCATGTGCGCCAGCAGTGCTGTTTGGTGACGATCAACCTCCACCATACTGAGTACAGAGAGAGCCAGCAGGGCCATCAGCGGATTAAAGACACTGACGGCATACCACATGTTTCGCAGAGTTTTTGGAAACACACCTGTTTGCTGTTCTTCCACGAAATTGGAAGAACTTTCGAATCCCGAAATCCCCAGCATCGACACAGAAAATCCGAAGAACAGAGCCAGCCAGATGGAGCTGGATCCTTCGGAGTCTTGGTCACTTCGTAAATCAGCGAATTCGTTATTCGTGCCCGGTGCCGGCGGCAGGGGTTCTGTGAAATTCTGTTTGGCCATTGTCAGTCCGCGCGCCTCATGGTCACCGACACTGACAAATACAAAGATCACTCCAACCAGTACCAGCAATGTTAACGTGATCATATGTGTTATAAAGATTGCGATTGCGACAACGGCGGATTCCGTGATTCCGACTATGGTCAGAACCATAAAAAATCCCAGTAGCGCGACGGTTGCGTACGACACGTTGAGACCACTCCAGAGGTGTTGCACGTAGTGCATCCCCTCGAGTGCCGAAATAACTGCTGTGGCCATATAAGACAGCACCGTCAGACATGCAGCTACAGAAGCCGCTCGTTTGCTGGTCGTGTTCAGCAGCGCGTTGTAAGCTCCTCCGTTCAGCGGCAGGGCGCCCACCACTTCGGTATAGATTCTACGGAACAGAAAAAGCACGGCCGCCACCATCAGCAGTGATATGGGGGCCAATTTACCGGCGTAAACGATCGCCAGAGCTGAGACGTACAGGCAGGAGGATGTAATGTCGTTGCCGCAAATCGCTGTGGAAGCCAGTTCGCCCAGCTGACCATCATGTTCCTTCATGGAATGTGGTTTGGAAGGGGATTCCGGCACGTGCGCTACCTGCTGTTTTCGAGTCTGAGTTGAAGCAGGGAACCGTATCGACATCACTGGATTCTGACAACTGCCGCTTGAAATCCGCGCGGCAGGTTCGTCGTTAGCTGCATCGGAGAGGTAAACAATCGGTTTCGCGGCGATTGGGCTGGTTGTGCTGCCGGACACGTGTGCGTCACGCGGACCACGAACCGGTCGATATCAAATGAGTTATCCAGGAGCCTGTTTGAAAATTGAAACACAGTGTCTGAATGGAATGGACGGCTCGATGGTCGTATACGGAATTAATGGAGTTCCTGGTGCCGGATCAAAATTCATTGAAACTATCAAGTTGTTTTCTTCCCTGGCCAATATTGGTGAGGCCAAAAATTCGGCCATGCATCCGGCGAGCACCAAACCTTCTCAGCTAAATGAACAACAGCAGATGGCCTGCGGGATCCGACCGGAAATGATTCGATTATCCGTGGCATCGAGTACTCCGACGACATCATTGAGGATATTCATCGGGCATTGATGGTCGCCGGTTAATCGTTGTGACGCGAACCTGTCAATTCCTGTGTGACAATGCCGGCGCAACGCTGCCGGAGACTGCCGCAGAAATTGTTGTCGAACCGGATGATTCCGATTGTCGTTGATCAGTTTGAATCCGGAACGATCAATCACCTGATGCTTCGCAGGGCCGTCTGCGCTGATCTGCGGGGTGCAGTTCCGGCTGGCATGTTGTTCTTAACTTTGCGGAAACGAGAATATCTGCGGCACATGCAAAAATGTGGTTTCGGTCACCGCTGGTCTTTTGGAATGACCGGCATCCGACGATTGAACGGTCAGCAGCAGAGCGATAGAGTCCGGTGCTGCAGTTGCCGCCATCTGAGTCTGACGGCGCGATTGCTGAGGCTGGAACGGGCTGATGATGTGATCAGGTCAGGTGGCGTGGCCGAATAGACGATCGGTACACTCGCCAGCCGTCAGGGCGAGTGGGAAACTCGATCGCCCTGGATCTTTGTCATGAGTTCCAACCAGGATAACGGAGGCGGTCACCGGACCGACTCACTTCGCAGCACACAGAAGCAACATCGTCGTCACTTCTTTCAGATTGCCCTTAGGGCTCTCACTACAATCACAACTCAGGACCGATCAGATGTCGAGTCAGACAACCATCGAAACACCAAAACCGGCGGCAGGTCAGGTGCAGCTCATTGCCAGTGGCGATCTGAGACTTTCCGCCAATCAGGTGTGCTGGCAGGTGCAGTCAGAAATGGAATCACAGCTGACTCGAGCCATTGAAAAACTTGGTTTCCGGACCGTCCGCGCCCATGAGTTCGACGAGTCGCAGCAGCACGGATTTATTGCTTCGCAACGACAGGGACTGGAGGTCTTTCGTACGATTGATCCGGAAGCACCGCTGATCGTGGCCGAAGCGGTCTGGCAGTATTCTCACCATGTGCTGGCCGGCCTGACGACACATCGAGGTCCCATTCTGACCGTTGCAAACTGGTCGGGGACATGGCCGGGACTCGTGGGAATGCTGAATCTCAATGGCTCGCTCACGAAAGCCGGCGTGAGTTATTCAACATTGTGGAGCAGTGATTTCGAAGATGAGTATTTTTTAAGCCGGCTGGAGACATGGCTGAAGACCGGTAAGTGTGATCACGAACAGAATCATGTGGTGCCGTTTGATACAGACAAACTGAACGACAGTGAAACCACGATCGCGTCTGAGTTGGCCGGTGAGTTGAAATGCGGCAAGGCCATTATGGGCGTGTTCGACGAAGGGTGTATGGGGATGTTCAATGCCATCCTGCCTGATCATCTGCTGAATCTAACGGGTGTGTTCAAGGAACGACTGAGTCAGTCGGCGCTGTATCACGAGTCGACTCAGGTGTCGGATGCGGAAGCGGAAGCTGTTTACAACTGGTTCATCGAACAGGGCATGACGTTCGAAATGGGAGACGATCACGACACGGAACTGACACGGGCTCAGATTTTGCGGCAATGCCGAATGTATATTGCGGCCGTCCGCATTGCAGACGATTTTGGGTGTGATCTGATCGGTATTCAGTATCAGCAGGGACTCAAGGATCTGATGCCGGCCAGTGATCTGGCAGAAGGAACATTGAATAATACCATTCGTCCGGAGGTGAAGTCCCGCTGTGGATCCAGAGTGCTTTACGAGGGTCAGCCGGTCATTCACTTTAATGAAGTGGACGAAGGCGCGGGACTGGACGCATTGATCACCAATCGAGTGCATGCGGCTCTGGGGCAGCCCGTGGAAACAACGCTGCACGATATTCGCTGGGGCGGCCCCGATTTGTCCGGAACGGTGTCGGACTATGTCTGGGTGTTTTTGATCAGCGGAGCCGCTCCCCCTGAGCACTTTGTTGACGGCTGGGCCGGAGCCAAAGGCTATCGACAGCCCGCCATGTATTTTCCGAACGGCGGCAGCAGTCTGTGCGGTGTTTCGAAGCCCGGTGAAATTGTCTGGTCACGGATCTTTGTGGAGGATGGTCGGCTAAAAATGGATATTGGTCGCGGGCACGTGGTCGAACTTCCGGATGAGGAGACTCAGCGGCGCTGGCAGGCCACAACGTATCAGTGGCCAATTATGCATGCCGTGCTGCACGATGTTGATCAGAACCAGCTGATGGCAAAGCACAAGAGTAATCACATTCAGGTGGCCTATGCCAAATCTGCAGCCGATGCCGATGCTGTTGTCAGAGTGAAGAGCGGAATGGCGGCAGAACTTGGTCTGGATGTTCAGATCTGCGGCGCGAAATCAGTGCTGTCCTGACATCAGTTCTTTTGACGTGAGAAAGCCGGAAACATGACCCAGGGATTTCTTGGTATTGATGTTGGAACACAGGGACT
Organism: Fuerstiella sp.; assembly: GCA_022447225.1. NCBI lineage: Bacteria > Pseudomonadati > Planctomycetota > Planctomycetia > Planctomycetales > Planctomycetaceae > Fuerstiella > Fuerstiella sp. The sequence goes on along the minus strand of JAKVAZ010000006.1, from coordinate 15,926 downwards.
GTCCGTCATCTTCGCAGATCGACAGCTTGCGGTCCTCGCGGTGGGTGAAGCCGACTATCAAATGGTTTCCGGACTGCCGGATGGCTGTTATGAACAGACTCCCGACGACTGGGTCGATGCTCTGCAGCAGGCAATGCAGCGGCTCCGACAGGCTCTGCCGGAGCAACATCAGCAGATTGATGTTCTGTGCATCGGGATCTCAGGACAGATGCATGGAGAAGTTCTGGTTGACGGCGATTCGTCTCCTTTGGGGCCGGCGCGACTTTGGTGTGATGGCCGCAATGACGCTGAGGGGCATGAGCTCACCGAACGGTTTGGCGTCAAAATGCCAAGACGAATGACGACGACCCGCTGGTTATGGACGATTCGAAATCAGCTGGATCGGGCCAAGTTGACGCAGCATATGACCACACCGGCAGGCTGGATTGCCCATCGATTAACAGGAGACTGGATTCTGGGCGTCGGCGAAGCGTCCGGTATGTTTCCCATCGATCAGTCGACGTTGACTTACGACGAGGGCCTGATCGCATCGTGGGAAGAACTCATTGATGATGCTGACGTTGCGGAACTGAAAGCACTGCTTCCGACTGTACGACTGGCGGGGGAATCCGGAGGTGAACTGAACGCAGCCGGTGCGCAACTGCTCGGGATTCCGGAAGGAATCCCGGTTGCTCCGGCAGAAGGAGATCAGCCCGCATCAATGGCCGGTTCGCTGATTGGCGAAGCCGGCATGGTGTCGGTGAGTTTCGGGACGTCGCTTTGTGCAAACTCCGTCGGTGATCGGGCGTTTCAGGGCGTTAATCCCGGGGTGGATCATTTCTGCGCCGCGGATGGCAAGCCGATCAATATGGTGTGGCTGCAGAACGGAACGACATTCATGAACTGTGCCGTGGAGATGTACTGTTCGGATACAGACGGTCAGTCTGGTTTTGCGAACGTGATGCAGCAGCTGTTACAGGCCGATCCCGACTGTGGAGGAATCCTGGCACTTCCGTTTATTGATGACGAACCAGGCATCGGCATTCAGCAGGGCGGCACCGGGGCGATCATTGGACTCAACGCAGAGAACGCGAGTCCCGGCAACGTTGCTCGTGCGGCATTGCTGTCTGCCATGTTCAATCTGCGACTGGGCAGCGAAGAACTTGATCGGCAGGGGTACCCTCGTACAGAACTTGTACTGGCCGGCGGGCTGGCCAAAACTCCCGAAACGGCTCAGATTCTGGCTGATGTTTTTCGCACCTCCGTCACACTTCTGGAAAGTGCCGAAGAAGGAACGGCCTGGGGAGCAGCGGTACTGGCCGCTTTCCGACATCAGTCGCTGGAGGGAAACAGTACGGACTGGCCGTCGTATCTGGCAGGTCTGACATCTGATAGCAGACTCCGCTTCACACCGAATTCCGGCGTCGCAGATATCTATGACACTTTGTATTCACGTTACCGGAAACTACTGGAAGCACAGTCCGGGATCAGTGTGGCTACTGCAATCGCCGGTGCTGACTGACAGGTCGGGTGAGTCTGCAGCAGCTGGCCGGGAATCGGGGCGGCAATTCATGTCCAGCCGGACTCCACTGACGTTTAACCTGTTGAATGCTGGATTTCAGCCAGCCGGTGCGTTGTACGGCAGCCTCCCACAGAGGTCATTGCGTCATCGCCACAGAACGCGTATCGTGCCGAAGCCGAATACGGTGCTTCAGCGGTCGACTCATGTTGAACTGAGGAGAATAACGAATGCGAATCGGCCTTCTGACTGGGTTCCTCCTGTTGGCAGGAGAAGACATAGCGCTAGCTGATTGGCCGCAGTTTCGCGGCCCCGACGGTCAGGGACACGCCACAGAATCAAATGTGCCTCTGCGCTGGAGTGAGACTGAAAATGTTCAATGGAAAACTTTGGTCCCGGGAGAGGGGTATTCGTCTCCTGTGATCAAAGGCAATCAGATCTGGATGACAGCGGCCACAGAAGACGGCAAATCGCTGCACGCCGTGTGCGTTGATCTGGTCTCGGGCGAAGTCATTCACAACACGGAAGTATTGACTCCCGCCAGTGCCGGTTCCAAACACGGGCTCAACGGCTACGCCTCTCCGACTCCCGTTGTGGATGATCAGTATGTGTTCACTCACTTTGGCGGTCATGGAACAGTGTGTCTGGACCGTGACGGACAGATCGTCTGGAAGAACACGGAACTGCCGTTTTCCGCGGTTCAGGGATCGGCCAGTTCACCGGTTCTGCATGACGGCCTGCTGATTCTTACCTGTGACGGAAACGATACTCAGTTCCTGGCAGCCCTCGACAGGAACACGGGGGAAGTTCAGTGGAAGGAATACCGGACACATTACGAAGGTATGGGAAAGACAAAAGATTTTTTTAAGATGGCCTATTCAACGCCGCTGATCGGCAGAGTCAACGGAGTTGATCAGCTTGTCAGTACGGCGGCAGACCATGTTGCTGCCTATGACGTAAAGACCGGAAAAGAAATCTGGTGGATGCCGTACATTGGATGCTCCCAGGTTGCCCGGCCGTCTTTTGGGCATGGTTTGTTTTATGTGGTGGGGACACTCCAGCTGGACGAACACTGCATCTATGCGATTCGTCCTGGCCAGGGCAGGACCGGGTCCGATCGTGTGGTCTGGCAACGGTCGCAGGGCGTAGGGCATGTGCCGTCACCACTGCTTGTCGGTAGTGAACTGTACTTTGTGAACGATGACGGAATCGCGACGTGTGTGGATGCACTGACCGGTGAAGAGCACTGGCGGGAAAGACTGGGTGGTAATTTTCGGGCGTCACCGGTTGAAGTTCAGGGACGAATTTACTTCAGCAGCGAGCAGGGAAAGACCACCGTACTGGCCGCAGCCACGGACTATCAGGTTCTGGCGACAAATGAACTGGATGCGGAATTGCTGGCTTCGCCGGCTGTTTCGGGTAACGCAATCGTTCTGCGAAGCAGTACGCACCTGTACCGCATCGAATAAATGACCGCATTGAATAAATGCTGAACCCACCTGTGGTGATGCCGGCATTCGTCTGTCAGCTGGCAGCAGGTCGTTCCTGTGATACGTGTCGTGGCCGACGAACTGAGTTGGGGATGCGACCAAACACATGCGAATCGACAAGGTTTCGATATCCTGCCGGATGTTATTGCTCCCTTTTTGATTTTCCACAGCTCCGGATTCGGCAAACGATGTTCCTCGAACAACACGATCATTCGCGGGACAATCATGGTTAGGACTCCTGGCCTGCTTTGTGCAAAACAGGGGTGTCATTATTCCAGGTGATCGGTCGTTTCAGGTTATTCCCGGCTGTTATCAGTAACACTGCTGCCGTTTTTATCCTTAAAGTTTTTCGAGGTGTGTCCTGTGACTCTTCGACCGAATCGAGTTAAGAAGAAGCTGGCCCGCGGTGACACGGTTTGCTGTGTGTCCGGACTGACCGATCCCGAGGATATCGACCGCTTCGGCCCGGCCGGTTTCGACGCGGTGTGGCTGGAAGGCGAACACGGACCGGTGGATTTTGGCGCTATCGGTGATTTGACCCGGGCCTGCGATCTGTGGGGAATGACGTCGGTCATGCGGGTCAACCGGAACGAACAGGCAATCATCTACCGGGCTATGGACCGCGGTGTCCAGGGAATTGTAGTGCCGCACGTGAATACCAGGGCCGAGGCTCAAAACGTTGTCGATGGAGGAAAGTTTTCACCTGTCGGAAAGCGTGGCCTGTTCACCAGCCGCCAGGGATTCGGTGTCGAGAACTATTTCGACACTGCAAATGATCACACAGTGTTGATCGTACTGATCGAGGACATCGTGGCAGTTAACAATCTCGATGAGATTCTTACCGTCGATCACATCGACGTGTTTTTCGTGGCCCCTTCCGACCTGGCCTCCTCGATGGGCCTGATTGGACAGCTCGATCACCCTGATGTTGTATCGGCCTGGGATGGAGCGTTGCAGAAGATCAGCCGGAGCGGCCGAGTGGCAGGCACACTGACCAACAACGGTAACGTCACGCGTTTTGTGAATCTGGGTGTTCGGTTTCTGATGGTCAGTGCCGGCAGCTGGATCGACGCCGGGGCCGCTGCCTACAGGAAGGCAGCCGAAATCCACTGATGTCTGTCCGGTTCATCCCCGGCCTGTGCCATACCTGACAGCCGCTTCCACCAGTGCGAGCTTCAGAGGCACCGCCAGATTTTCGGGGTGTTTGAGCAGACGAACTTCCAGCAGGTTGGTTCCTTGTACAAGGGGAGCAGAATCGAAGACGACGGTGCCGTTCAGAAAACGTCCTCCGTCCTTACGCTGCCCCTTGTTCCAGAATGAAATGAGGTCGACCTGATTGCGCTGTCCATCCTTCAGCCTTTGGCCGTTCAGATGAACTTCAATCTCGTCGCCCGACGTGAGGTTGTCAAAGTAAAGTCCCAGTTCTGTGCCGACAAGCGTTCCGTTTTCCCGGGCTGACTGCAGATCGTCGGCAACATGCAGATGCAGCGCCGGGCCTTTGTCGGTCGATGTCTGCAGCAGAGTCACGGGGAGCTGAACGGCCGGAATGGCGGTTGAAAATGCTGCACCGTGTCCGTTCCAGGGGGGATTAAAACGCCTCGTATCCATCTGGAAGCGTTTATCAAGAGTTGCCAGTTGATCGGGATGACCGATTTCGTTGAGCAGATTCTTCTTCCAGGCAGTCGGCTGGGCAAAATAGTTGAAGAGCTGCAGGCCGTCTGCTCCCGCGTTCCAGAAACGCGAGGCGATCCCTCGTTCGATTTCCACATCAGACGTAGGAGCATTTCTGAATCGAAGAAACTCCATCCCTCCGTAGATCTGACAGTTGGTTCCCCGGGCAGTGGCCACAAAGTCCTCAAAAGGCATGTCAAACGGAATAAACCCACCCCCGGCGATGAGGATGTCGACCAGTCCTTCTTTGATCCATGTTCGAACGTCCAGCCCCACATGCATTGCATCGGCAAAGGTCGGCGGAACACGTGCCACCAGTTCGATGCTCCTTCCTGTTACTCGACGAACCTCGTCGCGTTTGCTTTTGATTTCACGCAGCATGTTGGTCATGTGGTAGCTGTTCTCGACAGCCTCATGAAGCTTGAAGAAAGAAGGATGGCGCATGAAATCCATTTCCACACCATCCGTTTCGAAGCTCGTGAAGAGTTCGGTGATGGTTGCCGCCATACGTTGCCGGACTTCCGGCACGGCATAGTTAAGTCCCATGCGGATGCCGTATTCCCTGCTTCCCTTTGAGTACCCGCCGGGGGCTCCGATCAGAAATTCCGGGTGTTTCCGGCGGAACTCGCTGTGGTGAGGCGAATCGGGATCTGTGACGTAATGACTGTTCATCCGCACGGATGCGAAGATGTCCATGCTTTCCTGTCGACAGACATCCACCATTGTTGCCAGAGCACACCTGCCGGACGCGATGAGTCGCCGGGTGTTTTTGTAAACACGCCAGTCTCCTTCGTTTTCAAAGGTGGCTCGTCCGCGACCGAAGACCTCTCCGACTTTTGTATCGTAGTTGTAGACTTCACGATCTCCGACACACCACGAGATTGCGTCAACCGGGGTTCCGGCGTAGGACCGCACAGATTCGCGAAAATGGTCGGCGGTTATTGGTGGTTCTACCGACAGAATGCCGCCGTCGTGATTGGAGATCAGTCGGCGTTTCCTGGCAGCCGCCGGGGCCGATGCTGCTCCTGTCAGCGGGACACTCAAAAGGCCGGTAACGCATCCGATGATAAACTGTCGTCGTTTCATAAAAGAGTCCGCCTTTGTTTCAACAGATCGGTACGCAATCAAACGGGACCCAGGTCCGACTTGATGGACAGAGCCGTCCTGAGGTGGCCATGTTTTGAACCCGTTATCTTTTCTTTGGTAGTATCGCCATGAGGTGTCCTCAGTTTTTCTGAAACAGGCGGAGTTTACTTCCGGTTTTCAGCGACGCTGCGGCGCATCTGCTGTTCTGCCGGTGTTGTCCCGCGGTTGAACAGAGGCACCAGGGATCATGATTAACACAGGCAGTTTACTGCCATCCATCGATGCCGACCGGATGAGTGTCTGGTCAGTACAGAGTCCACAGGTTCCGGATAAACGTCGTCCGGCTCCCGGAGGCTGTCGTTCGGGGACCGGAAGTCGAAATTCTGACGCTGCTTTCCTGCCGTTCCTCTGTGCATCCGGACGTCAGGTCAGAAGAGGGGTGAGACGACTGCAGCTGGTGACTGCCTGTCGGATTCGTTTTGAGCAGGAACATTCGGCCATCACTTGATTGCCGAATAGTCCGTAGGCTTTGCGTAGGTGGATTCGGGACTTTCCCGCACAATGCGGCCGTCCAGCCGTGACTCTTTTTTAACCTTTTGCCATTCCGGATCGTTGCCGAATGCATCCCATGATGCTTTCGCTGCATCACGACTGTTGTGTCGAAGGATATAAATCAGGGTGTCCTTTGAATCCGGTTCGTCAACCGGATGCCAGTAGGCCACTGACTTCATCCCGTGTTTGCTGAACAATTCGATGGTGTGGTTGCGGAATCTCGCGTCCAGGTTGCGGAGTTTGTTTTTGTGGGTGCGATACACCCGCAGTTCAAACACCGCATGGTCGTCTGCTTTTCCGGTCAGGAAGTCCGGCGAGTAGTCTGCGGAATTCATGAACACGGAGTCAGGGGATTTGGACAGAATCGCTCCGTCCACCTGTGACTCTTTGGCGACTTTCTTCCATTCCGGATCGCTGCCGAATGCTTTCCATGATGCGGCCGCCGCCTCACGGCTTTCATGTTTCAGAACATAGATCAGGGTGTTTTGTGACAGTGGTTCATCGGTCGGGACCCAGTATCCCACAGACTCCATACCATGTCGGTTGAACAAACGGATGGTGTGGTCACGGAATCGGGCATTGAGGTTATCCAGTTTCCCCTCGTTGGTTGTGTACGTCCGCAACTCATAGATTTCAGCAGAAACAGTTGTTGGCATCAGAAACACGGCCATTGTTAAAAGAAGGACGGAATAGGTGGTGAATGGTCGGATGAACATTGATGTTTCCAGTATGCTGAACGTTTTATTGGAGTGTGTCTGAAGTAAGTTGCGTAGGGCTATCATAGCTGCCACCAGGCCTGCAGCAACGGTCCCTCGGAGGGAAGTCCCGGATGGAAACTGCTGAAAGGACGGATTTCTGGCTGAAGCGCAGGCCGGCGTTGTGATCACCTGTGGTCTCAACTCAGGTATTGATTGCCGCAAGGACCTGTCCCGTGGTGACCTGTTCGCCGACTGCTACATTCACAGCCGCGATTGTCCCCGTGACGGTTGCCGGAATTTCCATTTCCATCTTCATGGCCTCCAGAATCAGCACCGGCTGTCCTTCTGTGACACGATCTCCGCTACTGACCAGAATCTTGAAGACCACGCCCGGCATCTGTGAAGTCACAGATGTGACCTGAGTGGCGGCACTGCCCTCTTCCGGTGCCGACGTTTCGGATTCCACATTTTTGATATCAACACGGAACGCCTTACCGTTAACGGTCGCCATGTTGCCTTCGAAGGCCATGAAATATTCTTTTCCATCAACAGTGACGGTGTATTCCGCCGGTTTGCGGGCAGCAGTCGGAGCGGGAGTTGCTGCGGCCGCCTGAGCCGCCGGATCAATCTTGCGCACACCGACCTCCGCTTCCCCTTTCAGAAAACGAATTCCTTTTTCTTTGCAGGCGGCGGCAATGAAGATGTTTTCATCCGTGATTTCCAGGCCTTCTTGGGTGAGGACCCTGGTGGCAGCCTCGATCCCTTTGGATGGATCTGCGTCGTTCCTTTCCAGAGGGGGCTGGGTTGTGGGCTGTTTGCCGAGCTGTTTGGCCGCCAGTTCGACGATTTCAGGATCCGGGGCGACGGGTGTCTTTCCGAAATAGCCGAGCACCATCTGGCCGTAGGGTTCGGCGATCTTTTTCCAGGGCCCAAACATCACGTTGTTGAAGGCCTGCTGGAAATAAAACTGTGAAACCGGTGTAACTGACGTGCCGTATCCGCCTTTACGAACCACATCACTCATTGCCCGGATGATTTCCGGGTATTTCTCCATGATGTTGTTGTCGCGGAGCATCTGCGTATTAGCAGTCAGAGCGCCGCCCGGCATCGGACTCCACGGAATCAACGGCTCCACGGCGGTTGATTCCGGCGGGAGAAAGTAGTCTTTCATGCAGTCCTTAAACACCTCTTCTGCTTCGCGAACTTTTTCGATGTCGATGTCCAGGTCGTATTCCGTGCCGCGCAGAGCGTGCCACATCACCAGGATATCCGGCTGACACGTTCCTCCGGAACAGGGGGCCATCGACAGATCGATGGCGTCAGCGCCGGCGTCCAATGCCGCTTTGTTGGCCAGAACACTCACACCGGCTGTTTCGTGGGTGTGGAAATGAATGAATGCGTCCGCCGGAAGCAGTTTTCGGGCGCGAGCAATAGTGTCATAGACTTTGGATGGAATTGCCGTGCCCGATGCATCTTTGAAACAGACGGCGTCGAACGGGATATCGGCATCCAGAATCTGCTTCAGCGTGGCTTCATAAAAATCGGCATCGTGGGCTCCGCTGCAGCCCGGAGGAAGTTCCATCAAAGTGACGCACACCTGGTGCTTCAGTCCGGCTTCGACAATACATTTGCCGCTGTGGATCAGATTATTGACGTCATTCAAAGCATCGAAATTACGAATGGTGCTGATTCCGTGCTTTTTGAACAGCTCCGCATGCAGTCGCACGATGTCACTGGACTGTGATTCCAGTCCGACCACGTTGACACCGCGTGCAAGTGTCTGCAGGTCAGCGTCAGGTCCCGCGGTTTCCCGGAAGGCGTCCATCATGGCGAACGCATCTTCATTGCAGTAGAAGTACAACGACTGGAAACGTGCACCACCGCCGGCTTCGAACCAGGAGATTCCTGCATCACGAGTTGCTTCCACGGCCGGCAGAAAATCCTGGGTGAATACTCTGGCTCCGTAGACGGACTGGAAGCCGTCGCGGAACGCGGTGCACATGAACTTGACCTTCTTAGCCACGGTGTTTTCTTTCGTCTGTGGTCAGTGACTGTTCTGTCATTACATTTGAGTTCGGACGGTGTGATGCACAACCGGAACCGAAGCGTTTTTTCAACGGTCATGCATCTAAGAAAGTACACCCCACAAAACGCCGGCGGCAACCGCTGAACCGATCACACCTGCGACATTGGGGGCCATGGCATGCATCAGTAAGAAATTATGAGGATCTTCCTGCTGCCCGACCATCTGAACCACTCGCGCTGAATCCGGCACAGCCGAAACTCCTGCGGCGCCAACCAGTGGATTGATTTTTTCTGTGAGGAACAGATTCATAAGTTTAGCAAACAGAACGCCGCCGGCAGTTGCGATTGAAAATGCCAGTGCTCCCAGACCAAAAATCTGCAGTGACTCTTTGGTGATAAATGTTTCTGCCTCAGTACTGGCACCCACACAGAATCCCAGCAAAACGGTAACGATATCAATCATTGCCGTGCGGGCTGTATTCGCCAGCCGTTCGGTAACCAGACTTTCTTTCATCAGGTTACCAAAGAACAGCATTCCCAGCAGGACGATTGCCCCCGGGGCAATCATGGTACAGATTAAAAAGGCGGCAATCGGAAAGATCATCTTCTCGCGGGTGGAAACTTTGCGAGGAGGCTTCATGCGAATCAGGCGTTCTTCGCGGGTGGTCAGCAGTTTCATGATCGGCGGCTGAATCACAGGCACCAGTGCCATATACGAATAGGCAGCAATCGCAATGGGCCCCAGCAGCTTGGGAGCCAGTTGAGACGAAAGAAAGATCGATGTGGGGCCATCAGCCCCTCCGATAATCCCAATGGCACCGGCTTCCTGAAGACTGAACCCCAGGGCAATAGCGCCCAGAAATGTTAAAAACACACCAATCTGGGCTGCAGCGCCCAGCAGCACGAGTCGCGGACTGGACAACATTGTTGAAAAATCGGTCATTGCCCCGATGCCAAGAAAGATCAGCGGCGGATAGATGCCCCAACTGACCCCAAAATACAGATAGCTCAGCACACTGCCGGGCAAATACTCAATTTCTGTTTCTCCCGTGTCGCTGTCGACCGCTACTTCATGCCACTGATGGTCGTCATACACACTCAGCGACATCCCTTCACCGACAGGAATGTTTCCCACAATCGCTCCCATACCGATGGGGACCAGCAGCAGGGGTTCGTAGTCCTTCTTGATGGCAAGGAAAATGAATACGATCCCGATCAGGATCATGATCACATTTCCCGCTGTTAAAGATGCGAATCCGGTTGTGGCCAGAAAATCGAACAGGTAATTCATTGCGGTTCTTTTCGTATCGCGGTACTCGCCGGTGTGTACAGTCCCTGGAGAAACAGAGGTCGGTTACCTGCCGGTCCTTTCATCTGTAGTGACCTGTCGCTGTATTTCGGTGTGCAGCACGAATCCAATCGCCGCAAGAATCCCTTCATCCGGCAACATACTCTCCGATGTATCGACCGGTGTGTGACGGGCACTGGCTTCCGGCAGAACCTGAGCAAGCAGTTTTAAAATTCCAGGTAGCGCTGAAATAAACACGGTGATCAAAATAATTGCCACAAAAACGATGCCCATGCCCGTCGCAGCGATCGGGAAACCATCATTGATGACGGTTTGCGCCAGACTAATCATGAATGCCGGAAGCATAATGTCAGGTTTCCCCTCTTCAGACAGCCGGAGCCTGTTCAGCCATGATATGTCAGATCATCGACGACGACAGCTGTCCATCAATGACGTTGCGACTGTTTTGTAATTGTCGCGGGCTGATTGCTGACGTCGTACCCTGAGCAGATCTCAGACGACAACACAGGATTACAGGTTTTTGTATAACGATTCATTAACAGGATTTCATCCCGGAAACACGACTGAACCTGAAAGCCTCAGGAACCATCCGGGCGATTCCCATTCTGGCAGCCTTACCAGCAAAAATGGGCACACCGATACAGTCACGCTGAGTGTTATCCGTCTGGAAATCGCAGGAACGGGGGCACCCGCATGAAGCTCTTCCAAAGCGACTGAATCGCTCGTGAATGTCCCGGCAACGGCTCTGAGGGCTTGGCTGTTATAAGGTTCCTGCAGGTTGTGATCCGTGAAAGTTTATTGGTTGTGTGTGTGTTTGAGCATCCTGTGGAGGTTCGGTGTCTCCGGAATCGCTGGCTTTCCGGGGAACTGGTGCTGGTTTCTGTGAATCTGGTCGAATCCATTCAGCACAACCGGTCGCAGGCTGCCGTAGACCGGCTTTGAGTTCGACCTTACGATATCGGCCCGACCCTGCAGTCTGCTTTGGAGAGAATGATGCGTCTGTCCCATGGACTTCTGTGTTTTATTTTGTGTTTTATTTTGTGTTTTGCCGGTTTGTTTTCGGTCCAGGCGGACGACTGGCCCCGGTTTCTGGGACCACAGTACAAAGGAGTTTCCGACGAAACGAATCTCGTCAGTTCGATTCCGGCCGCCGGGCCTGACGTGCTGTGGCGAGTGGATCTCGGGATCGGGTCGTCGGGTGTCGTTGTGAGTGAAGGAACGGTCTACACTCTGTTCCAGGATGATGCTCGGCAGTATGTGGTTGCTTTGGACGAATCCTCGGGGGACCTCAAGTGGAAGTCCGGGATTGCAGACGCTTATCTGAATCCGCAGGCAAACGGGCCCCGGAGTACTCCGACTGTTGCTGATGATGCTGTTTATGTGATGACAGGTGAAGGTATCCTCGTGTCACTGGAGTCTGATTCGGGAAAGATCAGATGGAGCGTGAATACGGTCTCTGATCCCGGGGTGGAACCTGCACAATTTGGAATGTCTTCGTCCCCGCTGGTGTACAACGACGTGGTTGTTGTTCAAACGGTTTCAGAAGACGGCAGCATCGCCGGTTTCAGTGCTGAGTCCGGAGTCAGGAAATGGGTGGCCGGAAGCCCGGAATGCGGTTACGCCTCGCCGGCACTGCTTTCTCTGTGTGGAGTTCGTCAGATTGTGGCCGTGACCGGCGCATCCGTTGCGGGGATCGTTCCGCAAAGCGGTGAGTTACTTTGGGAACACCCGTTCGTTACCGACTTCAATTGCAATACGGCGAATCCCGTTCTGGTTGACGAGTCCTCAGTCTTGATTTCTGCCGGAGAGAATCATGGTTCTGTTCTGCTTGATGTGACGGAATCCGATGACGGCTGGACGGCAGAAGAAAGGTGGTCTTCACTCGGAAAACGCAGCGTGTTGCGGGCTGAGTGGCAGACTCCGGTTCTGCTGGATGGACATCTGTTCGGTCTGGACAATGTCGGAGCTGCCGGGCCCATCACCAATCTTGTTTGTGTCAACGCTGCCACCGGCGAATCTGTGTGGTCGAAGAGGCGATTCGGCAAGTCAAATCTGACACTGGCTGACGGCAAACTGTTCATGGCGACGATCGACGGAGAACTGGTCATCGTCAACGCCACGATGGAAGGCTTTCGCGAGATGGCGCGTACCGAAGTGTTACGAATGACGCGGCAGGCACCGGTCATAGCCAATGGTCGTTTGTATCTTCGCGACGACAAAGAGGTGGTGTGCATCGACGTTCGCGTGAAGAGTTGATCCGGCTGCTAATGATCGGGCATCCTGACGCGGAACGACCAGTCAGATCGTCAACGGGTCGATGCGTCTCAATTCGGAGACGGTCATCATGTCATGACGACGGTACCTGCGAAGCTCCACGCAGTGGTGGATGAGAGAGATCTCACGGTGGCGGACTCATTGCACGACCACGCCACCCATTGGTATTCCGCAGTCCACGTTGATGGGTGTCTTCAACTGTTTTGAGACGCAGTTCGCGACGGATCTCGTTGGTCATGCGGATCAGACGTCGAGCAATTTCCGTGGGGCCATTGCTGGCAAAATGCAGATGGGTGATGGTCTGCGGTTCGGTCAGATCAGGCAAATCAGGGTCGCACCAGCACTTTGCCGTTTCGTTTTTGTAGTCGTTGAAGCGTTTCGGACTTCACAATCCGCCGGGCTGCGATTCCGCAATTAACGTAAACAGGGGCTCCCCACCAACAATAATCCTGTACTTCCGTACATTGTCCAGAGCCACACAGGCGTTTCGTAATTGTGATTTCTATTTGTAAAGTCCGCTTTTTTTGGCCTTAACTTCATGGCGATTTGGGTGGTTGTTTATTAAAGGGAAAGATCGGAAGTTTGCGAAGGGGAGGCATGGATGGGTCTTTAGCGTCCTTATTGGCGATTGAGACGCGTGAGTCGTGAGTGAGGCTTGCGGCATAACGGGGTTCAGGGTTGTTTGTGATTGAGTGACGATTTTCGAGTGCCATTCGGGACCAGATACAGACGGCATCAACGCGTGGGTACCTGAAAGACCGGAAGCAGATGTTCATCGTCATCCTAGTTATGGCTCACACGAGTCATCGAGGTGAAGCAGAATGTTCAGCGATTTTCGAGAGTCTTTGTTAGCCGTTTTGAACAGTTACGGTCGGCGATTTCGCGGAACCGGTCAGCCGGTGACGTTTGCCGGTACGGCACAGAACTCCAGGCGGAAAAAAATTCGGCATGGCTCTGTCGGTCAATCCGTGCGTAACTATTTCGCTCGTCTGCAGACGGAAATTCACAACCGACACTGGCGTTGTGCTGCGCGGGTCAAGGAACTGATGGCGCAGCCTGGACGTCGCCCGACCGGCAGCCTGACGAGTATTGAGGCCGTAGAACAGCGTCTGCTGCTCAGTGCGGTCACCGTTGATACCGCTCTGGATGTCGTTGATGCGGGGGACGGGCTGACCTCACTGCGGGAAGCACTCGCCCAGACAAACACGAATCCGCCAGGCGAAGTCGACACGATCACCTTTCACGCGTCGCTGACATCCGCTGGTCCGGCCACGATCACGCTGACCGACGGAGAACTGGCGATCACTGGTGACGTGACGATCACCGGTCCCGGTGCGGACCTGCTGACGATTGATGCCGACAATGAATCACGCATCTTCAACATCAATGACGGCGATAATTCCTCTCAAAGCGACGTCTCGATCTCCGGCCTCAAGCTCACCGGCGGCGATGTGAGTGACGAAGGAGGAGCAATTTTCACACGTGAAAACCTGTCGGTCACTAACAGCACGATCAGCGGGAACTCGGCTTACCGCGGCGGCGGGATCGACAACAACGGCACCTTATCGGTCAGCAACAGCACGATCAGCGGAAATACGGCGGCCGGCGGCTACTACAGCTCTGGCGGCGGGATCGACAACAACGGCACCTTATCGATCAGCAACAGCACGATCAGCGGAAATACGGCGGCCGGCTACTACGACAACGCTGGCGGCGGAGCAATTTTCACACGTAAAAACGTGTCGGTCACTAACAGCACGATCAGCGGAAATACGACCGACGGCAGCGGCGGCGGGATCTACAGTTCCAGCTCCGCTGAAGTAACCGTCAGCAACAGCACCATCAGTGGTAATACGGCCAGCCGCGGCGGCGGGATCGAGAACAACGGCAACATAACCGTCAGCAACAGCACGATCAGCGAAAACTCGGCCGTTAGGGACGGCGGCGGGATCGACAACAACGGCAACATAACCGTCAGCAACAGCACGGTCAGCGGAAACTCGGCCCGTTACGGCGGCGGGATCTACAGTTCCAGCTCCGCTGAAGTAACCGTCAGCAACAGCACCATCAGTGGAAACAATGCTGGTTTTGTCGGCGGCGGCCTCAAGCTCACCTACGGCAACATAACGATCAGCAACACCACGATCAGCGGAAACAAGGCCGATTTCCGCGCTGGTGGGATCTACAACACGTTCGGCACCTTAGTGATCAACAACAGCATTGTGGCCGGCAACACACGGAGTGGCGGTGCCTATGACTTCAGGGGCGATGGACCCACCACCACTGGTAGTTTTAACCTGTTCGGAACGGGGGGGATTTTTGGGCTTATTGACGGTACCGACGGCAACATCGTGGGCGTCAACTGGAAGACCGTGTTGGAAAATGACGGTACGAACCCCACACTTGCCGACAACGGCGGCCCCACGCAGACCATTGCCCTGCTGGCCGGCAGCCCGGCCATCAACGAGGGCAGCAATGATCTTGCCACAGACGATGGAACCGTATCCGGTACGCCGCTGGTGAATGACCAACGTGGCGCACCGTTCGCCCGAATTGTCGGTGACCGCGTCGATATCGGAGCCTTCGAAAGCGAAAATACAGCGCCTGAGGCGGATGACCTTTCTGTCAGTGGCGATGAAGACACCGACATCAGCGGTCAGCTGACCGCCAGCGATGCGGAATTAAATCCAGTCACCTTTGTTGGCGCGACGTCGCCCACAAACGGCTCGGTCGTCGTCAACAGCAACGGCACGTTCACCTACACTCCGAACGCCAACTTCAACGGGGCAGACAGTTTTACATTCACTGTTTCTGACGGCTCACTCGAGGATGTCGGCAACGTCAACATCACCGTGAATGCGGTCAATGATCGACCGCTGGCCAATGACGTTGCCATTTCCGCCATCGAAGACGGACCAGCGGTGGATGGCAACTTCTCCGTCACCGACGTGGACACCAGCGACACGCATACTTTCGCCATTACGACCACACCGACCGAAGGCACGGTCACCGACAACGGCAACGGCACGTTTACCTTCGATCCTGGAACAGCTTTTCAGGATTTGGGAGCGGGACAAACACGGAATGTCACCTTCGATTACACGGCCACCGATAGCAGCGGTGCGGCCAACGCCACCAGTGAACCGGGGACCGTTACGGTGACTGTTACGGGTACCAGTGATCTTCAACACCTGGTGGTCGACACGGACAGCGACGTGGTGGACGGTGACTATTCGTTGGGCAACCTGAGTCTGCGTGAAGCCGTGGAACTGACCAACACCAACCCCGGGTTCAGTCACACGATTACCTTTGGCAACGGATCA